>DASSOG010000063.1:0-96118 GCA_035700805.1 Gemmatimonadaceae bacterium | reverse complement strand
GGATCGGTCGCTAGATTCCGGAGGGTACCGACTTGGGAGTATCACGATGGTCAAGCAGACGACGCCCTATGGCATTTCCGTCATGATGGACGTGCCCCGGACCTGGCGCCGGGTGTGACGATTGTCTCAGCGCGCGCGGCGCGCGATGGACGCCAGGTCCACCATCTTGATCGCATCCAGGGCCACCTCCCACCGTCCTTCGGCGCAGAGCCCCCGGATCCCGGCATCGTCGTACGCCTGCAGGGCCGCCTCGACACACGCGTCGCGCATCGCCTGGGCGATGTCGCCGAGGTCGCCCCCGTCGACGACCGGCTGGCCCTCCCGACCTTCGTTCCACCAGACCACCACCGGTGGCGCCCCCCAACGTTCCACGTCGTTCGCCGAGAGCACTGGGAACCGGGATCGCGCGCTCCCGATTGCTCCGGCAGCACGCCCCATCACCACCCGACCGATCTTCGCTTCGCGGATTGCAAAGCCGCAGAGGATGCACGGCTCGGCCGTGGAGTAGAGCGTAGCCGCCCGGAGCTCTCGCGGGCCGGCCGCCAGCGCCGCCTCGACCGCGAGGAGCTCGGCGTGCGCGAACGCACGAGGGCCATTGGGCACCTGCTCCGCAGCTTGACCGATCGCCTCGTCGTTCATGACGAGGACGGCGCCGACCGGAACGTTACCCGCCATCCGCGCGCGCTCGGCAAGCTCCATGGCACGCTGCATCCACCGCGCGTCGGCTGACACCAGGTCGGGCCCCACCGGCTGTTCGCTCCGCTCAGTCAACCGCAGGCGCAATGAGGCGAGGCCAGAGTCCGGGACGTTTCCGGAGCAGGTATGTACCGGCCAGCAATACCGCCACGCTATTGGCCGTCACGATCGACCAGGACGGCAGGAGCGGACGCATCGGGCGCGTCAACCAGGCGATGCCCACAACCGTAACAAAGAACCCCGCCACGATGGTGAGCGCCGCCACGCGGGCCTGCCTGGGATGCCGTTCTGCCTGCTCGACCAGTTGGACCACGATCTGCCCGATGATGAGCGCAATTACCAGATGCAATGCGTTATACCAGAAGATTGCCATTGGGTCGAGCGTCACTGGATACTGGAGCACCGCCGGGTCACGCAGGCCCCTGAACAGGGCCCGGCCCAGCAGGTTGACCGTGAACAGCGATCCGCGTGCCGCGACCAGGTCGAACGCGCCGTAGAACAGCGCCACCGATGCATACGCGATCAGTCCGACCACGGTCCCCTGCCGCCAACTCCGATTTTCAGGCGTCACAACGACCTCCGGGTTGACTCGAGCCCTGATTCACGTCGAACGACCGATGATGGCAACCCAGAACGCCACGCCGCCACCCGTGGTTCGCCGCAGGAGATGAAAGCTTGTGGGCCGACGCGTGTTTGGGCAAGAGTGAGCGCGGCCGCGCATGACGCGCACCTGGCCACGATCATCGGCCAGCTTCCTGGCATACGGAGAGGGTCCGTCCATACCGACGCACCGTTGGTTCATCACGCGCCGTACCCGGAACCGGGCGCCTCCGGCCACTTCCAGTCGCGGATCTCCGGCTGGTCCACACCGTGCTCGTGCGCGTACGCCACGTTCGCCCGGATCTGGTCCTGCAGCCAGTTCCGCGCGTGGGCGCCCGTCTTCTGGAGGCGGGGAACCCGATCGATGACGTCGATGGCCAGGCTGAATCGGTCCGTCTGGTTCCGGATGGTCAGGCTCAAGGGCGTCTCGATGCTCCCCTTCTCCTTGTAGCCATGGACATGGATATTCTCGTGGTTGGTTCGGCGATAGGTGAGTTTATGGATGAGCGCGGCGTAGCCGTGAAAGTTGAAGATCACCGGCTTGTCACTGGTGAACAGGGAATCGAACTCGCGATCCGTCATGCCATGCGGGTGCTGGGACGCCTGTTCAAGCTTGAACAGGTCCACGACATTGACGAACCGTATTTTCACGTCGGGACATTGCTCCCACAGGAGGGCGGTCGCCGCCAGGGCTTCCATCGTCGCCACGTCACCGGCGGACGCGATCACCGCGTCCGGTTCATCGTTCTGGTCATTACTGGCCCACGACCAGACCCCGATCCCCTTCTCGCAATGCCGGACCGCGGCGTCCATGTCCAGGTACTGCAGGTGCGGCTGCTTGTCGGCCACGATCACGTTCACGTAATCCACGCTGCGCAAACAGTGGTCCGCCGTACTCAGCAGGCAGTTGGCGTCGGGCGGAAGGTAGATCCGCGTGACGCTGGCGCTCTTGTTCGTCACCACGTCCAGAAACCCCGGGTCCTGGTGGGTGAAGCCGTTATGGTCCTGGCGCCACACCGTTGACGTGACCAGGAGGTTCAGCGACGGGACGGGGGCACGCCACTTGACCTCCGTCTTGCACTTCTCCAGCCATTTCGCGTGCTGGTTGAACATCGAGTCGATGACGTGGAAGAACGCTTCATACGACGCGAAGAATGCGTGTCGCCCAGTCAGCACATAGCCTTCCGCCCATCCCTCCAGCGTATGCTCGCTGAGTATCTCCATGACGCGACCGTCGGGCGCGAGCTCCCCGCCGTCCGCGTCCTCCGGCTTCGACTCGGCCAGCCAGGTCTTTTTTGATACTTCGTAAATAGCCTGCAGCCGATTGGAGGCCGTTTCATCGGGCCCGAAGACGCGAAAGTTCTGCATATTGTCGCGCATGACATCGCGGAGCAACTGACCAAGGACCGCGGTCGCCCCCGCTCTCGCAGCGCCGGGCGCCGCCACGGGAACTGCATACTTACGAAAATCCGGCAACCGGAGGGGCTTCCTCAGCAAGCCGCCATTCGCGTGCGGATTGGCGCTCATCCGCCGGTCTCCCCTGGGGGCCAGGTCCCTCAGTTCGGGAATCAGCTTGCCTTGCGCATCGAACAACTTCTCCGGCTGATAGCGGCGCATCCAGGCCTCGAGCAACTTCAGGTGCTCGGGATTCTCAATGACGCCAGGGATCGGAACCTGATGGGAACGCCAATAGCCTTCCAGCTTGTGCCCGTCCAATTCCCTGGGTGCCGTCCACCCCTTGGGGGTCCGCAGGATGATCATGGGCCAGCGCGGCAGGCTCGGCTTCCCCGTGCTGCGCGCTTCCTGCTGAATGGCACGGATCTGATCAATGCACGTCTCGACGGCTGCCGCCATCTTCTGGTGCATGCGCAGCGGGTTGTCACCCTCCACGAAGATGGGGCTCCACCCGAAGCCCACGAACAGGCTCTCGAGTTCCTCGGCAGGAATCCGCGCCAGGATGGTCGGATTGGCGATCTTATAACCGTTCAAGTGCAGAATGGGGAGCACCGCCCCGTCATGAGTCGGATTCAGGAACTTGTTGGAGAAGAGCGACCCCATCAGCGGCGCGGTTTCAGCTTCGCCGTCTCCAACGACGGCCGCGACGATCAGGTCCGGATTGTCGAACGCGGCCCCGAACGCATGGGAAATGCTGTACCCCAGTTCTCCCCCCTCGTGGATGGAGCCGGGGACTTCGGGCGTGGCGTGGCTGCCAATGCCGCCAGGGAATGAGAATTCCTTGAAGAACCGGCGCATGCCTTCCACGTCCTCGCTCCTGTCCGGATATACTTCTGAGTACGTCCCCTCGAGATAGGCATTCGCGAGCGGCCCGGGCGCGCCGTGACCGGGGCCCGAGATGTAAATCATGTCCAGGTCGTATTTCCTGATCAGCCGATTCAGGTGGACCCAGATAAAGCTCTGGCCGGGGACGGACCCCCAGTGTCCCACCAGGCGCCGCTTGATGTGTGCCACCTCGAGCGGCGCGCGCAGGAGCGGGTTATCCCACAGGTACAGCATGCCGAGTGCTACGTAATTGCAGGCGCGCCAATAGGCATCGATGCGGTGAAGCTCGAGATCGGAGAGTGGCGCCTTCTTCTCAACCGCAATGGCAGTGTCAGTGACAACTGAATTCATGGATGCACTCCTTTGATGTACTCACTGCGTGGCGTCGGCGAGCAACTGCCGCAGCATGTATTGCAGGATGCCACCATGCTGGTAGTAGGCGGCCTCCACCGGCGTATCGATGCGTACATGCGCCTCGAACTGCCGCGTCTTCCCGTCAGGGCTGGTCGCCTTCACCTGCACGGTGGACGGGACGGATGTGCGGCCCTCGAGCCCGGTGATGGCGAACGTCTCCTCGCCGGACAGCCCCAGCGACTCGGCGCTCTGGCCCTCGGCGAACTGCAGTGGGATGACGCCCATGCCGATCAGGTTGGAACGGTGGATGCGCTCGTAGCTCTCGGCGAGCACCGCGCGCACGCCGAGCAGGAGGGTCCCCTTGGCCGCCCAGTCGCGGGACGACCCGGAGCCGTATTCCTTGCCGGCCAGGATGACCAGCGGTGTGCCGGCGGCGATATAGTTCACCGATGCATCATATATGGAAGCGACCGGGCCGCCGGCTTTGGTGAAGTCGCGGGTGAAGCCGCCCTCGGTACCGGGTGCGAGCTGGTTGCGCAGGCGGAGGTTGGCAAAGGTGCCGCGAATCATGACTTCGTGGTTGCCGCGGCGTGAACCATAGGAATTGAAGTCCTTCCGCGCCACGCCGTGCTCCGCCAGGTAGATTCCCGCGGGTGAGTTCGCCCCGATCGCACCCGCCGGGCTGATGTGGTCGGTGGTCACCGAATCACCGAGTTTGGCCAGCACCCGCGCGCCGACAATATCCGTCAGGGGCGACGGCTGACGCTGCATCCCATCGAAGTACGGCGGCTTGCGGACGTACGTGGACTCTGGCTGCCACTGGAAGGTGTCGCCTTCCGGCAGGTGCATCCCCTGCCAGCGCTTGTCGCCGGCATAGACGTCCGCGTATCCCGCGGTGAACATGTCCGCCTTGAGGCTGGCCGCGATGGTCGCGTCAATCTCCTGCAGCGAAGGCCAGATGTCCCGCAGGTAAACTGGCTTGCCGTCGCTCCCCGTGCCGAGCGAGTCGCGTTGCAGGTTCACATGCATGGTGCCAGCCAGCGCGTACGCCACCACCAGGGGCGGCGACATGAGAAAATTCATCCGCGTCTGGGCATGAATGCGGCCTTCGTAGTTGCGATTGCCCGACAACACCGAGCACACCGTCAGGTCGTTCGCCGTCACGGCGGCGCCAACCTCCGGGATCAGCGGACCGGAGTTGCCGATGCATGTGGTACAGCCGTACCCGACCAGGTTGAAGCCCAGCGCGTCCAGGTATTGGGTGAGGCCGGCACGTGCGAAATAGTCGCTGACCACGCGCGAACCCGGCGCCAGCGAGGTCTTGACCCAGGGCTTGCGCGTCAGGCCCTTCCTGACCGCGTTCCGCGCCAGCAGCGCCGCGGCGATCATCACTTGCGGATTTGAGGTGTTGGTACACGAGGTAATGGCCGCGATCACCACGTGACCGTCGTCAATCTCGCTGGTACTGCCGTCGGCAAGCGTCACGGTGGCCGGATTGCGCCGCCATGTGTGTTCACGCCCGCAATCGCACGGGGCGTGCGGCCGGTCACCAGGATGGGCCCTGGTCACCTCAAAGGGATCACTGGCCGGGAATGTCCCCGCCAGCGCATTGTCGAGACCTACCTTCACCGCCTCGGCTTGTGTCCGGCCTTCCAGGAGCGCACTGACCGCATGGGGCGCGATACGCAACGGAATCCGGTCCTGTGGACGCTTCGGACCGGCAATTGACGGCTCCAGCGTGCCCAGGTCGAGTTCGAGCGTTTGCGAATACTCCGGCTCGTGCGCGGGATCATGCCACATGCCCTGTTCCCTGGCATAGGCCTCCACCAGGCGGATCTGATGTTCCGGACGACCGGTCAGCCGCAGGTAATCGAGGGTGACCTGGTCGATCGGGAAGATGGCGCAGGTGGCGCCGTACTCGGGACTCATGTTGCCCAGCGTGGCACGGTTGGCCAGTGGCACCCTGGCCACCCCGGGGCCGTAGAACTCCACGAACTTGCCCACCACGCCGGTACGCCGCAGCAGCTCGGCCACGGTGAGCACCAGATCCGTGGCCGTGATGCCGGGCTTGAATTCGCCAGTGAGCTTGAGGCCGACCACCTGTGGCAGCAGCATGCTCATGGGCTGGCCGAGCATCGCGGCCTCGGCCTCGATGCCCCCCACGCCCCAGCCCAGCACGCCCAGCCCGTTGACCATCGGCGTATGCGAATCGGTGCCCACCAGCGTGTCGGGATAGGCGAGCAGCCCATCCGGGCCCTCGTGGGTGAACACCACGCGCGCCAGATACTCGAGGTTCACCTGATGGCAGATACCCGTATCCGGCGGCACCACCTTGAAGTCCGCAAACGTATGCTGGCCCCAGCGCAGCAACTGGTAGCGCTCGGCGTTTCGGTCGAACTCCAATTGCGCGTTGATGGCAAATGCGTCGGGACGGCCAAAGACGTCGGCGATGACGGAATGGTCAATGATCAGCTCTGTCGGGATCAGGGGGTTGATGCGCCGGGCGTCGCCGCCCAGCTCGGTGATGGCGTCACGCATCGCCACCAGGTCAACCACGCAGGGCACGCCGGTGAAGTCCTGCATCAGCACGCGCGCCGGCGTGAACTGGATTTCCTGGTGCGAGACCGCCTTTGGCTGCCACTCGGCCATGGCCTTGATCTGCTCCGCCGTCACCAGGTGGCCGTCCTCGTTACGCAGCAGATTTTCCAGCAGCACCTTGAGACTGTACGGCAGCCGGTGTGCGCCGGTCATGCGATCCAGGCGATGGATCGTGTACGTCTTGCCGTCCACTGTGAGTTGATCACGAGTACCGAAGCTGTTGGTTGTCATCGCACGCTCCCTCAACGGTCCGTTTCAACCCGGTACGTGCGATGGCACGCCACGCAGTTATCGGTCAGCGTGGCCAAGGTCCTGATCGCGTCCTCGCGCGTTCCTCCCGCAGCCGCTTGATCTGCCAGTTGGTCAAAGCTCCGATGCGTCTGCATGCCCCATTGCAGGAACGCCGCCGGCAGATGCTGCTCGAGGGCGGAATCGACGGCCATCGCCATCCCCGACGCCCGGGCGGCTTTTTCGATTGCCGGCATGTCGTTGGCCACCGAGGCGTGGAGAATGCCGTTCGTGGACTCGAGCATCTGCCGCATCTCGGCCAGCACCGCATCCCGCTCGGCCTGCGGGAGCACCAGCGTCTGCCGCCCATCCGCCGAGGGCTCGGGCGGCTTCGTCCGTGTGCAACCCGCAGCCAGGGTCAGCCCCACCATCACCATCGAGATCGCGCTTTGCGTTGACCGCATGCTCATCTCCATTGGTTGGCACTGTTGGATACTACCTAAAGTGCCCGCCGGTGCATTGGTGATGGCAAAAGCCGGGCATTCTGACCCCATTTCCGGGAGGACCAAAGCGAGTCACCGCGTACTGATGGAGCCCTGCGGGAGTGACACGACTGCCGCGGCCCACGCGGCCGGGTCCACATCGGCGCGAATCACCCGGTCGAGCGCGACGACCAGCGCCCCGCCCTCCCGCCGGATCTCGTATCGGTCCAGGTTGCGCGACTGGCGACCGCTGTCATGCACGCCATCGGGACGGAATCGCGCCTTGTGCTTCGGGCAGAAGACGCGCTGCTCATCCGCATGCCATTGAAGCCGGGTGCCACGGTGCGGGCAGGCCAGCGAGAACGCGTAGCCAAGTCCCAGCCAGCGGACGAGTATGACTTCGTTGCCGGTATCAATGGCCACTCCATCCTCCGCTGGAATTGGATACGTATGATCGACCCCGGCCACGCGCTTCGGCGTGATGGTCCGCACGGCCTCGGCGAACGCGGCGCCTGGCACCACGCCGAGCGCCGCCATTGTGGCCGCGGCGGCCAGTGCCGCGTCGCGCAGGAAGACGCGCCGGTTCACGTCAACCATTGGGCATGCGCCGCATTCATTCATGTTTGGCATAATCGGATCCTGGGACGAGAGAGGTCAGTGAATTGGCGCCCGGGTTTGCGTACGCACTGGCGGCGCCGTGGCGGTAAACGAGTTCGCCGCCGCTGTGGCCGACACTGACGGCCGCAACCACGAGCGCGATCGCGCCGCCGGTGGCGAGGATGCGCGCCGAGCGTCCGGCCACCCCGGGCGCGAGCCCGGCCGCGGCGACGACCACCAGCACACCGGAGAGCGTGAGGAACAGCTCCGCGGCGTCTTCGTGCGTATCCAGCGCCTGGTCAGGCACCACGGCTTCGACGCGTTCTTCCTGCGCCTCGCCCGTCTGCACGGCGACCCAGGCGCTGAGGGCAAGTGCCGCCGACAGCGCGAGGGGCACGGCCCAGGCCCGGCGGGGCCTGGCCCCCTTGCGGATGGTCCAGAGCGCGCCGAGTGCGAAGATCGGGAGCAGGACGGCAAGCACGATGGGAAAGTGAACGATGGCGGGGTGGAGCGGATCGGGCAGCATGGGAAATCTCCGGTGATTAGGTTGATTGCAACGTGCGTCGGGCGTGATCCGGGAGATATCCGACGTGTGTCGCGACATCGTCCGACCTTTGCCGGGGGTGGGCGCGTGCGCGGAGCATCCGGCGGATGACGGAGGGCCTCGTGGAGGGGGACAACGAGCGCGGGCTCCGACTCCTCCTGACCGCCGTGCTCGTGATCATGGTGGTCGGGGGGACAGTGGACCTGGTGCTGGATGCGCCGAGCGACTGGCGCTCCGGGCATGTGCTATTCGAGGTGCTGATGCTCGCGTTCGCGGTTGGCGCCAGCATCGTGCTCTGGCGCGGCTGGGCGCGGGCCACGCGGTCGCTCGAGGTTACGCGGCGCGTGCTGGCCGAGCGTCAGGACGAACGCGACGCCTGGCGCAGTCGCGCGCAGACTGCCCTCGACGGATTGGGCAGCGCCATCAAGGAGCGGTTTGATGCGTGGGGGCTCACGCCGACGGAGCGCGAGATCGCGCTCCTGCTGCTGAAGGGCCGGAGTCACAAGGAAATCGCCTACCAGACCGCGCGCGGCGAACGGACAGTTCGACAGCACGCCGTGAGCATCTATCACAAGTCCGGCCTTGGCGGGCGCGCGGAACTGGCCGCGTTCTTCCTCGAAGACCTCATGCTTCCCCCCGATACTCGACAGCGATCGGGGTAGCGATGGCAAGTGTTGCGCGCTTGCCACGGCGCTTCAAATGCCAGCGGGAGTACGGGTTGCGCCCAACCGGATGAGTCCGCAAGAGCCCCCACTCGGGTTGCCGTGCGTGACGCTTCGTCTAATGTTCAACGACAGGACGCAGACTGCCCGCCGGGAACTCGCGGTGCTACGTCCGTTCACCGTGAGCCCGGATCCGCCATGGAAACTCTGTTATTCAGTGGCCGCAGCGTCTGGACGATGATCCACGGCATCGTGTTGGGAGGGGGCGCGCTGCTGGGGCTCGCCGCGGCGCTGTTCTCCCTGAGCACCATCCGCGTGGCCGACGCAACGGGCCTGGCGGATGCGACCGCCGAGCAACAGACGCGGTATCTGGGACGACTGCTCGTCCTGGTGGCGCTGGCGCTCTGGCTCACGGTGCTGGTCGGCACTTACATCACGTTCCCCGCCTATCGCGCCACGCCTCCCGACAGCCTGGCTGATCTCGCCCGATATCCAGAGTCGCTGATCAAGTCCAATCCGGGAACCGTGTGGCTGCAGTCATTCGCCATGGAAATCAAGGAACAGGTTCCCTGGATCGCCGCGATGCTGGCGACCGCGCTGGCCTTTGTCAGCGTGCGCTACCGCTTCCGGCTGCTGCACGATGCCGCGCTGCGCCGGCTTTCGACCTATCTCCTGGCCGTATGTTTCCTGCTGGTCGCGGGTGTGAGCCTGCTCGGTGTGTTCATCAACAAGGTCGCGCCACTCCAATGACACATTCGAGGAGACTGATATGGCCCACGCCATGAATGACTCAGGACGCATGCAAGACACGGCCGCCGAGGCAACACACCCCAACGGGGCGGCGCTGGCCGCCATCCTGGGCGCCGGCGTCGGGGCGTTCGTCCTGGGCCTCATTGTCATCCTGCACGAAGTCGGCGGGCTTGCCGTACCAGCGCTCTACGCGCCAGCCGGCGGCGCGTCGGGCCGCACGGCGATTGCCGCGCTGATCTGGTTGATCGCCTGGCTGGCGCTGCACCGTCGGTGGAGTGGACGCGAGATACCCATGCGGCGTGTGCGGATCATGACGGGCATCCTGCTGTTCCTCGGCATCGCGTTCACCTTCCCGCCCCTCTGGAAGCTGTTCTGACGCCATATTTGTCTCATGCATAAACGTCAACTGCGCCGTTGGCGCGTGGTGCGCGTCGTGGCCATCGTCGTGATCCTGGCCGCATTGGCCGCCTGGGCGTTCGTCTACTGGGGGGTGTACAACGTGGCTGCCGACGTCCCCCACACGCGACTGGTGTACGGACTGCTCGAGACCGCGCGTGATCGCTCGGTGGCAATGCGCGCGCGAAACATACCGGTGCCGGCCGACCTCGAGGATCCGAAGCGTGTCGCGGCCGGTGCCGGGCTCTATGACGACATGTGCGCCAATTGCCACCTGGCCCCCGGTATGGAAAAGACGGAGATCAGCCAGGGGCTCTATCCGCGCGCGCCGGAATTCACCGAACCCAGTGACCTTACTCCGGCCGAGGCGTTCTGGATCGTCAAGCACGGCATCAAGATGACCGGGATGGCGGCGTGGGGCGTGACACACGGCGACACACTGATCTGGGACATGGTCGCGTTCCTGCAAAAATTGCCGTCGCTGTCACCGGACCAGTATCAGGTCCTCGTGAAGAGCGCGCCGGAGGACCACCACGAGGTGATGGCCGACCAGGGAACGGGGCGCTGACGGCTCACCCGCCGCGAAGGACGCCGGCGACTGTCGGCTATACCAGGTACGGTATGTCGGACGCGGTAGTGGGATACGCGTACAAGTGATGGCGCAACGCCAGCGCCGGGATGCCGTGGTTCATGCCGAGCGCGAACACGTTCACGAGTTCCTCGGTATGCTGACCCAGCAGGTGCGCTCCCACGACACGATCCGTGCCCTTCTCGATCAGCACCATGGCCATGCCACACTCGGCCGCGAGGCGCCGATTGGTAAACCATCCGGTCGTATCGTGTGTTTCGACGCGAACGTCCACCCCCTGCGCCACAGCCGCAGCCTGCGTCAGGCCGACGGTCGCGAGGGTCGGGACCGTAAAGACGACGCTGGGGATGGCGCCGTACTGCGCGCGCCGGTGGTTGTTCTGGAGCAGGTTTGACGCAACGACGGAGCCCTCGTAACCAGCCACAGGCGTAAGGGGCAAACTGCCCGGAGTGGTCGTGACGTCCCCGGCGGCATACACCAGCGGGTTCGTAGTGCTGCGCAGGTATTCATCCACTGCAACGCCTCCATCGAGCGACGTAGCCACTTCGGCCTTGTCCAGCGCCAGGCGCGCCGTGGCCGGCACCCGCCCGGCACCATGCACCACCAGGTCCGCGTCCATCATTTCGGTCTTCCCGGCGTTGGTCACGTACACGCGGAACCCGCCGTCCACCTGTTCCACGCGCGACACCTCCGCGTCCGAGCGCACCGTGATGCCAAGGCGTCGGGTGTGTGCCACCAGCCGATCCACCAGGTCAGGTTCAAATCGACGGAGCGGCCGACCGCGGGCCACAATCGTCACCGCGGCGCCGGCGCGGACAGCGATATGGGCGAACTCAAATGAGACATAGCCGCCGCCGACAAAGACGATGCGCGCCGGGAGTTCGTCGAGGTCGAGAAAGTCGGTGCTGGTCCGCAGGTGTTCGGCGCCGGGAAACTCGAGGTGGCGAGGTTCGGCGCCCGAGGCGATCACAAAATGCCGGGCACGCAGCACGTCCCCACCCACCGCGAGCGCGTCCGGGGCCACGAACCGGGCCGACCCGTGCAGGGTCGCGATGCCCGCCGAGGCGAACCCGGCCTCCCGATTGTCCGGCACCGGATCGGTGAAGGTCCGCTTGAATCGCATGAGGTCGCCCCAGGCAATACGAGCCTCGCCAGTGACGCCGTGTCCACGCATGCGGCGTTGCCAGTCCACCAGTTCTGCCGCGCCCACCAGCACCTTCTTGGGATCGCAGCCTCGCACCGCGCAGGTGCCACCGTATGGCACTTCGTCCACGACGGCCACGCGCCATCCGGCCTTCCGGCAGCGGTACGCCGGCGCCGACCCACCCGAGCCGGTGCCGATCACGATCAGGTCGAATGGTTCAGCCATTGGTTGTCCAACCTCCCCTGGTATGGTCACTCCGCCTCCGGCCGCGCCGTGCGGTCCGCGCCGTAGTGTACGTCAATCACCCGAGCCCGCACAGGCGATGCCGGGTCCAATCGCGCGGCATCTGTTCGGAAGCGTGCGCCAGATGGTACCGAAAAATTTACGATACGGGGCGAGTGTTGCACGTGCGCAGGGCTCCCGGAAGATCGCCGCAGGTACCGAAGGCGGCGTCGAGCGGGTAGATCTTCTCGAAGGTGAGGAGCTGGCCGTTGGCAAGCCGACGGGCAGCGTCCATCTTTCCGCCCAGATCCATATCGAGCATGCCCCTGAATACGGCAGTCACAGCGTCGGGACAGGAGGACGGCGAGGGCCGAGCGGCGGGCGCCCGGGCCATCGAACCGGCGCGCCCGGCACCGCCGGTGGCGCACCGGGCGGGCCCGGCAGGCCCAGTGGGCGTGCCGCTGTTCTCGCGCGGACTGTGGCGCATCGCGTCGGCCAACGTGTCGAGCGGCAACCGGACGCAGCTCCTGCACGACGGGCCGGAGACGTTTGACGCGATGATCGCGCTGATCGAGCAGGCGGAGCGTTCGGTGATGCTGGAGAGCTACATCCTGCAGTCGGATTCGGTGGGCGAGCGCTTTGCGACGGCCCTCAAGGGTGCCGTGGCGCGCGGGGCACGGGTCCGGCTGATCACCGACGCGATTGGCGGGCGGGACGCGTCGCGCGCATTCATGCGCGATCTGCGGGCGCACGGGGTGGAGGTGGGGGTGTTCAACCGGATGGGGCTGAAGCTGTGGCTGGGGTTGATTCCGCGCGACCATCGCAAGTTGCTGGTGGTGGACGATCGGGCCGGGATCACGGGAGGCGTGGGGATCGGCCGTGAGTGGATGACGGGGGTGGCCGAGTCCCGGCGGTCGCGGTGGCGGGACACCGCGATCCGGATCGAAGGCCCGGCGGCGGACGACATGAGCGATGCGTTCGACAAAATGTGGCGCCGCGCCACGGGGGAGCGGGTGAAGCGCACGCGGCACCTGCGGCCGACGGTGCACGGCACGCACCTGGATCCCCGCACGGACGAGTCGTCGCTGGTGGGGATCATCGAAGGGGAGCCGTGGCGGCTGCGCGCGGCGCGGGCGCTGCAGATGCAGGCGATCAGCGCCGAACGGTCCATCTGGCTGGCGAGCGCGTATTTTGTGCCGACGTGGTCGGAGATGGAAGCGCTCAAGGGCGCGGCGCGCGACGGGGTGGACGTGCGGATCCTGGTGCCGAGCCGCAATGATCACCCATGGGTCACGATGCTGACTCGGCGCTACTATCGTCCTTTGCTCATGAATGGAGTCCGGATCTGGGAGTGGCAGGGCGAGATGATGCACGCCAAGACGAGCGTGATTGACGGGAGCTGGGTGCGGGTGGGCTCGACCGACGTGAATTTCCTGGGAGTGGCAATCAATTACGAACTGGATGCGGTGATGCAGGATCATGCGCTGGCGTACGAAGCGCAGATGATGTTCCTGGATGACCTGCGGCAATCGGTGGAGATCACGCTGGGGTCGAAGCTCGTGGTGCCGTAACTACGGATGCGACCCGGACATCCGGGCAGGACGAACACCATGAACTGCGATAGCGCGGATAACGCGGATACACCAATGCTGGACCGGGGAGCCGCAATGACAACTGGGGTGGTGTTCATGAAGGGATTCCGGTGGGTGGGGGGAACGGTGGTGACGTTGGGAGTGATCTCGGCGGCTACGGCAATGGCGTAGACAACGGGCACGACGAAGGCGTTTACCAAGGGCGACGCGTGGATGGCCGGTGGATTTACGGCAGCGACGTTGATTGCGATGCCGTTTGATGAACGGCTCGCCGAGTGGATGCAGCAGCCGAGCCGGCAGCACAACGGCGCGGTGAAGAAGACGGCGACCGTATTCCGGAATCTTGCAGACCCGGGCACGCTGATCATCGCCGGCGGGCTGTACATTTCCGGGCTGGTGGACCACAATGCGACGATGACGGACGTCGGGTTCCACTCGGGCGAAGCAATCGTGGCGTCGTCGGTCGTGGGATGGGCAATCAAGAGCGTGGCCGGTCGCGCTCGCCCGCGGGTGGACATCCACCGGCCGCACGACTTCAAGCTGGGTCGCGGATTCGGTGCGGCGGGCGACTATCAGTCGTTCCCGTCGGGGCACACGCTGGCGGCGTTCTCGCTGGCAGCGGCAGTGACGGCGGAAAGCGGTGAACGGTGGCCGGAGCACCAGGCGCTCATCGGCGTGCTGACGTACGGCGGCGCCATGTTATCGGGGCTGTCGCGGATGTACAATAACGCGCACTGGGCGAGCGACGTGCTGCTTGGCGCCGGCATCGGTACGCTCACAGGACGAGTGGTGGTACGGTGGCAGCATGGGCACCCGGACAATTGGCTGGACCGCACGTTCAACCACGGGATGGCGACGCCCGCCGGCCACGGGGAGATGTTGATCGGGTGGCACGGGACCTGGTGAACAGGTGAGACGGGGAATTCATGGAACGATCGATTTTCGATGAACTGGAAGGTGACGCGGCCCCCGAGGTCGCGGACGCGTTCATGCGCCTGGCGGTGGAATACCTGGCGGAGACGCGGGATGCCTCGCAACGGGTGACCACGCGACACAGCGCGCGCGAGCTCGCGGCGCGATTTGCCGAACCGCTGCCGCGCGGCGGGCAGCGCATGGCGCGCATCGTGGAGCGCCTGCGAACCGACGTGATTGCTGACAACCACCGCCTGAGCCATCCGCGTTACATGGGGCATCAGATGTCGGCGCCCTTGCCGGCGGCGGTGTGGACGGAGTCGCTGATTGGCGCGCTGAATCAATCGCTGGCGGTGTTTGAGATGTCGCCGGTGGGAACGGTGCTGGAGACGCAGGTGATCCGGTGGATGTGCGATCTGGCGGGATTTGGCGCTGAGGCGGGCGGCACGCTGACGTCTGGCGGTACGGAGGCTACGCAGACGGCGCTGCTGGCGGCACGCGCGGCCAGCATGCCTGATGCCTGGGCCGACGGCGTGGGGACGAATCCGCCGGTGGTGGTGTACGGCGAGCACGCGCACTACGCGGTGTCCCGCACGGTGGGTGTGATGGGGTTGGGCGTACGGAATGCGGTGCAGGTTCCATCCCGCACTCACCGCATGGATGTGCGGGCGTTGCACGAAATCCTCGACTCGCTGCAACAGCAGGGGCGTGCGGTGCTGGCCGTGGTGGCCACGGCCGGATCCACGGCCACGGGGTCGTTTGACGACCTGGAGGCGATCGGCACACTGTGCGAGTCGCGCGGCATATGGCTGCACGTGGATGGTGCGCACGGCGCGTCGGCACTGTTGTCCGCCACGCATCGGCATCGCGTGGCGGGGATCGCGCGCGCCAGCTCCCTGGCGTGGGATCCACACAAGGCGATGTTGCTGCCGCTGGCGGCGGGGGCCGTATTGGTGCGCGACGAGCGGGTGCTGGAGCGTGCGTTCGCGCAGCAGGCGCCGTATCTATTCCACCCTGGAGGCGCGACGGAGCGTCACTGGGACCAGGGTCCGCGCAGCGCGCAGTGCTCGCGTCGCATGGACGTCCTCAAGCTGTGGGTGGCGCTGCAGCGCTACGGGGCGGACGGGCTTGGTGCGCTGTACGATCGTCAGTGCGCGCTGGCTGGTTCGATGTATGACGCGGTCACCAGCCGACCGGGGCTGGAGGCGCTGCACGAGCCGGAGTCGAACATCCTGTGCTTTCGGTGGGTGGGCGACGGAAGCGCGAATGCGGGGCGGCTGGACGCGATCAACCACGAATTGCGTGAGCGGTACAACGCGTCGGGGCACGGCTGGATCACGGCCACCAATCTGGACGGGCGGCGGGTGCTGCGAGTGACGATCATGAATCCGCGCACGACGCCGACGCATTGCCGCGAGGTGGTGGATGCGCTGGTCGCCCTGGGCACGACGATCAGCGCCGAGCGCGGTCGCGCCGCGTGAGGCAGGGCTCCACCAATGCGCCTCCAGGCTCATGACACGTCTCCCTTCCGTGATAGCTCGCGCTCCTTCCACAGGGAATAGATCGCCGGGATCACCAGCAAGGTCAGGATCGAACTGGACAGCATCCCGCCCACCATCGGCGCCGCAATCCGCTTCATCACGTCGGCACCCGTTCCGCTGCTCCATAAAATTGGTATAAGCCCGGCCATGATGGCGGTGACGGTCATGAGCAGCGGTCGCACCCGCTCTACCGCCCCGCGTTCCACGGCGGCGTCCACCGCGGCCCGATCGGTCAGGGTGTGCATCGCCACGCTCCGACGGTGCGCCTGGTCCAGGTAGATGAGCATGATGACGCCCGTCTCGGCTGCCACGCCAGCCAGCGCGATGAAGCCGATGGCCACCGCGACGCTCAGGTTGTAGTGCAACATCCACATGAACCACACCCCGCCCACGAGCGCAAAAGGCAGCGACAGCATGACCACCGCCGTCTCGGTCACGCTCCGGAAATTGGCGTATAGGAGGAGAAAGATGATGCCAATCGTGATCGGCACCACCACACGAAGCGTTCGACCAGCCCGCTGCATCGCTTCGTATTGCCCGGACCACTCCAGCCGGTAGCCCGGCGGGAGCTGGAGTTTCGCGGCGAGCAGTTGCCGCGCATCGGTCACATAACCGCCCACATCCCGCCCCTGGACGTCCACATATACGATGCCGTTGAGATACCCGTTCTCCGACTTGATCAAGCTGGGACCGTTCACGACCGCCAGGTGCGCGACTGTGCCAAGCGCAACCTGCGCTCCCGACGGCGTGGCAATGAGCGTATTGGCAATCGCCTGCGGATCGTCCCGCAGGGCCCGCGGGTAGCGCACGAGCACGGAATATCGCTCGCGGCCCATGATCACCTGGCCGGCCTCCGCCCCGCCCACCGCTGCCGTCGCGGCTGTCAGCACGTCGTCGCCCGTCAATCCGTAGCGCGCGGCCGCCGGCCGGTCGAGCGTGATGTCCACGTACCGACCGCCGATGGCTCGCTCGGCAAACACCGAATTGGTGCCGCGTACCGCCGGCAGCAACCCTTCGATCTTCTTCCCGATCTGGTCGATAGTATCCAGCGCGGGACCAAAGATCTTGATCCCCACCGGCGTCTTGATCCCCGTGGCCAGCATGTCCAGCCGATTCTTGATCGGCATGGACCACATGTTCGCGATCCCCGGCGTGATCACGGTATGGTTCGCCTCACTCACGATCGAATCGTACGTCACCCCCGGCCGCCATTCCGCCGGGTCCTTGAGAATCGCGATGGTCTCGATCATTGACATTGGCGCCATGTCGGTCGCCGTCTCCGCGCGCCCGACCTTGCCCAGCACCGTCCGGACTTCGGGAATCCGCGCGAGCGCGGCATCGCGCTGCTGGAGAATTGCCTTGGCCTGACCGGTGCCGATGCTCGGGAGCGTGGACGGCATGTCCATGATGCTGCCTTCATTCAGCGGTGGCATGAATTCGCTGCCCAACCTCGACCACGGCACCACCGTGACAACCAGCACCGCCAGCGCGCCCAGCACGACGCTCCAGCGATACCGGAGCACCACGCGAATGACCGGCCGGTAGACCCAGACCAGAAACCGATTCATCGGGTTCGCCGCCTCCGGCCGGACGCCTCCGCGAATCAGCACCCCGATCATCACGGGCACGAGGGTGATCGAGAGCAGCGCGGCCGACGCCATCGAAAGTGTCTTCGTCCACGCCAGCGGCTTGAAGAGCCGCCCCTCCTGATCCTGCAGCGCGAACACCGGCAGAAACGACACCGTGATCACCAGCAGCGACACAAACAACGACGGCCCCACCTCCCGCGCCGCATCGGCGACCAACGTCCAATGCGCCTTGGGTGGACCGTCGCGCCCATTGTGCTCTACATGCTTGTGAAAATTCTCCACCATCACGATCGCGGCATCGATCATCGCGCCAATGGCGATCGCCAGGCCGCCCAGGCTCATGATATTGGCGTTGAGGCGCAGCAGGTGCATGGCGATGAACGCCATCAGGATCCCCACGGGAATCGTCACGATCGCCACCAGCGCACTGCGCGCGTGCAGCAGGAACAGCAGCGTGACCAGCGCGACGATGATCGATTCCTCCACGAGCTTGCTCGTCAGCGTCGCGATAGCGCGATCAATCAACCCCGATCGATCGTACCCCTCCACGAATACCACGCCATGCGGCAGCGCGGCCTGGAGCTCCGCCATCTTCGCCTTCACGCCGTGAATCACCGCCAGCGGGTTCTCCCCAAACCGCATCACCACCCACCCGGTCACGATCTCGCCCTTGCCATCCAGGTCGGCAATCCCGCGTCGGATCTCGGGCCCCAGCTGCACCGTGCCCACGTCGCCCACGGTCACGGGCTCCCCACGCACGCCCGTGCCCACCACCACGGCACGGATGTCATCGAGACTCGTGAACCGGCCCCGGCCTCGCACCACGTATTCCGATCCGCCCATTTCCAGCACCCGGCCGCCCACGTCTTCATTGGACATCCGGATGGCACGCGTCACCCTGGCCAGCGGCAGGTGGTATGCCAGCAGCCTGGCAGGATCAACCACCACCTGGTACTGCTGCTCAAACCCGCCGAGCGACGCGATCTCGGCCACCCCCGCTACCGCGTTCAACGCGGGGCGCACCGTCCAGTCCTGCAGGCTTCGCAGTTGCGCCAGGTTGAGCGCACCGCTCGTATCGGCCAGGATGTATTGCATCACCCAGCCCACGCCCGTCGCGTCGGGCCCCATCATGGGCATGGCCCCCTGGGGCAGCTTGCCCTGCGCCGAGTTCAGGTACTCCAGCACGCGCGACCGCGCCCAGTACAGGTCGGTCCCGTCTTCAAAGACCACATATACCGAGGAGAGCCCGAACTGGCTCATGCCCCGCACATACTTGGTGTGCGGCACCTTGAGCATCTCGGTCTCCAGCGGGTAGGTCACCTGGTCTTCCACCAGCTGCGGCCCCTGCCCTGGCCAGGTGGTCATCACGATCACCTGCACGTCCGACAGGTCGGGGATCGCGTCCACCGGGGTCCGCACCATCGCCCAGGCTCCGGCCCCGATCATCGCCATCGTGCCGAGCAGCACCGCCACCTTGTGCCCCACCGACCATTCAATGATTCGTGCGAGCATTGTCGGTTACCTCTCCGGCTTGACGGGCGCCGGCGGCATCTTCATCCCGGACATTCCCGCGCCACTGCCCTGCATGCCGATCATGCTCCGCATCACGTCACCCAAGTTCGCCTCGGCATCGAGCAGATACTGCGCCGAGGTGACCACGCGATCTCCCGACGCAAGTCCGGACAGCACCTCGGTGTACGCACCGGCGCTGACGCCCAGCACCACGGTGTGAGGCATCAACGCGCCGCCACCCATGTCCATGAACACCACTGTGCTGTCGCCCGTGGCCATCACGGCGGACGTCGGCACCGTCAGCGCCGATCGACCCCGCGTAGTGATGGTGACGTCGCCATACATTCCCAGCTTCAGCCGGCCGGCGGCGTTCGGGAGTTCAATCCGGGCCCGCACGGCGCGCGCTGCTGAGTCCAGTATCGGGTACACGTATGCCACGTGGCCGGTGATCGGCTGCCCTGGAAACGCGGTGAGCGCCACCGCGGCTCGCGACCCCACCCGTACATCGGCGGCGTCCTGCTCGCGAAGGGCCGCGTCCACCCACACATCGGCCAGGTTCGCGATGGTGTACAGCGACTGACCCGGCTGAAACGCTTGACCCTGCACGACCTCCTTTCGGAGCACAATGCCGGACACCGGTGCATACAACGTGAGCGTGTGCTGCGCCACGCCCGACCGCAGCACCGCGTCAATTTGCGCGTCGGAAATGTCCCACAGCTCCAGTCGCCGTCGCGCGTCCGCCACGAAGGCCGGCGCGTCACCCCTGACCCCTGGCACCACGGCCTGCCCAATCGTCCGCTCCAGGCCACCCGCCACCAGCAGTTCCTGCTCGGCAGCCACCAGCGCCGGCGAGTACACGTCCATGAGCGGTTGTCCCCGGATCACCACCTGCCCCGTGGCATTGACGTACAGTCGCTCCACGAAGCCCCCGAACTTCGGGGTCACCATGGCGAGCGTCGTCTCGTCCACGGTCACGGTGCCCACCGTCCGGACCTCGGCCACCAGTGGGCGAACGCGCACTTCACCGAAGGTCACGCCAAATGTGCGAATCTGGTCGGCAGTCAACCGCAGACCACCGCTCGGCGCCCCGTCCATGCCGGACATGTCCATCCCCGGCATGCCGGCCATGGCGCCAGCAGAATCGGTCGCCATCGGGGCGCCGGTTTGCGCTGGCACCGAAACGCCCGGGGCGCCGCCATGCACGAAGTACCACGTGCCCAAGGTCGCGGCAAGCACCACGCTGGCGCCGCCGACGACCAGTGTCATGCGGGCAGGCCGCCCACGCCGCGGGGTGGAGAATTGACTGGTCATCGGAGCACCTCCGTGCCTACCGTCCGGTGGAGCGCGGCCACGGCCTTCGCGAAGTCCGTGAGCGCGCGATAATATGCGATTTCATAATTGAACAACGTCGCCTGGGCGTCGATCACGGTGGTGAAGTCCACGCGAGCCACTTGATAACTCGCCGTGGCTGACGCCAGCGCGGCCCGGGCCTGCGGCACGATGGCGGTGACATAGAGCGCCAGGTTGGTGCGCGCCCGTTCGATCGCGCTCACCTCCTGCGCAATCGTCGCCCGGAGGGTATTCGCGGCGCCGCGGCGCTCAGCCTCCATCGCCGCCAGCTCGGCCGTGGCCCCAGCCACGTCGGCGTCCTGCTTCCGCCCCTTCTGGAATGGAAGCGGCAGCGACACCTGCGCCGAGACCACGTCCGGAAAGCCCTGCCGCACACCGTACGACAGCGAGAGGTTCACGTCCGGCAGGTACGCCTTCTGTGCCAGCGCCAGCCGGGCCGACTGGGCGGCCAGCTTTGCGTCATCGGCCCTGAGCGTTGGACTGTAGCGCAGGGCCAGCGCCTGCAGCGAATCCAGCGGCAACAGCGGTGAATCGGCGGCGCGGGACCCCAGCGCCGCGGACACGAAGTGAATGCGATCCGCGGAATCGGCGACCGCGGCGTGCACGATGCGTGCTGGAATGCCGGCGGCGTCCACCGGCGTATCGCTCGGGCGATTGAGCAGCGCGTTCAACCCAGCCAGGTCCGCTCGCCGCTGCTCGGCAAGCGCCGCCGCCTGATCGCCCATGTGCGCCGCCTCCACTCGCGCACGGAGCACGTCCGCCTGCGTGCCAGCGCCCACGCGATATCTGGCGTCGGCCACGGCAATCAGCGACGCCAGGACATCCGCGTTGCGCCGGACGATATCCAACGCGCGATCGGCAAATGCGAGATCGTAGAACGCCTGCTCTACCTGACTCGCCACGCCAAGTTCGGCCGCTGTCTGTTGCGACACGACCGCTGCCCGTTCATCCTCGGCGGCGCGCGTGCGCAGGGCGAGCTTTCCGGGATACGGCAGCATCTGCGACACGCCGATCATGGTCATCGTCATCATCGTGCCGAACGTGGGCCCGGAGACCGGTAAGTTCTGCAGCCCCGCCATCAGCATGGGATCGGGGCGTGCCCCCGCCGGCCGCACCAGCGCCTGAGCCGCGTCCACGCGCAAGCGCGCCGCCAGAAGGCGAGGATTCGACGTGCGCGCCGTGGCCAGCAGGGTATCCAGCACCGCCGCCGCGTCGCCGGACGCCGCCCCCCACCCGGCAACAGCGGATGATGTCGTGTCCGCAGCCGCGGCGACCTGCGCCGGGAGCGGGGCGCTCGGAATGACAATTCCGAACACCGCGACCAGTAAACACCAATTGGAACGCATGAGTCCTCGGGATGAGTCCAGTGCGCCGCGCGGGCCGGGCCTCCGGCTCAGCGGGCGGAACCATTCCGTCGGGGACGCGATCCCGCATTGGATCGCGCCTCAAATGCCCGACAGACGATGTTCTGGTGCTGGACTATGCCCGAGGCGGTGGTGGCTCAGGGCATGCAACGGAGGCTCTCGGCGCCTCGACCCGGGCGACGAATGCAACGCTCGCCGGAAGGTCCACCGGGATTTGGCGGCTCGCCGTGCTCGTCACGGCTTGGGCCGTACAGTAGCCGGACGTAACACACAGCCGCTGCCCGTCCTCCGACCCACAGGGCATCTGCGCGGGCATATCAGAGGGACTGGATCGCTCCTCCCCCAGACTTGCGCCGGCCGATGGACCGGACGCGGTCGCCGGTGACATCAGCCCCGCCATCGTGCCATCCGCGCCGGTCATCGCCATGCCGCACGCAAAGCCGCCCGGCGCCGCCAACAACTGCACGGCCGAGAGCGTCAGGAGCATGAGCGCGACTGCACGGGAACGCGATGACATCGCATGGACATTACACCGTCGGCGCACGGGCGGCAATGGCCGGACCTCAGTGATTCATCCTATCTTATGGTTGACGGCCTGCCCCCCAAATTCGCGCCTCCACTGCCAAGAACCCGCTCGATCTGGAATGGAACCATTTCTGCCGAGGTACGGTTGACGTCTTCAATGCCGGACCATGACGACGCCAAACGGGAACGCGACAGGCAGTTTCGCGAGGAAGCCCTGCGCTGGCTTCCCCACGTCACGCGATTCGCGTTGTCGCTTGCCCGAAACGAATCCGATGCGGATGACCTGGTTCAGGAGACCTACCTTCGCGCGTATCGCTCGTGGCACCTGTATGAACCGGGCACTGACTGTCGCGGGTGGCTGTTTACCATCTGTCGCAACGAGTTCCTGCGAACGCGCGCGCGCCAGCAGCGCGAGGTGGATCTTGAGCCACCGGACCTGGAAGCGCGTCAGGCCGCGGCAGTGCACGACTCCGTCCGCAACACGATGCTCGAGGACATCTGGCTCCGGGTGGACCTGGCGCCTGCCATTCAGCGGGCGTTGGCCGCCCTGCCGGAAGTGCTGAGGTCCACCGTGATTCTGGTGGACCTGCAGGACCTGAAATACGAAGAAGCCGCAGCCGTCCTGGGCGTACCGGTGGGCACGGTGCGTTCCAGGCTGTTCCGGGGCCGGCGTCAGTTGCAGGAACCGTTGCTCATCCACGCGCAGGACGCGGGCTTCGCCCCGCGGCGACCGCCCTCGCACGGGGGGGACATCCAATGACGGAAGACCGTTGGCACGACCACGAGATGCTTGACTGCGACACCGTCATGCAGCAACTGTGGGATTACCTGGATGAAGAGCTCACGCCCGATCGCATGACCGCCATCCGAGCCCATCTGGCCATGTGCGCCCGGTGCTATCCCCAATACGAGTTCGAGCGGGCGTTCCTCGTGGCGCTCAGCGGCGCGCAGGCGGAGCACTCGAACCCGGAGGCGCTGCGGAAGCGCGTGGCGGACGCGCTGCGCGCCGATGGCATGCTCGAGGTCTAGCCCCGCGCAGCGCCTGAGCCTCCTCTCGTCCACTTGGAGGCGCCACCCGGCATTCGGGTGGCCTTGCGAGAATAGCAGGGGAGGGACTCGAACCCTCGACCCCGGCATTATGAGTGCCGTGCTCTAACCAGCTGAGCTACCCTGCCCCGACTGCGTTCCGGTCGCGAAACCTAATCGCCCACCGCGACGGCAGAAACCGGCCGCACCGCCACGCCCGCGCGATCCCGCCGGCGGGCTCCAAAAAACAAGCCGGCCGGCCCTTGCGGACCGGCCGGCGTATAGCGGGGGCGGGATTTGAACCCGCGACCTTCGGGTTATGAGCCCGACGAGCTACCAGGCTGCTCCACCCCGCGTCAGTGTCTGTAACCTAGCAACCCGTAGCCAACGGTCAAGCTCAACTGCTCGCCAGCCTGCTCCCTGCTGCCCCCGGAACGGGGGCTCCCGCCCGGGGAGCGGTCGGCGTCACGCTCGTCCGCAATGCGTTCAGGATCACCACCACGTCAATGACCTCCTGCAGCACGGCTCCCACGGTGGGCGCGATGTACCCCAGCGCCGCGAAGTACATGGCCACGCCACTGAGCCCCAGCCCCACCCAGATGCTCTGCCGAGCCACACGCATGGTCCGTTGCCCGATGGCCACCGCCTCCACCAGCCGCGCGGGCTCGTCCACCAGGATCACCACGTCCGCGGCCTCAACGGTAATGCCCGCCCCACTGCCATGACCAGCCAGCGCTACTCCCACGTCGGCGGCCGACAGCGCCGGGGCATCGTTGGTCCCGTCGCCCAGCATCACCACGCGCGCCCCCTCGCGCCGCAGCCGCTGCACCACGGCCACCTTGTCCTCGGGCAGCAGGTCGCCATGCACTTCCGTGATCCCGACGGCATGCGCCACATCGCGTGCGTTGGCCGTGTGATCGCCCGAAACCAGGAGCGTGCGGGTCACCCGCAGCCGCCGCAACCCCGCCAGCACATCCGGCAGGTTGTCCCGGATCCGGTCGGCAAAGTCGATGATCCCAGCCAGCCGACCATCTACGGCCACGTATGCCCGCAGTCCGCTGCCATCACGCTCCAGCTCCGTGACGGCTTCGTCCGACACGCCGGGGAGCTCCAGGACGTACGCGCGCGCGCCGACGACCACGTCTCGCCCATCCACCTGACCGGCCAGGCCGCGGCCAGGAGACTCCACCACCTGGCTCGGCGGCGGCAGCGCTCCCACCCCCACCACGGCCTCGGCCGCGCTCACCACGCTGCGCGCCAGCAGGTGCCCCGACCCCTGTTCCACGGCGCCCGCCAGCCGCAGCACCTCGTCCGCCTCGAACCCGGCGACTGCCGTCACGCCCGATACCTCGGGCATGCCCACGGTGAGCGTCCCGGTCTTGTCGAACACCGCCGTGTTCACGCGACTCAACTGCTCCAGCGCGCCACCGTTCCGCACAATGATCATGCGCCGGGCAGCGGCGTTGATGCCGCCAATGATGGCCACCGGCGTGGCCAGGATCAGCGGACAGGGCGTGGCCACCACCAGCACGGCCAGCACCCGCGTCCAGTCGCCCGACGCCGCGTAGGCCACGGCGCACACCACGAGTGTGACCGGCGTGAACCAGACGGCATAGCGATCGGCCAGCCGCTGCAGCGGTGACTTGCTGGCCTGCGCGTGCCGTACGAGTTCTACAATGCGCTCGTACTGGCTCTCGGCTGCCAGCGCCGTGGCCCGGAGCACCAGCGGCCCCTCGCCGTTCAGGCTGCCGCTCATCAGCGGCACCGCCGGCCCGGCCTCCACGGGGACGGGCTCACCGGTGAGCTGTGACGCGTCCACTGACGACTGTCCCTCCACCACCACGCCATCCGCGGGCACCAGCTCGCCCGGTCGCACGAGCAGCAGGTCGCCCACGCGGATCTCATCCACCGTCACGTCGGTGATGACGGTGCCGACAATCCGATGCGCCGTGCGCGGCGCCGCCGCCTCCAGTTCGTGGATGGCCCGCGACGCCCGCCCCTCGGCGTAACGCTCCAGCGCCTCACCGCCGGTCTGCATGAGTACCACCACCAGCCCGGCCACCGGCTGCTGGAGCAGTACGGCGCCCACGATGGCGAGCATCGCCACCAGGTCGGTGGCAAAGTGCCCGCGCAGCGCCTCGCGGAGCGTCCGCCACACCACCGGCGCGCCGACGATGACCAGCCCTACCAGCCACGTCCAGTGGGCCGCCTCGCGCCCCGCCCCTCCTGCCCACAAGGCGACGCCGATGCCGATGACGGCCACCGTGGCCGCGGGCATCACCGCCGCGCGAACGCGCTTCACGTCAGGTAGCGGCCTTGACGGGCGGCGCCACGAACACCGAACACTTGGCCCCGCGAATCAGCTTGGTGGACACCCGCCCCAGCAGCGTACCGGCAATGAACCCCCGCCCGTGGCTGCCCGCCACGATCAGGTCGGCATTCATGCGCTCGGCGTGCTGCAGCAGTTCGCGGGTCGGGTCGCCGTGCAACACCAGGTCCTGCGCCTTCATCGAGGCCGGCACCGCCACGTGGCGCCGCAGCTCCGCGAAACTGCCTGTTAGCGTCTCTTCATACCCGCGATCCCAGTCCGGCCAGACGTCCATGGAGAACTCGCGCGACACCGCGTGCGCAAAGGTCAGCTCCGCCCGGTCGTCCATCACCGACAGCGCATCGGCAAGCGCGCGTTCGGCGTGTTCGCTGAAGTCCATGGCGACGAGCACGCGACGGGGAAGCGTGGTGTGGGTGGGCGCCACCGCGAACAGGGGCACCTGCGCCACGCGCAGCACGCGAAGCGCCGTCTCACCGCCAAACCAGCGGTCCACGATGCCGTGCGTTCCCAGGCCAAGCACGATCAAATCCGCGTGCCGGTCGCGCGCGGCGTCGGCAATGACGCTGTCGGGCCGGCCGTTGGTGATGCTCACGGTCCACTTGCGGTCACTCGGCACCACCTGCTCCACCTGCTCGCGGACGTGGGTCTCAAGGTTCTCCCGCCGGGTGCGCTCCAGATCCGGCGGGATGGGGAGATTGACCTCGGGCACCATCACCGGCAGCGGCTCCACGGCGGTGACGACGTGCACCGCCGCCGAGTCCCGGGCGGAAAGGGCCTGCGTCATGGCAATCACGCCCTCCATCGCGGGAGAGCCGTCGCTGGCCAGCAGCAACGTGGAGATGGGACGACGGGCTTGCTGCACGTTCGGGGACATAGTGCCTCCCGCGGCCGGACCGCGCACGTGTTGGATTCACCTCCAATGATAGCCGGTTGCCGCGGACGGGTTGTCGCGGAAACCCTCACGGAGCGACCGGGAATGCCGCACGCCGGCGCGGCACCGCGCGTTCACCGCGACGTGCTATCCGGATCCGCGAACCGGTACAACAGCTCCTTGTCGCCGCGCACCCAGCCGAACTCCTCGCGCCCGATGCGCTCCTGCAGTTTGGGGTCGTGCAGCACCCGATCGCGGTACCGCGCCAGGGAATCCACCTCCCGCTGCAGCGAATCCACGCTGCCGCGCAGCTCGCGCAGCTGGCCGCGCTGGCGCAGCAGGTCCACCGTGCTGTACTCCCCGCCCTGCACGGCAAACACCAGCGCCACCACTCCCACGATGATCCAGAGCAGTTTCCGGATGCCGGGCGGCAAGCGGGTGGCGGACGCCCGGCTCACAGGCCGTACAGGGCCGCGCCCGGGAACTCGCCCGCGCCACCCAGCTCTTCTTCGATGCGCAGGAGCTGGTTGTACTTGGCCACACGGTCCGTGCGGCTGGCGGACCCGGTCTTGATCTGGCCCGCCCCGGTTGCCACGGCCAGGTCGGCAATGAAGGTGTCCTCGGTCTCGCCGGAGCGGTGCGAGATGACGGACATGTACCCCGCCGCGCGCGCCATCTCGATGGTATCCAGGGTCTCGCTCAGCGTGCCGATCTGGTTCACCTTGATCAGGATGGAGTTGGCCACGTCCTCCTCGATGCCGCGCCCCAGCAGCTCGGGGTTGGTGCAGAAGATATCGTCGCCCACGAGCTGGCACCGATCCCCCAGCGCGGCGGTGAGCCGGGCCCACCCGGCCCAGTCGTTCTCCGCCAGCCCATCCTCGATGGACACGATGGGATATTCGTCCAGCCAGCGGGTATAGAGTTCAATCATGCCGTCGGCATCGTGCGCCTTGCCGCCGCTCTTCTTGAAGACATACTTGCCGCCGGACCAGAGTTCGCTGGCCGCCACGTCGAGCGCCAGCGCCACCTCGCGTCCGGGCGCGAAGCCGGCCGCCTCGATGGCCTCGATCACCACGCGCAGCGCTTCCTCATCGTTCTTGAGGTCGGGCGCAAAGCCGCCCTCGTCGCCCACGCCGGTGCTGAGCTTCCGCTTCACCAGCACCTTCTTCAGCGCATGAAATACCTCGGCGCCCATGCGCAGCGCCTCGCCAAATGAATCGGCGCCCACGGGCACGATCATGAACTCCTGGAAGTCCACGGTGTTGGTGGCGTGCGCCCCGCCATTCAGGATGTTCATCATCGGCACGGGCAGCACCCGCGCCATCGGCCCGCCCAGATAGCGATACAACGGCAGCTCACAGAGCTGCGCCGCCGCGCGGGCATTGGCCAGCGAGACGGCCAGCAGCGCGTTGGCCCCCAGGTTCGCCTTGTTCGCCGTGCCATCCAGCTCGAGCATGGCGGCGTCAATCTCCAACTGCAGCGTGGGATCCATGCCGGCCAGGGCGGGCCCGATGGTCTCCTCCACGTTGCGCACCGCGAGTTCCACGCCCTTGCCGCCGTAGCGCTCGGCGTCGCCGTCACGCAGCTCCACGGCTTCGCGTTCGCCCGTGCTGGCGCCGCTGGGCACCGCCGCGCGCCCCTTGATGCCGTTGGAGAGGAAGACGTCGGCCTCCACGGTGGGGTTGCCGCGACTGTCCAGGATCTCTCGGGCGTGAACGTGGGAGATGGTAATCATGAAAGTATTATCCAGGTCAAGTGACGCGTTCGTCTCGCCGTGCGATGGGGCGATCAGCCACCGGCACCCCGTACAGGTCGTGCAGGGCATCGGCCATGCGACGCCACACGCGCGTCATGAGTTCGCCACGCTGGTCGTAGGTCATGCCCGCCGTGGGTATCGGCTCCAATAAATGTACATGGACAATGCCGGGCCGGATGTGGAACGAGCCCCGCGGCATGATGGCCCGGGCCCCATAGATGATCGTGGGCACGATGGGCGCGCCGGCGGCAATGGCCAGCACGAACGGCCCCTTCTTGAAGGGCCGAAGGGGATAGCCACGCCCGCGGGTCCCCTCGGGGAACACCACGATGGACTTGCCATCGCGCACCTGGGCGGCGGCATCCTTGTACGACTCGAAGGCCTGCTTCCGGTTGTCGCGCTCCAGGTACACAATGCCCGCCGCCCCGGCCGCCGGCCCGAACACGGGAATCTTCCGCAGCTCGCTCTTGGCCACAAAGCTGTAGCGCGGCAGCGTGGCCGCGAGCGCGAACACGTCGAACCAGCTCACGTGGTTGCCGATGAACACCACGCCATGGTCCGCCGTGGCGCGTTCGGCGTTGTGCACCACCACCTTCACGCCCGCGGCCCGGATGGCCAGCCGAGCCCAGGTGTGCATGCACCACTGGTAGAGCCCGTGCGGCTTGTCACGAACGCGAAAGAGCGCCGCCACAATCACCGTCGGACCAAGTACGGCCGTGGTGACGCCAACCACCAGGAGGGTCCAGAGACTTCGCATTACGCGAGAAACTGGTCGTGCCCGTGCCCCACCGCAACGTGGTGGCCGTCCTCGAGCACCACCACCTGCCCCGGATGGCGAGCCACCACTCGACCCACCATGGTGAGCGGCACCTGATGCGCGTTCTGGAACGCATCGCCGTCCAGCGCGCTCGGCGCAGCCACGAGCAGCTCGTACTCCTCGCCGCTCACCAGCGCCGCGCGCGCCGTCACACCCGGCGCCAGCGGGATGGCCCCAAGGTCCAGCTCGATCCCTACACGCCCAGCCGCCGCCAGGTGCGCGGCGTCCGCCACGAGCCCATCCGAGATGTCCACTGCCGCGTGCGCGCCATACGTCGCCAGCCACTCGCCCTCGGACAGCCGCGCCACCGGACGCGCAAAGCGTTCGCGATGCTCAGGTCCAGGCGTGTTGCCGGCCAGGAACGCCGCCAGCGCGGCGCCGACACCGCCGAGCCGGCCTGTCACGTACAGTGCGTCCCCGACGCGCACCCCATCCCGCCGCAGCGGCGTGCGCACGGAGCCCAGGACGGTGCTGGTGATGGCCAGCTTTGACCCGTCGGAAAGATTCCCGCCCATCACCACGGTACCCGCCCTGGCGACGGCCTCGCCCACCCCATGCGCGATGTCCGCCACTCGACTCCGCCACGATGCCGGAACCACCCATGCCGTGAGGACCCCCAGCGGCGCCGCTCCCATGGCCGCCAGGTCGCTCAACGCCGCGGTCACCGCGCGGTAGCCAATTTCCGTTGGCGTGATCCACCCATCACGGAAGTGCACATCTTCCACCGTGGCGTCGGTGCTGGCCACCAGGCGCGCCCCCGCGGGCACCGTGAGCAGCGCGGCATCGTCGCCCGCGCCGGCGCTGAGCGGCCCCCACTGTTCGAGCAGCTCGCGGATGGCGTCGAACTCCGCGCCCGGGCCCAGCGGCACGTGGCCTCGATCACTCACGTGGCTACCTCGACGGCGGGGAGTTCGGCAAGCAGCGGCGGCGCCGGTGGCTGTGCGGACAGGCGCCAGGCATCGCGCAGCGCGCTCACCACGTCGTCCAGCGCCACGCCGCGCGCATCGCGACGCGCCCCGGACGGAGGCGCTCCTGACGCGGACGCAGGCGCTCCTGAAGCGGACGCAGGCGCTCCGGGCGATGACGCAGGGGCGCCCGACGCGCCCACGAGTCGGGTGGCTGGCGCAAACTGCGCGAGCTCGGCGGCGCGCCCATGTACCCACGCGCCACACGCGGCCGCCACGGTCGGATCGTCGAGCTGTACTATTAGCGTACCAATAATGCCAGACAGCACGTCACCGCTGCCGCCAGTGGCCAGCGCCGGCGTGCCACTGGCACTCACCAGGCGCTGGCGACCGTCGGGCGCGAATACAACGGTGGGCGTTCCCTTGAGCAGCACCGCTGCCCCCAGTTGGCGGGCCACGGCCACCCCAATCTCAAACCGTTGCGCCAGCACGTCAGCCACGCTCACGCTCGCCAGCCGCGCGAACTCCGCGGCGTGCGGCGTCAACACGGCGGCGCGACCCGACAGCAATCGCGCGAGCGCGTCCAGCGAGCCGGCGAACACGTTCAGCGCGTCGGCGTCCATCAGCACCGGGCCCCGCCAGCCGGTCAGCACGCGTTCGACGAGTGCGCGCGTGCGCGCGGAATTGCCCAGGCCCGGACCGATGGCCACGGCGTCGGCCCATCCCGCGATATCGGCGGCCACCGCCGCATCCGACTCCGGCCACTCGCCCGTGAGCGCCGCCGGTTCCGCCGCGCGCACGGCATCCAGCGACCGCGCGTCGGCCAGCACCTTGACCATTCCGGCGCCGCTCCGCAACGCGGCGCGCGCCGCCAGGATCACCGCCCCCGACATGCCCTCGCCGCCGCCTACGATCACCAGCTTGCCACGCGTCCCCTTGTGCGCGTCGGCGTGGATCACGGGCACCTGCTCGGCCACCCACGCCTCGTCCACCAGCAATGGCGCGTCGTCGGCGAGCGCGGCGTGCGCGCCGAGGCCGATGTCGAGCACGGCGACGTGGCCGCAAATGCCGCGCGAGATGAGGTGGCCACGCTTCACGGTGCCATACGTGACTGTGAATTGCGCCGGCACCGCGTGCTGCCCGTCACCGCTCGTGGCGTCGAGCCCGGTGGGCAGGTCCACCGCCACCACACCGGCGCCGCGCTCCCGCTGGACACGCAGGGCCTGGAGCGCATCGAGTATCGCGCCGCGTGGCGCGCCGGTGGCACCCGTGCCGAGCAGCGCGTCCACCACCACGGCATACGCTTCTGCGTGCGCGGACTCCAGCGCACACTCGCGCACGCGATTTCCACCCTCGCGCCGCGCCCGCTCGCGTGCGTCAATCGCGTCGCGCGACTTGGGGGCCAGCACTTCGCAGACATGAACGTCCGCGCCCAGGGCCGCGAGTTCGCGCGCCACCACCCAGCCGTCTCCACCGTTGTTGCCGGCCCCAGTGAGCACGAGCACGCGAGCCCCGCGTGGCAGGTTGAAGTGCTGCAGGACCAGGTGCGCGGTGCCGGTGCCGGCCCGGTCCATGAGCGTGGCCGAGGGAGTACCGCCGGCCATGGCGGCCGCATCCCGCGCGGCGGCCTGGGCTGCGGAGACGACGCGGACGAGGAGGCGGGACGAGGGCATACAGGTGGGTGCGCGCCGCACCGCACGCTCAGGCGCCGCTACTTCTGCGACGTACCGATGGTGCGGCCGTAGCTCAGTTCGCCGTTGTCGATACGGACATTGAACCCGCACTCCGGGTTGCTGCAGGCCCATGCCTTGTATGTGATGGGTGCGCCGTCGCGCCCGTAATCGCTGAGCGGCAGCAGCACGCCCTTGCCGCACTTGCGGCAGGCGGGCAGTTCCGTCGGGGACTGGGTCATGCGTGAATGGCTCCGCACCACGGATAACTCCGGTCGAACGCGTCGCCGAAGTCGAACGCGTCCACGAACTCCTCGCGGCGATCATCGGGCTGGCTGAGCAGGAAGTCCATCTCGACGAGCGTGAATACCACATCGCCAATGTCGGCGCTGCTCCGGATGCCCCAGTGCTCCAGCACCAGGCGGGCCAGCACGCCAAAGCGCTCGATGGCCAGGTCGCGGCACGCCAGCGCGAGTTCGCGCCCCGAGATGTGCCGTCGCTCGGGCAGCCGCTGCTGGCAGAACTCAAGCGCGGCGAGCGCAAACAGGTATGCGCGCTCGTCGAACCGCCGCTCCTTGAGCAGGATGCGGTCCATGATGCCGTCGCGGAAGGTCAGCTCGTTCACGGTTCGCTGCGCGAGTGTGTCGAATGTCCGTCGCAAGTGCCGGGCCTCATGCCCGACGGGAACAGTATGTGGAGTTTCGCGCGCGTCCACAACTCCCGCCGGGGGTTGCGCAATCGCGATCAGGTCACCCCAAATCGGGCCCAGGCGTGCGCGTTGGCGATCAGGTCACTCGACTTCGGCCCGGGCGTGTGCGACCGCGCCCCGGTCACCCCCGACGGCGGCGGCCCACCGTCAGGTAGAACACCGGGATGCCCAGCGCCACCACGCCGAGCACCGCGGCCGTGCCCCAGCGGCTGGCCGGCGTCAGCAGCGCGTTGGCCAGCAGGTACACCGTGGACAGCACGAACAGGATAGGCACGACGGGGTACCACGGCACGCGGAACGGCGGCCGATAGTCCGTCCGGCGCCGCAGGACGAAGACCGCGGCCACCCCGAGCGCGTAGAACGGGACGATGGCCGTGACAAAGGTGTCGGCAAGCTGGTCAAAGCTGCGCAGCATGACGAAGACGATTCCCAGCGCGCCGCCGATGCTGATGGCCACCCAGGGCGTCTGGAATCGCGGATGCACGGCGCACACCTTGCGGAAAAAGAGCCCGTCGTCGGCCATGGCAAAGAAGATCCGCGGCGCCGTGAGCAGCGAGCCCGTCAGCGTGCCAAAGGTGGACAGCATCACGGTGATGCCCACGAATGCCACGCCCGGCGCGCCCAGGAGGTTCTCGGCCACGGCGGCGGCCACCAGCGGTGAGTGCCGGATCTCCTCCACGGGCATCACGGCAAGGTACGCGAGGTTGGCCAGCAGGTAGATCCCGATGACCGCCAGCGTGCCGGTGATGAGCGCGCGCGGCACGTTGCGCTGCGCATCGCGCACCTCACCCGCCACGAAGCTCAGGTCGGCCCAGCCATCGTACGCCCAGAGGGTGCTCACCAGCGCCAGCCCGAACGCGGACACGGTAAAGCTCCCGGCGGGCGCCACCGGCGTGTAGTGGCCGCCGGTGCGCGGCAGGGCGATGGCCATCGCGAAGAGAATGATGAACACCAGCGCGCCGTACTTGGCGAGCGTGGTCAGGTTGAGCACCAGCGAGCTCCACTTGATGCCCACGACGTTCACCAGCGCCAGTGTGGCAATGGCGGCCGCCGCGAGGTAGTGGGCGTAGCTGTCGTACGGAGCCAGCGCTGGGTTGAACCCCGCCGCGCGCAGCGCGTATTCGGCAAAGGTGATGGAAATGGCGCCATAGCTCGCCGCCCGGATGATCACCAGTTCCGACCAGCCGAAGAGGAACGCCGGCATGTTCCCGAACGCCTCCCGGATGAACACATAGATGCCACCGGTATGTGGAAACGCCGAACCCAGCTCCGCGAGCGTCAGCGCCCCGCACAGCGCAAAGAGCCCGCCCATGACCCAGACCGTGGCCAGCGGCAATGGGCCCGGCAGCCGGTCGGCAATGCCGGCCGGCGACCGGAAGATCCCCGACCCAATGGTGGAACCGACCAGGACGGCGACCGCGCTCCAGTAGCCCAGCCGCCGTGGGAGCGCGGTGCGTTCGGCCGGCGCCGTCACGTACCGACGGGAACGCCAGGCGTGGGATACAGCGGAAACGCCGCGGCGAGGGCGTGCACTTCCGCGTGCACCGCCGCGCGCACGGCCAGGTCCTCGGGCGCCTGCAGCACCCGGTCGATGAGCACCGCGATGTGCTCCATCTCAGGCGCGTTCATGCCGCGCGTCGTGACCGCCGACGTACCGATCCGCACGCCGCTGGTGACGAAGGGTGAGCGCGTCTCATTCGGCACGGTGTTCTTGTTCACCGTGATGCCGGCGGCATTGAGCGCCGTCTCGGCCACCTTGCCGGTGAGCGCCTCGCCGCGGTTGCGCAGGTCCACCAGCATCAGGTGGTTGTCGGTGCCGCCGGACACGACGTCGTACCCGCGCGCCATCAGGCCCGCGGCCAGCGCCTGCGCGTTCTTCACGATGCGCACGCAGTAGTCACGGAACGACGGTTCCAGGGCTTCCTTGAACCCGACAGCCTTGGCGGCGATCACGTGCTCCAGCGGTCCGCCCTGCGTGCCCGGAAACACGGATTTGTCCAGCGCCTTGGCGTGCTGGGCCTTGCACAGGATCAGCCCACCGCGCGGGCCGCGCAGCGTCTTGTGCGTGGTGCTGGTGACGAAATCGGAATGCGGCACGGGCGAGGGATAGATGCCCGCCGCCACCAGCCCGGCAAAGTGCGCCATGTCCACCATCAGCACCGCGCCCACTTCCGCGGCGATGTCGGCAAACACGCCGAAGTCGATGAACCGCGAATACGCGCTGTACCCGGCGATGATCATTCTGGGCTGGTGCTCCCGCGCCCGATCCCGCACTTCGTCATAGTCAATGAGGCCCTGGTCGGTGACGCCATACGACGTGGCGTGATACAGGATCCCCGAAAAGTTCACCGGCGAGCCATGGGTCAGGTGCCCGCCGTTGGAGAGCGCCATGCCCAGGAAGGTGTCGCCCGGCTTGAGCGCCGTCATGAACACGGCCATGTTCGCCTGCGCCCCCGAGTGCGGCTGCACGTTGGCATGGTCGGCGCCAAAGAGCTGTTTGGCCCGGTCAATGGCGAGCTGCTCCACCTGGTCCACCACCTCACACCCGCCATAGTAGCGCTTGCCGGGCAGTCCTTCGGCATATTTGTTCGTTAAAGGCGACCCGAGGGCCTCAAGCACGGCCGGCGAGACAAAGTTCTCGCTGGCAATCAGCTCGATGCCCTCGTTCTGCCGCGCCACTTCCTGCGCGATCAGCGCCGCCACCTCGGGGTCCGTCGCCCGCAGGGCATCACCCGGCGGGCAACGGTCCCAGTCCATCCATTGGCCAGTCATCACACCACGTCCACGGAAAGAGGTCCCCTACTTGTTCGGCCACTGCGGCCAGGTGCGCACCATGGAGCCCACCGACTTGATGCGCATCTCCGCCAGGCGATCCGCCGCCTCATACGTCGGCACCCCGCGTTCCCTGGCAATCCGGAACACCCGAAGCACGGTATCATAGATCTCGTCTGCCTTGCGGAACGCCCGCTCGGCCGTCCACCCCGCCAGCTCGCCATATACGTTGATCACGCCGCCGGCATTCGCCACGTAGTCCGGCGCGTACAGGATGCCCTTCTTGTCCAGCACCGCGCCGTGCCGCTCCTCTAGCAACTGGTTGTTCGCGGACCCGGCCACCACCTCGACCTTGAGCATCGGGATCGTCTTGTCATTGATCACCGCGCCCAGCGCGCACGGCGCGAACACATCCGCCTCGGCGCTGTAGATGTCGTCACCCTGCACGCCCTTGGCGCCAAACTCGCTCACGACGCGCTTCACCCGCTCGGCGTCGATGTCCGACGCCACCAGGTGCGCGCCCGCCTCGTGCAGCTCCTTGGCCAGGTAGTACCCCACGTGCCCGCACCCCTGCACCGCCACCGTCTTGCCGCTCAGGTCGTCCGACCCCCACTTCTGCTTTGCCGACGCCTGGATGGCCCGGAACACGCCGTGGGCCGTCACCGGGCTCGGGTCGCCCGAGCGCGCCGCCAATCCACTCACATACTCGGTTTCCATGTGGACAAAGTCCATGTCGGCCGTGCTGGTGCCCACGTCTTCCGCGGTGATGTAGCGTCCCCCGAGCGACTCCACGAACCGGCCGTGCGCGCGGAAGATCATCTCGCGATCCGCCGTCTTGTTGTCGCCGATGATCACCGACTTGCCGCCACCCAGGTTGAGCCCGGCCACCGCGTTCTTGTAGGTCATGCCGCGCGCCAGTCGCAGCGCGTCGGTGATGGCGTCGTCGTCAGACGCGTACGTCCAGAAGCGCGTGCCGCCCAGCGCCGGCCCCAGCGTGGTGCTGTGGATGGCGATGATGCCGCGGTAGCCCGAGGCGGCATCCTGGCAGAGGACGAGCTGTTCATGGCCCATGCCGGCGATCGTATCAAAGATTTTCATTGAAGCTCTCAGGATCAGAGGGAGGAGGAACCGAGCTGGGAATACAACTCACGCGCGATGACGATGCGCTGGATCTCCGAGGTGCCCTCGTAGATCTCGGTCGCCTTGGCATCGCGGAACAACCGCTCGACGGGGTAGTCCTTCACGTAACCGTACCCGCCGAAGATCTGCACCGCTTCCGTGGTCACCCACATCGCGGCCTCGCTGGCCATCAACTTGGCCATGGAACTGAACTGTGTCACGTGCTGCCCACGGCCCTCGGCCGTCGCCGCCGCGTGCAGCAGGGCGCGCGCCGCCGAGACCTTGGTGGCCATGTCCGCCAGCTTGAACTGGATGGCCTGGAACTCCTTGATGGGCTTGCCGAACTGCCGACGCTCGGCCGCGTACGTCGCCGCATACTGCAGGGCCGCGCGCGCGATGCCCACGCACTGCGCGGCAATGCCCAGGCGCCCCTTGTCCAGCGACTTCATGGCGTAAATGAACCCGCTGCCCTGCTCACCCAGCAGGTTGGCCGCGGGCACCCGCAGGTTCTCGAACGCGATCTGCACCGTGGGCGACGCCCGCAGGCCCATCTTGTCTTCCTTCTTGCCCGGGTGAAACCCCGGCATGTCGGGCGTGACGATGAAGGTGCTGATGCCCCGCGCGCCGCGCCGGTCCTCCGCGGTGTCGGTGCGGGCCATGGCCAGGATCACGTCACTCTCCGACCCGCTGGACACCCAGGCCTTGGTGCCGTTCAGCACCCAGTGGTCACCGTCCCGCACCGCCTGCGTGCGCAGCGACGCTGCGTCGGACCCGCTGTCCGGCTCGGAAAGCGCAAAGGCCCCCAGCTTCTCGCCGCGGGCCATGGGCTTCAGGTACCGTTCCTTCTGTTCGTCAGTCCCCCACCGCAGCAGCATCTGCGTGGGCAGCGAGTTGTGCACGCTCAGCATCACCGCCACCGATGCGTCCACCACCGCGATCTCCTCCAGCGCCAGCAGGTACGTGAGCGTGTCCAGCCCAAGCCCGTCGTACGCCTCGGGGATCATCATGCCCAGGAACCCCAGCGCGCCCAGCCGCGGGACGATGGAGGGCTCGAAGTGCGCGTCGCGGTCCCACGCCGCCGCCCACGGCGCCAGCTCCGCGACGGCAAAATCGCGGGCCAGCTTCTGGATCTCTCGCTGCTCTTCCGTCAGCGGGGTAAGCGCCCAGGTCATGAATCAGTACTGATAAAAGCCGCGGCCGGACTTGCGCCCCAGCCACCCGGCTGCCACGTACTTGCGCAACAGCGGACAGGGCCGGTACTTCGGGTCGCCGAGCCCGGCGTGCATCACCTCGAGGATCGCCAGGCACGTGTCGAGCCCGATGAAGTCGGCCAGGGTGAGCGGGCCCATGGGGTGGTTCATGCCGAGCTTCATCACCGTGTCAATGGCTTCCGCGGTGCCCACGCCTTCCATGAGACATTGCACCGCCTCGTTGATCATCGGCATCAGCACCCGGTTGGCAATGAAGCCGGGGTAGTCGTTCACCTCCACCGGCGTCTTCCCCACCGCCCGGCTGAGCTCCAGCACGCGCGTGGTGGTGGCGTCGCTGGTGGCAATGCCCCGGATCACTTCCACCAGTTGCATCACCGGCACCGGGTTCATGAAGTGCATGCCGATGACGGCCTCGGGGCGCGCGGTGCGCGCCGCGATCTCGGTGATGGAGATGGAACTGGTATTGGAGGCCAGGATGGCGCCGGCCGGCGCCTTGGCGTCCAGGTCGGCAAAGATCTTCGCCTTGAGCTCGCGGTTCTCGGTCACCGCCTCGATTACCAGCGTGGCGTCGCGGACCCCGTCCAGCGAATCCTTATCCGCAATGCGCGCCAGGGTCGCGTCCTTGTCCGCCGGCTGGAGGGTGCCCTTCTTCACCTGGCGATCCAGGTTCCTGCTGATGGTCTCGCGCCCCTTGGCCAGCGCGGCCTGGGAGATATCGATCATGGACACCGGGTAGCCGGCCTGGGCGAACACATGGGCAATGCCATTGCCCATCTGCCCCGCGCCGAGCACGGCAATCCGTTCGGTCATGCTATGACTCCTCGCGACGTACGCGTCGCGCATTGAGATACGCCAGACCCGCCAGGAGCCCCACGGCCGCTGCCGCCCCGCCCTCAGGACCCCACGCACCACCCGTCAGCCAGGCAGGACCGGTGTCGATCAGCCTGTAATTTGGCGTATGGAACGCGATTCCGCTCACCGATGAATGCAGCAGGGCGGCCATGCACCAGTTCCACCCGAAGTGCGCCATCCACGCCGCATACACGCTCCCGGTCAGCAGGACGATTCCCCCCAGGAACACCCCCGCCAGGATGACCACACTGATGGTCTGGACGGTGGCGCCCGCGTTCAAGGTGTGCAGCAGCCCGAACAGGAGGCTGGTTACCACCAGGGCCGACCGCCACCCGATGGACTCGCGGAGCACGGCCAGCAGGTAGCCGCGCGTCAGCACTTCCTCAAACAGCGCCGCCGGCAGCAGGATCACGGCCATCCGCGCCGCATAGCCCCACCAGGATCCCTTTGGTGAACTCGCAAAGCCCAGCCGGCCGACGGTCACCAGCACCAGGCACGGCACCCCGATGGCGAGCGCGCCCAGCAGCAACCCCTCAGACAGCGCGCGCGGGCGCGCCGCCCCGCGCCCCATCCACACGGCGCTCCATCCCGTCCGGTCCAGGGCGCGCGTACACACGGCGGTCGCCACGAGGGCGCCAAGCAGCAGCACCAGGGAATTCCCGAACACGGGCCCGCCGGTGAATCCCGCGACGGCGGTCAACACCGGGTTGAACAGCGCGGCCAACAGGACCACCGAGCCCAGGAACACCGCGACGAACACCAGGATGCGCCATGCCGCCCGCACCGCGCCGCTGGGCGCGATGAGGAGGTTCAGGCGGGTCACCGCCCGCGCGCGGTCACCGGCGAACGCGTCACGGCCGCGGCGATGAGCGCCTTGACCGCGTCGGCCGCGGCGAACGGCACCACTCCCCAGAGCACGGCGCGCGTCAGGCTGCCGGTGAGCACGGCCAGTTGGGCCAGCCCTCCCACATACAGCACGAGCACGCCAGCACCCGCCGCCAGCGCGCGCCCGCCAAACCCGCGCAGCCGCAAGGCCAGGAAGCCCGCGGCGTACGCGGCCACGGGATAGGCCAGCAGGTAGCCGCCCGTCGGCCCCACCAGCCGCAGCACCCCGGGCGCCCCCATGGGAGCAAATACGGGAAGTCCCATAGCCCCGGCGGCCAGGTACAGCGCCATGCTGGCCGCGCCGTACACCGGGCCGAGCATCAGGCCCGCGATCACCACGAGCAGCGGTTCGAGGCTGAGGGGAACGGGCGTGCCCGGCAGCGGAATGGACACCTGCGCCGCGGCGGCCAGGGCCAGCGCAAAGCCGACCGTGCCCAGCAGCGCGAGGCGGCGGTTGTCAACGAGGACGGCGGTCTTCATGATCTCACTCCCTGGTGACACTGAGGGCCACCGCATCCCCGCCACCCAGGCACAGCGTGGCGAGTCCGGTGTGTACGTTGCGAGCCTGCATGGCGAACAGGAGCGTGGTGAGGATGCGGGCGCCGCTCGCTCCCAGCGGGTGCCCCAGCGCGATGGCGCCGCCATTCACGTTCACGCGGCTCCAGTCCCAGCCCAGCTCCGCGCCGTCGGCCAGCGCCTGCGCGGCAAAGGCCTCGTTGGCCTCCACCAGTTCGTAGTCGCCGATCTTTGTGCCGGACTTCTTCATGAGGTTCTTCACCGCGAGGATCGGCGCGAAGAACAGCTCACGGGGCTCCACCGCGCCGGTGGCGTACGCATCGATGCGCGCCATCACCGTGAGTCCGTGGGCCTTGGCGTACGCCTGCGACGTGACCACCAGGGCCGCGCCGCCGTCGTTCAGGCTCGACGCGTTCCCCGCCGTCACGCTCAGCTCATCAGGCCTGGCGTCCCTGGCGCCGAACGCCGGACGCAGCTTGCCCAGCGCCTCGACCGTGGTATCGCGCCGCGGCTGCTCGTCGGTGTCCACTACGGTGGGCCCCTTGCGACCCGGCACGCTCACCGGCGCGATCTCGGCCTTGAACTTTCCACCGTCGATGGCGGCCACGGCCTTGTGGTGCGACTCCGCCGCAAACTGATCCTGCATGGCGCGCGTCAGCCTGGCCTTCTTCGCGGTGTACTCGGCGTGCCCACCCATGTGGATGTCGCACGCCGCGCACCAGAGGCCATCGCGGATCATGCCATCCACCATCTGCTGGTCGCCCAGCTTCACGCCGCCGCGCATGCCATATACATAGAAGGGGGCGTTGGACATGGACTCCTGACCGCCGGCCACCACCACCTCGCGGTCCCCGGCCTTGATGGCCTGCGCGGCCAGCGCGACGGCGTAGAGCCCCGACCCGCACACCTTGTTCACCGTGAGCGCGGTGACGCTGGCGGGAATGCCCGCCTTGAGCTGCGCCTGCCGAGCCGGCGCCTGCCCCACCCCACCCTGGATCACGTTCCCCATGATCACATCCTGCACCTCGGCGGCCGGCACCCCGGATCGCTCGACGGCCGCCTTGATGGCCACGGCGCCGAGTTCGGGCGCAGAGAGTGGGGAGAGGCCGCCCATGAACTTGCCGATGGGAGTGCGGGCGGCGGAGACGATGACGGGAACGCGCGTTGGGTCAGCCATGATACCTGAAAGCTAGGGGACAGTGGGGCGCCGGAAAAGCTGCCGCACGCTTACGGCGCCAGCGCGCGCTGGGCCGCCTCCGTGCGGACGCGTTCGATGAAGTCGGCCACCGGCACCACTTCCTGCTTCTTGCCCTCGCCCCGCACGCGTACCGCCACCGCGTCGGACTCGGCCTCGCGCTTTCCCACCACCGCCATGTACGGCACCTTCATCACCTCGCCGTCGCGGATGCGATAGTTCAGCGTCTCCTTCCGGTCATCCAGGTGCGCGCGGATGCCCGCGTCCCGCATGCGGCGCACGATGTCCCCGGCCACGCCGGCCACTTCGTCGGTGATCGGAAGCACGCGCACCTGCTCGGGCGCCAGCCACACCGGGAACGCGCCGGCAAAGTGCTCGATGAGGATGGCGATGAACCGCTCAAAGCTGCCGCTCACGGCGCGGTGGATCACCACGGGCCGGTGCATGGTGTTGTCCTCGCCCACGTACTCCAGGTCAAAGCGCTCCGGCGCGTTGTAGTCGAGCTGGATGGTGCCCAACTGCCACAGGCGACCCAGTGAGTCGGTGACGTCGAAGTCGATCTTGGGCCCGTAGAACGCGCCATCGCCGGGCTTCAGCTCGTAGGCCATGCCGGTGGCTTCCAGCGCGGACTTCAGCCCCGCCTCCGCGCGATCCCAGAGCGCGTCGTCGCCAATGCGGACCTCGGGACGCGTGGCAAAGCGCACAGTGGGCTGCAGCCCGAAGGTCTTGTAGAAATCCACGATGAACTGCGCCAGGAACCGCACTTCCTCGGCAATCTGGTCTTCGCGCAGGAAGATGTGGCAGTCGTCCTGGTGGAACTGCCGGACGCGCGTGAGGCCCGACAGCGCCCCCGTCACTTCATTGCGGTGCAGCGTGTCGAAGGTGGCCAGGCGCAGCGGCAGTTCGCGGTAGGAGTGCTTGTGCCCCAGGTACAGCATGTAGTGCGAGGGGCAATTCATGGGCTTGAGCGAGGTGTCATGCTCCTGCGTCTCGTTGTTGTACACCAGGAACATGTTTTCGCGGTACTTGCCCCAGTGTCCCGAGATCTCCCACAGGCCCTTGTTGTAGAGCACCGGCGTGCGCACTTCCTGGAACTTCTCGCGCTGCAGTTCGCGGACGTACCCCACCAGCTCGTTGAAGATCGTGGTGCCGCGCTCGGTCCAGAACACCGACCCCGGACTGAAGTGATGGAACATGAACAGGTCGAGCTGCTTGCCCACCACGCGGTGGTCGCGCTTGCGCGCTTCCTCTATGCGATGCAGGTAGGCGTCCAGGTCTTCCCGGCGGAACCACGCGGTGCCGTAAATGCGCTGCAGCATCTGGCGCTTCACGTCGCCACGCCAGTACGCGCCGGCGGTGTGCAGCAGCTTGAAATGCTTCAGGTAGCCCGTGTCGGGCACGTGCGGGCCGCGACAGAGATCCACGAATGGCCCGTCGGTGTACGTGGAGATCACCTCATCGTCGCCCAGCTCGGCCAGGCGTTCCAGCTTGAGCGGGTCGTCGGCAAACACCCGCTGTGCCTCCGCGCGCGATACCTCGGCGCGCACGAACGGGAGCTTCTCCTTGGCGACCGTCGCCATCTCCTCCTCGAACCGCGCCAGGTCTTCGGGGGTGAACGGCCGCTCGACCTCGAAGTCGTAGTAGAACCCGTCCTCGATGGCCGGGCCAAAGCCGATCTTCGCATCCGGGCGGATGCGGCGCACCGCGGTGGCCAGCAGGTGCGCGGACGAGTGCCGCAGCACGTCCAGCGCCGCGGCGTCGCGGCTGGTGAGGACGCGGAAGTCCCCTCCCTGGCGCAGCGGCGTCATGAGGTCCTGGATCTGGCCGTTCACCTGCACGGCGAGCGCCGCGCGGAACAACCCTTCGCCAATGGACTTCACGACGGTGGCAGGAAGCGTACCGGGCGCGACTTCGCGTGTCGCGCCGTCGGGCAGCGTGAGCGTCAGCATGTCCGATGGCCCATCGATCATCGTGTCAGAACGGTTCAGAGAAGTGGCGTCAGGTAGCTGCCGTACCGGAAGTACAGCGCAATGCCCGCCAGGATGAGGAGCCCGATCACCAGCCAGAGCACGATGCGCGGGGCCGGGATGACCTCGGTCTCGACCTCCGCTTCCTTCTTGTACAGCCGCGAAACACGCATCGGTGGCCTGTGGGGGATCGGAACGGCTCGTCGCGCGGTCGTCCAGTGGATCCGGTCGCTGAACGCCAGCTTCCAAGTTATCGTTACCGGATACCTTCCGCCACGGTCCGGTCTCATGTCTTCGCATCCGGCGCACTCGCGCCGCTCGTCCCCAGCCTCCCGAATCACCAGTGCCATCGCGGGCGGGGCCGCGGGATTCATCGCCGGCCTGGCCCTGGCCCAGGTGTTCGGGGGCGTGCAGGGCATTCTCGGCCGGCTGCGGGACGCAGCCGTGGACGACGACGCCGCGCCGGACGAAGCCTTGCCGGACCACGCCCCCGATCCCGCGCTGGCGTTCGAGGACGACTGGGATGATTCCGACGACGACGCTGACGCCGATGCGGACGCCGACGATGAACTGGGTGAGCGCGTCCTGGCCGCATTCCAGAACGACCCCACGCTTGTCGCGCGGCCCATTGACATCGATGTGGGCCCGGACGGCACCGTCGAGCTCTCGGGACACGTGGATGCGGAACGCGAAGTCAGCTACGCGGCCACCGTGGCGGGCGGTGTTCCCGGGGTACGGCGCGTGGTGACACGCCTGGGGGTGAACGAACACGCGTGGAGGCCCACCCCGGCGTAGCCGGAACATTAAGTTACGGGTTTCCAGTCACGACTCCCGCCCCGCGCCCCGATGGCCCGCTCGAATACCACAGAACTTCCCGACCGTTACGACCACGCCGAGACCGAGGCGGCCACCTACCGCCGCTGGCGCGAGGCGGGGGCCTTTTCGGCGCCCGCCGCATCGTCCACGCGCGCCGGCGGCTCCGAAGAGCCGTTCACCGTGCTCATGCCGCCGCCCAACGTCACGGCCGTCCTGCATGTGGGGCACGGGCTGAACAACACCGTGCAGGACGTGATCACGCGGTGGGCGCGCATGCAGGCCGGCACCGAGGCGCTCTGGGTGCCGGGCACCGACCACGCGGGCATCGCCACGCAGAACGTGGTGGAAAAGCAGCTCACGGCCGAGGGGAAATCCCGCTTCGACCTGGGGCGCGAGGCGTTCGTGCGGCGCACCGAACAGTTCGTGGAGCAGACTGGTGGCGTCATCCTCAAGCAGTTGGAGGCGCTGGGGTGCTCCGCCGACTGGACGCGCACCGCGTACACCTTCAGCCCCGAGCTCTCGCGCGGCGTGCGCGAGGCATTCGTGCGCCTGTTCGACAAGGGCCTGATCTACCGCGGCCACCGCGTGATCCACTGGTGCCCGCGCTGCCTCACCTCGCTCAGCGACGAGGAGGCCGAATTCCAGGAGGAACCAGGCACGCTCTGGCACGTGGCATACCCCGTATCCGATGACCCGACGCGGCGGCTCACGGTGGCGACCACGCGCCCCGAGACCATGCTCGGCGACGTGGCCGTTGCGGTGAACCCGGCGGATGACCGGTATCGCGACCTGGTGGGGCGCAGCGTGCGGCTGCCCATCGTGGACCGCGACATCCCGGTGATTGCCGACGAATACGCGGACCCCGCATTCGGCACGGGCGTGGTGAAGATCACCCCGGCCCACGACCCCAACGACTTTGAGGTGGGACGTCGCCACCACCTGGCCATGCCGGTGGTCATTGACGAGACGGCGCACGTGAACGCCGGCGCCGACGCCGAAGGCCGCGTGCCGGAGTGGCTGGCCGGGCTGGACCGCTTTGAGGCCCGCAAGCGCATCGTGGCCGCGCTCACCGAATCCGGCGCGCTGGTGCGCACGGAGCAGCACACGCACAACGTGCGCCACTGCTACCGCTGCGGCACCGTGGTGGAGCCGCGCCTGAGCGATCAGTGGTTCGTAAAGATGGAACCCCTGGCCCGCCCCGCCCTGCAGGCCGTGCGCGACGGCGCCATCCGCATCCTGCCGGAACGGTGGGAGGCCGTGTACGTCAACTGGCTGGAGGGCATCCGCGACTGGAACATCTCGCGACAGCTCTGGTGGGGGCATCGCGTGCCCGTCTGGTATTGCGACGCGTGCTCCCCGGTGCGCGTGCTCGCCAGTCGCGAGGACCTCACCACCTGCCCCGAGTGCGGCGGTCGCCTGCGCCAGGACGAGGACGTGCTGGACACCTGGTTTTCGAGCTGGCTCTGGCCCATCAGCACCCTGGGATGGCCCGCGGACGAGGCGCCCGACCTGCAGGCGTTCTACCCCACCGACGTACTGGCGACGGCGCCCGAGATCCTGTTCTTCTGGGTGGCCCGCATGATCATGGCGGGCTACGAATTCCAGGGGCGCGCGCCCTTTCACACCGTGCTGCTGCACGGCACGGTGCGCGACACGAGCCATCGCAAGATGTCCAAGTCGCTGGGCAACGGCATCGATCCCATGGACGTGATCCGGATGTACGGGGCCGACGCGCTGCGCTGGACGCTGGTCTCGGGCATGGGCCTGGGCGCCGACGTGATCCTCGACCCCAACGACCTGGAGCGGTCGTTTGCCACGGGACGGAACTTTGCCACCAAGCTGTGGAACATCGCGCGCTTCCTGCTGGGCAACCTGGGCGACGCGCCGGTGCCGGCCCTGGCCACGCTCGACGCACGCCGGCTTTCACGCGCCGATGCATGGATCCTGGCCCGGCTGGACACCGCGATCGCCGAGTGCAACGCGGCACTTGGTCCCCTGCGTCCCACGCACCCCCTCCCGGGCGTGGACCAGCGCGGCTGGCGCCCCGAACAGCGCTATCAGGGAATGCGGTTGAACGAGTACGCCGAAACGGCGCGCCGGTTCGTGTGGAGCGAACTGGCCGACTGGTACGTGGAGGCGGTCAAGGGGCGGCTGGGGGAGGCGGGCGACGACGGCATGGCCGCGCGCGCCGTGCTGGTCCACGCCTTTGACTCGGCGCTTCGCCTGCTGCACCCCATCGTGCCGTTCATTACGGAAGCGATATGGCAGCGCCTGCCCTCCCGCCCCGACGGCGCCCTGCTGACGCAGGCGGCCTGGCCCACCGTGGCAGCCACCGGGCCGGCGCCCGCCGCGGCCGCGGCGGAGTTCGAGGTCGTGATGGAGGCGGTGTCGCAACTCCGGCAGATCCGGTCCGACTACGCCATTCCCCCCGCCAGGACGCTGGACGCCACGATCGTGCCCGCGGACGCGGGCGCCAGGGCGGACGTGTTCGAGGATGAGCGCGGCGTGCTCGCGCGGCTGGCGCGCGTCTCGTTCACCCTGGCCGGCCACCCGCCGACCGGCGCGGTGGCCTCGGCGTTCCTCCGGGACGGCACCGAGGTGTGCCTGCACCTGGCCGGCGCCATCGACGTCGAGCACGAGTGCGCGCGCCTGCGCGCCGAACTGGCGGAGCTTGAAAGGCAGATGGGCGCCCTGGAGGCCCGGCTGGCCAACGAAAAGTTCACCAGCCGCGCGCCCGCGGCCGTGGTGCAGGGCGAGCGGGACAAGCTGGTGGAATGGACCGCCCGGCGCCGGCAGCTCACCGAGAAGGTCGAGGCGTTGTGCGGCGGCTAGTGGTCCTGGTGCTGCTGGTCGGCTGCGCCTCGATGGCGCCGATCCCCGGCGGCCCCGTGGACCATGATCCCCCGACGCTGGTCAGCGTCGTGCCCGATACGAACTCCGTTAATTTTCACGGGGACGCCGTCACATTCCAGTTCAATGAAGTGGTGAGCGACCGGTCGGGGCCCACCGGCGACCTGAACGGCCTGTTCCTGGTTTCCCCGCGCGTGGGGGATCCCAAGGTCCACTGGCACCGCGACCACATCGACGTCCAGCCGCAGGACGGCAAGTGGCGGCCCAACACGGCATACGCGGTGACGCTGCTCCCCGGCCTGCGCGACCTCAGCGGCAACGCCACCAAAAAGGCGTACACCGTCGTCTTCAGCACCGGCGCGACCATGCCCGCCTTCGGGGTGCATGGGCGCGTCTTTGACTGGGCGGCGCAGCGCGTGGCCCCGGGCGCCGTGGTCGAGGCCATCCAGCGCCCCGACAGCGTGGTGTACTTTGGCATTGCCGACAGCTCCGGACAGTTCCACCTTGGTCCCTTCGGCCCCGGCACGTACTCCGTGATCGCCTATGTGGACGGCAACCACAGCCTCACCCGCGACGCCAATGAGATCTGGGACAGCACGCAGGTGAACATCACGGACGCACAGCCCTACCTGGAGCTGCTCGCGGCGGCGCGTGACACCATCGGCCCGTCGATCGTGGTGGCAACCGCGCTGGACAGCACGACCATCCAGCTCACCTTCGACAAGCCGCTGAGCCCGGACGCCGGCCTCGACACGGCCCAGTTCACGGTGATCGCCGGCGACTCCACGCGCCTGACCGTCGCCACGGCGCGCACGCTGGCGGCATATACCGCGGACCGCGCCAAGGCGCATGCGGATTCCGTCCGACAGGCGGATTCCCTGGCGGCCCTGCGCGACACCGCGGCCAAGTCCGATAGTGCGGCGGCCGCCAGGAAGGCAGCCCCCGCAGCCGCACCGGCCACGCCGGAAGCCGCCGCGGCGCCCGCCGACACGATGCCCAAACCCTCGCGGCCTGCGCCGCCCACGGCGGTGGTGCTCACCCTCAACCCGGCAACGGCGCTTCCGCCCAACACGCGGATTCGCGTCACGGCCACCGGCATGGTGAACCTGCTGGGCGACACCGCTACGTCCACGCGCGTGTTCGCCACGCCGAAAGCCGCCGTCAAGCCGGACACCACGCCCGTGCGCCCCCGCCCCGACACCACCGGGCGCCGCGCGCCGGAGCGTGGCCGCCTCGCGCCGCTTCGCGAGGGAGGCCTCCGCTGATGGCCGACCGACGCCGCTCCATCCCAAGCGTGAACACGCTGCTCGAACTCGCCGAGATCCGGCAGTTGACGCTGACCAGCCCGCGCGAACTCGTGGCCGACGCCGTGCGCGGCGTCCTCGAGGAGGTCCGGCTGGGCGGCGCCGCCCCCGAATCGGACGCGGAATGGGCGGGCCGCATCAGCAATGCCGTATCACTGGCGCTCCGGCCATCGCTGCGGCAGGTGCTCAATGGCACTGGCGTGGTGCTGCACACCAACCTGGGCCGCGCCCCGCTGGCCGATGCCGCCGTGACCGCCATCCGTCGCATTGCCGCCGGCTACACCAACCTGGAATACGACCTCACCACGGGCCACCGGGGCTCGCGCCACGCGCATTGTGTGCGCCTGCTGCGCGAATTGACCGGCGCCGATGACGCGCTGGTGGTCAACAATGGCGCCGCCGCCGTGCTGCTCGCCCTCAACACCGTCGCTGACGGACATGAGGTGATCGTCTCACGCGGCGAACTGGTGGAAATCGGCGGCAGCTTCCGCGTGCCGGAGGTCATGGGCAAGAGCGGCGCACGACTGGTGGAAGTGGGCACCACCAACCGCACCCATGTGGCGGACTACGAGCGAGCCATCACGCCGGCCACCGCGGCCATGGCCAAGATCCACCGCAGCAACTTCGCCATGGACGGGTTCGTGGCGGAGGTGCGCGTGGAGGAGCTCGTGAGACTGGCGGCGCCCCGTGGGCTCTCGGTGCTGCACGACCTCGGCAGCGGCCTGCTGGTGGACCTCGCGCGCGTGGGGCTCACGGGCGAACCCACGGCCATGGAAGCCGTGCGTGCCGGGGCCACGCTGGTCACCATGAGCGGCGACAAGCTGCTGGGCGGCCCGCAGGCCGGCATCATCCTGGGACGGGCCGACACCATTGCCCGCGTGCGCGCCAATCCCCTCACGCGCGCCGTCCGCGTGGACAAGCTCACGCTGGCCGCGCTCGGAGCGACGCTCTCGCTGTATCGCGACCCGGAGCGCGCCTTTGCCGAAGTCCCGACGCTGCGCATGCTCGGGGCCACGGTCCAGGTGCTCACGACGCGCGCCGGACAGATACTCACCGCGCTGCCCGCGTCGGCGGAAGCGCGCGTGGTGGAGAGCGAGGCGACCGTGGGCGGCGGCGCGTATCCCACGGCGCGCCTCCCATCCGTCGCCCTGTCGCTGGGCGGCGACGCCACCGCGCTCGAGGCGCGCCTGCGCGCGGGCGACCCGGTGCTCGTGGGACGCATGCACGAAGGGCGATTGCTCGTGGACCTCCGCGCCATTCCCGAGCGCGACGACCGCGCCGTGGTGGGCGCCATTGCACGGGCGCTGGACGCATGACCCGGCGGGCGGCCCTGCTCGATCGCGACGGCACCGTCATGGTGGACTTCCACTTCACCGACCAGCCGGTGGACGTCGTGCTGCTCGGCGGCGCGGCGCGCGCCGTCCGTCGGCTCAATCAGGCGGACGTGCCGGTCATCATCATCACCAACCAGTCGGGCATCGCGCGGGGCTTCTTCACGCGCGAGGAAACCGACCGCGTGCATGCCCGGCTCCAGCAGGAGCTGCGCCGATGGGGCGCGCACGTGGACGACTTCTATGTCTGCCCGCACCACCCGGATTTCACCGGCCCCTGCGCGTGCCGGAAGCCGGGCACGCTGCTCTTTGAGCGCGCCGCCGCCGACCACGACCTGGACCTGGCGTCGTGTCTCTATGCCGGTGACCACTTCCGCGACATCGAACCCGGCCTCACGCTGGGCGGCCTGGCCATCCTCGTGCCCACGGATGAAACACCACCGGCCGACCTGGACGCCGCCCGCGCGCGCGCCTCGATTACCAGTTCGCTCAATGAGGCGGTGGACCGCTTCCTGGGATCCGGCGCGTGACGGCTCGCCTGGCCGTGCTCGCGTCCGGTGGCGGCTCCAACCTGCAGGCCCTCCTCGACTACCTCGACGCGCTGGGCGAACGCCGGGCGGGCGAGGTGGTGCTGGTGGCCAGCGACCGCGCGCGGGCCGGGGCGCTGGCACGCGCCCGGCAGCGCGCGATTGCCACGGCGCTGGTGCGCGGTCCGTCCGCGCCGGACGGCCAGGACCTGCTCGACGTGCTGCACTCGGCGCGGGCGGATTATGTCGTGCTCGCGGGCTACCTTCGCCTGGTGCCGGCGGCCGTCGTGCGCGAGTACGCGGGGCGGATCGTGAACGTGCATCCGGCGCTCCTGCCCGCGTTCGGCGGGCCCGGGATGTTCGGTCACCACGTGCACCAGGCGGTAATCGCGTCCGGAGCCCGGGAGAGCGGACCGACCGTCCATTTTGTGGACGAGCATTTCGACCACGGGGCGATCATCGCCCAGTGGGCAATTCCCGTCCGTCCCGACGAGACGGCGGAGACCCTTGCCGTCCGTGTGCTGCAGGTGGAGCATGTGCTCTATCCGCGTGTGGTACAGGCGCTGGTGGCCGGCCGCATCCGCGCCGGGCAGCCGCCGGTGACGGGACGCACCGACGCCAGTGGGCCGGCCCCAGAGGCAGCTCCGACGCTCATCAGGGAGATCGAGCATGCGCTGCGCGCGTGAGCACCTCGCAGCCCGCGCGCTGACGTCCGCCATGCCGCCCCGGGTTGCCGCGCGTGCTACCGGGGAACTCGCCCGGGTGGTGCGCATCGCGTCCACCTCGCACATTCCATTCCAGTGGGGCGCCGCGAGCGGCGGTCATGGCGGTCCCCCGTTCACGCAGTCCGGCGTGGCCACGATGGCCATGGCCCCCAACCGGTAGCCTATCCGCATCATGCCTCGTGCCCTCCTCTCCGTTTCAGACAAGACCGGCCTCGTCGAATTTGCCCAGGGACTGGCGGGGCTTGGCTGGGAGTTGATCTCCACCGGGGGCACGGCGCGCGTGCTGCGCGAGGCGGGGATTGCCGTGCAGGACGTGAGCGAGGCCACGGGCTTTCCCGAGATGCTCGACGGGCGGGTGAAGACGCTGCATCCAGTGGTGCACGGCGGCCTGCTGGCCCGGCGGGACCTGCCCGAGCACATGGCCGCGCTGCAGGAACACGGCATCCCGCTCATCGACCTGGTGGTCGTGAACCTGTACCCCTTCCGGCAGACGGCCGCCCGCCCCGGCGTCGCCCCGGAAGACGTCATTGAGAATATTGATATAGGCGGACCGAGCATGCTCAGGTCCGCGGCCAAGAACTTCGCGTCGGTCTTCGTCGTGGTGGACCCGGGCGACTACGCGCGCGTGCTCGCCGCCCTTGGCGCCGCCGATGACGACCTGGACCTGCGCCGCCTGCTCGCGGGCAAGGTGTACGCGCACACCGCCGGCTACGACGCGGCCATCGCGGCCTGGTTCGCGGCGCAGCGACGCGAGAAGTTCCCGCAGACCGTCACCATGAGTTTTGAGCTGGCGCAATCGTTGCGCTATGGGGAGAACCCCACGCAGGCCGCGGCGTTCTACGTGGAGCAACCGGGCGCCGGCCTGGCTTCCCTGGTGCAGAAGGGCGGCAAGGAACTCTCCTTCAACAACCTGCTCGACCTGGAGGGCGCGCTGCTGGCTATTGAACCCTTCGGGACGCAGACGGCGTGCGCCATCGTCAAGCACACCACGCCGTGCGGGCTCGCGGTGGGTGCCACCGCGGCCGAAGCCTACGCCAAGGCGCTGGCCTGCGATCCCACCTCTGCCTTCGGGTCGGTGATCGCCTTCAACGTGCCGGTGGACGACGAGACGGCCAGGCTGGTGGCCAGCCTGTTCGTGGAGTGCATCGTGGCCCCGGCGTTCGCGGATGCCGCCGTGGAGATCCTGGGACGCAAGAAGAACCTGCGGGTGCTCGAGGGCTCGGCGGCGTGGCCCGCCGGCAGCTTCGACTACAAGCGCGTGCGCGGTGGCGTGCTGGTGCAGGAGCGGTCCGTGGGTCCCATCGACGACACCGGGTGGACCGTCCCCACCACGCGCAGCCCGGACTCGGCGGAACTGGCCGAGTTGCTCTTTGCGTGGCGCGCCGTGGCGAGCGTGAAGAGCAACGCGATCGTGCTTGCTCGCGGCGGCGCCACCATCGGCATCGGCGCCGGCCAGATGTCCCGGGTGGACGCATCCTTCCTGGCGGCGCACAAGGCGCGCCAGCAGGGCCATGACACCGTGGGCGCCGTGATGGGATCTGACGCCTACTTCCCGTTCCGCGACGGTGTGGACCAGGCCGCGCAGGCGGGAGTGAAGGCCATCATCCAGCCGGGCGGCAGCGTGCGCGATCCAGAGGTCATCGCGGCCGCTGACGAGCATGGCATGGCGATGGTGTTCACGGGTAAGCGCCAGTTCCGGCACTAGACGCGCCGCACGCCCCGCCCGGAAGCCCGGGCTGTCGGACCAGACCGAACAGAGCCCGAATTGCCAGGCCGTGAGGACGCGCCCCACCCAGACGGCTACCGGGCGTCAGGACTCCGGACTGGGTGGCGCTTCCCTTTCATAACTCTCGGCGCCACCGCATTTTTGATTGTCTTGGCGCGCTCCATTTGATGGCAGCGCGCCCGCTGCCCGCCTCCACATCCAGCCGATCCAGATGGCGACCACCGCCCAGCCCGAAACCGACTACCGCCCCTCCTACCTGGCCGCCACGATCGCCGGCGCGGTGGTGTTCCTGCTCTACCTCGTTACGCTGGCGCCCACCACGGCCATGTGGGACACCAGCGAGTACATCTCCGCCGCGTACACGCTGGGCCTGCCGCACCCGCCGGGCAATCCGCTGTTCGTGCTGCTGGGTCGAGTGATGTCGGTGTTGCCGATTGCCGGCTCGGTGGCAATGCGGATCAACATCTTTGCCGCCTTCTGCAGCGCCATCGCGGCGTCCATGTGGTTCCTGACCACGGAGCACGTGCTGGCCCGCTGGTTCCACGAGTACTGGCGCCGCATCCTCGGCGCGGCCATCGCCACGCTCATCGGCGCCACCGCGTTTTCCGTCTGGAACCAGTCGGTGGTGAACGAGAAGGTCTATACCATTTCCCTCGCCGGCATTGCCATCATCTCGTGGCTCATGATCCGGTGGTGCGACAATCCCGACGGCCGGCGCGCCGACCGGACCCTCGTGCTGGTGGCGTACCTGCTCGGGCTGGGCTACGCCAATCACATGGCCGGGATGCTGGCCGCGCCGGCCGTCGGCCTGGCCATGCTGGTGCGGCGGCCACGGGTGTTCCTCCGCTGGAAGCTGATCCTGGCGTCGGTGCTGGCGCTCGGCTTCGGCCTCACGCCGTTCGCCATCCAGCCCATCCGCGCTGCGTACTACCCCGCCATGAATGAGGGTGAACCCACGGCGTGCCGCGACGGCCTGCACTGGTCGTGCACCTTCAGCAAGGGCACGTACGACGCGTTCATGTACAACTTCAATCGCGGGCAGTATGGCAAGCCCGCGCTGAGCGACCGCCAGGCCCCGTTCATTTCGGGCCAGGTGGGCATGTGGTGGTGGTACTTCAAGTGGCAGTGGCTGCGCGATGGCCTCAACCGGCATCCCGGCGTGCAGAATACGCTGGCCGCGGCGTTCCTGGTGCTCGGCTTGCTCGGGGCCTGGCTGCACTACAAGTACGACCGACGAAGTTGGTGGTATTTCGCCGGCTTCATGTTCACCGTGACGCTCTGCCTCATTTACTACCTGAACTTCAAGTACGGCGCCTCGCAGTCCCCGGAACTGGGCAACTCCGTGGCGCGCGAAGTCCGCGACCGGGACTACTTCTTCATCTGGAGCTTCTCACCGTGGGGCGTGTGGGCCTCCCTCGGCCTCCTGTTCTGCTGGGAGTCGCTGGGGGCGCTGTTCGGCACCCGCAAAGTGCGCTTCGACGGCGCGACCATCGAGACGCCCACGCGCGCCGGCTGGCTCTCGACGTCGCCCGTGCTCCTGCTGGCCATCGTGCCCCTCTTTGCCAACTGGCAATGGGCTTCGCGCGCCGGCCAGACCGACACGCGCGACTTTGCCGTGGACATGCTCAATTCCGTGGAGCCGTATGGCGTGCTGGTGGTCGTCGGCGACAACGACACCTTCCCGCTCTGGTTCGCCCAGGACGTGCTGGGCGTGCGCAAGGACGTGGTCGTGGCCAATACGTCATTGCTCAATACCGACTGGTACGTGCGGCAGTTGATCCGGCGTCCCATCTATACCTATGACGCCGCCAAGGGGCCGGCCATCTACCGGGACAAGTCGTGGCCCAAGCCCACCACCCCGCCGCTCAACATGACCTTCGATGAGGCGGATGCGGTACCGCAGTACTTCCCCATCACCAAGGCCACCACCTACCAGCTCGGCCCCATTGCCGCCACCGTGGACCCGCGCCTGCTGCCGCATGACGCCGACGGCGTCGGTTACCTGGACCGCGCCGGGGTGTTCGTGCTTCGCATGATCGCCGACTCGTACGGCAAGCGCCCGATCTATATCAGCCGCACGGCCGGTCACTACGCGGAGCAGCTCGGACTCGGCAACAACGTGCTCACGCAGGGGCTGGCCCAGAAAGTGTTCATCCCGCCGGCGGCATCAACCCGTGACACCATCCAGGTGCAGGGCGACGGGTGGATGGATGTCAACCGCACGCTGACCCTGTGGGACAGCGTCTTCACGGCGCCGCAGTCGCTGGCCAGGCGCAAGGGCTGGGTGGATACCCCGTCCATCGGCATCCCGTACCTGTACATCGCCACCGGGCTCGAACTTTCACAAACGCTCAATGTGCTCGGCCGGCAGGCCGCGGTGCCACGCGTGATGGCGGATACCCGGGGCATCGTGCAGGCACTCAACATGGGCGATTACTTCCCGAACATGCAGGGGCTGCCGGAATCGGCCGCTGCCCCGCTGGGAGATTCCGCGGCGAAGGTCCCGATCAAGAAATAACACGCAAGCGCCAACCTGCAGGCGAACACGGCACGCAAGCCGTGTTCGCCACGGCGGACGCATGGCGGAGGGCCGACGCCCGGCCCGTTAGCGCCGCCCGTGTCACCGACGTATCATTCATTGTCCCCACCGGAGCGCACCGTGCTCAAACACATCGCGAACATCAAGACATCCGGCACCATCGTGTCAAGTTCGCGGTACCTGGTGCGCCGACTGCTGGCGGGCATTGACTTCACGACCGCCCGCCACATCGTGGAATTCGGCGTGGGTACGGGCTGCGTGACCCGCGAGATCCTGCGCCGCATGCGGCCCGACGCGCGCCTGATCTCACTCGAGGTCAACCCGACCTTCATCGAAGACGTCGGCCGCCGCATCCACGATCGGCGCCTGACCTTGCGCGTCGAGTGCGCCAGCCGGCTGGCAACGGTGCTGGAGGAGGAGGGCATCGACGCCGTGGATGCGGTGGTGTCGAGCCTGCCGCTGCGCATCATGGACGACGCGCTGGTGGACCGCATCCTGGACGTCAGCCGGGCCGTGCTGAAGCCGGGGGGCCGCTTCCACCAGTACCAGTACAGCCTGGCGAGCTACGCCAAGCTCGCGGACCGCTACGCGCAGGTGGGCGTCCGCTTCACGTTGTTCAATACGCCGCCGGCCTTCGTGTACGCATGTACGGGCACCGACGGGTGCTCCCCCGTGCCCCTCCGGCTCCGCCCCTCGGTGGGCTCGGTGTACGCCGGCGCGCTGGCGGCGGCCGCCACGATGATCCGCGCGGTCCACGACAGGTAAGCGCGTGCGGCGCCACCCGGCGACGCGTCAATTGCCGACTTTCGCCCCGCTGAACTTTCCGTTCGCGTACGTGAACACGTATGACGCGTCCGGATAGTCCACCACCTCAAAGGCGCCCGCGCGCCCCCCAGGCGCCTCGGTGAGGTACACGCCCACCGCGTCCGCGTCGTAGGACGCATAGCTGGTCACCTCGAACGCGTGCGGCGTGTGGCCATTCATGATGGCCACCACATGCAGGGCCGAGTCTCCGGGCACGCTGCCCTCGACAATCGCGTCCTTGTTCCCGTCGCCGTCAAAGTCGGCGATCGTGGCAAAGAGCGGGTCAATCCGGCCACTGCCCAGCGCCGACTGCTGCGATACGTCAGATCGAAACTTGTCGGGGGTCACCATGCGAAAGCCCGGCGCCGCCGCGTCGAGCGCCTTCTGCATCGCCGGAGGCAGCGTGAGCGCGAACCCGATGGTGGAGAACTGGACGGTGGGGTCCGCCGGCTTGCCGGTGCACGCCACCAGGCCGCCCAGGACGACAAGGGCAACCGGGAGAGGATGCTTCACGAATACCTCCGGGAAAGGGTGACTCGCTCGGATTCCCCGGGGGTGGGAACGGGCATCAGTACCGCCAGCCGGTGGTGTCCGCGCCGGCCGGCGCTGTCCGCAGCATATGCGCTTCCATCTTCTGCAGCAATGCCGGCAGCGGCGGGCCCCAGCAATGCGGCGCCCGGGGCTGGTACACGATCTCCCCGGTCCACTTCGGATTGGTGGTCTTGCCCAGGAAGTCATCCAGCAGGTGCACGGCATTGTTCAGGTAGTAGGTATCCATGTCACCCACGTACACGTTCAGCTTGTCGTACAGCCTGGGGCCGACCGTCGGCCAATTGGTCTCCAGGTAGTAGCGGAGGTCAAAGTGCTGCTTCCAGTAGTCGGCCACGCCGTGATCGATGACGCCCGTCTCCTTGTCCCAGATGCGCTGCGGATACCCGTCGGGGCCCACGGGCCCGTAAGCCGCCTCCCAGATATCCCACTGGCCGCCAGAGCGTGAGTGGTCACCCACCGCCAGTTCATACCAGTTCTCATCTTTCATCATGGTGACAATGTTGCCGTCAGGCCGCCGCACGTCGGGCCGATCCACCTTCATCCACCCGCGATTGACCCAGTACGCATTGGTGTCCGCGTAGAGGTTCACGATCTGGTGATACCGGAAATCCACGGCGTCAGGACACAGCGACCAGGTGCCGCCATAGAAATCCGGATGGAATACCTGCTGGGCCAGTGAGATCCACCCGCCCGTGGAGCCGCCGGTGAGCAGCCGCGCCCACGGCTGGCCGATGGCCCGGAAGCGCCGTTCCACTTCAGGAATCAGCTCCTGCCGGATGGCGTCGTCATACGGGCCTTCGTTGGCGGAGTTCACGGCATAGGAGTCGTCGTAATACGGCGACGGATGCTGCAGCGTCACCAGGATGACGCGCGGCGTGGAGTCCGAGAGCCAGGCGCTGGTGGCGCCGCCCCCAGGCGCGCGGAGCGAAAAGTGCCCCTCGTCGTACACCACGGGATACTTCACGTCCGGATGCGTGTCGTACCCCTTGGGCAGCAGCACCGTGGCGCCCAGGTACATCGGGTGCCCCCACCACGCGCTGAGCATCGGACTCCGGATCCGGAACCGCTTCACATACTGGTTGTCGGGCGGCACCTGCACGGGCGGGATCACCTGGTCGGCCACCAGCCGGATGGGCGCGCTGGAGCGCGGGTCAATGGTCACCTGCACCGGCGTGCCGTGCACGTTGCCGGGCGACCGCTTCCAGTCCTGCCCTTCCCACTGGTCCATGTGCAGCCAGACGGTGTGGCCGTCGGCCCGGTGGAACTCCGTATATACGTTCACGAATGCCTCGGCCCAGTACGTGCCGGCCGGCAGGTCGGAGAGCCGGCGCACGGGATAGCCGAACGCCGAGTCATCCAGCGTCACCGGCTGGCCCGGCGCCACGTTCGAGATGTCCACGCCAAACAGCGGCACGCCGTGCTCGTCCGTGCGGTCGATGGGAGAGCGCCCCGGATCGTTGGTGCGGGCCAGGGCGACGTACACGCGTCCCGTGATGGGGGCCGAGTGTGCCGCCGCCGGGACGGTGATCTCGAAACGGGGACCGGAGCGCTGCGCGGCCAGCGGGCTGGCGAGCACGACGAGGGCCAGCAGGCTGGCCAGGGGGTGGCGTGAAGGCATGGGACGACGGGTGCGGGAGTGGATGAGGACCGGGAAAACATACGTCCTGCCCCGGTCAGCCGCACCCGCTCGCCATCACCCTGGCGCCAGATCGGTCAGGTCCTGCCGCGCCAGCCGCCGCAACTGCCACGCGACAACCAGGGCCATAAGCACCGGGAAGGTGAACATCTGCACGATCCAGACAACCTCGAAGCGATCTGCCCCACCCGCCAGCCGGATCCAGAGCACGCCGACGCCGTTGAACGGGATCAACACGAACCCGAGGGCGGTGGCGAGCGTCGGTGTGAGGTGCAGGAACCGGGCAATCACACCCTGCAACCCGCCGAACACAATGTACAAAACGGCGAATTCGGAGTCCTGCGCCCTGCTCAGCGCCGTGAGCGCCACACCCACGCAGAAACTCATGACGGCCCAGACAAATCCGCCCAGTACGCATCCCAGCAGCGGCGTGATCGCCGAGCCGCGGACCAGCCCGCCCACCACGAGCACCCCGCACACCACCACCCAGCACGCCAGCAGGATCCCGAACGCCAGCGCGCTGACCCTGGCATAATGCGCTTCCACCCGCCCGGGTCGCTGGAAGAGCACGGCCCACCGGCCGGCGCTGCGGTCACCCCCGATCATCCCCTTGGTGATGGCCAGCGGAAGCGCGAGGCCAACCAGATAGTAGGCCTGGGTGATCAGCGTGCCCCACTCCCCGAAGTTCAGCGCGCTCACCGCTATGCCCACGAGGACGATGATGCCGATGAACCCCCACGGACGCGTGGTGAACAGGCCGAATGCCGGCCCGCGCCAGGCCACGGGAAGCAGGCGCAGGAGCCGCGTGATCACCTGGTGCAGCGGACTCCGGGTCATGACGCATCCCCCCGCGAAAGACGGCGATAGGTGGCGCGCGCGGAGTCCTCGCGCACCTCATCTCGGCTCAGGTCCGCGACCACGCCGCCGCGGAACACAAACAGGAACCTGCTGCACCCGCGTTCCAGCTCATCCAGGTTATGGCTCAGGACGAACACCGTGCTGCCCTGACCGGCGGCAAACGCGATGCCGGCCTGCAATCGATCGAGCGCATCGGGATCCAGGCCGGAGTCAGGTTCGTCCAGGATGATGAGCGACGAGCGCCCCGCGAGCGCGTAGGCGAGCATCGCCATCCGCCGCTGGCCCTTGGAGAGCTGGGAGAGCGGGCGGTCCAGCAGCGGCTCGATACCAAGGTGGCTGACGACCGGGAGCGTCTCGGATGGCGTGGTGTGAGCCGGCTCCCGGAGCATGAGCAGGTGGCGCGGCGAGCAACGCCATTCGGGAAGTGCTTCCTCCGGCAGGTACCCCACGCCATGGCTGGCCCGATTGGCGCGGGCATCCAGGCCGTCAATCTCCACGCGCCCGGCATCGGGCTTGGCGAACCCGAGGAGCAGGCGCGCGAGGGTGGACTTGCCGGCCCCATTGGGGCCGGCGACGCCCACAATCTCGCCGCTCCCGACCGAGAAGGAGACGCCGCGCAGTCCCACGCGCGCGCCATAGTGCTTGGCCACGTCCTGAACCACACATCGGGCACCGGTGATCATCAGCGACACTCCGCATTCAGGGACGATCGTGCATACAACTGAAGGCGCTGGGACTGGGTGGCTGTCGAGGCGCGCCGCACGACGACGAACCTCGGCAACACCGCCAGGTCCGCGATGGCAGGCCCACCGAGTACCCGACGCACCAGCGAATCGCGACAGTACAGATCCAGCGCACTGGCGCTGGGCCCCACCGCGGCCTGGATCAGGAAGCCCTGCGGCACGGGCCACACGTGGGCCACGGTCGGCAGGCCGGCGGGGATGACGGCGCCACCATCATACTTTACTCCGAGCTGCAGCGCGACCCGCTTGCGTTCCGCCGGACTCAACCGGTGAGCCACCCCGCCAGACAGGGACTCGACCCGCACGCGCGGGGGCGTGGTGCCGGCCGCGACGGTCCAGACGCGTGGCGGGACGGCCCCGCCGATAAACAGCGAATCTCCCGATACCGTCGCGGCGGTGTAGTCCGCCACGAGCTCAGCCTCCGAGTCGTAGCGCCCCTTCTCGATGGCCCACCGGACGGTCGACGTATCCCGCGCATCCACCTCCCGGAATACCAGGCTGTCAATGAAGTGGTGCGGGGCCGTGATGGTGACTCGCTCCTCCAGGACGCCGGCCACGGCATCCCGCAGGGCAAGGAGGGCCAGCAGCCGGCTGTGTGGCGCCTCGACCTTCCGCGCGGGCGCCGGGGGGCTGGCTGGAGCGCCGCTATCGGGCAGGACATACAGATTGCCGTAGCTGGTCAGCAGGACGATTCGCGAATGGCGGGCCGCGAGCCCCACCAGCCGTTCCTGGCTTCCATTGGGCGATTCCCAGATCCGCCTGGCGCGGATCGCCCCGTCGCGCACGCGAAACTGCCAGGCTTCCAGGTCGTGGCGGTCCGTGGCAAGCCATACTGAATCCCTCACGGCCACGAAGCCGCCAGGCTGGAACGGCCGGTCCGCGCGTCGCCCGAGGGCAAGGACCAGGTCCGCCGGACGCTCGACCCCGTCCGCCTCGGCCGCCCGGTCGGCGTGGCAGGCGGTGGCGAGCGCCAGCGGCAGGGCGAGGTGCCGGGCGGCGAGACACAGCTCCGCCCGGACACCTCGCGCCTTGGTCATCAGGACCCGGTTCATGTGACCCGCCTCCTGGCTACATCAACTTCGGCCGGACCCCAGAGGGGAGGCAGAAGAAGGCGTCGGATGCGTAGCGGGAGGCACAGAGGATCTTGTACCACGCTCCGCCGTCCTGCGTGCAGTCGACAAACCGCTGCGCGGCATCGTCGATGCACTTCGCGATCTTGTCGGTGGGCCCGTCATTCGCGCGGGCCTGGGCCTGGGCCAGGCGCGTCACGCCGGCCAGGAGGAACACCATCAGGAATCCCGCGATCCTGCGATTCATTACGCGATACATGGGTAGATCTCCGAGAGGGTTGGCTTCCGGGGCCTGACCCGCTGGACGTGTGCACGCCGCCGCGGCGGATCGAACGCCTCACGCAACGAGGATCGTCGCGCGCACCCACGGTATGCGTCGCCCGCCATTTTGTCAATACTGAATCCACTATGTTTTGACATTTGTTCGATTCTTCGCGCGGCATTTCGATGCTGGTATCATCATTCCATTGCATGCATGGATTTGCGCTTGACACCAGCCGCGTCCCGTCCAATCCTACCCCGGTCTTCGCCGACTCACGCGCGCTCTCCATCCCCCACGAGCCTTCCATGACGCCTCGCCCCCTCGCCGTGCTCGCCACCTGCGCCCTCGCCGCCACCGGCCTCGACGCCCAGCAGGCCCAGCCCCCCATCCGCGCGCTGGATCGCGTCGTCGCCACCTCCACCGAGTCCCTGGGCTCCGTCACCGCCATCCGCATCCAGTCCAATGGCGCCGTGCTCGTCAACGACAGCTTCGGACACCGGCTTGTCCTCCTGGACTCCCAGTTCCACCTCGTCCGAACCGTGCTCGACGCCTCCTCGGGTACCGCGCACTCCTATGGAGACGACGCCGGCGGCCTGCTGGCGTACCGGGGCGACTCATCCGTCTTTGTGGATCCCACCTCGTCGTCCATGCTCGTCATCAGTCCGGCGGGCGACGCGGCGCGCGTCATGGCCCTGCCCCCCAACGCCAGCGGCGGCGACCTGACCGGTACGGCCGCGACCGCCACGGGGTTCGACCCCGACGGCCGGCTCGTCTTCCGCGACCGGAGCAGCGGCCCCCTGCACGCGTACAATCCTGACGATCCCGACGCCCCTGCTCCCGATAACGGCCTGGGACTCGCCCCCATCGTCCGGGTGAACCTGGCCACGCGCGCCACCGACACGCTGGCTTACGTCGTGGTGGTGCACCCCAGCTCGATCATCACCCGGTCGGAAGCCCAGGGCATCTCCGTGCGCCTGATCATGAACCCGATGCCCACCACCGACGACTGGGTGCTCATGAGCGACGGGACGGTGATGATTGTACGCGGACGGGACTTTCACCTGGAACACGTATGGGCACCGGCCCGCGTGGACACCTTCCCCAGGCTCCCCTTCGAATGGCAGCGCCTCACCATGGAAAAGCGCCAGTGGATCGTGGACTCGGCGCGCGACTACATGGCCCGCCTGATGGCCTCCGTGCCCACCATGAGCGACGCCCGCGGTCGGTCCCACCGACCCACCATCGATTTCACCCCCGCCGGCCAGCTTCCCGGATATCGCCCCGCGTTCTTTCCGGGCACCACCCGCGCCGCTCCCGACGGCCGTGTCTGGATCCGCACCAGCCTCGACTCACCGTCAGGACCGGTCTACGACGTGGTGGATACCGCCGGCGTCCTGGTGGACCGGGTGCGCCTGCCCAGGGGGCGGGTGCTGCTGGCCGTGGCCCCGCACGGCGTGATCTACATGGCCATGCGCGACCTGATGGGCTCCGTTCACCTGGAGAAAGCCCTGATGAAGTGACCCTGCGCCGGGTGGGTGATAGATTGCGGTCGCGCATGCAGCATCACCTCACCCGAACGTGGAGTTTTTTGTGTACAGATTTTCGATGGCGGCGGCCCTGCTCGTCTCCACCGTCGCCCTCGATGCGGCCAGCGCCCAGACGCCCGCAGCCAAGCCCGCCGACCTCTCCTTCACGGGCGAACTGGGCTACGTGAGCGCCACCGGCAACACGCAGCTCTCCACCGTAAATGCGGGTGACAAGATCGTGTATACGAGCGGCCACTGGCTCGTCACCCAGACCGCCGCGTACATCCAGGGGCAGACCAAGGGCGTGGAAAGCGCGAACCAGTTCCTCGTAACGGGACGCGTGGACCGCGCGCTGGCCTCGCGCGCGAGCGCGTTCGTCGGCGCGTCGTATGAACGGAATCCGTTCGCCGGCTTCACGCGACGCACCAACGAACTGCTGGGCTTTCGCTGGAAGGCAGTGCAGGCGCCGCAGGATTCGCTGAGCCTGGACGCCGGTGGCGTGCTCACCCAGCAGCTCGATGTCTCCGACAGTTCGGAGAACTTCCCCGCGGCGCGCGTAGCTGCCAGCTACAAGCACGCGTTCAGCAAGGCCGCCTACTTCCAGGAACAGGCAGAGTACCTTCCGGACCTCAAGACCGGCGGCGCGTACCGTATCAACGCCACGTCCGCCCTCGTGGCGCCCATCTCGGCGCACATCGGGATCAAGGTCGGGTATGTGGTGCAGTACAACAGCCGCCCGCCGGCCACCTTCGGCACCACCGACCGGACCGTCACCACCGGCATACAGATAACCTACTGAGGTCCGGAGTCGCCTGGAGCGACGATGGACGGTTGATCACGGAGGTGACCACTGTGGAATTCACGGGTGCGGGACCGGACAGCAGCGCGCAGGAGCTCAGCGCCGAAGAGGTGACGCGGTACGCGCGCCACCTGCTGCTGCCCGAGGTGGGCATGGATGGCCAGCGACGGCTCAAGCAGTCACGCGTGCTGATCATTGGCGCGGGCGGACTGGGCTCACCCGTGTCGCTCTACCTCGCCGCGGCCGGCGTCGGGACCCTGGGCATCATTGACTTTGACGTGGTGGACGCCAGCAACCTGCAACGCCAGATCGTCCACGGCACGTCCACCCTGGGTCATCGCAAGGTGGAGAGCGCCCGCGACCGCCTGCGCGACCTCAACCCGAACGTGCGGGTCCGGACGTACGACGCGCCCTTCCGGTCGGACAACGCGATGGAAATCGCGCGCGACTACGACGTGATCGTGGATGGCACCGACAATTTCAGCACGCGATACCTGACCAACGATGTGTGCGTGCTGCTGGGCATCCCCAACGTGTACGGCAGCATCTTCCGGTTCGAGGGACAGGCCAGCGTGTTCGCCACACCGGACGGACCGTGTTACCGCTGCCTCTTTCCGGTGCCGCCGCCACCGGGCATGGTTCCCAGTTGCGCCGAGGGCGGCGTGCTGGGCGTCCTGCCCGGCCTCATCGGCACCATCCAGGCCACGGAAGCCATCAAGCTCCTGCTGGGGCTTGGCACGTCGCTGGCCGGACGGCTGTTGCTCGTCAACACGCTCGATATGCAATTCCGTACGGTGAAGCTGCAGCGCGATCCCGCGTGCCCCGCCTGCGGCACCCGCACCATCACCGAACTGCAGGACTACGACGAGTTCTGCGGCGTACCGGGCGTCGGGACGCATGCGGAAGTCCCCGTGCAAACCGGCGACATCCGTGTCACGGAACTCAAGCGGAAGATGGATCTCGGCGAGGACTTTGACCTCCTCGACGTGCGTGAACCGGAGGAGGCGGCCATCGCGGCGATTGCCGGCGCGCGCCTCATTCCGCTGGGTTGGTTCGAGGCCGCCATCCCGACGCTGAACCCGGACCGGGAGATCGTGGTGATGTGCCGGTCAGGCGAGCGGAGTGGTCGAGCCGTGCGCGAGCTCCAGCGGCGCGGATTTTCCAGGGCGCGCAACCTCGTGGGAGGAATCCTGGCGTGGGCGGACCAGGTGGATCCGACCATGGCAAAGTACTGATATCGCGGCTCGAACCCGGCGGCATCCCACCGCGACCTCGCCTCACGGCGACTGTGCAGGACCAGGCCCGCCGCACCAGCCACCCGGCGCACCACCAACCGCCAGCCGGCGTACCGCCAGCCGGTGTACCGCCACCCGGCGCATCGCCAGCCGGCGCTACTCGCCGATGAAGCCGGCCTCCCCTGCTGCCCCGAACTGCACCTTGCCCAGGAACCAGGCCAGCGGAATGCAGAGCACGAAGAGCACGGTGATCTGCACGAACACGTGGTTGTACGCGATCACCGCCGCCTGTCGATTGACCATGCCATTGAGGAGCGTCAGCGCCTGCCGGGTGGCCGTCTGGAGATCCGATCCGGCCGCCTGCATGCCGGCGATGGCCGCGTGCAGCCAGCCGCGCGTGATGGGGTCGGTGGTCGTGACGTGGGTGATGATCTGGTCGTGGACCCGCGACGTGGTGCTCGTGAGCTGCGTGGCGGAGAGCGCCACCCCGACACTTCCCGCCACCTGCCGGACAACATTATATAATCCGGATGCCGCCGTCATGCGGTACTTCTCCACCGTCGCCAGGGCGGCCGTGCTGAGCGCCACGAAGATCAGGCCGAATCCTACCCCCTGCCACATCTGCGGCCAGAAGAGGTCCCAGAAGCCCACCGACGTCGTCAGGGACGACAGCGCATAGAAGGAGTAGGCGCTCACCACGAGCCCCACCGCCACCAGGATCCGCGGCCCGATTCGATTGTAGGCCCTGCCGACCAGCGGCATGAGGACTCCCATCGCCAGTCCGCGGGGCATGAGCACGAGCCCCGAGTCCATGGCGCTGTAGCCCAGGGTCTGTTGCAGGAACAGGGGCAGCAGGAACAGGGCGGCGTACAGGCCCATCCCCAGGATCGCGCCGATGGTCGTGGCCGCGGCAAAGGTCGAGTTCCCGAACAGGCGCAGGTCCACGGCGGGGTCGTCCGACCTGAGCTCGCGCCAGATGAACACCGCCAGGCCCACCACGGCGGCCACGGCCAGCCAGGTGATGAACCGGGAGTCGAACCAGCTGTCCTTCTCCCCGTTCTCGAGCATCAACTGCAGGGCGCCGAGTCCGCCCGTGAGGAGTGCCAGGCCCGGCCAGTCGATCCGCCCCTTGGTACGCACCAGGTACGCCGGATCCTCGATGTAGCGCGTGACGAGGTAGAGGTTCAGCAGGCCGATGGGCACGTTGATGAAGAACACCCACCGCCAGGAATACTGGTCGGTGATCCATCCGCCGAGCGTGGGGCCGAACGCCGGCGCCAGCACGACCCCCATGCCGTAGATGCCCATGGCCAGCCCCTGCTCTTCCGGCGGGAACGTCTCCCGGAGGATGGCCTGCGACACCGTGATGAGCACCCCGCCGCCGATGCCCTGGACGATGCGCCACACCACCATCTCCCCAAGGCTCGTGGCCAGGCCGCAGGCCATGGAGGCCAGCGTGAAGCTGGCGATGGACGCGAGGTAGAAATTCTTGCGGCCATACCGGGAGCTCAGCATGCTCACGATGGGCATGATGATCACGTTGGACAGGATGTAGCCCGTGATCACCCACGTGATTTCGTCCACCGTCGCGCCAAGGCTGCCGCGCATGTCGGGCAGCGCCACGTTGACGATGCTGGAATCGAGCACGGCCATCATGGTCCCAATCAGGACGGTGCCGGCCACGACCCACTTGTTGACGGGGGCTCTGTCAGCCACTGCAGGTTCCGGTGCGCATTCTGCCATCGAATGTAAACGGCGGCGCGAGTCAGGTACGAGACGCCGGTCATTTACTCCGGCCCCCCGGGCCAGCGGCCACCGGGCAGGGGTTCCGCGGTTAAATTGGGAGTGCTGGGAGGGCTGGCAGAACGGCTATTGCACCGGTCTTGAAAACCGGCGCCGCGCAAGCGGCTTACAGGTTCGAATCCTGTGCCCTCCGTCGTCCGCGTGGCTCCCGTGGGGCCGCACCTTTCGTTCCTCCCCGTCCGCCAACGCACCCACCATGCCCCCTCGGCTCGCGTGCTTGCTCACGCCGCAGCTCCTGCTCGCTACCCTCCTCATCGCCCCCGCCCCATCGCCCGCAACCGCGCAGGTTCCCGCGGGCGACGCCCGGGCGGAGGCCACGGCACCCGACAGCTCCACGATCCGCGTGTTCGTGGATCACTGCCCCTGCCGCATGGACTACCTGCGGACCGAGATCCCGTTCATCGACTACGTCCGCGACCGGACGGAGGCCGACGTGCACGTGCTGTTCACGGATGAACACACCGGCGGTGGCGGGCGCTCGTACACCATGACGCTCATCGGGCAGGACCGCTTTGCCGGGCGGGTGGATACGCTCAGCTTCTCCACGCCGCAGGGCTCCACGAACGATGAGGAACGGGCCGCCATCGTCCGGTACCTCAAGCTCGCGCTCATTCCCTACCTCAACGAGACGCACACCATCGGCCGGCTGGCCGTCCGATACATCCCGCCCCAGGAGGGCGAGGTGACGCCCACGACCCCCGAGGAGGATCCGTGGAGCTTCTGGGTGTTCCGGGTCAACCTCGGCGGCTCAGGCTCCAGCGAGTCGTCCTCCCGGCGCATGTCCACCAACAGCTCCATCAATGCCGACCGGACCACCGCGGCCTGGCACCTGCGCTTCAATGGGAAGGTGGAGTACAATGAACGCCACTTCACGTTCAGCGACGGCTCAAAGCTCACGAGTTACACCAACAGCTATGACGCGTCGGCCTTCGCGGTGAAGAGCCGGGGTCCGCACTGGTCGCTGGGCGGCACGGCCTCGCTGCACTCGTCCACCAGCCAGAACCAGCTCGAGGCGCTGCGGCTCGCGCCAGCCGTGGAATTCAGTTTCTTCCCCTACGAGGAGTTCCAGCGGCGGCAGCTCACCGCCACCTACACCGTGGGTGCCACTGACGTGCGCTATTACGAGGAGACGCTGTACGGGAAGACCCGCGAAACTCTGTTCGATCACTCGTTGCGGGTGAGCTACGACCTGACGCAGCCGTGGGGGGACTTCAGTTTCTCGGTCAAGGGAAGCCAATACCTCCACGATGCATCCAAGTACGCGGTCACCTCATCCCTGGACGGGAATTTCCGCCTGTTCCGGGGATTCTCCCTCAACATGAACGTCGATGCCTCACGGGTGAACAACCAGCTCTACCTGCCGCGCGGCGATGCCACGGAACAGGAAGTGCTGCTTGACCTCCGCTCGCTCGCGACGAGCTACCGCTTTTCGGTCCGGATGGGCATCAGCTACACCTTCGGCTCGATCTTCAACAACATCGTGAATCCACGACTGAGCGGGGGCGGTGGGGGCGGCGGCCGGTAGCTGCCGCCCGGTGCTGAAGCCGGATGGCGGGCATCTCGTCCGGGGCTGCCCCTCCGACGCGGTACCCGGCAAAGCACGACGGGGCCGGAGCTTTCGCCCCGACCCCGCCGCACATCCGCGGGTCCCCCTTCAAAGGCCCGCGGTCCTTCCGGTGACCCCGCTCAGAAGATGTAGCGGAGCGTCACGTTGCCGTAGTACTGCGCGTTGTACGGGGCCGGGATGATGTACCCGTCACCCGTGCCACCCACCACGGCCGATGAGAGCTTTTGCGCGTTTGGCCCGACGAAGAGGAACGCGTACGACGTCGCGCTCGTCAGGTTCGTGCCGCCGGCAAAGAGGTTGAGCTGCCAGTGCGGCGTGAGCAGCGTCTTGTAGCCGACGCGCGCCCCGAGCGTGCCATAGCCCTTCACATACAGGTCGTTGTTCAGCGTGACCGGCACCTGGTCCACCTGCTGGTAGTTCGCCGAGAATGAGACCCCGACGTGCGTGTCAGCATCGACGCCGGCGGCAAACGTGTTCTTCGGCACGCGCGGCACGAAGTTGCCCGAGTAATCCACCGTGTTGGCATCGTTGTTGTTGTCGCTCTTGAACGCCACGAACTTGGCATTCGTGTAGGCGTACGACACCCACGGCCGCAGGGCGGTCAGCACGCCGTCCTTGTTCTGGAGGGCGTCGAGGCTCAGCGAAGCCTCCAGCCCCTGGTTCCGCTGCTTGCCGGCGTTGGTGGTAAAGCTCACCGCGCCGGACCGCTGCGCCACCAGCTTGTCGTTGTTCTCCAGGTCAAACAGGGCCAGCGAGGCCGAGAGCTTGTCGTCCATAAAGGAACCCTGGGTACCCACTTCATACTGCACCGCGCGTTCCGGCTTGAGGCCCAGGTTCACCGTGCCGTCGCTGGCAATCGCGTCGCCCAGCAGTGGCGGGGTGTAGCCGGTGCTCACGCTGGCGTACACCGAGGCCGAACGGCCAATGCCCTTGGTCACCGCCACGCGCGGCGTGAACGTCCAGTCAAACGTCCGCGTCTCGGCCACCGTCGTGTCGTTGAACGAGCCCCCGGGCAACATGTTGCGGATGGAAAACACGTTGCGATTCAGGCTGCCGCCCACCGTGAAGGTCAGGGCGCCCGGCACCGCCAGGTTCCACTCCGTGAACAGCGACGTGTTCACGGCGTAGTTCTCCTGCGCGTTGGGTCGCTGGGGGTTGGGTGGCGCGGGCACGATGAACACGCCCATCTGGGACAGCGTGGACTGCTGCATCATCCCGCCCAGGTTGCCGGTGAGGCCCACGCCATCACCAAGCTGCGCCGCGTAGTCAAACACCGACCGGAAACCCATGTTGAACTGGTTCACGTCGGTGAACCCGTGGGCAAAGGGCTGCCCGGACTTCTTGCCGCCGGTGAATACCGCGGTCTGGTTGCTGAAGTGATCGTTGATACGGTAGTGGTCGGAGATGCCGGCCAGCACGGTGGTGAGCGCCACATGCGAGTCGTTCGCCAGGTAGCCGGCACTGCTCACGGGACGACGCGCGTAGAAATCCGGGGTGTCAATCTCGCCGGCCAGCTCCTCAAAGCTCCGCGTGTAGCCAAAGAACCCGCTCACGGTCTGGTTGTCCCCCACCACGAAGTCGCCGTTGGCACGCCAGAACTCCTTGCCAGACGCACTGTGCGGACGGAAGGAGTCGTACTGCTGGTGGCCATAGTTCACCGTGATATCGGAGTGGTCATTGGCCGTCTGGAATGTCGAAGTGGAGCGCAGCAGGTTGTTCGTGCCGCTCTCCACCTGCTGGCTCAGCGACGTCTGGTTCATGGGTGGCCGCAACGTGGTGAAGCGAATCGCCCCGCCAATGAAGCTGCCCCACTCACTCGACGCCGGCCCCTTGGTCACGTCCACCCGGCCCAGCGTGGCGTAATCGATGTCATCCAGCACGGACGTGCCCGTCGCGTCCGTCACCGGGATATCGTTCAGGAAAACCTGATAGCCCAGCCCATTGAAGTTGGCACTCTGGCCGGTGGTGCTCGGGTAGTACCCGCGAATGGTGATGCGCGCCCCGCCAAACGGCGAACGCGACTGCATGAAGAGCCCCGGAATGGAGTTGATGGCGCCCTCCAGCGAGATGCCGTTCCCCTTCTCCAGGTCGGTGCGCGTGATCACCACCGTGGACGGCGTCGGCTTGTTGGCCACCACCTGCACCCCGGCCAGCTCCGTCGCCTGCGGCGTGAGCTGGATCGTGAGGGCGGCGCTGCCCGTGACCGCCACATCCTTGGTGACGTACCCGAACCGCGACACATGCACGCTCGAAACCGCCGTCGGCGACGTGAACGAGAACGCCCCCGACTGGTCGGTCAGCGCGCCGAGCCCCGTACCGGGAATCGCAACGGCCGCGCCAACCACCGGCGCCCCCGACTGCTGGTCCACCACCTTTCCCTGAATGGTCACTTGCGCCTGCAGCACCACCGGCAGGCAGAGGGTCAGAATTCCGAGCACGAATCGCTTCATTGACTGGGTACCTCGAGAGTCGGCGAAAAAGGGAGCCCCACGCACCACGACCGCATGATGGACCACGCCCTCTACGCATGGCCCAAACCATTCGTTGTCAGGATCGTGACAGGTTGGTTAAATAGCGCCATGCCGTTGCAAACGCAAGAGTTAGGTGACCAGCCGCCTGCGGATTTCGCACGCCTGAACCTCAATCTGTCGCCAGCATGTCCGGCCAGATCCGGCGGGGTCCGGCGGGGCTCGCCGCCCGCCGGATTTCGTTGGATGACGCCGTCCAGAGATCACATTCCGGTTGAACCACCCCATCCGCACGCCTAGATTCTGCCACTTGCACCGCTGGAGACGTGGCCGAGAGGCTGAAGGCGGCGGTTTGCTAAACCGTTATAGGGCCTAAAAGCCCTATCGAGGGTTCGAATCCCTCCGTCTCCGTTCGGGCCCGCGCCACGCGGGCCCGTCCCTTTTCAGGCCCGTGCCGGGGTCGAGCCCCCGTCCCAGGGGTTGCCCGGCTCCCAACGGGCCCTTCTCCGACCGGTCCAACCAGATTCATGACCACGCCAAGGCTCCGCTTCGCCCCGTCCCCCACCGGCTACCTCCACGTCGGCGGCGCCCGCACGGCACTCTTCAACTGGCTGTATGCCAGGAAGTACGGCGGCCAGTTCCTGCTCCGCATCGAGGACACGGACCGCGCGCGCAGCACCGACGACAGCACGCGGGCCATCTTCGACGGGCTGAACTGGCTGGGACTGGGCTGGGACGAAGAGGTGGTCTATCAGGGCGCCAACCTGGCTCGGCATCAGGCCGACGCCGCCCGGCTCCTGGACTCAGGCGCCGCCTACCGCTGCTTCTGCACGCGCGATGAACTGGACGAGCGACGCCACGACGCCGAGACGCGCGGCGAACCGTTCAAGTACGACCGCCGCTGCGACGCGCTGCCCCGCGCCGAGGTGGATCGCCGCGTGAGCGCCGGCACGCCGTTCACGGTCCGCTTCCGCGTACCCGACGGCACCACCACGTGGGACGACCTGGTCCATGGCACGATCAGCTTCCCGAACAAGGACATCGAGGATTTCGTCATCCTCCGCTCCGACGGCACGCCCATCTACAACCTGGCGGTGGTCTCGGACGACCTGGCCATGCGCATCACGGTCGTCATGCGCGGCGACGACCACATCTCGAATACGCCCAAGCAGATCATGCTTTACCACGCCTTGGGCGGGCAACTCCCCACGTTCGCGCACCTTCCCATGATCCACGGCCTGGACGGGAAGAAGCTGAGCAAGCGCCATGGCGCCACCGCCGTGGGCGACTACCAGCACATGGGCATCCTGCCGCAGGCGATGCTCAACTTCCTGGCCCTCCTGGGATGGTCGCCCGGCCACGACATCGAGGTGATGACGCTGCCGCGGATGATCGAGCTCTTTGCCACCGACGGACTGCTGAAGAAGGCGTCGGTGTTCGACCCGGCCAAGCTGGAGTGGATGAACGGCCAGCACCTGAGCCTGATGAGCAGCGCCGAGGTGGAGCCCCGGGTCACGCCGGCCCTGGTGGCCGCGGGCCTCACGACGGCCGACGCGCTGGCCGCCCGGCGCGACTGGTACCTGACGCTGCTCGACCAGCTCAAGATCCGCTCGCGGACTATTGACGATATCGTACGGCAGGCTGCACCGTTCCTGCGTGACACGATCGACTACGCCCCCGATGCGGTGGCCAGGCAATGGAAGGACCGTCCCGCCACGGCCGAGCTGCTGCGCGCCGAACGCGAAACTCTTGCCGCCCTCGAGGCGTGGGAGCCGTCCGCCATGGAAGCCGCCCTCCGCGCGCTGGCCGACAGCCGCGGCCTCAGTGGCGGCAAGGTGTTCCAGCCGCTGCGCGTGGCGCTCACCGGCCTGAGCGTGAGTCCTGGCATCTTTGACGTGCTGGTGCTCGTGGGACGCGAGCGTTCGCTGGCCCGGATCGACGCGGCCATCGAATGGCTCACCGCCCCCGCGAACGCCGGATCGGCGGATCCATGACCGAACCACTCACGCAGCTCGAACGCCGGGTCTATCACTACCTGATCGACTTCCTGGCCGAAAACACGTACCAGCCGAGCATTCGCGAGATCGCCAGGCAGTTCCGCATCAAGTCCACCAAGACGGTCTCGGACATCCTGCATTCCCTGGAAGCCAAGGGATTCATTCGCCGGGACGAATCGCGTTCGCGCGGCGTGCACATCTTCGGCTACGCGGCCGCGGGCATGACACAGCCGGTGCCGGTGGTGGCGCCCTCGGCGCTGGACGACGCATCGGCGTCCCACCCGGCCGAGCACCACATCACCACCGACCGGCGATTCCTGCCGGGCGACGACGCCATGTACCTGCGCGCCGGTGACGATGCCATGTCCAGCCGAGGCATCCTGGCGCGGGACTACGTCATGGTGTCGCCGTCGGCGCGCGCCAGGGATGGCGACATGGTAGCGGCGCGCGTTGGCGGTCGCGCGGTCATCCGCCTGCTCACGCACCGCGGCGCGACGATCGTGCTGGAGGGCGCCGGCCCCGCGATTCCGCCCATTGAGGTGGGCCCTACCGACGACTTTGCAATTCTAGGAGTCGTATGCGGGGTGTTCAGGCCCTATGTCGAGACTGACGACGTGCCACGCAACGAGCCCTAGCGGCTCGTGGAGTCGGGGCGGGTGCGCATCTGCTCCTCGTGGAGCTTCTCGTTCCGGGCCCTGATGCGCTTCACGGCCGCCTTGAACTGGTCCTCGGTAATCTGCAGGCGCCCCTGAAACAGCACGTCAGCGCGCTGGGCGTCGTCCAGCCGCCCGTGCAGCGTGGGGTTGGCCTGCACGTTCATCGGCACCAGCGCGAGCAGCGCGTTGGGGATGGTGAACTTGCCCAGCCGGATACCCGACTGGTCCCACCCGTACTTCCGGCCGTCCTTGGTGGTGAAGGTCCAGTCCCCCGGCTTCCGCTGGTGTGAGGTGGCTTCGAGAGAATCGATATACACCCCCAGCGCATCGGCAATCAGGCTGTCGATCTTCTCCGCGGGCGCCTTGGTGGGCATGGCAAAGTAGGCCTGCGGCGTGAGCTTGATGCGGCTGTCGGGCAGCCCCGGCACCACACCGGTGGCGATCCCCTCGCCGCCGGTGACTCCCAGTCCATTCCCCGTGCCGCCCGGGGCCTCAGCCGGCACCGGCACGGTGGGCAGCGGCGCGGGCACCTGTGTGGGGATGCTGGTCGGCGCCAGCAGCGGCGCCGGCGCCCCACCCCGCGGCACGGGCCGGGCCGGCGCCGACTGGCTCGATGCGGGCGGCGTTACCACCGTCACGTATTCCACGCGCTCCGGCGTGACCGGGGGAACCGTCGGGGACCTGAACAGCGCCGTGACGGGATACCGGATGACCATCTGTGTCAGCGCCAGTGCCAACGCCAGGTGCACCAGCACGGAGATCGTGAGCGCACCGCGCCCGCGTTCACGCCCATGCAGAAGCCGCAGGCGTGGCAGCTTCACGCGGCCGCGCCCCTGGTCAGCGCGCGCAGCACACGCCCGGCCCGCCGGGCCGCCTCGGCCAGGCGCTCCGGCCCCGTGATGAACGAGACGCGGAAGTAACCCTCGCCGCCCTCCCCGAACGAGGAGCCCGGCAGCACGATCACGCCCTCGTCCTCCAGCAGTCGATCAGCAAACTGTGAACTCGGCAACCCGTCCGGCAGCGGAATCCAGAGGTACATGGTGGCCCGCGGCACCTCGACCTGGAACCCGGCGTCACGGAACGCGGCGACGGCCGCGTCGCGACGCGCCTTGAACGTGGCCACGTTGCCCGGTACGAACTCGGCGTAACTCGCCAGCGCCGCCACCGCCGCCGCCTGCACGGCCTTGAACGCCCCCGTGTCCACGTACGTCTTCACCTTGGCCAGCGCGGCGGCAATCTCCGCGCGCGCCACCGCCCACCCGCACCGCCAGCCGGTCATGTTGTACGTCTTGGACATGGAGTGGAACTCAATGGCCACATCCCGGGCACCGTCAATCTCAAAGATGCTGGGCGGCACGTAGCCGTCGTACGCCAGCTCCGAATACGCGTTGTCGTACACCAGGAGCACGTCCAGTTCGCGGCACCGACGCACCACGCGCGCCAGGTAGTCACGCGGCGCCACCGCGCCGGTGGGATTGTTCGGGTAGTTGAGGTACACGATGCGCGTGCGCCGCAATACGTCGGCCGGCACGTCGTCGAGCTCCACCAGGAAGCTGGTACGGGGTCGGAGCGCATAGTGATACACCTCCCCCCCGGCCAGGCGGGTGCCACCGGCGTACGAGTTGTACCCCGGCTCGGGGACGATGGTGGCCTGTCCCGGCTCCACGTATGCCAGCGCCAGGTGCGCAATACCCTCCTTGCTGCCAATGAGGGGCACCACCTCCCGCCACGGATCGAACCGAAGGCCGAAGCGGCGGTTCATCCACGCCGCCACCGCCTCGCGAAACTCCGGCAGCCCAAGTCCAAATCCGTACCGGTTCATGGCCGGCACGGCGGCCGCGGCCGCCAGTTCCGCCTGGGCCGCGGGTGGCGGCATCAGGTCGGCATCACCCGGCCCCAGGTCAATCACGTCCACGCCCGCCGCCAGGAGCTCGCGCTTCCGCTGGGGAACGCGCGCCATCGCATACTCGGGCAGGGTGTCGAGCCGGCCAGCAGTCTTCAGCATATCAGGAATGCGCCCTCACTGGGTTGCGTACGGTGCTCAAGCCCACCACCTCCACTTCGACCTCGTCCCCGGCCCGCAGGGCGCCGACGCCAGCCGGTGTACCCGTCAGCACCAGGTCCCCGGGGTCCAGCGTCATCACCCTTGAGATATACGACAGCAGGAAGGGAATCGTGAAGACCATCTGCGCGACGGTGCCCCGCTGGCGCTCCTCACCGTTGACGCGCGTCACCACCGAGAGGGTCGTCAGGTCCGCCGGTGGCTCGTGTGGTACCCCGACCGGGCAGAAGGTGTCGAACCCCTTGGCGCGGGTCCACTGTGAATCCAACCGCTGGAGATCACGGGCGGTCACGTCGTTCGCGGCCAGTAGCTGTGCCACACTTGCCAGCGCCTCCGCCTCCGACGCGTCGCGCAGCCTCCGCCCCAGGAGCACGCCGATCTCACCCTCGTATTCCACCTGGGTGGAGGCGGCGGGCAGATGGATGGCCTGGCCCGACGGCACCAGCGACGACGGCGGCTTGAGGAACAACAACGGCTCCCGCGGAACGTCGTTGCCGAGTTCCCTGGCGTGGTCGGCGTAATTCCGCCCCACGCAGACGATCTTCGATGGACGCGCGAAGGGAAGCGCCACGTTCGAGGACATGCCCCAAAGCTAGTGCGCGTCCCGCCTCTCCGCGTAAAACGCGCGGATCTCGGGCTGCAGGTCCTCCCACGGATCGCTGATCCGGCGGGCCGGGGGGAGGCCGCGCAGCAGTTCCGCCCCGTACCGGGCGGTGGCCACCCGGGAATCGGCGATGACCACCGCCCCCCGGTCCGTGCCCGACCGGATGAGGCGCCCGAACCCCTGCTTGAGCCGCAGCGCCGCGTCGGGCACCATGTAGTGGGCAAAGGCGTCCCCGCCTTCCTCCTCGATGGCCTCGCATCGTGCCGCCGTCATGGGCTCGGAGGGCACGCGAAAGGGCAGCTTGGCGATCAGCAGCGCCCGCAACGGGTCACCCGGCACGTCCACACCCTCCCAGAAGGAGTTCGTGCCCAGGAGAATCCCCCTCCCGGATTCCTGGAATCGCGTCAGCAGGCGATCGCGTGAATCCTCTCCATGCACCAGCAGCGGCCAGCGGCGTTCCACCTTCCGCGCGCGCATGAGCTCGGCGGCGCGCCGCACCTCCCGGTGGCTCGTGTACAGCACGAACACGCCGCCGTCGGCGGCTTCGGCCAGATCCAGGGCAATGCGCACCACCGCGTGGGCGTGCCGTTCGACGTCGCGATTGGGAGCCGGGATGTCCGTGGGGATGGCCAGCAGCGCCTGACGTTCGTAGTCGAAGGGTGACGGCAGGGCGCGGGTCAGCGGCTCCAGTTCGTCGCTGGTGAGCCCCAGGCGACCGGCCATGAAGTCGAACCGGCCATCCACGGCGAGCGTCGCGCTGGTGACCACGGCGGTCTGGACGCGCGCAAACAGGTCGTCGCGAAGAATCGGCGCCAGGTCCAGCGGCACGCTGGCCACGGCCACGGCACGGTCGCCACCGCGTCCGCGCGTCTCGATCCAGCGCACCGTATCGGCGCCCGGCACGGGATCGAGCGCGCCGCGCAGGGCGTCGCCCGCCGCCTGCAGGCGCCGGGACACGGACCGCATCTCGGCCACGAGGGGCAGGAATTCATCGGGGCGCTGCGCCGCGTCCAGTCGGTCCCGCACGCGATCGAGCCCCTCGTCCAGCACGGCGAGCTCGCCCAGCGTATCCTCGAGCGCCACGCGCAGGCCGCCACGCCACGCGGGGTGCGTGGCAAAGTCGTCGGTGAGGCGGAGCACGGGCTGCCCGGACTGGGTGAGCACCTGGTCGAGCACGTCGAACAGGTTGGCGCTGCGGTCGCGCGCGGAGCGCACCGTCGGCTCCAGGCGCGACATGATCAGTTCCACGCTCGCCTCGCTCAGCAGGTCGCGCGAGGCGCGCAGCCGCGCGACGAGCGTGGGCAGCAACCCGCGTCCCCGCCGTTCCAGGCGGCCAAACAGGCGTTGCAGCCCGCGGCGCGTGACGGTGGACCCCAGGTGGGCGGCGGCCGCGTCCTCCAGGTGGTGGCCCTCGTCCACCACGATGCGGCGGTACGACGGAATCACCGCCGCCTCTTCCCAGTTCTGGGATGCGCGGCGCACGGCCACGTCGGCCAGCAGCAGGTGATGGTTGGTGACCACCACGTCGGCCTGGGCGGCGGCCCGCCGCGCCTTGAAGACGAAGCACTCGTTGAAGAACTGACACTGCGTGCGGGTGCAGAGATCGGACTCCGCGGCCACCTCGTCCCAGACCTCGGGCGTCGGCTGCGCGGGCAGGTCGCTCAGGGAGCCGTCGCCCGTGCGGCGCGACCACGCGTAGAGCGCGTCCAGCTCTTCCTGGTGGTCTTCATCAAACAGGGAACTGGCCGACGCCCGGGCCTGCTGCAGCCGCGACAGGCACAGGTAGTTGCGCCAGCCCTTGAGCAGCGCGAAGCGCACGGGCTGGTCGGTGAGCGCGCGCGCCAGGAACGGGAGGTCCTTGCGCACGAGCTGTTCCTGCAGGTTGATCGTGTTGGTGGAGACGATCGTGCGTTCGCCGTTGGCCGCGCTCCAGCGCAGCGCGGGCACCAGGTAGCCCAGGGACTTGCCCACGCCGGTGCCGGCCTCAATGAGAGCAACGCCGCCGTCGTTGTACGCGCCGGCGATGAGCCGGGCCATTTCCCGCTGGGCGGGCCGGTCCTCGAATCGCGGGAGCTGGCCGGCCACGAGGCCGCCAGGCCCGAGGGCGTCCGCTACGGCGTCCACATCGAGGGGCACCTCCTCGCGGGCGCGCGGCACCTCGACCACCACATAGAGCCGCTCCACCGCGTTGTCCACGATGGCGAACCCGACGCCGTCATCGTGCAGCCGCGCGGCCACGGCCAGGTCGGCCTCGGAGGGATCGAGGTTCCCCGACGGATGGTTGTGCACCAGCATGTCGCCGCGCTGCGCAAAACCCGGGAGCGCGAGCACCGAGGAGATGTCGCCGCGTGACACGACCCGCGCGCTGTCCAGCACGCCGTCGGCGTCGAGCGCGCAGACAAAGCACGCTTCACGTCCGCCCCCCAGCCCGATGGTGGCGCGCATGGCGGTGGCGGCTCTCGCGCTCAGGCGGGGGTCTGGCATGCCCCAAACCTATTGGAGGGCCCGCCCCGTCGCGCGCTCAGAAGGTGCGCAGCAACCCGACGGAAATGGTGCGTGGCGGCCCGGGCACTCGCTCCTGCACGTCGGGATACACCTTGTTGAACAGGTTGGACACCTTGGCCTGGAGCACCGTGCCCGCAATCATGTAATTGGCGCGCAAGTCCACCAGCGTGATGTCCCCGCGCGGGTCCAGCGGGTACACCAGCACCGCGGCCACTCGGCTGCGATACTGCACGTCCACCCCGGCCAGCCCGTCCAGGAGGTTGAGGCTGGCCGTCGCGTTCTGGCGCGAGCGGTAGGGCAGCCACTGGTGCAGGCGCAGGTCCACCGGATCCAGGTACAGGTAGGTGAAGTCCGCGTCGAGCAGGTGCGGCAAGGGTGACGTCTTGAGGCCCACATCCAGGCCGCGGATGCGGGCGCGCTGCACATTCCGGAACTGGAAGACGAACACGGAATCGGGCGCCGCCGCCGGCCCGATCAGGTCGTGGTACTGGCTCTGGAAGAGCGCGGCATCCAGTTGAATGCCGGGGCCGAACGTGACATTGGCCCCGACTTCGGTGGACACGGCATGCTCGCCGCGGAGGTCGGGGTTGGGGATCACGCGGTAGCCGAACTGGACCGCCGAGACGAACTGCTCGATGGCGCTGGGCGCGCGAAATCCGCGGCCGATGGAGGCGCGCAGCGTGAGCGCCGGGGTCGCCAGGTAGCGGAGCGAGAATTTCGGGTTGAATTCCGCTTCGGATTGCGCGCCGCTGGTGGCGTGGTAGTCCAGGCGCCCGCCCAGGGTGGCGCGCAACGCGGGGGTCCACGTCCACTCATCCTGCACAAACACACCGCCATCGCGGATGCCCGGCGTGCCGAGGAAGTTGGAACGGACCGCAGTGTACGAGGCCTGCACCCCGGCCACGAGCGTGTGGTTCTCGTCCGGTTGCGCGGCGAGCTGCACGGTGGCGCCACCGCGCCACGCGCGGTGGTAGTCGCTGTCCGAGCGGAAGAAGTCCTTGTTGTCGTTGTAGCTGAATGACGGGCTGACCTTCACCACGAACTTCGGCGCCACGATTGGCGTTGTGGTGCCACCCAGGTACAGCGTCTGGTACACCGAGCGGTCGCCCAGGTACTGCGGCGCCACGGAGAACGGCATCGAGTCGGCGCGCCAGACCAGGAAGTTGCCCCCGTTGCTCCGCGACCAGATGGCGTATCCGTCCCAGGGCGTGCCGGAGCTGGGCGCGCTGGTGATCTTGCCCCGCAGGAACAGGCGGTCGTAATTGCCGTTCTGCGTGGCACCGGCCGACGTCTCGCGCGAGCCCGCCAAGAGCACACCCACCCCGCGCAGCGACGTGGAGTGCTGCAGTTCCACGCCATTGGCCGTCTGCGTGCCATTGGCAAACTGATATTGCGACGGGACGTCGAGCCAGTCGTAGTGGACCCGCGCCACCGTCTTCGGGGCGGTGTCGATGGGCGCCGTGATGATGTTGGCCACGCCGCCAAGCGCGTTGCTGCCGTACACCGCGGAGTACGCCCCCTTCACCACCTCCACCCGTTCCACGTCCAGCAGCGGCAGGGACTCCCAGATGATCTCCCCGCCGTCCGCCGACAGCATCGGGTGACCGTCCAGCATCATGAGCACCCGGCTGCCGACGCCGCGCGACGTGCCGCTGCTGCCGCGAATGTCCATCTCGCCGGGCCCGTTGAACGTCACCCCGGGCACGAAGGGCAGCGCGCCCTGGACGGACGAGACGTCGCGCATGCGCAGGTCGGCCGAGGACACCACCGACACACTCACCGAGGCCTCGGCCGCACTCTCAGCGCGACGGCTGGCGGAGACCACCACGGGCGCCACCATGAGTGCGGCGGGGGCCAGGCGAATGGTGACGCTGCGCGATCCGGTCTGGGCCTCGGCCCCCACCGCGACCGTATCGCCACGATAACCGATGGCCATGACACGCAGCGCGAGGGGACCGGCGGGCACCCCGGTGATCCGGAAGTGGCCCGCGTCGTTGGTAATGGCGCCGAGCAGCGTCCCCTGCACCAGGATCGTGGCGCCTGTCACGCCAGAATCCGTGTGGATGTCGAGCACGGTTCCCGTCAGCGTGCGGGGCTGCTGCGCCGCGAGCACCCCGCCCGCGCCCAGGCAGAGCGCGAACAGCAGCCGGCCTGCACGCGCGCGGCGCGCCTGCAGGCCTGGTACTCGATGGATCATTGTTCCCTCTACTGCTTCTGCCAGGTCTGGGAGATGGCCATGCCCTGCTCCGTCACGTTGAGCGTCAGGAGTCCGTTGACAAGGGTGTACGTGCCGGTGGATTGCGCACCCGAACTGCTGGAGGTCTGCGAGAAGCTGCCGTTGCTGGTGGCGGTGTACGTGCCCTGATCCGCAATGGGCGGGGCCGCGTCACCCTGGAACGTGATGTTGACGGTGTAGTTGGTGGCCGTGAGCGCCAGCGTACCGCTCGTGGCCTGCGAGAGGTCGTTGTTTCCTTCCTTGAACGACGTCAAGGTGTACTGGCCCGCCAGGGATACGGTGTCGCCCGGTCCGGTGGACTTGTCGCTGCCACACGCCGCCACGGTGGCCATCGCCATGGCCAGGAACGCGAACCTACGCCAGGATGTGCGCATATGTCTCCTCGTATTCAATGGTACGAGTTCGGGTAAGGACCTCCGGGAATATACGCCTGAGCCGCGGCAAAGACGAGGGGGAGGCCCGGGCCGCCTCAGGTCTTCAGCTTCTTCTTCTTTGCCGCCGGAAACAGCACGTTATTCAGGATCAGCCGGTACCCCGGCGAGTTCCGGTGCAGCGACAGGTCGGTGGGCGGATTGCCGATGGCATGCTCGGGGTCCTCCGGGTCATGACCGCCGTAATAGGTCCAGGTGCCCTTGCCATAGTCGCCGTGGATGTACTTCACCCAGGGCGTCCCCTCCTCAAAGCCGAGCACCACGTCGCCGGGCTTGAGGGTAGCCCGCGTGAAGCTCGTGGTCACGCCATAGAAGTCGTTGATCACCGACCGGTGGTCCTGCACCAGCATGGACGCCACGGGGTCGAACTTGGCCGAGAACTGGAAGAGCGTGAACGTGCCCAGCGGCTGGCGACGCGCCGGGTCGTTCACCTGGTGCCCGTCGATGTCACTCATGGAATTGATGTACGGCGACGTCTCCAGGTGCGCACCCCGGAACGCCAGGGCGTGCGCCCAGTCCAGCTTCGCGTCCGCATCGGGATCCATGGGGGTGCCATCCGAGAACGGCTGCGCAATATCCACGCCGTGCGCGGCCAGGGCCAGGTCCAGCGTCTCGGTGGCCCCGCACATGGCGAACAGGAACCCGCCGTTCACCACGAACTGCCGGATGCGCTCCGCCACGTCCTTCTTGAGCGCCGGGACATTTGCGAACCCGTATTTCTGCGCCTCGGCCTGGCTGGCCTGCACCATCGAAACGAACCACGGCGCGCCCTGGTACGTAAGGTAGAACTTGTTGAACTGGCCGGTGAAGTCCTCGTGGTGCAGGTGCAGCCAGTCGTACTTGCTCAGGTCGCCATGCTCCACTTCGTCGTCATAGATGGCGGTGTACGGGATGCCGGCATACTTCAGCACCAGCGTCACGGCATCGTCCCAGGGCGCCGCCTCCTTCGGCGTATAGACCGCAATGCGCGGCGCCCGCTCCAGCGGAATCGCATCCATGTTCGAGTCCTGGATCAGCGTGCGCACGGCGGCCAGCCCCGCGTCGTCCATGGGTTCCACCGACACGCCGTCCAGCGCCGCCTCCCGTCGCAACTCGGGAACATCAGGCAGCAGGAACGACCCGCCACGGTAGTTCAGCAACCACTCCGCCTTCAGCCCCATCCTGAGCGTGGCAAAGGTGAGCCCGTACGCCTTCAGGTGGTCCGACTGCGCCTCGTCCATGGGAACCAGCAGGTGCTGGGCACCGGCCGCGGCTGGCAACAGCAGCGTGAGCACCGCCGTCCGCCATCCAGCCCATCGTATACGAATACGCTTCATGGCCGCCCCCCTCCAGGCCCGGTGCCCGGGATCGCGCTCCGCGCCAGTTCCAGTTCGCGTCGAGCCTGCGGCACCAGCGCACTCCCAGGATACGTCAGGATCAGGTGCTCCAGGTGCGTCACGGCGTCGGCGGTCCTGCCGGTGCGTCCCAGGTAGCGGGCCCACGCCAGCTCAGCGCCCGCAGCCTCGGGCGACTTCGGAAAATTGTTCACCACCTGCGACCAGGCCGCCACCGCCAGCGAGTCGGCGTGCCGGGCCTCGTCTATCCGCGCCGCCAGGGCGAGCATGGCGGAGCCCACGTCGCCATGCCGGGGGGCCATGGCCGTGAAGGCGGCCGCCGCGCCACTGGAGTCGAGCCGGGCCAGCAGCAGGAACGCGGCCCCGATGTCTGTCGCGGAGTCCGCCTCCACACGCGTCACCATCCCCAGCGCCTCCGCGAGCTGCGGCGAGACTTCGGAGGAGTTCTTCAGCATCGCGCGCGCCCCGGCCAGGTTCCCCTCATACAGCGCCACCCAGCCCGCCGCCGCGCTCGAATCCGCCCCCGGCCCCGCCGCGTGCAAGGCCACACGCGCGCTGTCCAGCTCGCCACGCCGCACCCAGCCAAACGCCACGGCTTCCTGCAACGGGGCCAATTCACCCGGCGACAGGAATCGAGCATACGCCCGCACGAGCGCCTGCGCCTCACCGGGCTTGCCCGACTGGGCCAGCGCCTGCGCGCGCACGGGCAGCACGTACGCGGCCACGCGCGCCGAGTCGAGTCCGGAATCGGGCAGGAGCGCCAGCGCCGTGGACGCGTCGCCCGCGTTCAGGGCATCCGTCGCCGCCTGGATGGAAAGGCCAGGCTCGGGGCGCCACCGCAATGCGGCGACGCGCGCGTTACGGGCCAGCGCCCACTGCTCTCCTGCTTCGGCGCGCTGCGCAAAGTCCAGCCACGCGATCACGGTCGCGCTGTCCGCCGGCAAGTCGCGCAGGGCCGCCCACGCGGCGGCCGGCGCGCCCCACACCATCTCCAGTTCCGAAAGCGTACGCCGCGCGCCCGCCTCCGGCGGAAACCGCAGGAGCACGTTGCGGATGGAATCGCGGGCGGTGGCGGGCGCGGGCGCCAGCGCAAACGCCGCGGCCTGGTCCAGCCCCGGGTTCCCCGCCACGGCCGTGCGCCAGGTGAGCGTGGATGCCGTCCACTGGCCCAGCGCAGCCTGCGACTGCGCCAGCTCCATGGCCAGGGACGTGGTGCCGCCCAGGCGCGCGCCGCCCATTCGAATAATCGAATCGGCTTCGGCGGCCTTTCCCTGTTGCAGCAGCAAACGCGCATAGGCGCGATACGCATCCGGCTGGCCCGGCATGCGCCGCGCCCAGGACTCGAAGGCCAGCCGGGCGTCGGCCGCCCGCCCCAGCATCGTGTATGCCCGCAACTGGACCCCGCGGAACGCCGCTTCGCCCGGGTACAACCGGACCAGCGAATCCACGGTGGGCAACAGCGAGTCGGTCCAGCCCACGCGCGCATACGCCCGTTCCAGGCCCAGCAGGGCGTTCACCCGGTCGCGTGGCTGCGCCAGCGCGCGGCGGTACGCCACGGCCGCGTCGCGGAAGTGGCCGGCACCTTCCAGGTTCATGCCTTGATAGAACGCTGATGTGTCCGACTGCGCGCGCATCGTGGCCGGGGCCAGCGCCACGGCCGCCGCGGCAAGCAGCATCAGCATGGGGCTAGTGAGCCGAGCCACCATTGATCCGCCTGAAGTATTCCATGATGGCGCGACGCTCGTCCGCCGAGTGCCCGCGCAGCTCGTCCCACGTCGGCACGCGATACCGGACCGCGCTTTGTCCCGACGCGCTGCCGGCCTGCGGAGTGAAGACCCTGGGGTGCACCGCCGACTCCGCCTCACGCTGGCCGGTGTCTTCACGTTCATCCTTCTGCAGCGAGCGCCCCGCATCGAGCATGTGCTGCAGGAGCTGTTCCTGCCGCGCGACCGTGGCCGCGTCCACGCGCCCGCGATCCAGCGCCTCCGCCACGGCCCGCGCCTCGCGCGCGAGCTGCGCCGCGCGATCGCCGCCAACGGCGTCGCTCACGTCATCGAGGTGGCGCGCCAGCCCACGCTCCTGGCCCGCGAGCAGGCGCGCGGCCGCCTGTGCCTGCGGACTCATCTGCCCCTGGCCCGGCATGGGGAGCAACGCCTGCGCCTGTGCATTGATGGAGCCCTGCTTGCGCGCGGCCTCCTGGAGCTGCTGCAGCATTTCCGAAAACCCCGAGGCCGACTTGGCGGTGTTCACGCGCTGCCGGTCGCGGGCGAGCGCTGCCGCCGCGCGGTTCAGGGCGTCGGCGGCCTCTGCCAGGGTCGCGGGCGTCTGCGGCGCGTTCCGCGGGTCGCTGGCCGACTGCGTGGCTTCGGACACCTGCTGCTGCGCGTCGGCCACCGCCTGCTGGGCGCGCCCCGAAACCAGCGAACTCCGCTGCGCCTGCTCCTGCAGCTCACGCCGCACCTGGTCCACGCCCTGCTGCACCGCTCCCTGCCGACCACGGACTTCGCCGGGCTTCGCGGTGCCGGTGCGCATGTCCTGCTCCATCGCCTGCTCCTGCCGAGAAAGTTGAAGCAGGTCCTGCACCGCGCGATCCAGCATCTCCTTGAGCTGCCCCTGCCACTCGCTCACCTGCTGGTCGCGCGCCTGCTTCATGGACTGTGCCGCCCGCTGCATCTCCGCGGCCGCCGTACTGACATCGCCCCGGCTGGTCATGGATTCAGTGGACGCTGATGCGAATGTGTGCGCCTGGTCCACGTTCCGGGCGCCGGCATGCGCGCCGGCTTCCGCCAGCTGCTGCTGCAGGGCCCTGGTGGCGGTGGACAGGGCCGCGGATCGGTCGCCCAGCGCACGACGCTGATCCACGGTTGGCAGTCCAGCCCGCCCGGAATCGACCGCGGCGCCAGCGTCCGCCTGGTGTCCCGCGGAATCGACGGCGGCGCCAGCGTCCGGCTGGTGTCCCGCGGAATCACCCAGCGCGCGCTCGCCCTTCGCGATATCAGCGGCTTCGTCGTGGAGCGTCTGCATGGCGCCCTCGAACGCCGCGCGCTGCAGCATCTGCGCGCTTTTCTCCAGTTGCTCACGCAGGCGCGCCTGCATCGCGGCCAGGTTGGCCAGCGACTGGTCGGCCCCCTTGGCGTCGAGCGCCTGGGCCGACTGGTCGAGCTGCTGCAGCTCGGCCTGCAGTTCCGGCGTCAGCGCCTGGCGGAGCATCCGCTGCGCATCCTGCAACTGGTCCGAAAGCGCGCTGTCCAGCGCACCCGCCCGCTTGAGCTGTTCGCGCAGGCGCTCGGCGCCCTGCCGCAACTGCGTCACCCGATCGGCCAGGTCGCGCTGTTCCTTGACCAGCGCACGCGCCTGCTCGGCGGCCTCGTAGCCCATGGCATCGGACGCCTTGCCGTCCTGCGTCCGCATTTCATCTCGGTTCAGGCGCGAGCGCGACATCTCCGCGGTGCGCTGCTCGATGCCACCTTCCGCGGTCGCCGTGCGCCGCACCGCCTGCACCGCGGAGTCCGCCGCGGCGCGGGCCATCGCCCGCCGCTCGTCCATGCCTGGCACGCGCAATACCAGTTCACGACTGGTGCTGCGCTGCGCCCAGGGCGAATTGTCCACCGCCGAGAGGTTCAGGTGGAATGCCTCGCCAGGAGTCAGGTGCAGCGAGGACAGGTCCACCTGGACCCTGCCGGCCCACGCTGCCCCGCGGGTGGACAACAACGACTGCCGCACCGCCTCCGATGCGCCGCCCGGCCCGTCGCGCCAGCCGTGCAGCTCCACCGACTGCAAGCCGTGGTCGTCGGACGCCACCCCCTGGATCGAGACAGTGTCGAGCGCGGCCACGACGGTGTCGGCACTCGGCGCCAGGATCTCCACCTGCGGCGCGGAGTCGGGCACCACGGCCACGTCCAGCGGATCGGGGAGGTCGGCGACCGCGGCGTCGTCCCCCCGCGCGAACCAGCGCCAGGTGGCGCTGCCCGCCGGCACCAGCCGGCCGGCAAAGGCTCGGCTCCTGATCAGCAGGAATGTCGTATCGCCGTCACGCACCAGCCCAGCGGTCTGCAGCGGAACGGACGCGTGGCCGGCCAGTTCAAGTGCCGTGCCGCGTGGCACGACGATCGGCTCCCCCACCGGCAGCGTTTCCGCCGCGCGGTCCAGATACGCCGGGTATTCCGCGCGGATCGTGATGGCCCCCACAAAGGGGCGGTCGGCCACGCGGACGCGCGCGGTATCGGTCGTCGAGCGACCGTCGGCGGCAACCACCGTGAGCTCCCCGCGCAATGGACCTAGCACGGCGGTCGCGGTGCCCGTCGGCGCCACGTGCAGTGTCTGCCGGCGCCACCCTTCGCCAGTCACGCGGCTCTGGAGTTGCACCGTGGACCGGCCCGCGGCCGCAATCCTCACGTGGATCGTGTCCCCCCGCATGACGACCTCCGGCAGCCGTTCAAACCGGAGTGGCGCGAGCAGCGTCCCGCGCCACGCGCTCACGGGACGCAGCACGGCCAGCAGCCCGTCGCTCCACACCGGCGCCACGACGACCAGCAGCACGGCGGTCAGCAGCGCGGCCACCCCCACGCGCAGCAGGCGCTGGCGGGCCGTGGCGTGGTAGCGCGGCACGAGCGACTCCTCCACCGACGGCAGGGCGTCAGCCGCAAGCTGGGCGGCCCGCTGGCCAAAGGGGCCGGCGTCGGCCACCTCCATGGCACCGCGAAGTGAACCCGCGCGCAGGGCGTGCTCGCGTTCGATGGCGGCCGCCACCGCCGGACGCGACGTGCGGGCGGCGAGTTGCCGGCGGGTACGCCGCGCCATCACCGCAAGGCACGCGGCCACGAACAGCCACACGAGTGCCGGGAGCGCGCGCGGCAAGGCCAGCCAGCGCGCGTCGCCCAGCACCATGCCGGACGCCGCGACCACCCCGAAGACCACGGCCGCCGCAGCCGCGGCCCCGCCCGCCAGCTCCAGCCGGCGGGCGCGCCGGCGCTCCCGCTCCACCCGCTGGAAGATGGTCATGCCCCTGGCCGGCTGGTCACCGCATACACGAACAGGTTGACGCCCATGCGGAGCGCCGCTTCATGCAGTGCCGGCGGATCGTGGTACACGTCGGGATCTTCCCAGCCATTCCCGAGGTCGCTGGAAAACGAGTAGAAGACCGCCAGCCGGCTGCCGAGGAAGATGCCGTATCCCCGCGCGGGGAGCCCGTCGTGGACGTGGATCTTGGGCAGCCCTTTGGGGAAATCATATACAATATGATAAATCGGATGTGACAGCGGCACGTCCACCAGCGGGCGGTTGGGGAACACGCGCTTGATCTCCCGGCGAAAGTAGGGATCGAGCCCGTAGTTGTCGTCCACGTGCAGGAAGCCGCCGCGCTCCAGGTACTCGCGCAGTCGCACGACTTCCGCGTCGGTGAAGTGGATGTTCCCGTGTCCCGTCACGTGAATGAAGGGATAGTCGAACAGCCGGTCGTCCATCAACGTCACCCGCGCCTCGGTGCGATCCACCCGGAGCGTCGTGCGCGCACGGATGGCCGCCAGCAGGTTGGGCAGGCTGGAGGGGTTGGCATACCAGTCACCGCCGCCGCCGTATTGCAGTCGTGCAATAGTGAGGTGCGGCGGCGACGCGGCAACCACCGGCGCCTCCATCACGGGGCGCAATGCCGCTCCTGCCGCTGGCCCGGCCCCAAGCAGTGGCAGGCACAGCACCGCCAGCGTCCCTCGCCCCCAGTTCACTCCAACGCCTCCTGCGCCAGCCGATACGCCTCATTCCGGGGCGCCGCAAACTCACGCACCAGCGCCGCGGCGGTATCCCGGGCACTGTACCCCTGGCCGCGCAGCTCGCGCGCGCGCGCCACGAGTTCCGATGCATCCGGCGCGCGCGGCGGTGCGCCCGCAATCACCAGCACGACTTCCCCCTTGGGCGGCGTCCCGGAATAGTACGCGGCAAGTTCGGCCAGCGTTCCCCGGCGGACCTCTTCGTGCACCTTGGTCAGTTCGCGCGCCACCACCGCCTCCCGCGTCGCCTCCGTGCGCTCCACCAGCGCCTGCAGCGTCGCGGCCACCCGCCCCGGCGCCTCGTACAGCACCACGGTCACGGGCGACTCCGACACCAGCGCGAGCTGCCGAGTGCGCTCGGCCCCGCTTCGCGCCAGGAACCCCATGAACGTGAACGGCTGCGCCGGCAGCCCCGACGCCACCAGCGCGGCCAGCACGGCGGACGCCCCAGGCACGGGCACCACCGCGTAGCCGGCATCAATGGCCGCGCGCACCAGCCGCGCGCCGGGATCCGAGACCAGCGGCGTGCCGGCATCGCTCACCAGCGCCACATCCTGCCCCGCGGCCAACTCCGTCAGGACGCGTGGCACCTGGCGCGCTTCATTGTGTTCGTGGTACGCGCGCATGGGAGTGGCAATGGCGTACCGCTCCAGCAGGTGTCGCGAGTGCCGCGTGTCCTCGGCCAGCACCACGCTCACCGACTGCAGGACCTCGACCCCCCGAAAAGAAAAATCCCCCATGTTGCCAATGGGGGTGCTGACCACAAAGAGGCGACCGGTGGCTGCGCCCCCGCCGCCTCCCCCGCCGCCATCCCGATGCGCGCTCACAACACCTTCCACGGCAACTGCTCGTACAGCCCCGCCGACTGGAACATGTGTCGCCGATTCCAGGTCAGCTCCTTCAGCACCGCGGCGGGTGAGCTGGTCTCGTGATCGGTGGCGGCAAACAGGAACTCCTTCAGCCACGCGCCCACCGCCGCCGTCACCGCCTGCTTGTCCGCCAGCATCTCTCCCGCCGGACGGCCGTTGAAGCTGAATCCATCGAGCGCCGCATGCTGCGCCACCAGGTTCACCCGTGCCTGCTCCGCCAGCGCCGGCGCGCCGTCATGCCCGTCAGCCGCCAGGCGCTCCACCACCTGCGCCGCCAGCTCGCGATACGCCTGCACGAGCGCCGGCGACGCCTGGACGGGAAGCGTCGCCACGCCTGGCCAGCGGCGTACCCGCGTACCCTCGGCCTTTCCCTCGCGCGCGAACATCTTGGCCACGCGGTCCACCGTGGTGCCGTGGTGCGTGGTGGACAGGAAGGCCCGGTGCACGGTGCCGTTGCTGAACACCAGGTAATTCACGGTGCCGTCCGCCACGATCTCCGTGAATCCATCGAACGTCATCGCATCCAGGTATGGGAATAGTTCCGCCGGGTCAGCGGCGTGCATCCCCTGCGCCCAGGGCTCCGGCTCGCGCGACAGCGAGGCGAACATGCACGCGAGCTGCTCCTCGTCGGCCTCGTGAAAGCAGATGTCGCCGTATTCAGGCTCCGGCGGAATCCGGTCGAGCGCGCTGGCAATGTTCACGGCGCGCGCGCCCGCGGCATCCGAGATGGTGGCATTCACCGCCTCGCCGCCCAGGAGGTAGAACACCACGAACTCCTCCGGCAGCCACACGGCGACGTACGCCGAGACCCGGGCCGAGCGGTCGCGCTTGGCGTCGGTGAGCAGGTTGCGCACGTGGATGTACGCCAGCCGCGTGCGCGGCAGCAGCACGCGAGCATAGGGAAAGCGGAGGGCGGAGATGTTGGACGGCATCCTGCGGGGCACGCGATGGCGGGGAGGGCACGGGCGCAGACACGAACGCCTGGAAGGCCGGCCTCGGCCTCCCAGGCGAAATGTGCGCTACGCGCGCACGCGGGGCAACACGGACGCCGGGCCGAAAGTGCCCGGCGTTCGTGCGGCGCGGTTCAGGCCGCGTGCTGCTGCAGCTTGGTCTCGATGTGCTGACGCGGCACGGCGCCCACGATCTGGTCCACCACCTTGCCATCCTTGAAGAACAACAGCAACGGAATGGACCGCACGTTGAACCGCGTGGCGGTCTTGATGTTCGTATCCACGTCCAGCTTGGCCACCTTCACCTTGCCATCGTACTCGACGGCCAGCTGGTCCAGCACGGGCCCGATCATGCGGCAGGGGCCGCACCACGTCGCCCAGAAGTCCACGATCGTGAGCCCGGAGCTCTTCTCCACTTCCTGCTCAAACGTCGCGTCGGTCACCGCTGTCGCATTCGACATCCTGCTCTCTCCCGGCGCGCCCCTGCCCGGGGCGCCGCCTACTATTATGTTGAGTGCGCCCACACCTTGTTGGAGCGCTTGCCATGTCCGCATCCCCACCACGCGGCACCCGCATTGCCCATATCGGGATTGCCGTGACTGCGCTGGACGCGATCCTGCCCTTCTATCGAGACGTCCTCGGCATGCCCGAGGTGGCGCTCGACGATGCTGACGGCGCCCGCATTGCCGGCGTGGCGGCCGGTGAATCCCTGATCGAACTCCTTGAGGCAGAAGAACCCGGATCCCCCATCCAGAAGTTCCTGGCCCGTCGCGGCCCCGGAATCCACCATGTGTGCTTTGCCGTGGATGACCTGGACGCCACGCTCGCCCGCTGCCGCGCCGCCGGACTCCGACTGATCGACGAACATCCGCGCGTTGGCGCCGAAGGCAAGCGCATCGCATTCCTGCATCCCGCGTCCACCGGCGGCGTCCTGGTGGAACTGAGCGAACACTGACCGCGGCAGCTTACCCACCCTTCTTCCTCGCGCACACGTCCTGGAATTCGGCGAAGTTCTTGATGGAATATACGTAGTACCGACCGTCCGAGGCCTGCCCCACGTCGAACTGTCCCACATGGGTAATGGTCTGGTACTTCAACTGGACGGCATACGTGCGGGTGCCATGCAAGGCCGGGGCGTCGCTCAACACCGCGTACGAGTCATGCGCCAGGTAGCAGAGCATGGTCAGCTCCCGCTGCTGCAACTGGGTCATGTCCATCTGCGAGCGGGCCGGCCCGTTCGGGGTGCCCCAGATGGCGCCCAGCGCCTGCAGGTCGGTGGCCTTGATCGCGGCCATGAAGGCATCAATGGCCGCCGCCGGCGTGCCCGCTCCCGTCACGTTGCCCGACGGGGCCACCGGCATCGAACGCCCTGAAGCCATGGGTGACCCCGACCGGCATCCCCACGTCACGGCAAGTGCAATACCGATGATTAACTTCCGCACGCATCTCTCCACTGGGTCTCGATGCGAACCTAACGGGCCGTGACCATGCGAGCAACAGACGCCGGACACACCCCGGCACTGCACCAGCGCCTGTACATCAACATCGATCATGTCGCCACGCTGCGGCAGGCGCGCCGCGGCCTGGAGCCCGATCCGTACGCCGCCGCACTCGAGTGCGAGCGCGCCGGCGCCGACGGGATCACCGCCCACCTGCGCGAGGACCGCCGCCACATCCAGGACGCGGACGTCGAACGCATCTCGGCCGGTATCGCCACGGCGTTCAACCTCGAAATGGCGTGCACCGAGGAGATGCTTGCCGTGGCCGAGCGGCTGCGCCCACACCAGGCCACGCTGGTGCCGGAGAAACGCGAGGAACTCACCACCGAGGGCGGCCTCAACCTGGGACGCGACGAGCGACGCCTCGCCGCCGGGATCGCGCGCCTCAACGCGGCCGGCATCCGGTCGAGCCTGTTCATCGACCCCACAGACGAGGCCGTGCGCCGGTCACGCGACCTCGGCGCCCGGGCCGTGGAACTCCACACCGGAACGTATGCCAACCAGGTTGGGGAGGCCGCACCGCTGCACGCGCTCGTGCACGCGGCGGAATACGCGGCCTCGCTGGGGCTCGCGGTCCACGCGGGCCACGGGCTGACGCTCGCCAATGTGGGCCCCGTGGCGGCCCTTCCGGCGTGCGAGGAACTGAACATCGGGCATGCCATCGTCACCCGGGCAGTGTTCGTGGGCATCGCCGAGGCAGTACGCGAAATGAGGCGCGCAATGGACGCCGCGCGCCGAGCATCCTAATTTCGGGGCGCGGGGCACTCTCACCGGAGCAGGAATGACGGCGCCAGGCGGTTTCATCGACTTCTTCGCAATGGAAGCCACGGAGTACATCGAGCAACTCGATGGCCTCCTCCTGCGCGCGCGCGATAGCGTGCCCGACGGCGAGGCGATGCAGCGCACGGCGCGCGCGCTGCGCGGGGCGGCGACGATGGCCAGGCTCCCGGCCTTTGCCGAACTGGCCGCCGCCGTGGAGGGAATTGGCCGCGCGACCCGGGACGGAGTGCTCGAATGGAACGCCGCCCTGCGCGGCGCCATGACATCGGCGGTGGATGAATTGAAGATCCTGGTGCGCGCGGTGCGTAGCTGGGGTGACACCGAAAATCGGCGCGCCGCCGCGCGCGCCAGCGAACTGGCCGCCTTTGCCCCCGCTCCCCGCCGCACCACCCCCGTGGTGGCCACCGGAGCGGCGCCCTCCTTCCTGGTGAGTGAGACCGCCAACATTGCCGCCGGCCTCGAGCTCGTCCTCGCCCGCCCCGACAACGCCGGCAGTGTCAGTGCCGTGCTCAGCCGGGTGCGCGCCCTGCGCGGCGTGGCCGGCCTCAAGGACCTGCCCCCGTTGCCCGAGGTGGCCGAGGCGGCGGAGAACGCCGCCCACCCGCTCGAACTCGGCCAGGCCTCCCTGTCCACCGAGAACGTCGAACTGCTCCAGGCTGCCTCCGCCCTGCTCAGGCGCATCGCGGCCGCCCTGCGCGACGGCCGCGCCGCCAGCGAGCCCTCGCCGGAGTACGATCGGTTCGTGGCCGCGGCGGACGCCGCGGAAAACACCGGCACTGAGTCCGCCCGGATCGTCCCCATCGCATCACTGTTCTACAATGACGACGGCCCGCACGTCGTGTCGGCGGCGCCCAACCCGCCCACCACACCCAGGCAGCGCTTCCGCATGGAGGCCGTGAGCCTGGCCGAACACCTGCGCGGCGTGGTGGCGTCCATCCGCGCCACCCAGGATCCGCAGGTGCGCGAACGCGCCCGTCGCGACCTGCGCCGCGTGCTCCGCAATATCCGGCAGACCGCTGAGAGCTTTGGCGAGGAATCCGTCGCGGGCCTCGTCGCCGCCCACGCCAACGTGGCCGACCGGGTGGATGACCAGGCGCTGGAGACCGTGGACCGGATCGTCCAGGCAATTGCGCAACCGGACGCGCTGCCGGCCGAAATGAGCCACACGCCATCTGCGCACACCCCTGCTGCGCCCGCGCCCACGCCCGCCACCGCGCGCACTCCGGCCCCGGCTCCTGCGGCCGTGGCGACGCCCACGCCTGCCATGGCCTCGACATCGCCGCTGGATCAGGGCATCGCCGCCCTCGACGCCTTCTCGGCGCAGCCATTCGCGAAGCCGACGCCCGTGGATGTCCCCGTCGTGCCCATCGACGCGCTGCTGTATCACGGGCGCGCGGCCGTCGAGCGCGCTGTCCAGATCCGCGACCAGATTCGCAGCCTCGGCGGTCCCCCGTCGCCCGACCTGCTCAGCGAGCTGTTCGACCTGCTCGACCTCGCGCTCGCGGAGTAGCGAGTGAAGCGGCGGTGGCAGGCTGCGCTCGGCATTGCGCTGAGCGTCGCGGGACTGTGGTGGGCCCTGCACGGAGTGCCGTGGGCCGACCTGGGCCAGCGCCTGCGGGGGGCGAACCCGTGGCTCGTGCTGCTCTGCAGCATCGTGGCCACCTCCATCTTTCCCGTGCGGGCCATCCGCTGGGGCGTAATCCTGGACCCCGTGGCACCCGGGCTTCCCTTCGGGCCCCGGTGGCGCGCCGTGGCCATCGGGATGATGGCTAACAACCTCCTGCCGGCGCGCCTCGGGGAACTGGCGCGCGCGTACGCCCTCACGCGCGAACGGCCCGACGTGCGCTTCACCAGTTCGCTGGCCTCGCTGGTGGTGGACCGGTTGTTTGACGCCGCCGCGGTGCTGCTGATGATGGCCGCCGCCATGCTCGATCCGCATTTCCTTGGCGTGGCGGACTTTGCCGGCGTCTCGGCGCGCAGCGCCGCGACCCTGGCCATTGCCCTGCCGGCCATTGGCTTTGCCGTCATCATCGCGGTGGCCGCGCGCCCGCAGGTGGCCATCTCACTCTTTCGGCGCGTGGCCCGGCGCGTGGCGCCTGGCATCGAGGCGCGGGGCACCGCGCTGCTGGAGGGTTTCGAGGAAGGACTGCGCGTGGTGCGGAGCCCCAGGCGGTTCCTGCTGGTGCTCTTCTGGGCGCTGGTGATGTGGCTGCTGAACGCCCTGGCGTTCTGGATCGGGTTTCGGGCGCTGCACATCAATGCCTCCCTGGCGGCGGCGCTGTTCGTGCAGGGCGTGATCGTCGCCTTCGTGTCGATGCCCAGCACGCCGGGGTTCGCGGGAGTCTTTGAAATTGGCGCCCGGGTGGGGCTGGCGGCATTCGCCATCCCCGCCACCGCCGCGGCGGCGTGGGCCATCACCTTTCACGTTGTGTCATACATCCCGATCACCGTCCTCGGCCTCTGGTACCTGAGCCGGGCGGGACTGACGTACCGCGACTTCCAGCAGGTGGCGGCGCATCGGAACGACGAGGTTGCTTCCTGATGGCGACGCCAGCACCCACGCCCACCGACGGCCCGGCGCGGGCCGGCCGTACGTCGGCGCAGGCCAAGGTGAACCTGCTGCTGCGCGTCCTGGGCCGGGAGGCCTCGGGGTATCACCAGATCGAGACCGTGTTCCAGCGCCTGGACCTGGCCGACGACGTCACCGTGCGTACCGGGGTGGACGGACGAAGCATCGTGTGCACGGGCGACGTGATCCCCGACGCCGGGCTGGGACCGCCGGAGCAGAACCTGGCCTATCGGGCGGCCGTCGCGTACCAGCAGGCCACCGGATGGCCGGGGGGCTTTGCGATCGAGGTCACGAAGCGCATCCCCGTGGGGGGCGGCCTGGGCGGCGGGAGCGCCGACGCCGGCGCAGTGCTGCGCATCCTGGAGATGCTGGCGCCCAGGCCGATGGGCATACGCGTACTGGAATTGGCCGCCCGCCTGGGGGCCGACGTGCCATTCATGGCCACCGAGACCCCCGTGGCCTGGGCGTGGGGGCGTGGCGAGCGGATGCTGGGGCTGGTGCCCCTGCCCAGGCGGCGCGTGCAGTTGCTGGTGCCGTCGTTCGGGGTGTCCACGGCCGACGCGTACCGGTGGCTCACCGAGTCGCGCGCGCCGTACGAGCCCGTGGGGTCGCTCCTGCCGGCGGCGGCGCTCTCCAGTTGGAACGAGGTGGAGGAAGTGGCCGGCAACGAATTCGAGGGAGTCGTTGAGGCGCGGCATCCGGAGATTGCGGCGTGGCGCCGGGCGCTGGAGAAGGCCGGGGCGCGGATCGCGCTGCTGGCCGGGTCGGGCTCTACGGTGTTCGGCGTGTATGACGAGGGCGCGCGCGCACTGTCGGCGGGCGAGGTGGAGGGGGCGCGCCTGGTGGAGACGCGCACGGCCGCTCACGTTGTTCCGGTCCGACCGATCGACTAGGTTGTGGGGGCTTCCGCTGCCCCCTCGTCCAACGGCAGGACATCGGACTTTGGATCCGAGAATGGTGGTTCGAATCCACCGGGGGCAATGGCGATTTTCCTCAGCGTCGCCGATTCGTGCATCGCGTGCCCCCTCCTACCGCGCTGATCCCTGCGTGTGCTCCTCCGGCAGGCCGATGGGAGATTATGCCGCCCTTGGTCTTGCTATCGCAGCCATTGCGCACGACATTGCGCAGGGATCGTCTTGGCAGCCTCGCGTAGTCTCCAAAGTCAGGACAGACGTATGCGCAATCCATGCATGCGACCGCGTTCGCGGGAGCCCTCATTGGAGCCCGTGTTCGCTTCAGCATTCCGGCGCGGCGACCATCAGGCCTTCGCGCGGGCCGTGTCGCTCTTCGACGGAAGACTACGGGCCTACGCGCGATCGTACGCCCTCGACCAAGACGAGTTTGATGAGATCGTCCAAGGCACTTGGGTTCTGGCATGGGCAAAGCGGCAGCAGTGGCGGGCCAACGGTCCCCTGATCGCCTGGCTCCGCAAACTCGCTCGGACCACCGCGCTGCGGGACGCACGGCGAAAACACCGACTTGCCCCGTTATCGGCAGCCCGTTCCGTAGCAGCACGCCCCAGCGCCAACGCATTACTGGCCGACTCGGTCCAGAGAGACGCGCAGGTGGTGGACATCGTCGGCGACCTGCTTGCGG
>DASSOG010000062.1:0-15540 GCA_035700805.1 Gemmatimonadaceae bacterium | reverse complement strand
CGTTTGTGTCCGTTCTGTCCGTATCTCTGGCTGAGGTTGTGGCGCCGAGCCGGAGCTTCGCGCTTCCGCCCGGATCCTGGCCCGACCGCAAGCCAGGTGGTTCGGATACGGACCACACGGACTGCTACGGATTTCACGGATGAAGCTGAAGCTCACCCCTGCTTTTCAGTCCGTGTAGTCCGTTTGTGTCCGTTCTGTCCGTATCAGGCTGCTGCATCCCGGCGCGACGCAACTATGAGGCGCAGGGATGCAGCAGCCGGGAACGCGCTACGGCTTGATCGTCGTCCCCACCAGCTCGGCCACAGCGCCCAGCGTCGTCTGCGCCGCGTTCAGCCCCAGGCGGTAGTCGTCGTCCGTGTATGTGCTGAGCACGTCCGTCTGCTGGTGCCAGTTGGGGTCCCACCCCGCGCCGATCTGCGTGCCGCGAAAGTTCTCCCGCATGCTGATCGTGGGGCAGATATCCTTGAACGGGTCAGAGTCGGTGTTCGTCATGTGCTGCCCCACCGCCGCCGGGTAATCCGTGGCGTACTTCTCGTTGGCGTCCTGGAAGAACCACGCCAGCTTCTGCGACTCCGCCGCCATCTTCGAGCTGGACTGGAACTCGATGTTGACGTCCGCCTCGGGACGCTGCGTCGGACTCACCGTGCCATCCGCGCGCGGCATGCCGTGATCCCACATCATCATGTCGTGCTGGATCATCCCCAGCCACTTTGGTTCCGGGTACTTGCCCGATCCCGGCGGGTCTTCCTTGCCCTGCAGCGCCTCGCGCTGCTCCACATAGGCCCGGCTGCCATTCAGGCCCGTCTCCTCGTTGTTCCATAGCACAAAACGAATGCTGCGATCCGTCTTCACGTCCGGGCTGCTGAAGACCCGCGCCAGCTCCATCACCAGCGCCGTGCCCGAGCCGTCGTCGTTGGCCGCCTGCCCCCAGCCAATGCCGTCCATGTGGCCGCCCACGATGTAGGCCTCGTCCGGATGCACGCTGCCCACCTTGGTGCAGAACACCTCCTGACGGTCGCTCGTGCCCGGCGGCGTCTGCTCCGTGTCCAGCGCGCGAATGGCCGGATCAGGCTGGCGCGTGGAATCGTTGTTCACCCCCGTGCGCGCGCGGTTGCCCCGGTACCGGCCACCACCCACCGCATACTCCGAGGGCGGCCGCGGCGGACGGCTGGCCTGCGCCCCCGTGGGACGCGGACGGGGACGATACTCCCGCTGCGTGTACGAGTACGTGAGCCGCTGCACATCCTGGCAGCCGTAGCTCTTGAGCTGCGCCTCGATCCAGTCCACCGCGTCGCGATTGCGCTGCGTGCCCTGACGGCGATCGCCGAACTTCGTGAGCCCCGCGACCGTCGCCTTGTACCGATCCAGCGAGAGTCGCCCCACCAGCGTCGTGACCGTGGAATCCGGGTGCGGGTAGTTCCCGCGGCCCTGGGCCCGCGCCACACCGGCGGCAGGAGGGAGGGCGAGCGTCGCGAGTGAAAGAGACGTCGCGGCAAGGAAAGTGGTGGCGCGCATGGTGCTCCTCTGGGTTCTCGGGAAAACAGGGACGCGTCATGATACGCCGAGGTACCGCCCGTCGCCAGCAGTATCACCCGCAGAAAAAACCGCCGCCGGCTGAGTCAGCCGACGGCGGTTTTCGCACCTGCGGGTCGTTACCCGTGCTTGATGAACGTCCCATCCTGCAGCTCGCGGTACGCCTGGTGCAGCTCGGCGTCCGTGTTCATCACGATGGGTCCGTACCACGCCACCGGCTCGGCGATCGGCCGCCCGGAGACGAGCAGGAATCGCACCCCCTCCTCGCCCGCCTGCACCGTCACCTCGTCGCCGGCGTCAAACAGCACCAGGCTCCGGTTCCCGGTCATGTCGCGCACCGTCTCCTCGGCCACGGTAGCGCCGTCGTCGCCCACCCGTTCCGTGAGCGCGCCAAACGGCTTCGACGCGTCGCGAAAGTCGCCGCTGCCGTCAAACACATACGCAAACGCATGTCGGCGCGTGTCCACCGGGAACGTCTTCCGCTTACCGGGCGGCACGTACACGTCCAGATAGACGGGGCTGGACGACACCCCCTCCACCGGTCCCTTCTTTCCCCAGAAATCACCCGTCACCACGCGCACCGTCGTCCCGTCGTCATCCACCACTTCCGGGATGTCCACGGACTTGATGTCCTGGTAGCGCGGGTGAACCATCTTCTGGTCCGCCGGCAGGTTGTGCCAGAGCTGGAAGCCGTGCATCCGCCCGTCCGGGTCACCCTTGGGCATCTCCTGGTGCAGGATGCCGCTGCCCGCGGTCATCCACTGCACGTCGCCCGCCCCCAGCGCGCCCGTGTTCCCCAGGCTGTCGCCGTGGTTCACGGTGCCCTTGAGCACGTACGTGATCGTCTCGATGCCGCGGTGCGGGTGCCACGGGAAGCCGCGCAGGAAGTCCTCGGGCCGCTCGTTCCGGAAGTCGTCAAACAGCAGGAACGGGTCAAAGTCCTCAGTGGCCCCGAACCCGAACGCCCGATGCAACTTCACGCCGGCGCCCTCCAGGGTTGGCTGGGCTTCAACAATGCGCTTCACGGGTCTGATGGACATACGGCCTCCTGTGCCAAGCGCCCGCACGGGGCGCGGTTCATTGGAACCTAGACGGTCTGGCAAGGGGCGTCGCGCGCTCGCGGCGCGTTGCCGGGCAATTCAGGCGGTTTGGCAAGGGGCGTCGCGCCCGCTAGCATTCAGGGGCAGGCCCTTCCATGCACGCCAGGTCAGGATTCGTTGCATGCCTCGTCGCTTTGCCCCCATCGGCACCACCGCGGTGGCGCTCGCGATCCTCGCGTTCGTCGCCGCTGACCAGTACACGGCCCGCTATCCGCGGGCGGCGATCGGTCGTTTTCGGGCCGGGCTGCAGGACGTCACCCTCAGCCCGCCGGTCCGCACCGACCGTTCGAGCCTGCTCGCCGCGCCGGTGTCACCGCATACCGTGGCCGACGACGACGGCGGCCAGTACGAAGCGGCCCTCAGCATTCCCGAAGGCGCCCTCGCGCCACCCGGCGAATCCGGAAGGAAAGTGTCCGCCCGCGTTCCCGTCATAGCAGCGGCCCCCGGATCGGGCGCCGTGGAGCAGCAGGCGCAGGGCGCGCGCCCCGCGCTCAGCGCGCTCGCCAGCTTTGACGGCCTGGGTGTCGGCTTCGCGGGACCGCAGGGGTCGGCGCGCCTCAGCAACCCGTCGGATAATTCGCTCGCCGTCGGCCCCGACTACATCGTCCAGGTGGCCAACACGCGGATGGCTATCTATACAAAGAAGGGCGCGCGCTTTGACACCACCGGCAAGGTCGTCTTCGGGCCAGTGGAGACGAGCCGCATCTTCCGCGGCTTTGGCGGCGCGTGCGAAACCGGAGCCACGGGCGACGCGGTGGTCCGCTACGATCAACTGGCCGGTCGCTGGCTCATCGTGATGCCCATCTTCAGCGCCGCCCCGGACGCCGCGCCGGACGCCGCCCCGGACACCGCGCCGGACGCCGGGCCCGGTGTCGGCCACACGCCCGCCGCGCGCTCCGCGAAATACGCAATGTGTTATGCCGTGAGCCGAGGCCAAAGCCCATTTGGGCCGTACGCCAGATACGAGTTTCCACGTACCCGCTTTCCCGACTACCCGCGTCCGGCCGTGTGGCCCGACGGCTACTACGTGCCCACCAGCAGTGGCGACAGCGCTCGGCAGAACCTGGCCTGCGTGGCGGACCGCGCGCGCATGCTCAAGGGAGAGCCCGCCACCGAACAGTGCGTGGCCGTGGACGACGCCACGGTCATGAGCGTCGCCGACCTGGACGGCACGCAGCTCCCCCCGGCCGGCACCCCGGCGGTGGTGATGGCGCTGGGCGGCGCGCAGCAGCGCGCCCGCTACGCGGACAGCGCCGTGGCCGTGTGGCGCCTGCACGTCAACTGGACCTCGCCGGCGCTCACCAGGCTCACCGGCCCCGAGCGCGTGGCCGTGGCGCCGTATCACTACCTGTGCGACGGTCAGCTCACGAGCTGCGTGCCGCAGCCGGGCACGGCGGTGCGCCTGGACGGCCAGGGCGACAAGCTCATGGCTCGGCTCACCTACCGCCGCATCGGGAACCAGCAGTCCATTGTCGCCGTGCAATCCGTGAACACCACCGCCGGGGCCGGTGGCGTGCGCTGGTACGAATTCCGCGTGGCCACGGGCGGCGGTGTCTCGCTCTTCCAGCAGGGCACCTTCGCGCCCGACGCCCGCTTCCGGTGGCTGGCCAGCGCCGCCATGGATGCCGCCGGCAACATCGGTATCGGGTATTCGTATGGCGGCGCCGATGCCTACGCGGGGCAGCGGTTCGCGGGCCGGCTTCGCGACGACCCCCCGGGACTCCTCACCTTCCACGAGTCCGTGCTCGCCAGGGGACAGGACGCGCAGACCAGCACGCTGCGGTGGGAGGACTACACCCAGACCGCCGTGGACCCGTCCGACGATTGCACGATCTGGTATCTTGGCGACTACGTCCGGCAGGGCGCGCCCGGGTATTCCACCCGGATCGGGGCGTATCGCTTTCCGGGATGCGCTGCCGCCCGTCCCGACCCGCAATGAAACGATGGTGGGGGTAAACCCCCGCCGGGTAGGTTGGGTCTAATCCGGCGACTGGGCTCCCCGCCCGCGCCTCACCCGTGCCCCTCCCACAGGTCCTGGAATGCCCAACCGGCTCGCCCCCGTCGTCCTCGCGCTGATCCTCGCCTGCCTGGGCGCTACGGGCGCCGCGCACGCCCAGACCACCGACGTGATCCGCGGCCGAGTGGTCGGCCCCGACTCCACGCCCATTGCCGGCGTGCACGTCTCGGCCACGTCCTTTTCCGGCAACGTCACCCGCCAGGCCACCACGAACGCCGATGGCCGCTTCACCATCACCTTTCCCAACGGCGACGGCGACTACATGGTCGCGTTCAACGCACCGGGGTTCGCGCTCAAGCGCTTTGAGGTGAAGCGCACGGCCGACCAGGCCATCCTCGTGGCGGACACCCGGCTTTCGCGCTCCATCGCCGAGCTGGATACCGTGAAGGTGCAGGGCACCCGCAAGCGCGTCAGCCGCCGGGACGCGGACCAGCCCGACATCAGCGGCACGCAGGCGCGCATCAGCAGCGAGAACCTCAGCGTCGCCCAGCAGGGCAACCTGGCGGCCATGGCCGCCTCGCTGCCCGGCGTCATGTACCTGGCCGGCGCCAATGGCGATCCGTCCGGGTACTCCGTGCTCGGGCTGGACGGCAGCCAGAACTCCGCGACGCTGAACGGCATGGACTTTGGCGGCTCGAACATTCCCCGGTCGGCGGACGTTTCCAGTTCGCTCATCACCTCCCCGTATGACGTCTCGCGGGGCGGCTTCAGCGGCGGCCAGCTCAACCTCCGCACTTCCTCGGGCACCAACTTCATCCGCCGCTCCGGGAGCCTGCTGTTCGACGCGCCTCCCATGCAGTGGACCGATCCCGCCGCCAGCGCCCTGGGGCAGCGCTACACCAACGCCAACCTCAGTGGCCTCGTCTCCGGCCCCATCCAGTTCAACCAGTCGTTCTACAACATCGCCTACCAGCTCGGCCGCCGCTCCAGCGGCCTGCGCACCCTGCTCAACACCAGTCCGCTGGGCCTGCAGACCGCGGGCATCGCCCAGGACTCCGTGCAGCGCCTGCTGGGGATCCTGGGGCAGGACAACGTCCCGGCCACCACGGCCGGCATCCCGGGGCAGCAGCTCAGCGACCAGGGGATGCTGCTGGGCTCGTTCGACTTCGCGCCACCCACCTCGTCCACCGGGCAGGCGTTCAACCTCACCGTCAACGGCTCCTGGCTCAAGTTCAACCCACTCAGCACGGGCCCCACCGAACTGCCCGCCCACAGTGGATCGCTCACCAACTGGAATGCCAGCGGGCGGCTGGGCCACAGCGCGTATTTCGGGTTCGGCATCCTCTCCGAGTCGGGGCTGTCCATCACCGGGTCGCGCCGGGCCAGCACGCCCTACCTGGACCTGCCCAGCGGCAACGTGCGCGTGGCATCCGACTTCACGAATGACAGCACCGTGACCTCCGGGGTGCAGATGGTCAGCTTTGGCGGCAGCCCCTTCCTCAACAGCACCAGCACCACCCAGGGGCTCGATGTCTCCAACCAGCTCTCCTGGTTCAGCGTGGACAACAAGCATCGCCTGCAGCTCACCACCGACCTGCGGCGCGACGCGTATGCGCTGGACCAGGGCGCCAACCACCTGGGGACCTTCGCCTTCAACTCGCTGGCGGACCTGCAGAATGGCACGCCGTCCAGCTTCACGCGCACGCTGCTGCCCAGCACGCGCAACGGCAGCGAATGGACCGCCGGTCTCTCGCTCGGCGACGCCTACCGGTACAGCGACAACCTGCAGGTCCAGTACGGCGTGCGCGTGGACGGCACGCGCTTTGCCACCGCGCCGGACTTCAACCCGCAGGTACAGCAGGTGTTCGGCACGCGCAACGACGGCGTGCCCAACCGCGTGTACGTGAGCCCGCGCGTCGGCTTCTCCTGGAGCTACGGCGTGGGGCCGCAGGTCGGCAGCTTCCTGGGCGCGGTGCGCGGCCCGCGCGCGGTGGTGCGCGGGGGCGTGGGCGTCTTCCAGAACCTGGACCGCGTGACCGCCATTGGACAGGCCGTGGACAACACCGGGCTGCCCACCGGCCTGCAGCAGCTTACCTGCGTGGGCGCCGCGACGCCGGTGCCAGACTGGAATGCATATAACCTCAGCCAGGACTCGATTCCCACGCGCTGCGCCGATGGCACCCTGGGCACGGTGTTCTCCAACTCGGCGCCCAACGTGACCCTGTTCGGGCGGGACTACCACGCCCCGCGGAGCGTGCGCTCCAACCTGCAGTGGAGCGGTGAGATCCTGGACAACCGGTTCAACGCCACCTTTGGCGCCACGTACTCGCTGAACCTGGACCAGGCGTCGGTGGTGGACCTCAACTTCAACCCGACCACCCGCTTCCAGCTTCCCGACGAGGCCAGTCGCCCGGTGTTCGTCCAGCCCGGGAGCGTGGTGCCTGGCAGCGGCGCCATCGCCTCCGCCGACGCGCACCAGTCCGCCGCGTTCAATCGCGTGATGGAGACCCGGTCGGACATGCAGTCGCGCTCCACGCAACTCCAGGTGCGGCTCTCGCCCGTGGGGTTCCACACCAACTTCAACTGGAACCTGGCGTACACCTACCAGACCGTGCGCGACGAACAGCGCGGCTTTGGCGGGGGCAGCACGGACGGCAATCCGTACGATGTCTCCTGGGGCCGGTCCGCCTACGACTCCCGCCACCAGGTGACGTACAGCCTGGGCTACAACTTCTTCAACTGGGTACGCGTGAACTGGAATGGCAGCGTGCGGTCGGGCACGCCCTTCACGCCCATGGTGGCCGGCGACATCAACGGCGATGGCTATGCCAACGACCGCGCATATGTCTTCGACCCCGCGCAGACGCCCGACCCGGTGCTGGCCTCCGCCATGCAGGACCTGCTCACCTCGTCATCCAGCCGAGTGCGCGACTGCCTGCGGCGGCAACTGGGGAGCGTCGCCCGCCGGAACAGTTGCGAAGGGCCGTGGACCTCCTCCGCCAGCATGGCCATCGCCTTCAATCCCATCAAGATGCACATGCCCAAGCGGGCCACGCTGAGCCTGGAGGTCTCCAATCCGCTGGGCGCCGCCGACCTGCTGCTGCACGGACAGAGCCACACGCACGGATGGGGCCAGCAGCCGGTGCCCGACGCGTCGCTGCTGTACGTCCGCGGCTTCGATCCCGGCACGCAGCGCTTCCGCTACGACGTGAACCCGCGCTTTGGCGCCACCAGCCCGCAGTTCACCACCATGCGCGCGCCGGTGACGCTCACCGCCATGCTGAGCGTGGACCTGGGGCCGCCACGCGAACGCCAGCTCCTGCTGCAGGCGCTGGACCAGGGGCGCTCGCACCAGGGCATTCGCCTCACGGAACCCGTGCTGCGCGCGCTGTACGGCAGCGGCGGGCTGGTCAACCCGCTGGCCACCATCCTGCGGCAGAGCGACACCCTCCAGCTTACGCCGCAGCAGGCGGACAGCGTGGCCATGCTGAATCGCTGGTACATTGTCCATCTGGACTCCATCTGGACGCCGGTGGCCCGGTATCTGGCCACCTTGCCCAGCGACTACGATGAAGACGAAGCCTATCGTCGCTACCTCCGGGGCCGCGAGGGCTCGGTGGACCTGCTGCTCAAGCTGAGCCCGGACGTCCGGGGGCTGCTCACCGATGCGCAGCGGCGCAAGCTGCCCGACCTCGTGGCGAGCTACCTGGACCCGCGCTACCTGGCCGCCATCCGGTCGGGCAGCCAGGGGGTGGGCAACATGGGCTTTGGATCCATGGGCGGAATGGCCGCCATGGCCGCGGGCGGACAGATGAGCATAGTAATATCACGTTGACGTATGCGGCGGCGCCACCTGGGCGCTGCCAATGACTTCCTGGAGCCGGTGAGATATGAGACAATCGCATTCCTTCCTGTCCCTGCTGGCGGCGGTGGCCGTCATGGGCGTGCCCGCCACGCCGGCCGCGGCGCAGCAGGCGCTGCCCCCGGTCCGGCCACTCGGCCCCATCGAGCATGTCACCACCGAACCCATGCGCGCCGTCTCGGCGGTGCGCGAGCTGCCGGGCCGGCGCGTGCTGGTGAACGACATCGTGGCGCATCGCGTCCTGCTCCTTGACTCCACCCTGGCCAACCCGCTGGCCGTGGCCGACTCCACCTCCAGCACGGCCAACGCCTACGGGAACATGCCCGGCGGCTTGATTCCGTATCGCGGCGACTCCACGCTGTTCATCGATCCGGCGTCGCTGTCCATGCTGGTGCTCAACGGCAACGGCGGCATCGCGCGAGTCATGTCCGTGCCGCATCCCAGGAATGCCATGGCGCTCATTGGCGGTCCGTTCGGGCAGACGGGATTCGATCCGGCCGGTCGCCTGGTGTATCGAGGAAGCCTGATGCCGGAGATCAAGCCCGCCCAGAAGGGAGATGACCCGAAGATGGCGGTGCCCCAGTTCCCGGACTCCGCGCCCATCCTCCGCGTGACCCTGGCCACGCGCGCCGAGGATACCGTGGCGTACTACCGGCTGCCGCCCACCAACCTCTCGGTGGTGCGTACCGCCGATGGCGTCCGCGTCACGTCAAAGATGAACCCCATGCCCGTGGTGGACGACTGGGCGCTCATGCCCGATGGCACCGTCGCCATCGTGCGCGGCCGCGACTTCCATGTGGACTACATCCATCCGGACGGCACGCGGACGTCGTCGCCCGCAATTCCCTTTGAGTGGGAGCGCCTGACCGACGACCTCAAGGTGGCGGTGCTGGACTCCGCCCGGCAGGTGATGGAGCAGCGCCGGCAGGAGATGCTGGATCGCCTCCAGGCCACGCGCGAGGCGGGCGGCGCCGCCGGCAAGCAGGGGGCCGGGCGTGCGTCCTCCGGCGGGCGGGGGGGCGCCGAGCGGACCATGACCGTGGTGATGATGGGTGGCTCGATGGCGACCGCCGAGTCCGGGCCGCCCCGCCGCGGCTCCGCCACGCAGACCATCACGCTTCCCCCGCTGCAGATGGTGGAGCCGCACGAACTGCCCGATTACCGGCCCGCGTTTTCCGCCGGCGCGGTCAAGTGCGACCTGGAGGGCCGGCTCTGGATCCGCACCAGCCAGGTGCGGGATGGCCGTCCGCTGTACGACGTGGTGAACGCCCAGGGCGAGCTCACCGATCGCGTCCTGCTCCCGGCGCACCGCGACCTGGCCGGCTTTGGCCAGGGGGTGGTGTACCTGGGCGTGACCGACAGCACGGGCGTGGTGCACCTGGAGCGGGCGCGCATGCAATAGCGCGGCCCGCCGGGTGGTGCGCGGGCGCCTCGCCGCTACGCGGCGGACGCCTTGGCGGGCGTGCCTGGCAACTCGCGCAGTTCCACGCGCGTGCGCGGCAGGCTCTCAGGGTACCGCTCCCGCAGGAAGTTGAGCAATCCCTCACGCACCAGGCACCGCAGGTCCCACGCCTTGCCGGAGTCCGGCGAGCTGACCAGCACGCGCACCTCCACGGTGCGTTCGGTGGTATCCGTCACCTGCACGTTCACCACGTTCTGGTCCCACAGGTCGGTGGTGGCCAGGATGCGCTTCACCTCGGCGCGGATCTCGTCCACCGGCACATGATAATCCGTATGCAGGTACACGCTCCCGATGAGCTGGGCCTGGGTGCGCGTCCAGTTCTGGAACGGGTGCTCAATGAAATAATTCAGGGGCACGACGAGCCGCCGCCAGTCCCAGGTGCAGATCACCACGAAGGTGGTGGTGATCTCCTCGATGCGACCCCATTCATTCTCGACAATCACCACGTCGTCCACGCGGATGGGCTGCGAGAGGGCAAGCTGCACCCCGGCAATCAGGTTGGACAGCGTTGGCCGGGCCGCCAGGCCGATCACCAGCCCGCCCACGCCCGCCGACGCCAGGATGCTCTGCCCGATGTTCCGGATGGCGGGAAAGGTCATCAGGATCACGGCGCCCGTGATCACCACGACGATCACCACGACAATGCGGTGCAGCACCTGCACCTGCGTGTAGATGCTGCGCGCCGTCAGGTTGTCACTGACCTTGATGTCGTATCGCGAGCGGATCAGGTCCGCCGCGAGCGCGCTGGCCGCGATGATGATCCAGCCGACAGTCCCGATGAGCAGGACGCCGGCCGCGTGCCGCAGCAGCCCTTCCAGCCCGACGGACAGCCCGGCCGTGGGCAGTGCCGCCAGCACCGCGAGCAGCACCAGGAGCGCGCGGGTGGGTTTGCGGGCGTGGCGGATCACCGATTCGTCGTACGGCGTGGTGGTCAGCCGCGCCAGCCGGGTGAAGATCCGGTCCAGGATGGAGTGCACGAGCAGCGCGATCACCGGCGCGGCCACGAGGATGATCAGGGAATGCAGCCAGGGGGGGATTTCTCCCATGAAGTTCGACATTGCCACCTCCGATGGTGTCGTGGGACTCGAATTCGGTGTCATGCACTAATGGGCGGTTGGCCTCCGCAATGCAATGGGTGCAAGCGAAACGTGGGCGGCTCACCGTGAGCCGCCCACGTTCGTTTTACTGTTGTGGAATACTTCAGCCGGTGCACGCCGGTGCGCGGAACCTGGCGCCTGGTCCCTGTGGCGCCGCGGGGGCCGCCTGGCGTGGCCAGGTGTTGTCCGCGGTGTCATTGTCCGGAAAGCGACAGTGCGGGTCCAGCACGACCCGCGTGATGCGCCGCGCGCCGAAGTCGAACGTCGCCTTGAAGGTCCGGCTGCCATTCCACCACACGTTCACCGGCCAGGTCACCGTGGCCGTTGAGTCATCTACAATGGTGGCGTTGCGGACGTGCTTCAGGGCCGGGCCGCCCGGGGCAAAGTGGACATTGAGCACCACGGGCGACGGCATCTGCCCCGCCTGGTGCACCGTGACCGTCACCGGACCGCTCATGCCGCTCACGCCCTGGATGGAGCCGTCCACCGCGTCGGTGGTGAACAGCCAGTAGTACCAGAACCAGCCCAGGTCCTGGTGCAGCGCCTTGTCCATGAAGAAGGCGTAGTCCCACGGGGACGGGTGCTTGAAGCGCCACGCGTGTGCGTACTGGCTCATGGCGCGCCACACGGCCGTGTCGCCCACCACGCCGCCCAGCATGGAGAGCATCATGGGAGCCTTGCTGTACGCCTGGAAGCTGTACATGGGGCCGCCGTAGTTGGCGTCCCACATCAGCGGCGCCTCGCGTTCGTTGCCGCTGGTCATGCCATAGCGCTGGCCCGGGCCGTCCAGGTCGGCGGGCCGGCCCTGCCGGTCGTCGCCGGAGAGGATGTTCATGTACTGGTTGAAGCCCTCGTCCATGAAGCCGTACCAGGTCTCGTTGGTGCCCACCATCATGGGCCACCACTGGTGGCCGGTCTCGTGGTCCGCGGCGCCGGCGCTGGACATAATGAAACTGGGATACTCCATCCCGCCCTCTGGCCCGTCCACCACGGTCATCGTGGGGAAGGTGTACGGCATCCAGAGGTTGGAGTAGAACTGCAGCGCGTGCTTCACGATCTGGCCCGCCTGGGCGTAGCGGTCGGTGTGGCCCGGCAGGTACATGATGCTGATGGGCACGTCGTGCCCGTTGCCCGGAATCTTCGCGTGGAAGGCGTCCCAGACGAACTGGTTGGAGGTGGCCCACGCCACGTCACCCACCGTGTCCGCCGAGAAGTGCCACACCAGGCGGTCACCCGCCGCCGTGGCCTTGCCCGGCCCGAACTGGTCGGGGCTCAGGATGCGCACGGTGGAGTCCGCCGTCATGGCCTTCTGCAACCCCGCGCGCTCGTCGGCGGTGAGCACCTCGTCCGGGTTCTGCAGCACGCCACTGGCGCCCACCAGCCAGCCGGCGGGCAGGTCGAGCTTCACGTCAAAGTGGCCAAAGTTGTTATAAAACTCTGAAGGGCCCATGTACGGATCCGTGTCCCAGCCGCCCTCGCGCAGGTCGTCGAACACGGTGACCCGCGGGTACCACTGGCCCACCTGGTACAGCGTGTCGCCCCACGCGCCCATGCGCAGCCCGCGCACGCCGGCCGGCACCTTGGGCACCGTGAAGTTCCAGTCGGCATCCAGCGTCACGCTGCCGTGCGCCGGCACGGGATCCGCCAGGCGGATGGTGGCCACGGTCTGCGAGAGGTTGTACGCCGCCAGCGTCGGCGCGGGGGCAGGGGCGTTGGGGGTGAAGCGGCGGCGCACGGGTCCCCCGTCGTTCAGCTCCACGGGCTGTCCATTCACGCGCATGGCCGTCACCTTCATGCCGTCCGTGATGGCCGGTACGTCCTCGGCCTTGGGCACGTTGGCGGCATAGATGTTCTGGTCCAGCCGCAGCGTGATCACGTCCATCGGGTTGGGGCCGTTGTTGTTCACCACCACGTGCTCGGTGCCCGTGAGCAGGCCGGTGGACGGCTCGAACCGCGCGTTGATGGAGTAGTTGGTCCAGAGCTGCCAGTAGTTGGGGCCCGGAGTCCCGGAGCTGTCGCGCGTCCCGGCGGCCATGGCACGGCGGATCATGTCCGTCATGGGGATGTCGTGCCGGATGGCGCGTTCGGGGTATTGGGCAGCCGTCTGGGCGCGCGCGCCGGCCGGAAACGCGGCGACGGCGGCCAGCGCCGCGCAGGCGGCGAGGGTGCGTGGACGCATCGAGACTCCTGATGGTGAGTGATGGGTGGCGCCGGCGGGCGCCGGCACGCGGAGAAATATCACGCGGGACCCAGGCCGTCCAGCGCGGCCTTGAGTGCGTCCGCGTCGGCCGGCTTCTGCAGGAACGCAACGGCGCCCAGCCCGATGGCCGATTCCTTCAGCGAGTTGGCGCTCACGCCGCTGAGCACGATGACGGGAATCTCGCAGGTCCTGCTGGAGGACTTGAGCTTTTCCAGCGCGCCCATGCCCGTGCCGCCCGGCATGTTGAGGTCCAGGACAATGGCGTCGGGCTGGGGCGAGCGCATGGCGAGCATGAGCGCCTGCACCGCGTCAAAGGCCGGGATGGGCTGGTGGCCCAGGGTGCGCAGCATGGCGCACTCGGCCTTGGAGGTCGTCTGGTCGTCTTCGGCCACAAGAATTCGCACGTCTGGCTCCGGTACCTGAAGCACCGCCCACCTCAGCGATGCAAAGCGCGCTCCCGGGCCAGCGTCGGCCACAGGGCGGGATCCTCCGTGCCGAGCATCCAAACGGAATACCCGCGCAGGTGGTAGCGCGACACCAGCGCCAGCTTGTCCATGAAGGCGCGCGCGTTCTCAATCCAAAGGTAGCGAAAGACCCCCTGCTCGGTCCACTCCGCGCGCTCGGCGTGCTGCACGGAGTCCCACGTAGCGGTCACGTGGTTGGCGGCCAGCAGGCTCTCGGCGCGCGCCAGCGGGATGTCGCGCCCGCGCACCCGGGCCCCGTCCTTTTCGGAGTACGCCGGGAACCACCAGTCGGAGTATGAGGGGATGCCGAGGGAAATCCGGTTTGGCGGCACGCCGAGCGCCAGCAGGTAGCGCAGGCAGGCTTCCATCCAGGGATAGCCGGCCACCGGGCCCGGCGTGGAGCCGCCCGTGTGCTGCGCGTAGGTCATGTACGAGATGAAGTCCAGCGTATCGGCCAGCGCCTTGTAGTCGTAGGCGCCGCGCCAGTTCTCAAAGATCCACTTGTCGTAGCTGTTCGTGCCCGGCTGGTCGCTGGCCCGTGGCACGACGGCGGCCGACAGCGCGCACCCCGCGCGGTGCACCGAGTCGGTGGCCTCGCGCACGAAGGCGGTGAAGCGGTCGCGGTCGCGCACATGGATGTTCTCCAGGTCAAACTGGATGCCGTCCAGGTGCTGCGTGCGGCAGAGGGTGGCCAGCGAGCGCATGGCGGTGCGCCAGGCCAGGGGGCGGGTGAGGACGTGGTGGAACGCGGCCTGGTCAAAGCCCGGGTTCATCACCAGCGGCATCAGTTTTACCTTATGCGCGCGCGCTTCGGCGACCACGCGCGGGTCCATGTGGCCGGTGATGCGGCCGGTGGCGGAGAGCTGGAACACCTGGGGCGACACGATGTCCACCTGCGCGGCATGAGCCACGAAGTGCATGGTGCTGGAGTCGCTGCTGGTGGTGTACCAGAGCGCTTCGGGGTGCTGGGCGCGAGTGGCGGCGGGAGTCGCCAGCAGGGCGACGCCCAGCAGCGCGGCGTATATACGGATTGACATTCGGGCTCCGTGGGGCGCGGTCGATCGGAGGGGGCCTGCCATGGGTCGCGGAGAATCTACTCCAGCCGCGGCCAGGCGGATGGCCTGGCGGCTACCGCGCTCCATTTGCCATCGCGAACGGGCGGGCGTATATAGGGGGATCACACCGGGCTGAGGGGATCCAGTGCGCGAGACCTTGGCAACCCGCTCGGCCGAGCGCCGGGCGGGGATCGGAAATGTACGATGGTGCGCGCTGGCGAGGCTGCCAACGCCACTTCCGAATACAGCGATAGCATGCCAGGTGTGCTCGAGGTGCATGATGGGTGAGGTATCCGAGCTGCCCCTGGACGGGCCTGAGCGAGAGGAGTTCTGGCGTAGGGTGATGGCGGAGTTCACGCCTCGAGCCAAAGGATACCTCCGGCGCGCGATGCTACCTGACTCTGATATTGACGACTTGCTAGCTGAACTCTGGTCGTTGGCAGTAGCAAGAGAAGAGGCGTTGCGAGCCGCTCTCGCCGGGGGGGGGGGGGTGGCTGCTTCTCTGGGAACTGCTGCGGGGTATCTGTGCGGCGGAGAAGTCGCGATGGCGCCATGAACGGTGCGTGACCGCGGCGACGGACCTTCAAGCGTGGGTACAGCCAGTCCCCTGGGGCAGGGATCGGGATGCGCTACTTGAAACTTGGCGGGATGTCGTGTTGGGGATGCTGCCAGCGCGCCAGCGCGCTGTCGTGCGTCTCCGCTGGTGTCTGGATTGGCCCGACTACGCAATTGCAGACCATCTAGGCATTGCCCCCGCGACGGTTCGTGTCCATGCTGCGCGAGGGATCAAGGCATTACGAAGAATTGCAA
>DASSOG010000061.1:0-31101 GCA_035700805.1 Gemmatimonadaceae bacterium | reverse complement strand
CACCCCATTACGTCTTCATACTCCGGCTTGGCCCGGTGGGTCCCATCCGGCAGGGTCACCACCTTCACCCGAATCCGGTGGCCCGCCACGTCCACCGCCCCTTCCACCCTCGGCGCCGCGTGGCGTTCCACCACCACTCGCCGGACGCCAATGGTCGACGTCTCCCGGAACAGTACGCGTTCCAGCACGTCAGCGCTGGCCGCCGGGGCCAGCACATCCACGCGCACGCCGGGCCTCCCCTTCTTCATCACCGTGGGCACGAACACGACGTCCAGCGCCCCCGCGTCGCGCAGCCGGTCGGCGGCGGCCGGCAGGTACTCGCCCGCCATGTCATCCACGTCGCACGAGAGCTGCACGAGGTGCTCCACCACCAGCCCTGCCGCGCCCGCCGACGCCTCGGCCAGGATCAGCCGGAGCGCGTTGGGGCGACCCTCGAACTCCCTGGTGCCGGCGCCGAACCCGCTGCGCAGCGGTGTGTACGGCTGTGACACGGGCCCCGACGAAAGCACGCGCACCAGTGCCGCGCCCGTGGGGGTCACCAGTTCCCCCGACTGCTCCGGCCCGGGCCGAATACGGTGGCCCTCCAGCAGCCGGAGCGTGGCGGGCGCGGGCACCGGCAGCCGGCCGTGCGCCGCGTCCACGTATCCGTCGCCAGTGGCGATGTCGCCGCAATACACCTGGGTCACGCCCAGCAGGTGAAACCCCCACACCGAGCCGAGGACATCGAGGATGGCATCCACCGCCCCGACCTCGTGCAGGTGCACGCGCTCCACCGTGGTGCCGTGGATGGCGGCCTCCTGCTCCGCGATGGCCGTGAACGCCGCGTCCGCGCGTTGCTTCACCGCGTCGGGCGCGTTGCTCCGGGCGGTGATCTCGCGAATGTGCTTCAGGTGGCGGCCGTGGGGCTGCGGGGGAATATCAAAATCCACCTTCGTGCATGTGATGGAGGCTCGCTGCACGTCGGCGATGCGGACGCTCACGCCCTCCAGCCCAAGCCGGCCCGGGAGGGCGCGCAGCCACTCCGGGTCCAGCCCCACGGCCACGAGGGCACCGAGCGTCATGTCGCCCGAGATGCCACTGAACGGATCGAGGATGGCAATGGGCATGTCAGCTCCGGTACGAGGCGCCGCTGCCTGTATTGAACACCAGGACCTCCGCGTCAGGTGGGATGCGACCCGCCGCGGCCAGCTCCCCGGCCACCGCAAATGCGCATCCGCCTTCGGGGCCGATATCCATGCCCGACGCGTGGGCAAGTCGGGCCGTGGCCGCGCGGATGCGATCGTCGGGTACCGCGAGTGCCAGTCCCTCGCTCTCCTTCAGCGCGCGAAGGATGAGCCGATCACCCAATGGGCCCGGCACGCGCAGCCCGCTGGCGATGGTCTGCGGATTCTCCCAGGGGGTGGCGCGGTCCGCCCCCGCATCAAAGGCCCGGACCATCGGCGCGCAGCCTGACGCCTGTGCCACCACCATATGCGGGAAGGGTTCGTCCGGCGCGAGCCATCCGTATGCGCGCAGTTCGCCAAACGCCTTCCACATGCCAATGAGCCCCGTGCCGCCGCCCGTGGGGTACACGATGTGCGTCGGCAGCCGCCAGCCCAGTTGTTCGGCGGCCTCGATGCCCATGGTCTTCTTGCCCTCTATGCGATACGGCTCGCGCAGCGTGGAGACATCGAAGTAGCCGCTCTCCGCCGCGAAGGCCTTGGCTTGCTTGCCCGCGTCGCCAATGTGTCCGTCCACGAGTTGGAGGTCCGCGCCGAGCGCGCGAATAGTCTCCAGGATCGGCGACGGTGTGGTGCGCGGCGCGTACACACGCACAGGCAGCCCGGCAGCCGCGCCGTACGCGGAGAGCGCCGCCCCGGCGTTGCCGGCGGTCGGGACAACCAGCCCGGGCACGTGATGGCCGGCGGCACGCGTGATGGCCGCGCTCATGCCGCGCGCCTTGAACGACGCGGTGGGATTCACGCCTTCGTCCTTCACCCAGAGGCGACGCACGCCCATGGCCTTTGCGAGTTCTGGAAACTCGGTCATTGGCGTGGCCCCTTCACCCAGCGAGACGGGCTCCTCACCCGCGTGCACCGGCATGACGGACCGATAGCGCCACATGTCCCAGCGCTGCGCGACGGTGTCGCGCCGCGGCGCCGGCATGTCGTAGCGCACAAGGTACGGCTGCCCGCACTCCGGGCAGACAGTGGCCAGGTCCGAGCCCGGCGTGACGTGGGAACAGGCGCTGCACTCCAGGTGCCAGTGAGTCACTGCGATTCCTCGGTTGAAGGGACGACGTCGGACGGAACGGTGGATGGCGCGGTGGGCGAGTTCGCGCGAAGAATTGCCAGGATGCGTGCCGCCGATTCCGCGCTGAACCCCGGCAGCGCGGCAATGGCTTCGGGTGTCGCGTCCCGAACCCCCTGCAGCGAGCCGAAGGCCTGCAGCAACTGTCGTCGCCTCGCGTCTCCCACCCCGGGAATCCCCAGCAGGGCCGACGTGACCGTCCGGACCTTGCGCTGGCTCCGCTGGAACGTAATGGCAAAGCGATGGGCCTCGTCTCGCGCCTGCTGGAGCATGCGCAGCGCCGGCGAGCGGCGTGGCAGCCGGAACGACTCCGAACGGCCCACCATGAATATTTCTTCCTCGCGCTTGGCCAGGCTGATCATCGGCATCTCCCCCAACCCCAGCGCCGACAACGCCGCGTGGGCCGCCCCGAGCTGCCCCTTGCCGCCGTCGATGACCACAAGGTCGGGCAACGGCTTGCCCTCGTCCCGCCGGCGGGTGAAATAGCGGCTTACCACTTCGTGCATGGACGCAAAATCGTCAATGCCCTCCACCGTCTTCACCTTGAACTTGCGGTACTCAGACCGGCGCGGCCGCCCGTTCTGGAACCAGACGCACGAGGCGACGGTGTCGGTGCCCTGCGCATGCGAGATGTCGAAACACACCAGCGTTCGCGGCAGCTTCTGCAACCCGAGCTGGCGCTGCAGCTCGTACACGGGATCGCCGGCGCGCTCCACCGTTTCATCCCCTTCGAGCAGCGACTCCTCCAGCAGGTGGCGCGCGTTCTGCTCCGCCAGCGCCACCACCTCCCGTCGCGGCCCGCGCTGCGGCACGGTGACGCGCACGGGCGCCAGCGCCAGCGCCGTCAACTCCGGCTCGTCCGAAGGAAACGGCAACAGGAGGTCGGACGCCTTGTCCTCCAGCGGGAGGTATGCTCCCACCAGGTACGCGGCCAGCACGGCGCCGTCGGTTTCATCCTGCACGTGTTCCAGGAACTGGTGCTCGCGCGCCAGCAGCTTGCCCCCGCGAATCCGCAGGAGCGCCATGCAGGCCACATCTCCGTCGCGCGCAAAGCCCAGCACGTCGCGGTCGCCTCCGCCCACCTCGAGCACCACCGAGGGCTCCTCCATGTGACCCAGGCGCGCCAGCACGTCGCGCAACTCCGCGGCCCGCTCAAAGTCGAGTGCCGCCGACGCCGCCTCCATGCGCTCGCGCACGCGGCGCACCACCTCGCGAGGATGCCCCTCCAGGAACTCCACCACTTCATCGATCATCGCGCGATAGTCGGCCTCGGCCTGCAGGCCCACACAGGGCGCCTTGCACCGCTTTATGTAGTAGTCCAGGCAGGGGCGGTCCGGCCGCTGGCGCGGCAGGTCGAACGCGCAGGAGCGCACCGTGAAGCTCCGTCGCACCACGTCCAGCGCCCGTCGCATGGCCCCCACCTCGGTGTACGGGCCATAGTACCGCGCGCCGTCATCCACCACCCGCCGCGTCACGAGCACGCGCGGGAAACGCTCCTGCACCGTGACCTTGATGTACGGATATGACTTGTCGTCCCGCAGCACCACGTTGTACTTCGGCCGGTGCTCCTTGATCAGGTTGGACTCAAGCATCAGCGCCGCCGACTCACTGGGCACGACGATGGTCTCCAGGTCTGCCACCTGCCGCATGAGGACAAACGTCTTGGGGCTGTGCTGGCGATCAGAGCCCAGGTAGCTGCGCACGCGCGCGCGCAGGCGCTTGGCCTTGCCCACGTACAGCACCTCCCCATCCGCACCCTTCCACAGGTATACGCCAGGGGATTCGGGGAGATGATTCACCCGTTCGAGGACGCTTTCCGGCAGGCTCACCCTCGAAAGATATGGCGCTCGCCGCCCGTGCGGCTGCTACCGCCGGCCGCCCAGCCGCCGCGCCAGGCCGCCCACCACGCCGTGCGCCTCGGGAATGCGCAGCGCCAGCGCGCCGCCCACGTAGACTACGCCATACACCCCGACGACGAGGATTCCCGCGAGGATCGGCGTCCAGCCCGCCACGGCACGCTGGACGGCCACCGCAATCTCCGCACCCACCACGGCCAGTGCCCACAGCCGGATGACAAATGGCCCGCCGAGCCGAGTTGCCCCGATGCGTCGACCAAGTCGTGACCGAAGCAGGGCGAATTCCACCCAGGCCGCCATGCCGGCGGACGCCGAAAGTCCGGCCACGCCCCAGCGCACGTCAATCCCGAGCAGGCGGGGAGCGAGCAGCCCCAGCAGGACGCCGAGCACGGCGGTCAGCGTCACCCGGATCACCGCGAACCGGAGCGGCGTACGCGTATCGCCCAGCGCGTAGTAGGTGGACGAATACAGCCGACTGAGCGTGCCGGCCTGCAGCCCGACGGCCGCCCCGGCCAGCACGGCCCACGTGTACACCACATCCAGGGCCGTGAAGCGACCGTACTGGAAGACCAGCCGGGCCAGCACGTCGCCAATGGCAATGAACGCCACCGCCGACGGCACCACGAGAAACGCAATGCGGCGCAACCCCGCCTCCAGCCGCGCGCGGAGTGGTTCGCCGGCGACACCCGCCCCGCCGGCAGACCGCGACATTTCCGGAAGTTCCGCCACGGAAATGGATGCGCCGAACAGGCTCACCGGCAGCACGTACAGCGTGGTGGCGAAGCCGAAGACCGTCACCATGCCATTGGGCAGGAGGCTCGTGAGGAACTGGTCAATGTAGCTGCTCACCTGCACCACGCCGCGGCTCAGGAATACGGGGCCGAAGTTGCGCAGCACCTCGCGCACGTGCTCGCTGCCTGCCCGGACCGCGAATCGCAGGCGGGGAGCCACCGACCGGACCGAGGGGAGCTGCACCACGAACTGCAGCAGGCTGCCGCCCACCGATGCCCAGGCGACGAGTGCCACCACGCGCGCCTTGTCCGGCAGCGGGCCCCACCAGGCCAGCGCCGCGATCAGCACCACGTTCCAGGCCATGGGCGCGGCATACGAGACCAGGAATTTCCGGTGGCTGTTGAGCACCCCCAGGCACCACGCGGACATCACCAGCAGGCCGGCCCCTGGAAACAGGATGCGCGTGAGCGTCACGGTGAGGTCGCGCCGCGCCCCGGTGAAGCCGGGGGCAATGAGGTAGATCAGCAGCGGCGCCGCCAGCACGCCCACCAGCACCAGCACCGCGACAGCCAGCGCGAGGATGGCCCCCACGGCGCCCGCCGTCCGATCCGCTTCCTCGTCGCGCCCCTGCCCCAGCAGCCGTGAGTACACCGGGATGAAGGCCGCCGACAGCGCGCCCTCGCCAAAGAGGTTCTGCAGCACATTCGGGATCTTGAATGCGGCCAGCCACGAATCCGAGGCGACCCCGGCGCCCAGGTACCGCGCGATCAGCGACTGCCGGACAAGCCCCAGCAGGCGCGAGCCGAGGATGCCGGCGGCCACCAGCGCGGCGGCGCCACCGGTACGGGTCCGCGGGCCCCGCGCGCCGTCCCCAGGCGCCGCCGCCGGTGAGGCCTCACCCGCCCCGGGATCAGCCACGCGTTCGCGACCCCCCGACCAGGCGCTCGGCGTGCTCCGCGGCCCGGGTGCGCATCTGCTCCCACAGGGCGGGCCCGAACCGCGCGATGAACGGGATGAAGTTGAGCGTTCTCTCCTGCCGGTGGCCGTCCGGCCAGAGGGAGGCGCGCGCCAGGGCCAGGTCGCGAAGCGCGTCACTGCCCCGGCGTTTCGCTGCCGCCGCCAGGCGGCGCTCCAGCCGATCGAGCCGGAACGCCAATTGATGACCGGCCCCCTCAAGCACTTTCGGGGGCAGCAACACCCCGGCGTCGGCATTGCCCAGGTTCTGCACTCCGGCCGTCATCGCGCCGCGCAGGTCGGCCAAGGCGCGCTGCACCTTCTGGGGAATCTCACTGTGCGCCAGCCGCCGCTCCAGCGCCACCGCGTCCGACATCTCGTCGAGCTCCACGCCCAGCCGCGCCAGTGCACGGTCCACCGCGGGCTCGACGATGGTACACGACCACCGCGGCACGGCCATGGGACGCGCCACGCCGAGTGCGTCCGCCACCGCCGGCACCTGCGCGAAATAGGCGAGTTCACCCGGGCCCGCCACATAACACACCGTGGGCAGGATCGCCCGTTCCATCACCGGGCGCAGCAGCACGTTCGGACTCAGGGCGCCCTCGGCCGAGGTCCCCGCCACGTGGGCGGCGCGCGCCACCGGCACGCGGCGCTTGCGTCCCCCGTCCAGCTCGAACACGGTGGAGAGGGCCGGCACGTCCGCCACCTGCGGACGGTGCCCGTGCGCCACCAGCCAGTCACTTCGCTCGCGGAGCGCCACTTCCACCTCGGCCGCGCGCTCCAGCGCGAGACGCGTGACTGGCGTGCCCGCCACCCGCACCTGGGGGTGCGACGAGTCCAGCACTGCAATGCCCAGCGGCTCCAGCAGCGCGCGCAGCAATTGGACGTAGGCATCGCCCACGGTGTGGCCGTCCACGTACGCCGCCTCAATAGCCTCCCACGCGTCCCTGAACGCCATGGAGCGACAGGCCGCGCGTAGTCGCTCCCGCAGCGGCTCCGTGCCCACGAGCGGCACCACGGCCATCGGCGCGCCCTCCGACTCCGCCGGTGGCAGTGTCAGGTCTTGCACCACGCCGTCCAGCACAATATGCGTATGGCTGGCCTCGACGAAGTCGGCGTCGTCAGTGGCCGCCCAGAACACGGGAGCGGTGGCAATGCCCGTCGTGCGCTCCAGCTCGTCGGCCAGGGCCAGCGCCCCGATGGCCTTGGACCACGTGTACATGGGTCCGCCAAACAGTCCCGCCTGCTGTCCGGTGGTCACCACCACGCCGCCCGTGGCCGCCGCCCGCTGCACGCGGCCCAGGCGCGTGATGTCACCGCCAAAGGCGTCCGCCAGCCGATCCAGCCAGCCAGGCGCGGCATGCGACGCCACATCCCGCGCGCGCTGGCGCCACGCGTCCACGGACATCGGCAGGGCATCCACCATCCCGGGACCAAGCGACGCCGTGGCTACCGCATCGGACAGCGCGGACCCGCCAAGCGGCTGCGTCACCACACGCGGTTCACTCACTTGTGGTATGGCTCCCCGCGCTGGATGGTGCCGGCCCGGTACAACTGCTCCGCCAGCACCAGCCGCGCCATCTCGTGCGGCAGCGTCCACGACGCCAGCGCCAGGCGGTGGACGGCACGCTGCACCAGTGTCGGGGCCAGCCCATGCGCTCCCCCCACCACGAATGCCACGTCGCGCGCGGCTTCGCGTCGCCCCTGCAGGTATTGGGAAAATGCCAGCGACGTCATGCCGCGCCCGCCCTCGTCACACACCACCAGCTCGGCGTCCCCAACCTGCGCCGACAGGCGTTCCGCCTCGCGATCGCGCACGCGGTCCAGGTCTCGGCCGCGGGCCGGTTCCTCGCGTACCTCACGCACGTCGAGCGGCCAGTAGCGCGCCGCCCGTTCCTCGTACAACGCGATCGCCGCCGCCAGCTCCGCATTGTGCGGCTTGCCGACGACGGCGACCATCACTCGCATGCCCGGGGATCGCGCCCCACGGTCATGCGTATACGCCGCGCAGCCGGTGGACCGTCGCCACGCGACTGATGGCCAGCATGTACGCGGCCGTGCGCATGTTCACCTTGTGCGTGGTGGCCAGGCGCAGGACGTCGGCAAAGCTGCTGCACATGATGTCGCGCAGGCGGTCGTTCACCACGTCCTCGGTCCAGAAGTAGCCGCCGCGATCCTGCACCCACTCGAAGTAGGACACCGTCACCCCGCCCGCGTTGGCCAGGATGTCAGGCACCACGAACACGCCCTTCTCCTCGAGGATTGCATCCGCGTTCGCGGTGGTCGGGCCATTGGCTCCCTCCACCAGGATCTTTGCCCGCACCTTCGCGGCGTTCTTGCTCGTGATCACGTTCTCGAGCGCCGCCGGCAGCAGCACGTCCACGTCCAGCGTGAGCAGTTCCGCGTTGTCAATCGGGTCGCCGCCACCGAACCCTTCCAGCGACTTGTGCTCGCGCACATGCGCCACGGCCGCGTCGATGTCGATGCCCTTCTTGTTGTAGTAACCGCCGGTGCGGTCCGCAATTCCCTGGATGAGGCAGCCTTCGCGGGCCAGCAGGCGCGCCGCCGTGGATCCGACGTTGCCGAAGCCCTGCACGGCCACCGTCGTCCCCTTGATCTCCATGCCCTGATGCTTGAGCGCTTCCTTGATGACGATCATGCACCCGCGGCCCGTCGCCTCCTTCCGCCCCAGCGATCCGCCCATCTCCACCGGCTTGCCGGTCACGACGGCGGTCACGGTATGGCGCATGTGCATCGAATACGTATCCATCACCCACGCCATCACACGCTCGTTGGTGTTGACGTCGGGCGCCGGGACATCGGAGTCGGGCCCCAGCGTGTTCATGATCCCCGAGGTGTAGCGACGCGTCAGCCGCTCCAGCTCGCCAACGCTCATCTTGAGGGGGTCGCAGATCACGCCGCCCTTGGCGCCGCCGAACGGCAGGTTCACCACCGCGCACTTCCACGTCATCCAGGCCGCCAGGGCCTTCACTTCCTCCAGCGTGACATGCTCGTCAAACCGGATGCCGCCCTTGCCAGGGCCGCGGGACGTGTTGTACAGCACGCGATACCCCGTGTACACCTCGATCTCCCCGCTATCGAGCATGACGGGGACCGAAATGATCAACTGCTTCTCGGGATTGCGGAGGACCTTGTACAACCCGGGCTCAAGGTCCAGGAGCTGCGCGGCCTTGTCGAACCGCGACATCATGCCCTCGAAAGGGTTCTCCTCGTTCAGGAATCGGTCTTTGTCAGGTCGCACTATCTTGTCAGTTGGCAGTCGAAGATCCATTGCCATGAGAGTCGGCGCTCAGCCGGCACGAACCGGCGGTTTAAGGTTCGGGGCTCCCCCCGCGAGCGCGTGTTCCAGCAGGCCATCCAGCGCCTCCCGTCCACGCTCCACGGTCAGCCCCTGCGAAACATACCATAACGGCGCGGGCCCGGGCCACCGCCCTTCCAGCTTCACCGCGTCCTTCAAGGTGCACACCGCAAGATCGGCATGCGCCGAGGCGGCCCGCATCAGTTCGGCGTCTGAAAACGCGTGGTGGTCGGGATACGCGTGGAGCTCGACCTCGGCGCCGGCGGCCGCAAGCTGCGCCGCCAGCAGTCCGGGCTCGCCAATGCCGGTGATGAGCAGCACACGCCGTCCGCCCAGATCCGAGAGCGGACGCTCAGCCTCCGAGTCCGCCTCGTTCGCCCCCCGCACGGCCCGCAACGCGCCGGGCGCGAGCGACACCACGGCGCCTTCAATTCCACCCACCGCGCGCGCCGCCGCCAGCACGTCAACGGCGCGCTCCATCGTCGCGGTCTTGCGCGTCACCAGCACCAGCGACGCCCGGCGCAGTGCGCCGGGCAACTCGCGATACGGGCCCGCGGGCAGCGGGCGGGCGTGGTCCAGCCCATGGTCGGCTGCCACGAGCACGATATCCGCCGAGCGCGCCACCCGCCGGTGCTGGAATGCGTCGTCGAGCACCACAATCGTGGCGCCCCCGTCGCGTGCACGCGCAATTCCCCGCGCACGATCCGGCGACGCAATCACCAGCAGGCCGGGATTCAGGCGGCGGTGCACCTCGGGTTCGTCGTCACCGTACCCCCGCAGGACGATGGCCGGTCGCGCGCCCCTGGCCGTCAACTGCCCGGCGAGCCACGCCGCGACGGGGGACTTTCCCGTACCCCCCACGGTGAGGTTGCCAACGGAAATGACGGGCATTCCAGCGTCGCGGATGGGCAGCAGCCTCGCATCGTACAGCGCATTGCGCACCGCCACGCCCAGGCGGAACAGCAGCGACGGCACCCACAGCGCGGCGCGCGCCAGCACCGGCCCCGGTCCCCGTCCGTACCAGACGACGCGCGCCATGTCCCGCTTCATGTGGCGGGCCCCGTCGCGCGTGCGGCCGCCTGCTCCATGCCCTGTACATAGCGCCCCACTTCATCTTCCAGCGCCCGGGCATCGGCCGGCGGTGGCGGCACGAACTCACCATAGGCAATGATCACCCTGGCGAACGGCTTGGGGATCATGAACCGGTCCCAGCTCCGCAGCACCCAGGCACGGGACGCGTGCGCCGCCACCGGCACCACCGGACGCCCCGTGCGCTGCGATACCAGCAATGCCCCCGCGGCGTAGCTGTGGTAGGGCCCTCGCGGCCCATCCGGCGTGAGCGCCGCGTCATGCCCCGCCTTCACCTCGCGCACCATGGACGCCAGCGCGCGGACCGCCCCGCGCGAACTCGACCCCCGGACGGTCCGGTAGCCCAGCGACTCCGCCATTCGGGCCACGATCTCGCCGTCCCGGTGCTCGCTGATCATCACGCTGACCCCCTGGCGCCGGTGGGACCAGAGCTGGGCCAGGATATGTCCATGCCAGATCGTGAATACCACCGGCTGGCCGGCCCGTCGCGCGGCCCGCAGCGGCTCGTCATAGCGGTATCGCACGCGCCAGGTCATGGCCACCGCACGCAACACCCAGGCGCCCACGCGGGCGGTCCAGCGGGTCCGCCAGTCCACCGTGTCGGCGTCGCCGCGGCTCACGCGGCCGCCGGCGCGCCCGCCAGTGACAGGACCAGCTCGGCCACGCGGTCCGCCGCACCCGGGGTCCCGAGCGCCGCCCGGACCCCGGCCAGTTGCTCCACCATGGCCTCGCGAACCGGGTTGCCTGGCTGCAGCAGCGGCTCCAGCGCATCCGCCACCGCGGCGGGCACCAGCGCGCCCTGCACGAACTCCGGCGCCACCGCCCGCCCCGCCACCACGTTCACGAGCCCGATGTGGGGAATGCGCACCAGCCGACGGGCCAGCGCATAGGTGAGCGCGCTGGTGCGATACGCCACGACCAGCGGACACCCGCACACCGCGGCCTCCAGCGTGGTGGTGCCGCTCTTGCACATGGCCGCGTCCGCCGCGCGCAGCACCGTGAACGACGCCGAGTGGACCATGGGAAATGGGACCACGGCCGGGTCCAGGTCCACCGTGGGCGCCACACTCACAATGACCTGCAGCGACGGCTGCCGCCGCCGCAGCTCGGCGGCCACGTCCACGAAATCGTGCAGGTGGCGCAGGATCTCCTGCGCGCGACTGCCGGGGAAGAGCGCCAGCACAGGGCGCTCCGCGTCCAGCCCGAGCGCGGCCCGCGCCTCCGCGCGATCCGGGAGCGCGCCCGCGCGGTCCAGCAGCGGATGCCCCACGAAGGTGGCGTTGACATGATGCGCCCGCAGGAGCTCCTCCTCGAATGGCAGGATCACCGCGGCGCGGGTCACCCAGCGGGCCAGCTTGGCCAGCCGGCCCGCGCCCCACGCCCACACCTGCGGCGTGATGTAGTACAGCACCGGCACCCCAGCGGCCGCCGCAATGCGCGCCACCTTCATGTTAAAACCTGGATAATCCACCAGCACCACCAGCGCCACACGCCCCGAGCGGATGCGTGCCTCCAGCCGCCGGAGCAGCGCCCAGTGCCGCGGCACGTGGCGGAGCACCTCGACAAAACCCATCACCGCCAGGTTGTCCACGTGCTCCAGCAATTCCACGCCGGCCGCCTGCATCTGTGCCCCACCCACCCCACACAAATGAAAGGGCGCGCCCCGCGCGCGCAGCGCGTGGGCCACTCCGGACGCATGCAGGTCGCCGGACGCCTCGCCGGCTACGAACAGCACCTCACGCACGCGCATCCGCCCCGGTGCCCCGAAGCGCCGGCAGCGTGCGCGTGATCTCCTTCACGATGCGCAGCGCCACCCCGAGCGCCTCGCGACCGTCCTCCCCCGTGACAGCCACCGGGGCCTCACCGCGGATTGCGCGGAGAAAACTCTCGAACTCCAGCCGGAGGGGCTCGCCCTCCGGGGCCGTGACGGGAATCCGTTCCACGAAGGCTTCCACCGACGCCGCGGCCCGGGCCAGCGCCGCCAGGTCCACGTCCTTGCGCAGGCGGTAGAACTCGCCGTGCCCCGCGGCCAAGTCCAGCGAGAGGTAGCCGCTGGGCTGGAAGATGCGGAGCTTCCGGGTGCGTTCCCGCGACACGCGGCTGGCGGTGATGTTCGCCACCGCACCTGAGTCGAATTCGATGCGGGCATTCGCGATGTCCACCGTGGGCGTGAGCACCGGGATGCCCACGGCGCTCAACCCGGCCACCGTGCCTCCCACCAGCGTCCGCACCAGGTCGATGTCATGGATCATGAGATCCAGCACCACGGCCACGTCCGACCCCCGCGGGTTGAAGGGCGCCAGCCGCTCGCTCTCCACGAAGCGCGGCGACTCCAGGTACGGTTGCGCCGCGCGGATGGCCCGATTGAACCGCTCCACATGGCCCGTCTGGATGAGCGCGCCGTGCGCCTTGGCCAGCGCCACGAGTTCATCCGCTTCGGCCAGCGTGGCGGCAATCGGCTTCTCAATCAGCAGGTGCTTCCCGGCGGCCAGCGCCACCCGGGCCACGGCATGGTGCGCCGGCGTGGGCACCACGATGGTGGCCGCGTCCACATCCGGCAGCAACGCCTCCACGCTGGGGTAGGCCGCCACTCCCAGTTCCTTGGACACCTGCGCCGCGCGCTCGGCGTTCGCCTCGTGAAAGCCGGCCAGCGCCACCCCGGCCATGTCCCGCAGGATCCGGATATGGTGGAACCCCAATGCCCCGGCACCGATCACGCCCATGCGCACCGCGGTCACAGTACCACGCCCCGATCGCTCTCGTCCATGAACTCCAGGAAGCGGACCACCTCCGGATACTGCTGGAGCTCCGTGGTCGCCCGCTCACGCGCCTGTGACACGTTGAGCGTGGACTTGAAGAACATGCGATAGGCCTTCTTCAACTCGCGGATCACGGCCTCGTCAAAGTTGTTCCGCTGCAGCCCCACGCTGTTCAGCCCGTACAGGTGGATGGGGTTGCCCACGGCCTTCACGTACGGCGGGATGTCCTTGGCAATGCGCGAGCAGCCGCCGATGAAGGCGTGCGCGCCGATCTTCACGAACTGGTGCGCCGCGCTCTGCCCCGATACGATCGCCCGGTCGTGTACCGTCACGTGCCCCGCGAACTGGACACTGTTCCCGAGGATGACCCCGTCGCCGACGTGGCAGTCGTGCGCCAGGTGCACATACGACATGATGAAACATCCACGTCCTACGCTGGTGCGGAATGACTGGCTGGTCCCCCGGTTGATCGTCGTGTATTCCCGGATCACCGTGTCCTCCCCGACTTCCACGGTGGTGCGCTCGCCCTTGAACTTCAGGTCCTGCGGATCGCCGCCCAGGATGGAGCCAATCCCGACCTTCACGCGCGCGCCGAGCGTCACGTAACGCTCCAGCACCGCGCGCGCGGCGAGCTGGCAGCCGTCGCCGATCACGCACGAGTCGCCGACGATGGCCCACGGACCGATCTCGACGTCCTGGCCCAGTTCCGCCTGCGGCGAGACGATCGCCGTGGGATGGATGACAACGCTCATCGATCGCGAATGATGGCGCCCATTTCCGCCTCTGCCACCACCTCGCCGTCCACCGTCGCCACGCCCTTCATCTTGCACAGCGGCCCGCGGATCTGCACCAGCTCCAGCTCAAACCGGAGCTGGTCGCCCGGCTTCACTGGCCGTCGCCACTTCACGTGGTCCAGGGAGGTGAAGTACATCACCTTGCGCTCCGGATCCGGCACGGTCTCCAGCAGCAGCATCCCGCCCACCTGCGCCATGGCCTCGATGATGAGGACCCCGGGCATGATCGCATGGCCTGGAAAGTGCCCCTGAAAGAAGGGTTCGTTGATAGTCACGTTCTTGATCCCCACCACGCGCTTCTTCGGCTCCAGCTCCAGCACCCGGTCCACCAGCAGGAACGGGTAGCGGTGCGGCAGGATCTTCATGATCTCGTCGATGTCCAGCACGGTCTTCTCCGTCTTGAGTGCCTCTCGCATGGCCCGCACGAATCGCACGGTACCGCGATGACTCGGTTTCAGCGCCACCACCCGCGCGCGCACCCGCGCGCCGGCCAGCGCCAAGTCTCCCACGCAATCCATTGCCTTGTGGCGGACAAATTCGTCCGGCCAGCGCAGGGTATTCTCCACCACCGCCACGGCGTCCAGTACCACGGCGTTCTGCGTCGAGGCGCCCTGGATGAGCCCCATGCCCCGCAGCGCCTCCACCTCGTGCATGAACCCGAACGTCCGCGCGGGCGCCAGCTCCGCGCAGAACACGCCCTCGTCCACCGCCGACACCCACCGCTGCCGCCCGATCAGCGGGTGCGGAAAGTCGATCGTGATGTCCAGCTCCAGCCGATCCGACGGAAACGCCTCGTACACGGACTCCCCATCCACCATGCGGACCGGCTCCCGCAACTCCCAATACTGGACAATGCCCGGCTGGTTGGCGATGCCGGCCGCGCGCAGGGCCTCCACAAAGGGGGCGGCGCTGCCGTCCATGATCGGCGGTTCGGGACCGTCCAATTCGATGGTCAGGTCATCCACCCCCAGCGCCGCCACAGCCGCCAGCACGTGCTCCACCGTGTGGACGGCTTCCGGATCGCGCCCGATCTGCGTGCGCCGATCCGTCTCAACCGCGGTGTCCACGGTGGCATGCAGCACCGGGGTGCCCGGCAGGTCCATGCGGCGGAACACGATCCCCTGGCCGCTCTCCCCAGGCCGGAAGGTCAGGCGACACTCGACGCCGAGGTGCAGCCCGACCCCCTGCACCGACTGCACCCCGGCAATCGTCCGGCGCCTCATGCGTCCCGCTCCGATCCGGCGAGCAGCCGCTCCAGCCGCCGCATCAGGCCCGACAGCCGGAAGAGCGCCGCCTGCGCCCGGAGCGCCTCCTTGTGGGGCCGCGCCGGATAACCGGACCAGGTTTCGCCCGGCGGGATATCGCCGAACACGCCCGCCTGCGCGGCCAGCGTGGCGCCCTTGCCAATAGTATGATGGCCCGAGACGCCCACCTGCCCCGCCAGGATGCACCCTTCCTCGATGCGCACGCTCCCGGCCACTCCCACCTGCGACATGAGCAGGCACAGGCGCCCGATGCGCACGTTGTGCGCCACCTGCACCAGGTTGTCGATCTTCGTGCCCGCCCCGACCACGGTATCGTCAATGCTCCCGCGGTCAATGGTGGTGTTGGCGCCGATCTCCACGTCGTCCTCGATGATGCAGCCACCAACGTGCGGCAGCTTCTGGTGCGCGCCCTCGCGGAACACGTAGCCGAAGCCGTCCGAGCCAATACGCGCGCCGGCGTGGATCGTCACGCGACTGCCCAGGCGCGCGCCCGCGTACACGGTCACGCCCGGGTACAGGTGCACGTCGTCGCCAAGCACGACACCGGCGCCCACCACCGCGTGCGCCCCGACGGTCGCCCGGTCGCCGAGCACCGCTCCGGGCTCGATCACCGCGCAGGGCCCGATGCTCGGCGCGTCGCCCAGCACCACCCCCGTGCCAATCACCGCGGTCGGATGCACGCCGGGCGTGCGCGCAGGCAGGCGGTAGAACCGCGGGATGAGGGAGAGCAGCGCCTCATACGGGTTTCCCACGGTGATGCGCGCCTTGGCCGACGACGGCAGGGCAGCCGTCTCGGCGGACACCAGGACGATGCCCGCCCGGGAGGCCGACATCAGGGCGCCGTACTTGGCGGAGCTGCAGAAGCTCAACTGGTCGCCACGCGCCCGATCGAGCGCCGCGATTGAGCCCACCGTCGCGCGCTCGTTCCCCTGGACCGTCCCGCCCACCAGCGCCGCGATGGCGGCGGCGGTGAGTGTGTCCCCACCGCCACCTCCCGCCGCCCCGGATCCGGCCTGTGCGCTGGTCACGGGCGCGTCGCTACTGCTTCTTGATCGGCTTGCCGGTGGAATCCCGCTTGGCCGCCGCCGCGATCTTCAATCGGGCCACCACGTCGTCGGTCACATCGAGATTCTTGTCGGCGGCCACCACGGCCTGCGCGTCCAGGATGACTTCATACCCCTTCTCCTTCCGGTACGTCTCCAGCGTTTCCTTCACCTGCTGCATCACGGGGGCCATGAGCTCCGTCTGGCGATCCTGCGCCTGCGTCTGGAGCTCCGACTGCCGCTGGGCGTATGCCTGCTGCTTGGCCTGGATCTGGCCGCCACGATTCTTCTTGGCCGCGTCGGTCAGGCTGTCCGCGCCATGGTTCTGCAGGGCCGTCTGGTAGTCCGTGATCATCTTCTGGATGTCCTGCCCCATCTTGTTGAGCTCGTCAGACCAGGCCTGGCTTTCCTTGTCATAGGTGGACTCGGCGGCCGCGCGCCCCGGCGCCACGGCCAGCAGGGTCTGCGTATTGACGTACACCACCTTGGGCGGCGTTGCCTGCGCGCTCGCCGGCATGGCGTACAGCGCCACGCCCAGGGCGGCAACGATCGTCGCACGAACATGCAAATTCATGAGCACTCCGTTATTGGAAGAACTGACCGAACTTGAAGTGAACCTTCCATTGTGGATCCTTGCGACCCAGCGCATCCACCCGATCCAGCCCGTACCCCAGGTCGACGCCCAGGGGCCCGAGCGGCGTGATGATGGACGCCCCGAAGCCCACGCCCCGGAACAACCGCGTCGGGTCAAAGTCCCGCGGCTGCGCATACACATTCCCGGCATCATAGAACGCATCCAGATAAATCTGTGAATTGATGCGCAACCCAAGTTCGGCGGTGGCGCTGAAGAACGCGTTCCCGAACGAGCCTCGCTGGGCCTGATACTGCGTGGTCTGCGGGTTGTACCCCGTGGGCGTGATGGAAAATTCGTCATACCCGCGCAGCGGCTCGCCATACTGCACGCCGCCCATGGCAAACGACTGTGAGACGAAGAACGGCCCGGGATTGCCGAACAGCGCGCCCCAGTTGGTCTTCAGCCCCCCCACCACGAACATCGGCGCGGAACCAATGCCGCTCCCGCCAATCGTCCCGAGCGTGGCATAGGCCTGCATCTGGCCGGTGTACCGCTGGTAGGACGCCGTGCCCCCCAACGGACCGCCGTTGAACTGCGCGTTGACGGTCTGGTGGACGCCCGACGTGGGGAACGGCATGCCGAGTCGCGTATCATGGTCCAGCGTCATGCCCACCGTCGACCGGAAGCAGCTCGTGGCGCGGCCGGCGGCGTCCGTGCACTGCTGGATGGTGCCCACCAGGCCGTCGTTGCCGTAGCGCACCGATTCGCCACCATAGTTCACGAAGAAACGCGTATACCGTGATCCAAAGACCGGCATGCCAAGCTGGATCTGCCCGCCCGTCGTCGTGCTCTGCCCGATGTTCTGGATCAGGAAGCGCGACTGCGAGTGGTACGCCGAGAGCGTGCCCGAGTAGCGCGACTGGAGGATGGCGGGATCGGTGTACGTCGCGGTAAAGTCGTTGATGTACCGCCCCTTCTGCCATTGGACGGACCCCTGCTTGCACCGTCCGAACAGGTTGGGTTGCGCAAACCCGATGAAGCCGCCCAACCCGGTACCCTGCCCCACGGACGCCCCGAAGTTGACGTTGCCCGTCCGCTTCTCCTTCACCTGGAAGGTGATGTCCACGTCGCCCTTGTCGTCGGACTGGGTGACCTGCGGCTCCGGCAGCGGCGTCTCGAAGAATCCCAGGTTGGCAATGTTCTGGTAGCTCTGTAACAGCAGGTCCTTGTTGAACACGTCACCGGGCACCACCACCACCTGGCGGCGGATGCACGTCTCGTTCGTCACGTCATTGCCGATGATGTTCACGCGGTTGATCACCGCGGGCGTGCCCTCGTAGATGTCCCACCGCAGGTTGACCACCGGGGTGGAATCGGCGCTCATCGTGCGCTCCACCACCGGGTTCACCTGGGCGTAGATGTAGCCGGAGTTCGCGTAGGCATCCTGCACGTGCGTCGTGGCATCCTGCCAGGCGGATTGATTGAAGATCGTCTGGTCCTGGGTCACGCCCACGTGCAGCGCGTCCTTCACGGCCTGCATCAGCGTCCGGGAATGATCGCCGAACGGATACATCTGCTCGATCTGCTGGCTGGAGAACTGGCGCGCCCCCTGCACGGAGAACTCACCCACGTGGTACTGCTCGCCCTCCTTCACCTGCAGGCCGACCAGCGCCTTGCCCACCGCCCGGTCCAGCTCCGTCGTATCATGCACCACCTGCGCGTCAATGAACCCGTGGTCGCCGTAGATCCCGGGCACCCGCTCGCCGACGTCGCGGGCCAGCGTCTGCTGGTCGAGTTCTCCCTTGTGCCAGAAGAAGAAGCCCTCGGGCTGGGTCTGCATCGCCCCCACGATCGCCTTGGCGCTGAGTTTCTGGTTGCCCGTCACGCGGATGCCCGATACCGCCGTGCGGCGGCCCTCATCCACTGAGAACAGGATGCGCGCCGAGCCGCTGTCCACGAACGTCGTCTCCGCCTTCACCCGGGCAAAGGCATACCCCTTGGTCTCGTAGAGCGAGTCGATCTTCACGATCGTACGGGCCACTTCGGCCGGATCCACCGGGCGCCCCACCAGCAACCCCACCTGGTCCCGCACGTCGCCGGGCGAAACCTTCTGCGCGCCCTCGACATTCACGTCCAGCAACATGGGCCGTTCGGAGACGAGGAACACCAGTACCGCCCGCCCCGCCGGCCGCGGCTCGCACACGGCGCGCACGTCGTCAAACTGGCCCGTGCCGTACAGGGCCTTGATGGCGCGCTGGATCACGCGGTAGTTCACCGCGACGCCGGCCGTGAGGCCCGCGTCGGCGCGGAGGATGTTGTCACCCAGTCTGGTATTGCCGCGGAATTCCACGGAGTCCGGCTGGGTGCACGCCCCCCCGGATGCGGCGCCCTGCGCCGATGCAGTGGAAGCGGTGGCGGCCGCAGCCAGGAGGGCTAAGGTCAGTCGTCGCATGCAGATCCGAAATATACGCGAGACGGCCGGCCCAAGCCCTGAGGGAAGGCTTGGCCGGCCGGCCGAACAGGTGGGGAGTTACGCCTTGGGAGAACCGGTCAACGCGCGGAAGTCCAGCTTGGTGCCGTCGGAGGACACGTCCACCTCCAGCTCCTCGCCCTTGGAGAACTCGCCAGTCAGGATCTTCTCCGACAGCGGGTCCTCGATGAACCGCTGGATGGCGCGCTTCAGCGGCCGCGCCCCGAAACTTTCGTCGTGCCCATGCTGGACCAGGAAGTCGGTGGCGGCATCGGTGAGGCTCAGGGTGAGCTCTTCCTCGCTGAGCCGCTTCCGGACCTCGCGCAGCATGATCTGGACAATCTTCGCGATCTGGTCCCGGCCCAGCGGGTGGAACACGATCACGTCGTCCAGCCGGTTGAGGAACTCCGGATTGAACACGTTCTTCAGCTCGTCCCGCACCCGGTCCGCGATGCGGTCAAAGTCGGACTGCACCTCGCCCGTGGCAAAGCCCAGCGTCTTGCCCTTGGCAATGTCGCGCGCGCCAACGTTGGACGTCATGATGACCACCGTGTTCTTGAAGTCGATCACGCGTCCATAGTTGTCGGTGAGGTGCCCCTCGTCCAGCACTTGCAGCAGGATGTTGAACACGTCAGGGTGCGCCTTCTCGATTTCGTCGAGCAGGATCACGCTGTACGGCTTGCGCCGGACGGCCTTGGTGAGTGTCCCGGAATCCTCATACCCCACGTAGCCCGGGGGCGCGCCGATCAGGCGCGACACTGAGAACTTTTCCATGTACTCGCTCATGTCCACGCGCACCAGCGCCTGGCCATCGGCGAACAGGAACCGGGCCAGCGCCCGCGCCAGCTCCGTCTTGCCCACGCCGGTCGGGCCGCAGAAGATGAACGACCCGATGGGGCGCGTGGGATCCTTGAGCCCCGCGCGGCTGCGGCGGATGGAGCGGGCCAGCGCCTTGATCGCCTCGTCCTGGCCGATCACGGACTCGTGCAGCTCCTCCTCCATGCGCATCAGGCGCGTGGTCTCGGCCTCCTGAAGGCGCGTGACCGGAATGCCCGTCCAGCGGCTCACGATAAAGGAGATCTCCTCCTCGCCGAGCACGGGCCGCAACGACTGCCGCCGCTTTTCCCACGCGTCCTGCTGCTGGCGGATATCGCCCTGCAGCTCGCGCTCCTTGTCGCGGAGCGAAGCCGCGCGCTCGAAGTTCTGGTCGCGGACGGCCGCTTCCTTGTCGCTGGTCACCTGCTCCAGCCCGTGCTTGAGCTCGGCCACCTCAGGCGGCGGCGCCTGCGCCGCCAGCCGCGCCCGTGCCCCGGCCTCATCGATCACGTCAATGGCCTTGTCGGGCAGGAACCGGTCCGTGATGTAGCGCTCCGAGAGCTTGGCCGCCGACACGAGCGACGGGTCGGGGATCGTCACGTGGTGGTGATCCTCGTACTTCTGTCGCAGCCCCTTCAGGATCTCGATGGTCTCGTCCACCGAGGGCGGATCCACGATCACGGTCTGGAAGCGGCGCTCCAGCGCCCCGTCCTTCTCGATGTACTTGCGGTACTCGTTGAGCGTGGACGCCCCCACGCACTGCAGCTCGCCGCGCGCCAGCGCGGGCTTGAGCATGTTGCTCGCGTCAATGGCTCCCTCGGCGGCCCCCGCGCCCACCAGCGTGTGCAGCTCGTCGATGAAGAGCACCACGTTCTTGTTCTGGGCAATCTCGTTCATCACGGCCTTGAGCCGCTCCTCGAACTGGCCGCGGTACTTCGTCCCCGCGATCACCGCCGCCATGTCCAGCGACAGCACCCGGTTGTCGCGCAGCGACTCCGGGCACTCAGCGTTGGCAATGAGCTGGGCCAGCCCCTCGACAATGGCCGTCTTGCCCACGCCCGGCTCGCCGATGAGGACGGGGTTGTTCTTCTTGCGACGGGTCAGCACTTCCATCACGCGCTGGATTTCCTTGGCGCGTCCGATGGTCGGGTCCAGCTGGCCCTCGGCCGCCAGTTGCGTCAGGTCGCGGCAGAAATGGTCCAGCGCCGGGGTCTTGGACTTCTTGTCGCCCTTGGGCACCGCGGTCGGCGCCGGCTGGCCGGTGGCGGTCTGGGCGCCCGCACCCGCCTGCACATCCGTGCCCAGGATGCGCAGCGTCTCGGTACGCGCGGCTTCCAGCCCCACACCGGCTTCGGTGAGCACCTGCGCGGCAATGCCCTTTTCCTCGCGCAAGAGCCCCAGCAGCAGGTGCTCCGTGCCCACGTAGCTGTGGTTCAGTTCGCGGGCTTCGGCCATTGCCAGTTCCAGCACCTTCTTGGCCCGCGACGTGTAGGGCAGGTCGGGCCCCGTGGCCTGCGCGGCCTTTCCCTTGCGCACCGTCTCCTCGATCTTCTGCTGCACCTCGTCGAGTTCGACGTTCAGGTTCTGCAGCACGGTGGCCGCCACCCCCTCGCCCTCACGAATGAGGCCGAGCAGGATGTGCTCCGTCCCGACGTACTCGTGATGGAGACGCGCGGCTTCCTCCCGCGCCATCGCGAGGACCTTCCTGACCCGCTCGGTGAAATTGTAGCCGTTCATCGTCCCCTCGAGTCCAGCCGGATGTTCATCACCCGACCGATCCGGCTTCCGTTTCGAGCGCGGTCCGCACGTATCGCGCACGCGCCTGACAGGTCTCGCTTTCGCTGAGGGCCCGGCCTTCGGCGTACGCCAAGTGTGCGGCCTGCGAAAAGATCAGGAGCTTGTTGAGCGTGTATACACTGAGCCCGCGAATCAGTTTCAGCCCCACTGCCAGCCGGACGCCACTCAGGAAGTTCATGGCCTCTTCAAACGTGAGGCTTCGGGCATAGCGGAGGGTCCCGAACGCGCGCCACAGCTTGTCCTCAATAATATAGCCCGCATCGCGCCAGAGCACACGCCGCGCTTCCTCCTCCCGCTCGATCACGTGGGCCACCACGCGCAGCAACTGGTCCAGCAGGTCCTCCCGCGAACGGCCCAGGGTGGTCTGGTTCGAGACCTGGAAGAAGTTCCCCACCACCTCGCTCCCCTCGCCGTACAGGCCGCGATAGGTGAGCCCCACCTGCTGCAGCCCGGCCAGCACCTTGCCAATCTCCTTGGTCAGCACCAGGCCCGGCAGGTGGATCAGCACGGAGGCCCGCATCCCCGTGCCCACATTCGTGGGGCACGCGGTGAGGAACCCGAATTCGGGGTGGTAGGCAAACGGCAGCCGAGTGCCCAGGTCGCGCTCCAGGTCCCGGATGGCGGCAAAGGCCTCGGGCAGCGCAAACCCCGAGCGCATGGCCTGCAACCGCAGGTGGTCCTCCTCGTTCACCATCACGCTCACCCGCTCCCCCACCAGCACGGCCGCACCGCTGTACAGGGGAATCGGCTCCTCCAGGCCGGCCAGCTCCTTGCTGACCAGGTGATGCTCATGCAGCAGCAGGCGATCTTCCGGCGCCATCCGGTCCACGCGCAGCAGCACGCTGCCCCGCAGCGAGTCCACGTCCTCCACGGCGGCGGTCACCTGCGAGAGCACCCGCAGGCGCTCGCCATCGCGGGCCCGCGCGGTAAACGCGAATCCGTCCACATTGCGCGCCAGGCGCACCCGCGTGGAGAGCACGACGTCGGCGTGGTCGCCCGAGGCATCCAGCCACCCCGCCCCGCCATCGGGCAGCAAGGAGAGGTCGATCATTCCAGCACCCGGATCCGGTCGCGCAGGTCGGCCGCCAGCTCGAACTGCTCGGCGTCAATGGCCCGCTGGAGGCGGTCGCGAAGTTCCAGCAGCCGCGCATTGCGTTCCATGGCCTCGGAATGCGGCGGGTCGTAGCGGTCGCCCACGTGCTGCGTGCTGCCGTGCAGCCGCCGCAGCAGCGACCGCATGCTCGACTCGAACGTGGTATAGCAGTGCGGGCACCCCCAGCGTCCCCTGGCGCGAAAATCAGCCATGGTCGTCCCGCAGAAGCTGCAGGCCCCCTCCGCGTCGTCGGGCGGGGCCATCTGCGCCTGCACGGCATGCAGCAGTTCGCCCAGCGGATGCTTGGTCTCGGCCACGGTCGTCTCCACCCCGCGCTCCGCCGCGCACCGCTCGCACAGGTGAATCTGGTTCACCGTGTCGTTCTCGATCTGCGTCAGGTGCACCACGGCATCCCGCTCCCGGCAATGATCGCAGAGCATCAGGCCAGCACCTCGCGCAGCGACGTGGGCGCCAGCGCCCCGTCCTCCAGCAGCAACACGCGATCCGCCCGCGAGGCCAGCGACCGGTTGTGCGTGGCCACCACCATGGCAATCGCATGCTCACGCGCCAGCGAGGCCAGGAGGTCATGCAGCCGCTCGCCGTTGGCGTGATCCAGGTTTCCTGAAGGTTCGTCCGCCAGCAGCACCGCCGGTTCCGCCGCCAGCGCGCGCGCCACCGCCGTGCGCTGCTGCTCGCCGCCCGACAGTTCGGACGGCCGATGGCGCATGCGGCCCTCGAGCCCCACGCGCCGCAGCAACGCCTCGGCCCGCGCGCGCGCCACGTCCGCCGGGGCCCCGCCCACCCGCAACGGCATCATGACGTTCTCGAGCGCGCTGAACTCGCGCAGCAGGTGGTGAAACTGGAAGACGAATCCGATCCGCGTATTCCGCAGGCGCGACAGCTCCAGGTCCGTCAGGCCGTTCACGTCCCGTCCGTCCACCCGCACCGTGCCCCGCGTCGGGACGTCCAGCGCCCCCAGCAGGTGCAGCAGGGTGCTCTTCCCCGCGCCGCTCGCGCCCACCACCGCCACCATCTCGCCGCGCACGACCTCCAGGCAGACGCCGTCCAGCACCGTCAGCACTCCACCGTCGCCGCCGGTGTACGTCTTGCTCAGGTCGATCGCTTCGAGAACCATCATTCGTGCCGAATCGCTTCGACGGGATAAAGTCGAGCCGCCTGCACCGCCGGGTAGATCGTGGCCACGGCCGCGATCGCCAGGCTCGCCAGCACGATCACCGTCACGTCAAATGCGTGCGTGGTCACCGGCAGGTGGTCAATAAAATATATCTGCGGATTCAGCCGGATCAGGTGAAAACGGTCCACGGCAATGCCCACCACCAGCCCCAGGCAGGCGCCGACGCCCGTGCCGACGGCGCCGATCACCACCCCCTGCACCAGGAAAATCCGCCGGATCGAGCGCGCGGGCATGCCCATGGCCCGCAGGATGCCGATCTCCCGCGTCTTGTCGGCCACCACCATCGTGAGCGTGCTCACGATGTTGAAGGCGGCCACCAGCACGATGAGCAGCAGGATCATCGCCATCCCGAGCTTCTCCAGCTTCAGCGCCTGGAACAGCGACGAATTCTGCTCCTGCCAGTCCTGCGTGCGGTACGGGTAGCCCAGCGTGTCGGCCAGCGCCGACGCGACGGCGGGCGCGTCCCACAGCGTCCGGGTCTTCACCTCGAGCCCGGTGACATCCCCGCCAAGCTGCGCCACCTGCTGCGCCGTGGCCACCGACGTGAACACATACGCGTTGTCATATTCGTACATGCCGCTGCGGAACACCCCCGTCACCGGCAGGCGCTCCTCGTGCGGCACGATGTCGCCCGTCACGGGGGAGATGTGGTTGCCGCCCAGCGAGAAGAGCGTGACGGTGTCAATCCCGGGTCGCACGTCGAGGCGCTCCGCCAGCCGCTCGCCCAGCACCACCCCGCGGTGGCGGCCGTCGGCCGTCGCGAACGTGAAGTCGCCCGCCACGGCGGTGGTCCGGATGTCCGTCACCGGCACGACCCCCGGCGCCTCGGGTTCCACCCCCATGACCATCACGCCGTCCGCGTACTGGTGGCCACCGCTCATGATGGCCTGCGCCAGGACAAAGGGCGCGGCCGCCACCACGCCCGGCTGCCGCCGCACGACGGCCAGGACACTGTCCGGATCCGACATCGTCAGGTCGTCGCCGTACGTGAGCACGCGCAGGTCGGGGCTGCCCAGCAGGATCTTCTCCCGGAGCTCGGTCTGCAGCCCCGTCATCACCCCATTCACCAGGATCAGCGCCCCCACCCCGACAATCACGCCCCCCATGGCAATCACGCTGATCAGCGACAGCAGGCGCGATCCTCGGCGGCTCCGCAGGTACCGCCACGCGATAGCCAGCTCCAGCCGTATCATTCCGGGCGCAGCGTGGGAAAGAGGATCACGTCCCGGATGTTCGGTGTGTCGGTGAGGTACATCAGCAGCCGGTCGACGCCGATGCCCACCCCGCCCATGGGCGGCATGCCGTATTCCATGGCCCGCAGGTAGTCCTCGTCCACGCCAGAGGCCTCGTCGTCCCCGGCAGCCCGGAGCCTGGCCTGCGCTTCCAGCCTGTCGCGCTGATCGATGGGATCGTTCAGCTCGCTGAACGCATTGGCCAGCTCGCGCCCGCGGGCAAACAGCTCGAAGCGCTCCGTCAGCGCGGGATTGCCGCGCTTGGGCTTGGCCAGCGGCGACAGCTCGCGCGGATAGTCGATCACGAATGTCGGCGCGTCAATGTGCGATTCCACGTGCGCCTGGAACAGTTCGTCCAGCAGCTTGGGGCGGCTCAGGTCGTCCACGCGCTCCACGCCCGCGGCCTTGCCCGCCGCGCGCAACTGCGCGTCCGTGGCAGCCAGGGGATCGAATCCCATCGCCGCGGCCAGTGCCGGCACCCACTCCACCCGCGGAAATGGCGGCGCGAAGACCGGAACCCGGTTCGCAAACTGCGGCACGGCCGCCACCGCGCGCGCCGCCTCCACCAGCAGCGCCTCAACCACCTGCATCATGTCCCGGTAGTCCGCGTACGCCTGGTAGAACTCCAGCATCGTGAACTCGGGGTTGTGCGCGCGGTCAATCCCCTCGTTCCGGAAGTCGTGCCCCACCTCGTACACACGCTCCAGCCCGCCCACCACCAGCCGCTTCAGGTACAGCTCGTCAGCAATCCGCAGGAAGAGCGGCATGTCCAGCGCGTGGTGATGCGTGATGAACGGCCGAGCTGCGGCCCCACCGTACAACGGCTGCAGCACGGGGGTTTCCACTTCCAGGTAATCGCGCCCATCCAGGAAGGCGCGCATCGCGCGCACCATCGCCGCGCGCGCCACGAACACGCCCCGCACCTCCGGATGGACCGCCAGGTCGGCATAGCGCTGGCGGTAGCGTTGCTCCGGATCGGCAAACCCGGAGTGACGCACCACCACACCGTCCACCACCTCCTCCTTGCCCATGGGCAGGGGCCGCAGCGACTTGGCCAGCAGTTCCACGTGTTCCGCGCGGACGGTCACCTCGCCGGTCCGCGTCCGGAACACCGGACCCGCCACGCCCACGAAATCGCCCACGTCGTAGAGGGCCAGCACGTCGAAGGCGGCGTCTCCTATGACGTCCTTCTTGAAGTAGAGCTGCACCCGCCCGCTCGCATCCGCGAGGTGCGCAAAGACCGACTTCCCATGCGCCCGCCACGCCACCAGCCGGCCGGCAACCCGCACCACGGGGCCCTCGTCCGCGCCCTCCGGCAGCGCCGCCACGGCCTCCGCGGCCAGGTGCGTGCGGTCATAGCGATACGCAAAAGCGGGAACCCCACGCGCCTCCAGCGCCGCGAGCTTCTCGCGACGCGCCTGCTGGACGAAGTTCAGGTCGTCACTCACGCCGGCGCCCCCATCGCAGTGAGGTAGGCCTCGATGAAGGGGTCAATGCCCCCATCCATCACCTTCTGCACGTCGGGAATCTTCAGCTCGGTGCGATGGTCGTTCACCATGGTGTAGGGCTGGAAGACATAGCTGCGGATCTGGCTGCCAAACGTCACGTCCGCCTTGGTCGCGTCAAGCGCCGCCTTCTTCTTGGCCTGCTTCTCGGCCTCCAGCTGGTACAGGCGGTTCTTGAGCATCTTGAGCGCCGTCTGCTTGTTCTTGTGCTGGGAACGCTCCTGCTGCGACGACACCACCAGGCCCGAGGGCAGGTGCGTGAGCCGCACCGCCGAACTGGTCTTGTTGACGTGCTGCCCCCCCGCCCCCGAAGCCCGGAACACGTCCATCTTCAGGTCCTCGTCACGGATCTCGATGTTGATGGTCTCATCCACCACGGGGTAGACGAACACCGAGGCAAAGCTCGTGTGCCGCCGGGCCTGCGCATCAAACGGCGAGATGCGCACCAGCCGGTGAACGCCGGTCTCGGCTTTTAAAAACCCGTATGCGGATTCTCCCTTGATCTCGAGCACGGCGCCCTTGATGCCCGCTTCCTCACCGTCGCTCAAGTCCAGGATGTCCACCGCAAAGCCCCGGCGCTCCGCCCACCGCGTGTACATGCGCATCAGCATCTGCGCCCAATCCTGCGCTTCCGTGCCGCCCGCGCCCGCGCTGATCTCCACCTGCGCGTGCCGAAAATCATCCGGGCCCGAAAGCAGCGACCGCAGGCGAAACGCTTCCACGTCGCCTCCCACCGCCTCGACCTCGCGATCCAGTTCCACCGTCAGGTCGGCATCGGCTTCCGTCTCCAGCAACTCCGCCAGCTCCTGCGCGCCCTGCAGTCGCGCGGCCAGCGCCTGGTACGGTTCCACCAGCGACCGCAGCTGCTTCACCTGCTGCACCACGCCGCGGGCCGCTTCCTGGTCGTTCCAGAAGCTGCCGTCGGCCATGCGCGCCTCTAGCGCCGCCAGCGTCTCCCGCTTGCCGTCGATGTCAAAGGTACCTCCGCATCTCGGCCAGGCGCTCTTCCCCTGCCCGCAACGCCCGCATCCGCTCGCTCTCGGCCATCTCGTTCTCCCATAAGACACGAGCCGTCCAGCCAGCGCCGGACGGCTCGGTGCACGGCGTGCACGTCACAAACATAGCCGTCCGGCGTGCCCGGCTCTACCCCGCGTCCGGCCGCGAAAAGACCTGCTGTCCGCCCGCGAGGATGTCGTTGAGCGCGTCGGTGAAGTGCGTGGTCGACTCCGCCACGTCCCGCCCCACCTGCTCAATGAACTCCTCGTAGCTCTTCTTGATCTCCTCGCGAAAGAGCTGCTTCAGCGTTCCATCCCGCAAGCCTTCGTCGCGCTTCTGCGGGAAGTACACGATCAGGTCGGACACGAGCGCACGCGCCAGCCGCTTGGCCTTGGCACCCGGATCGTTGGAGAGGAACGGATTGATCGGCGTTCGCCGAGCCGCACCCCCGGCCGCGGGGGTCGCCGTGGAACGCGCGGGCGTGGGCGGCGTGGAGGGCGAGCCCGCCACGGGCGCCGACGGGAGCGATGGCGTGGCCGTCGCACGGGGCGGCGTGGCCGTCGGGTGCGATGGGGTCACGGTCGCGCGCGGTGGCGTGGCAACAGGTGGTATTGTCGTCGCAGGCGGCACGCTCGGCGCGGATGGCGGCGATGCCGCGGGCGCGGATGGGGCTGGAGCCCTTGGGGCCGACACCGCGGCTGCTCCCCTCGGTCCCATGAACGGAATCGCCGTGCGCCGCACCGCGCCCGGAGGCGTCGGAGGTGACACGGGCGAAGGCACTGGCGGCGTGGGCCGTCGAACCGGCGGCGGTGAAGCGACCGGTGTCGCGCGAGCCGCGGCGGGTGGCGTCGGCGCCTGCGACACGCGCGGCGCTGGGGGCGTTGGCGCGGCAGCCGGAGCCGGCGTCGGCGCCGTTGCGGCATGTGGCGCGGAGCTGCGCGCAACACCCTCCGGCGCGACCGTGATCACCCCGCCGCACACCGAGCATCGCGCGCGGACTGCGGTATCCGGCAGCTTGGCCGGATCCACTCGGAACACCGAACGGCACTCTGGGCACGCGACGTTCACTTCGCCTCCGTTTCGCCCGGGACGCCGGCCTGCTCCAGGTCGGCTTCCTCGAGCGCAGATTCATCGGTACGCCGGTCGATCGTGTAGACCGATCCGGGCAGCGTCTTTGCGTAGCTCTTCATTTCCGTGGCCAACTCGCTCATCTGCGCGGCGTGCGCAAACTTCCGCCGCTCGTTGGTGACTACCCCGATGGACACGGTCATCAACGGTACCCGGTGCAGTTGACCCCGTCGATCCTTCCCGAAAAAATAACCGGCGCGCCGGTCCTGCTCGGAATACTGGAAGGGGATCAGCAGGTCGAACACCGACACCACCTCCTCGCACACCTCGGGCACCGCGTCCAGCGGGATGACAAAGATGAAGTCATCCCCTCCAATGTGCCCCACGAACCCGCGGTCGCGACACAGTCCCTTCACCACGTCGTGCAGGACCTTGGCCAGGATGCGGATGCAACGGTCGCCGTCGTTGTACGAATAGCGATCGTTGAACTCCTTGAAGTGGTCCAGGTCCGCATAACACATCGCAAACAGCTCGGTGGTGCGGAGTCGTCGAGACACTTCGGCCTCGATCTCCACCGTCCCCGGCAGGCGCGTGGACGGATGCACCACCAGGTCACGGTCCGAGCGGTGCAGCATCGAATCGAGCCGGATCCTGGCTTCCGCCGTCCCCAGCGACCCGCGAATCACCTCGTCGGCGCCCGCCCGGAATCCCTCCGCGAAGGCCGCGTCGTCATCCGTCGAGATCATCACCACCGGCACGACCGCCGTATACGAATCCGCCTTCAGCCGCCTGGCCGCCGTGTACGACTCGGCCGGCTGCTCCCTCGCGTCGAAGATCACCACCCGCGGTCGCCCACGCAGCGACACCGAAAGCAGGTCGTCCGACGTCCGCACATGCACCACCGGCAGCCCGAGCCCCAGCAGCCATCCGTCGACCGCCATCGGGAATGCTGTCTCGGACAGGGAGAATACGAGGACGCTCTGCTTCGCTGCGGTCACAAGGGTGGGGTGGACGGAGGAGCGATGTCAGGCCAGCGCCAAGATACCGGCCCGGGAGAGCCAAGTCAAACGCCGGTAACGTCGCAAGTTATGATGCTGAAAGAGCTTCGACGGCGCCGCATCACGTTTTTCCAAGCCGTCCCCTGCTCCGACGCGCGCCGGTACCACCGGGCCGGTCAGTACGGGACCGCCTCGTCGATCAGCATGATGGGAATATCCTCGCGCACCGGGTAGCGCAGGCGGCACGCGGCGCAGTCCAGCGTCTGGTCCTTGTCCCGGTATTCGAGCGCCCCCTTGCACTTGGGGCAGACCAGGATTCGCAGCAATTCGGGGGAGACACTCACGACGACGGTTCCTCAGGCAGGTGGAATCCAAAGCGCCGCAGGGCCGCGGGCTTCTTCCTCCAGTTCGGCAGCACCTTGACCCACAGGTCCAGGTACACGCGACGACCGATCAGCGCCTCGATCTTACCGCGGGCGGCCTCGCCGATGGCGCGGATGCGGGTCCCGCCGGCGCCGATCAGGATCCGCTTCTGGCTCTCGCGCTCCACATGGAGCACCGCCCGAATGTACACGGGCTCACGGGTTTCCCGGAACTCGTCGATCTCGCAGGCCAGGCTGTAGGGCAGCTCGTCCTGGAGCTGCTCGAGCGCCGTTTCGCGCACCAGTTCGGCGGCGAAGAACCGGACGGGTTGCGCGCTCAATTCGTCCGCGGGATACAGGAAGGGCGATTCCGGCAGGTGGGCGCGCACGGCGGACAGCAGGCCGTCGATGCCCTCGCCGGTGAGCGCGGAGACGAAGAGCGCGCCGGGCGCGCGTGACGCCAGGTGTTCGGCGGCGCCGGCGTCGATGAGATCGGCCTTGCTGAAGGTCAGGAGCACTGGCGCGCGCGGGTCCTCGCTGAGTTCGGCGGCCTCGCGCAGGGAGAGCGTGTCGTCGGCGGCGCGGGTGGCGTCCACGAGGTAGATGATCACGTCCGCCTCGGCCAGGGCGCGCACGGCGGTGGCGCGCATGGCGCGCTGCAGGGCGTAGCGCGGGTTGAGCAGGCCCGGCGTGTCGAGGAGGATGATCTGCGTGTCGTCCGTGGTATGGATGCCCACGATGCGATCACGGGTGGACTGGGGTTTGGGGCTGACGATGCTGAGCTTCTCGCCCACCAGGCGGTTGAGGAGCGTGGACTTGCCGGCGTTGGGCTTGCCGACGACGGCGGCGGTACCGGCACGAGTCATGGTAGGGGCGGGGGCGAGGGGGTGTG
>DASSOG010000060.1:0-85699 GCA_035700805.1 Gemmatimonadaceae bacterium | reverse complement strand
TGTGTTCGCCAGTATACCGAGAATTGCCCCAACCAGAAGGCCTATGAGGATCTTGGTGTGGAGCGGTATTCCCTTCGACTTGCCGCCAATTGGCTCGCTCATACTTCCTCCGTCATTTTCTCTTCCTCTCGTGCGGCTGCGGCATCACGATTTCTGAGCACCGAGTGCCGGTACCCGTAGAAGAAGTAGAAGATGAGGCCGAGCACGAGCCAGATGGCGAAACGAATCCAGGTCACACCGGGAAGCTGGAACATGAGATACGCGCACGCCGCGATGGAGATGAGCGGCGTGTACGGCACACCCGGAACACGGAAGGGGCGCGGGCGGTCGGGCTCCAGGCGCCTCAGCGCAATGACCCCGGCCGACACCAGCACGAACGCGAAGAGAGTACCGATGTTGGTGAGGTCCACGACCTCCGCGATGTTGGCGAAGGCCGCGAAAACTGCTACGAACACGCCCGTGAGGATCGTGCCGACGTAGGGCGTGCGGAAGCGCGGATGTACCTTCGCGAGCACGGGGGGTAGCAGCCCGTCGCGCGACATCGAGAAGAAGATGCGCGGCTGCCCAAGCTGGAAGACGAGCAGCACGCTCCCCATGGCAATCACCGCCCCCAGTGACACGATGAACCGCGACGCCGTGATCAGGCCCTCGGGCCCCTTGGCAAAGCGCAGCGACGTGATCATCGGCTCCGCGGTGCCCAGGCTCTGCCAGGGCGCCATGCCCGTCATGACGATGGAGATGGCGATATACAGCACGGTACAGATGATCAGGCTCGCGATGATGCCGAACGGCATGTCCTTGGGCGGGTCACGCGTCTCCTCCGCGGCCGTGGAGACCGCATCAAAACCGATATAGCTGAAGAAGATGATGGCCGCCCCGGCGCTCACACCGGCAAACCCGTTGGGCGCGAAGCCGCCCGTGGCCGGATTGGTCCAGTTGTGCGGGCGGATGAGGAACGCCCCCACGGCAATGAAGAACAGGATGATGCCCACCTTGAGCAGCACCATCGCATTGTTGGTGTCGGCCGACTCCTTGATGCCGATCACGAGCACTACCGTGATCACGGCCACCACGACCACCGCCGGCAGGTTGATGATGAGCGGGAGGCCAAGGATGTGCGGCGCGGTGCTCCACGCCGATGCCAGGTAGTGCGCGGTGGCGTCGCCGGTGCCACCGCCCGCCAGCATCTCAAACGCCTGATGTGCTGATCGGTAATCCGTGGCCATCCACGCCGGCAGGCTGAGCCCGAAGTGGCTGATCAGCTCCCGGAAATACCCGGACCAGCCGATGGCCACGCCGATATTGCCCACCGCGTACTCGATGATCAGGTCCCAGCCGATGATCCAGGCGACGAACTCGCCAATGGACGCATACGCATACGTATACGCGGAACCCGACACCGGCACCATGGCCGCGAACTCCGCATAACAGAGCGCGGCAAACCCGCAGGCCACCGCCGTGAGCAGGAACGAGAAGATGATGGCCGGCCCGGCACCTGGCCGCGCGGCATCGCCCACGATGGCGGTGCCGGTGGTGGCAAAGATGCCGGCGCCGATGGTGGCGCCGACCCCAAGGGCCGTCAGGTGCCATTTGCCGAGCGAGCGCTTGAGCCCGCCACGCTCGGCGACGTCCTGCTCAAAATCGGCGACCGATTTCCTGGCGAACAGTCTGTTCATGTCAGCGGGTCCCCGGACACCGCGGGGAACCGGCGCGCGTCACGCCGATTCCACCTCGATGCGCATGGCGTAGAACGACCGCCAGATGAAGATGATGGCGACGGTGAAGAACGCCGCGGCGATCCAGCGGGTGATAGCCGTGCCTTGCTCGCGGGTCATCGAGACCGCCAGCTCCACCGCGAGCAGGCCGAACAGCGTGGTGAACTTGATGATCGGGTTCAGGGCCACCGACGAGGTGTCCTTGAAGGGATCGCCGACCGTGTCGCCAACCACGGTGGCGTTGTGCAGCTCGGTGCCCTTCTGCTTGAGGTTCACCTCCACGATCTTCTTGGCGTTGTCCCACGCGCCGCCGGCATTGGCCATGAAGATGGCCTGGTACAGCCCGAAGAAGGCGATGGAAATCAGGTAACCGATGAAGAAGTACGGCTCCAGGAATGCGAACGCGAGCGTTACGAAGAACACCGCGAGGAAGATGTTCCACATTCCCTTCTGCGCGTACCTGGTGCAGATCTCCACCACCTTCTTGGAGTCCTCCACCGAGGCCTTGACCACCCCTTCCAGCTTGATGTTGGCCTTGATGAACTCCACGGCCCGGTAGGCGCCCGTGGTCACGGCCTGGATGCTCGCGCCGGTGAACCAGTAGATGATGGCGCCACCCATGATGAGGCCCAGCAGGAAGGGCGGGTGCAGCATGGACAGCCGGTCCAGGTTCTGCGTGAGCCCGCTGGTGAGCGCCACGATGATCGAGAAGATCATGGTGGTGGCCCCCACGACGGCGGTGCCGATGAGCACGGGCTTGGCGGTGGCCTTGAAGGTGTTCCCCGCCCCGTCGTTCTCCTCGAGCAGGTGCTTGGCGCGCTCGAAGTTCACGTCAAAGCCATGATCGCGCTTGAGCTCGGCGCCGATGTTCGGCAACTGCTCAATGGTGGAAAGCTCAAAGATGGACTGCGCGTTGTCCGTCACCGGGCCGTAGGAGTCCACCGCGATGGTCACGGGGCCCATCCCCAGGAAGCCGAAGGCCACGAGGCCAAAGGCGAAGACCGCGGGCGCCAGCATGATCGTCCCGAAGCCGTAGTTGCTGATGATGAAGCCGATGGCCATGAGGAGCACCATGGTGCTGCCCAGCCAGAACGCGCTGAAGTTGCCGGCCACCAGGCCGGAGAGGATGTTCAGCGACGCCCCACCCTGCTTGGAGGACTCAACCACTTCCTCCACGTGCTTCGAGTCAACCGAGGTGAACACCTTCACCAGTTCGGGAATGATGGCGCCGGCCAGCGTCCCGCAGGTCATCACCGCCGAGATCTTCCACCAGAAGCTCGGGTCGCCGCCCAGTTCCGGGATTACCAGGTAGGTGACCACGAACGTCAGGATCACCGAGACGATGGACGTCACCCACACCAGCGAGGTGAGCGGGGTCTCGAAATTCATCTTGTCCGCGTGCTCGTAGCGCGCCCTGGCCCATGCCTCGTTGGCCATGTAGGCAATGCCGCTGGCCACGATCATCACGACCCGCATCACGAAGAGCCACACCAGCAACTGCACCTTGATCGTGTCGCTGGGGACGGCCAGCAGGATGAACGTGATGAGCGCAACACCCGTCACGCCGTAGGTCTCAAAGCCGTCGGCGCTGGGGCCCACCGAATCGCCGGCGTTGTCGCCTGTGCAGTCCGCAATCACGCCAGGGTTGCGGGCATCGTCTTCCTTGATGTTGAACACGATCTTCATCAGGTCCGACCCGATGTCGGCGATCTTCGTGAAGATGCCGCCCGCGATGCGCAGCACCGCCGCGCCCAGCGACTCACCGATGGCGAAGCCGATAAAGCACGGCCCCGCGTAGTCCCCCGGGACGAAGAGGAGGATGATCATCATCATCGTCAGTTCGACGCTGATGAGCAGCATGCCGATGCTCATGCCCGCGCGGAGCGGGATGGAATAGCAGAGGAACGGCTTGCCGCGCAGCGACGCGAACGCCGTGCGCGAATTGGCAAAGGTGTTCACCCGGATGCCGAACCAGGCCACGCCGTAGCTGCCCGCGATGCCGAGCACGCTGAACAGGAGGATGACGATCACCTTGGTGGTGCCATACTGCCGCAGCATGCCAAAGTAGAGCAGGATCACCAGGCCAATGAAGATCTCCAGGATCAGCAGGAACTTGCCCTGCGTGATCAGGTAGGTCTTGCAGGTTTCATAGATGAGCTCGGACATCTCGTGCATGGACTCATGCACCGGCAGCCGCTTGAGCTGGCTGTAGATGACGATGCCGAAGGCAAATCCCAGGGCGCAGATGATGAGCCCGTAGGTGAGCAACAGGTGCCCCGGCACGCCCAGGAAACTCACGGTCGAGAGGTCGGGGATCCGGAGGTTGGCCTCTCCGGCCACTTCCTGTTGCGGTGCGGCGGCCGCCGGCGCGATGCCGGTGGCGGCGGCCTGGGTGAGCGCGGAACCCGCGGGGGCCTGCGCGTGCGCGGCCGGCGCCGTCACGGCGCCAACGACCAGCGCGGCCAGCAGCGCGAACGTCAGGGGGAGTACACGACGCAGCAGGGCGTCCATCCGATGCATTGGGGTCATTCTCCAGGGTGACAGACGACGACGCGTGGGGCTCATGCCTTGGGCTGCTCCACGCGACGCCAGAGGAAATACACGGGAATGCCGATCGCGACGATCACCAGGCCCGACACGGCCTCGGTGCGCGAATGCGGCGAGAGCAGGATCAACAACATCACCGTGGCCGCCATGGCCAGGTACAACGCGGGAACCAACGGATACCCCACCACGCGGTACGGCCGCTCCGCGTCCGGCCGCTTGCGCCGGAGGACGAACAGCCCGGCGGTGGTGAGCACATAGAATACGAGATTCGCAAAAATCACATAGTTCAGGAGCTGGCCATAGGTGCCGCTCAGGCAGAGGATGCCGGTCCACACGAGCTGCAGGACGAGCCCCACCGCCGGCACGTGCCGGGCGCTCAACACCCCCGCCGCGCGGAAGAAGAGCCGGTCACGCGCCATGGCGTAATACACGCGCGCGCCCGCCAGGATGAGCCCGTTCATGCACCCGAACGTGGAGATCAGGATGCCAATGGCCATCAGCGTGCCGCCGGCGCTCCCGAACATCTGCTCCATGGCCGCCGTACCCACGCGATCCTGCGTGGCCGCGGTAATGCCGCGCGCCAGCACATTCGCGCCGGCCGGGTCCCCGTGAAACGGCAGCACGCTCAGGTACGAGACGTTGGTCAGGAAATAGAGCAGCGTCACGAGCCCGGTGCCCATGATCAGCGCCCTGGGCAGGTTGCGCTGCGGGTCCTTCACCTCGGCCGCCGCGAAGGTCACGTTGTTCCACGCGTCGCTCGAGAAGAGCGAACCCACGAACGCCGCGCCAAACGCCACGACCCACGCGAAGTTCATGTCCACGTGGCCCCAGAAGTTGCCACCGCCAAAGTTCGCCGTGAGCGCGCTGGCGTTCCGCCCGATCGTGAGCCCCAGCCCCATGAGCAGGAAGAGCACGCCCGTCTTCACGATGGTCAGCGAAGTCTGGACGAACTTGCCCTCGCGCACCCCGCGCAGGTTGATCCACGTCAGCAGGACGATGGACACCAGCGCAATCAGCCGCTGCGGCGAGAGCCCGAAGTCGATGGCCTGCGAGGGATCCGCGCAGCCCAGCCACGACACGCACATGGACGCGCTGGGAAACCACCCGTACAGCGTGGGCGAGACGCTGGGCGCCAGCACGCCCAGGAACTTCCCGAAGGCCACGCCCACCGCCGCGATCGTGCCGGTCTGGATCACGGCAAACAGGGTCCATCCGTACAAAAACCCCACGAGGGGGTTGAAGGACTCACGCAAAAAGATGTACTGGCCGCCCGCCCGCGGAAACATGGCCGCGAGCTCCCCGTAGGTGAGCGCCCCCAGCACCGTCATCACGCCCGTAAGCAACCAGGCCACCAGCAGCCACCCCGGCGACCCCACCGCCCGCCCCATGTCGGCCGACACAATGAAAATGCCGGAGCCGATCATCGCCCCCGCCACCAGCATCGTGGCGTCGGTAAGGGTGATGGCCTTTACAAATCCGGATTGTGGCTGCGCCGATGACTCGTCGTGTTGGGCGGTCACTTGGGACATGCAGGATCCGATGGAAGCAGGGAGGCAGGCGCAGGAAACGCCGGGCGTCCAGAAGGCGGGAAGCCGTGCAAAGATAACGTGTTGCGCGCATCCGACGGAAGGGTTTGCAGCCGCCGATTATCCCGTGAACGCCCGTCGCGCGCGGGACCTCAGTAGAGGTCCACCACCACCTGCGCCTTCATGCGGATGGGCGTCCCGTCGGGCGTGGTTCCGGGGCGGAATCGGAACCCCCGGAACACCTCCGCCAGCCGGCGGTTGTACCCGCGGTTGGGCGTGGGCGTGAAGTCCATGCTCAGCACCTTGCCGGTGGAGTCCACGTCGAACTCGGCCACCAGGTGAAAGCCCTTCACGTTGTCGGGAATGGGATAGGGTGGCAGGAACACCTCGATGGGCTGCGGCGGATAGTTGGCCTGGCCCCCGCCGCCCGTGCCCGGCCCGACGCCGGAGCCACGCCCGGTGCCCACACCGGCCCCCACCCCGCCGCCACTCCCCGGCCCATTCCCCCGACTGCCGTCGGTGCCCGAACCACCGCCAACGCCCGCGATGGACGCCACCTTCGCCGGCGGCAGGATGGCCGCCGTGAGCGTGGGCATCGCCGTCACGGCCTGCGGCGTGATCACCGCCTTGGGCAACACAACGGCGGCCTTCTCGCGGGGGACGACCGTCGGCGGCGGCGGCACTTTGGGCACCGGCGCCATCGCGACATACTGCACCCGATCCCGACTCGCGCGCAGCTGCCCGCCCGTGCCGCCGCTTCCGCCACCGCCTCCCCCGGCGGGTCCGCTGCCGCCGGCCCCCTGCGCCACCTCGGTGATCGGGTGGTGTGTCATGAAGGGCGTCACCAGCAGGTAGATGAGGAGCAGGTGGAACAGCAGGGACACGACGGCCCCGCCCCGGCGGTCTTCACGCCGCCTGGGGAGCCCCAGGGGCACTCGGTACGCCGGCCGCTTGCGTTGCGACGGAGCGGTGGGGACGGGATTGGGCAATGTCATCGGTGCCGGGTGGCCGGGCGGGGCGCGCGAAGAGCGGGCCCGCCGCCCGAAAGTAATACGACGGACGCACCCCGAAGGGTTCGTCCGTCGTATGCACCGTCCTGCGCTGCGGTGGCGTGCTAGCCGCAGGTACCCTTGGTCTCGGAGCCTGGCGTGTCCTTGGGCGGGATGCCGATGACCAGGACGCCAGCCCCACGCGCGACGTCCATGGCATCCATCACGGTCTGCACCTTCACCTTGGGATCGCCCTTGATGAAGATGATCTTCGTGGGGCGCCCGTCGTACACGCTGTGCAACTCCTGAGGGAGATCAGCGCGCGGGACAACCTTGGTGTTGATGGCGTAACAGCCGTTTTCCCCGACTTCCAGCACGATCTGGTCGGATTTCGCGTTGGCCGTCGCCACCTGCGGATTGGGGTCCGGCATCTGCAGGTCGATAGCCTTCCGCATGCTCGGCAACGCTGCCATGAAGGTGATGAGCAGCACCAGGAGCACGTCAATGAAGGGCGTGACGTTGGGCTCGTTGTTGAGCCCACCGCCGCCACCAGCGGACATGGACATCAGTTACTCCCTCCAGAAGGCAACGGCGGTGCCTCCTTGCTGTCGCCCGGAACGGTGGACACGGTGCCCGGCTTCTGCTCGCCGATCATCGCCACCAGGCGGACGTCGTTCTTGGCCGCCAGGTTCATCACGTCGAGCGCCTTCTCGTATGGCAGGCTTTTGTCGGCCTTGAGGTAGAGCACGTAGCTGTCGCGATCCGGCTGCGAGTAGATCTCCAGGAGGCGCGGCCCGATCTGGTCGTACGGAATGGGCTTCTTGTTCAGGTAGTAATTGCCATCCACGTCGATGCCGAGCACCTGGTCGGTGCTCTCATCCTCCGGGTGGTCCTTGATGTTCTGCGCGGTGGGCGGGGTCGCGTTGAACCCCGCCATCAGGGCGGGCGTGACCACCATGAAGATGATCAGCAGCACCAGCATGACGTCGGTCATTGGCGTCACGTTTGGCGAGCTTTCTACGCCCTTCCCGTTGCCCGTGGAAAATGACATGCGAACCTCCTATGCGTCGGAGAAAGCGACCGGCTACTGCTTGATCGGGGCGCCGGCGGACGTGCTGGCGGCGTTGAACTCGCGGGTGAACCGCGACCGGCCGAACTCGCCCGACACACCCTTGATCAGGTAGTCGATCATTTCCTTGGACACATACATCATTTCAGATGTCAGGTTGTCAATCTTGGTTGTGAAGTAGTTGTACGCCCACACCGCCGGAATGGCGACCAGGAGGCCGAAGGCCGTGGTGACCAGGGCCTCGGAAATGCCGCCGCCGATGGCGGCCAGACCGCCGGAACCGGACGTCGCCATGGACTGGAACGCGTTCACGATACCCATGGTGGTGCCCAGCAGTCCGACGAACGGCGCCGTGGAACCCGTGGTGGCCAGCACGGCCAGCCCGCGCTTCAGGTTGGTGATTTCCAGCAGCATGTTGCGCTCCACTGCCCGCTCGGCCGAGTTGATGTCGGCCACGGTCACGGAGCCGTCCTGGATGAGCGGCTTCACCTCGCTCAGGGCGCCCCCCAGCACCAGGGCCACGTGCGACTTCTTGTAGCTCTCGGCCAGGTTGATGGCTTCGGTGAGGTTGTCCTCCTCCAGGAACTGCGAGAACTCCGGCGCAAACTTGATCGTTTCCTTTTGCGCACGACGCAGGGCCCACCACTTGGAGGCCATGACGGTGAGCGAGTACACGGACATGGCGGCCAGGACGAACACAATGCCCTTGGCAAACCAGCCCATGGAGTTCCAGAGACCAAGCATCGAGACGTTCATGATTCGTCGAGCTCCAGTGTGGGGTACGGCGTGGACGACCGCATTCTACGCGGCCGCGAGTGTATGGATCAGCGACCGTTCAGGTTGAATTGGAACGCTTGCTGCACGAGCTGCTTCACCTTCTTGCCGCCGATCTCGGCGGCGTTGAACCGGTACTGCTTGAGGATGTCCTTGACCGCCTGCGTGAACAGCTCGTGCGACGACTTGATCACCTTGAACGAACTCATGTCGGCGCGACCGTCGGTATCCACGATGAACTGCGCGATCACCTCGCCCTGCACGTTGGCCGAGCGGAGAATGTCGGGATAGTGCGGCGGGGGGTTGCCCTGCCGCATCTCCACCTGCTTCTCCACCTGGTACGAGTAGTAGGCGTTGTCCTCGTTCGGCGGGGCCACGCCACCCTCGACGCCCTTGGCAATACCGCCCGCCACGCCCTGACCCGTAAAGTCCGCGGCGTTCGTGACGCTCTTGGAAAGGTCGATCTTGGGCAGCACGTCAGGGATCTTGATCGGCGCCGACAGCACCTGGAATCCCTTGGGCGGCGGCGGCTTGACCGTGACGTTGGGCGGCGGAGGGGCCGTCCGCTTTGGCGGCGGAGGCGGCTCCTTCTTTTCCATCTTCACGAACTCGACGTTCGTGGCCTTGGGCTTTGCCATCTTCTGCCCGGCCTGCAACGTGCCGTATACCGCCGCAGTGATGATCACCGTGTGGATGACCAGACTGATCAGCGCGCTGCCGGCAGACTTCTGCTTCTTGGGTTTCGATTCGATCAGGTTCTTGAACATGTTCCTCGTCAATCCGGCTTGGGGAAGACGAACCCAGTCCACTTACGCGTCGATAAGCTACACCCCGTACATGAGGGCGGAATGGCCGCCAGATTAAGAATCGATGAATCGCAGGTCAGGAATTTGTAACCGGCCTGTCCTCTTGCGGATCCGCGGTCCCGGGGACCGTGGCAGCCGTCCCGTCGCCCTCCACCAGCATGGGGAGCAGCACCGTGAACACGCTGCCGCGCCCCAGACGGGACTGCACCGTAAGCGTGCCGCCGTGCGCCTGCACGATCCACTGCGCAATGGCGAGTCCCAGCCCGAACCCGCCGCGTTGCGCCGCCCGCGAGCGCACCCGGTCCACCCGCCAGAACCGCTCGAACACGTGCGGGAGGTCGGCCGCCGAGATGCCCATGCCGGTGTCACGCACCGCCACGGCGATGGAGTTGTTGTTGCGGTGGCTCAGCGTCATCTCCACGCGCCCCCCGGCCCCGGTGTACTTGATGGCGTTGGTCACGAGGTTCAGGAAGAGCTGGCGCAGGCGCGCCGCGTCGCCCAGCACCACGCCGTCCTCCACCAGCGGCAGCGTGACGCTGATACCGGCGTTCTCGCCGAGGATGGACGCCGTTTCGGCCACGTCGCGCACGATGGGCTCCAGGTGCTCGGGGGCGCGATGCAGGTCGAACCGCCCCTCGTCGGCGCGCGCCAGGGTGAGCAGGCTGTCCACCAGGTCCGCCATGCGCGTGATCTCCTGCAGCGCCTCTTCGAGCGCCACCCAGCGATCCCCTTCGCCGGTGCCGGGATGGGTGGCGCGCTCGATATCCGCGCGGAGCACGGCCAGCGGGGTCTTGAGTTCGTGGCTGGCGTCCGCCGTGAAGCGCCGCAACGCCCCGAACGAAACCTGCAGGCGCGCCATCATCCGGTTGAGGGTCTCGGCCAGCCGGCCCAGTTCATCATCGGCGGCGTCGGTGGGCAGGCGTCGGTGCAGGCTGCGGCCGTCCACAATGGCCTCCACTTCGTTGATGAGCAGGTCCACGGGCTTGAAGGCCCGACCCGCCACCATGTACGCGGCCAGCAGGGACATGAGCAGCACCAGCGGCGCGACCGCGACCATGGTGACCATCAGGAGTTGCGGCGCGAGTTCCACGCTGCTGGTAGGCACGGCCGCGATCACGCGGGAGATGCCGGGACCCACGGCCGTATCGCTCATCGCCATGACCAGCACCGGCCCGATGGAACTCTCGGCGGAGAGCGTGGCGACGGTGTCCGCGCCCGAGCTGAGCTGCAGCCCGGCGATGTACACGGCGTCCTGGTCAGCCTGGGGCAGCAGCCGCAGCCCGACAGACGAGTAGAGCAGGCGGCCCTGCACGTCCGCCACCAGGAAGTAGCCGGGCAGCCGCGTCAGGATCAGGAGCATCGTGGGCGTGGCCCGGGTGGCCGGCCCGTTGAGCGGATTGGCGGCGATGATGGTGAGTTCCTGCCCGCTGGCGCGCGCGGCCGTCAATGCGTCGATCACGCGCCGGGCCTGCGCGCTTGCCACGCCGCGCAGTTCATCCTGCCCCTCGGCGCGGCGCGCCAGGTAGAGCGCGGCGCCGAATACGAGCATCGTGCCGAGCAGCAGGCCGGCGAAGGCGGCGGTGAGGCGGGTGCGGGTGCTGTACATCGGCGGGGCCGGGGCGGACCGGCCTACTCCTGGATCTTGTATCCCACGCCACGAACCGTGACGATCAGGCGCTTCTTGTGCCCGACGTCAATCCGCTTGCGCAGGTGATTGATCACCACATCCACGATGTTCGTGCCGGGGTCAAAATGGTAGCCCCATGCGTATTCGGTAATGAGCGTACGGCTCATGACCCGCCCCCGGTGACGCATGAGGTATTCGAGCACCGAGAACTCCTTGGGCGTGAGTTCGATGGGGACTCCGGCGCGGCGCACCTCGTGGGTGCCGGGGTCCAGCTCCAGGTCGTCGGCCCTGAGGACGGCGGAGGCAATGGCGCTGGGCCGCCGCGAGAGGGCCTCCACCCGCGCCAGCAGCTCCTCGAAGGCAAAGGGCTTGGTGACGTAGTCGTCGGCGCCGGCCCGCAACGCCGTGACCTTGGCATCCACCGCGTCCTGCGCGGTGAGCACCAGCACCGGATGCACGAACCCCCTGGCCCGCAGCGCCTGGAGCACCTCGAGCCCGCTCTTGCCGGGCAGGCGCATGTCGAGGATGACCATGTCGTACGCGTCGGTGCTGGCCCGCCGCTCCCCCTCCTCGCCGTCCGGCACCAGGTCCACGGTCAGGTGCTGCTCCTCCAGGCCGCGCTTCACGTGCTGCCCCACCGTGGGATCGTCCTCAATGACCAGGATGCGCATGGGTCAGGCGCGCCTCGGTCGCGCGAGTCCGTACTCGCGGATCTTCCGGTACAGGGTCTTGGGCGAGATGCCGAGGACGTCGGCCGCCTGCCCCTGGTGCCAGTTCATGTGGGCCAGCACCGCCTCGATGTGTCGCCGCTCGAGCGCCGCCAGCGACATTCGCGTTCCCGGAAGTCCGGCGGCCGGCTTGGCCTGCGTGATGGGAAGGTCGGCGGCGGTGAGCAGCGTGCCGCGGTGCAGTAGCAGGGCGCGCTCGATGACGTTGCGCAGTTCGCGGATGTTGCCGGGCCACTCGTAGGCCTGCAGCATCTCCACGGCGTCGGGGGAAAGCGCAGGCGCGGCCGGCCCGCGGAAGCGTTCCAGGAAGTGGGCAGCCAGCAACGGGATGTCCACCCGGCGTTCGCGCAGCGGCGGCAGCGCGACGGTGACGGTGTTGATGCGATACAGCAGGTCCGCGCGGAACTTGCCGGCGGCCACGCGTTCATCCAGGTCGCGGTTGGTGGCCGTGATCAGGCGCGTATGGATCTCCACGCGCTGCATGCCGCCCGTGCGAAAGTAGCTGCCGTGCTCCAGCGCGCGGAGCAGGCGTCCCTGCATGCGCGGCTCCAGCTCGCTCACCTCGTCCATGTGGAGCGTCCCGGTGGTGGCCATCTCCAGGAAGCCGAGCTTGCGCTCGGTGGCCCCCGCAAAGGCGCCGCGCTCATACCCGAACAGTTCCGTCTCCAGGTTCTGGTCGGAGAGCATGGCGCAGTTGAGGTCCACAAACGGGCCCGGCCGCCCCGAGAGGTGGTGCACGGCCCGCGCCAGCAGGTCCTTGCCGGTGCCCGATTCCCCGGTGATGAGGATGGGCGCATCGCTGGGTGCCGCCTTCTGGATGACCTCGAGCAACGCCTGCATGGGCGCGTACCGGGTCTGCACCACGGGCGCGCCATCAATGCGCGACAGCCGCTGGTGCAGGAACTGGTTCTCGCGCGCGAGCTGCCGCTTTTCCCACGCACGGTGCACCAGCACGTCAATCTCGGCCATCCGGTACGGCTTGGTCATGTAGTCGTAGGCGCCGAGCTTCATGGCCGTGATGGCGTTGTCGATGGTGCCGTTGCCGGTGATGATGATGATCTCGGGGGGAGCCGGGTCCTCACGCACCTGGCGCATCACCTCCAGACCGTCCATCTCCGGCATCACGATGTCCAGCAGCGCGACGTCAAACGCCTCGTTGCGCATGGCCTCCAGGGCCAGCCGACCGTTGGACGTGACTTGCACCACGTAGCCCCGGCCCATGAGGTACGAGGCCAGGATCTCGGCCAGTCGCGCCTCATCCTCCGCAATGAGGACCCGGACGCCCTCGCCCTCCGTCATCGCCATCCCTCCGTCATTGCTTTCCCTCCGTCATCGCCTTCCCTCCGTTGGCAGCAGCACGCGGAAGGTGCTCCCCTGCCCGTGGGTGGACTCCACCTCAATGCGCCCCCCATGGTCCGAAATGATGGAATAGCAGACCGAGAGGCCGAGTCCCGTGCCGCGCCCCACCGGCTTCGTCGTGAAGAACGGCTCGAAGATCCGCCGCAGGTCGGCCCGGCGGATGCCCACGCCATCGTCCGCCACCTTGATCATCACCTGTCCCTCGTCCGCGAGCCCGGTGCGCACATGCACGGTGCCGCGTCCGTCCGTGGCGTCCATGGCGTTGAAGAGCAGCGCCATGAGGACCTGGATAAGCTGCTCGTCGTTGCCAAGCACGGGCGGCAACCCGGCGCCGAGTTCCGTGATCACGCGCTGCGTCTTGAAGCGCGAATGATGCTGCAGCAGGAACAGCGTACGATTCACGATCTCGTTGGGCGCCACCTGGCGACGGTGCGTGGGCGCCGGCCGGCTGAAGTCGAGCACTCCCTTCACGATGCCGCTGCACCGGTGCACTTCGTGCCCGATGAGCGTGAGCACGGAATGCAGCTCGTCCCGCAGGGCTTCATCGGACAGCGTGCCCTCGCGAATGCGGATGTCCAGGGTCTCGGCGGCAGCCGCGATGGTGGCGAGCGGGTTGTTCACCTCGTGCATCACGCCGGCGGCCAGCGTGCCCAGGGCCGCCAGTTTCTCCGCCTGGGCAATGCGCGCCTCGGCCTGCTTCCACTCGGTGATGTCCTCACCGATGGTGATGGCATGGGTGATTTCGCTGCCAATGCGCATGGGGAGCTTGCTCAGCCGATAGACGCGCGGCTCACCCGTGGTGCCCGACTCCACCTGGAACTCCTGGATCTGCCCCGTGGCGAACAGCTCCTCGAACTCGCGTCGGAGCACGTCGGCCGGCTGGCGGTGCAGGACATCAAAAATGGTTTGACCCAGCACCTGCTGGCGCGCGACGCCCTGCAGCCCCGTCTCACGCTTGCTGTTCCACGCCCGGATGCGGAACTCCCGGTCGATCACGTAGAGCCCCACCGGCAGGGTGTCCACGATGCGCTCGAAGAAGGCGCGCTGCGCCTCGATCTCGCGGCTGCCGGCGGCCACAGTTTCCTCCAACTGCCGGGCGCGCGCCACCTGCGCCAGCACGGGGCCGAGCACACCGGCGGAGTCGGCCATGACCTCGCGCGCCTTGAGGCTCGGCGGGTTCTCGAACCGCAGCGCCAGCACCCCGATGGGCTGCCCCGTCACGCCCAGGGGCAGCAGGTGCGGGTCGCCGGTGGCGCGCCGGCGTGTGCGCGCGTAACGCAGCGCGTCCTCGCGCGAAAACCCGTCGCGCCCGGTATGCCACGCCCGGCGCGGCCCCGCGCTCTCCAGCACCCAGATGCTCCCGCCCTTGGCCGCCACTTCCTTGACGAGCACCCGGAGGCCGGCGAGCACGGCCTGATCCAGCCGGTCGGCTCGGGCGAACGCACGCGCCACACGATGCAACGAGGGTGCCGGCGACGCGGCAGGACCGCGAGCCTTGCGTGCAACGGAGGACTTCCTGACGTTCGGCAGCGAATGCACTCCGACAGGGTTGGACTCGCAAACTACGGCCCAACACCCGAGCGGACAAGATGACCGAACGACTCCGGGGATGGAGCGTAAGGGGCTCGAACCCTTGACCCCCGCCTTGCAAAGGCGGTGCTCTCCCAGCTGAGCTAACGCCCCGAGTCAGCCAAATATATACCCCGAGGTCCCTGACGCCCAAGCGGCCGCGGTCATCGTGGTCCGGACGCGAGAACGGGGTGACCGAAGGCCACCCCGTTCATGCATCATTGGCACCTGTCAGCGCCATGCCGCGTCCCCAAGTTCGGGGCTCGCCCGGCTATTCGTGCGCGGGCAGCGGCTCCAGCGTCTTGGGGTCAACCGGCACCTGGACTTCATCCCGGTACTTCGATGTCATGAAGGTGAGTCGCATGCGCGGGAAGGCCTCCATGAACTTGATGTAGCAGAGCCCCCAGAGCCCCAGGTACAGGGCAGTGACACCGAACTCCCAGCCACTGAACGGCGCCGACGCGGCCACGCCGTACGCCGAGGGATACACCTCGACGTAGCACATCAGCCACAGGCCCACCAGCGACGACACGGCGAACAGGATGTGCGTTGGCAGGTACATCTTGGCCATCTTCATGATGAGGCCGAAGAACGGCAGGACGAACACCAGCCAGATGGAGAGGACCGTCAGCACCTTCCACGGGTGGATGAGCCGCAGGCGCATGTAGAACGTCTGGAACCCCATGTTGCCGTACCAGATCACCAGGTACTGGCCGAAGGTCAGGTAGCCCCAGAAGGCGGTGAAGGCAAAGCAGAGCTTGCCGATGTCCCAGATCTGCTTTTCCGTAATGATGTCGTAGGCATCCAGGTGGCGGCGCCACGCCATGACGATGAGCGTGAAGGCCATGAGCGCGGCCAGCCAGGCCCCCATGAAGAACCACCAGCTGTAGAGGTCGCTCTGGAAGTGCATGCTGAGCGACATCGAGAGGTCCCACGCCAGCAGCGACCACCCGACGGCGAACAGGATGATCATGGCCACGGCGATCGGGCCCTGCGAGCCGTGGGTGTCGTGGATTTCCCGGCGCTCCTCGCCAAACCCGCGGCGCATGCGCGCGCGCAACCCGGCGGCCCACTTGGCCCCGGCTTCCGGAATCTGCCCCACGTCCAGCCGCACGGACTTGTACACGAACCAGAGCGGCAGCACGGTGAGCAGGCCGAAGAATACGATATCGCGAATGACCAGGAAGTTGACGTTATAGTAGAACGCCTTGGCCGAGTTCGGGTACGCGGAGTGGATCCAGGGGAAGATGTGGCCCCTGCCGCCAAACAGGCTGATGAGCAGGAACACGAAGGCCACGGGCAGGAAGGCGACAAAGCCCTCCAGGATGCGCACCACGGGCCGCGACCAGCGCGCCGTGGTGATACGCTGTACCGCCACGATGGTGGCGCCGCCGGATGACAGCCCGGCGAAGAACAGCCAGTTGACGTGCCACGCCAGCCAGGCGCGCTGGGGCGCCACGAACAGGCCGACCAGGAAGACCACGGCGCCGATCACCGCCAGCGCGAGGCTGGTCGTGGTCAGCCACCGGGGCAGCGGCTTGCTGGTGGCGGCCAGCAGTTCCTCACGCGTGGGGACCTTCTCTGCATGGAGGCTCACAGCTTCCCCCCGATCTTTACGGAGTCCTTGCGGGCCGACGGGGCCGGCTTGATGGCGTGGAACGCCGAATCGAGCGGCACGCCCGCCTGCGACGCGAACCAGTGGTAGTAGGGCGCCGGCCGGGTGGGACCCATCTGGGTCACGCCAGGCAGCGTGGTGCCGGTCTCACCCGGCTTGCCGATTGGGCCGGTGGCCACCGTGACCCCCGGCAGCTTGCCCTGCAAGCCGCGCACGTAGTTCACGATGTCCCAGCGATCGGGCTCCTCAATGCGATTGTACGTGGGCATCGAGCCCCGGCCATTGCGGATCATCCCGAAGATGTAGCCGTCGCTGAGCCCCTTGGCCTGGTCGCTGAGCAACGACATGTGGACCATGCCGTACTTGGTGGCCACGCCATCGCCGGCGCCGGTGTAGCCGTGGCAGACCGAGCAGTTGATGGCAAAATACATATGCCCATTGGCCAGCGAGCGGGCATCGGCCGGCACGGGATTCCGGAGGCCGGACATGGCCTCGATGGACGCCGGCAGGGCCGAGCGGGCATAGAGGAACCCGGGCGCCACGCTGCCGTACACCGGCACGGAGTTCTGCGGGTTGCCGCGCGCGGGAATGGTATCGGCCTCGCTCTGCCACGGATGCCAGCTCGGCTGCCGCTTGAAGTCGGTGAACCAGGAGCAGCCGCTCACCAGCAGCCCGGCGTACACCACGGCGGCCGAGCGGAACAGGGTGCGGGTCAGGTCAGCCCTCACGACGCACCTCCTCGGCCCCGTGCTGTCGCATGACCGTCATCGCCTCGTCGGCCTTGTCGGGCGTCGTCTCCACCCACACGCCGTAGTGGCCGCCGCTGAAGCGCGGGTCGTACCCGACCGTGGCGGTGAGCCGCGGCAGGCGGGAATTGGCGAACATGCCGACCACGGTGGCCAGCGACCCGATGAGTACCATGACCTCGAACGCAAAGATCGTGAAGGGCACGTAGGTCACGATGGCCTTGCCGCCCACCACCAGCGGCCAGTAGCGCGTGATCCAGACCCAGATGAAGTAGCCGAACGTGATGCCGAACGCGCCGCCAATCAGCGTCCAGCGACGCACGTGGCTTTCCGGGCGCGCCAGCAGCTCATCGAATTCGTGGTGCGCGGTGGGCGTGTACACGGTGAGGTCGCCAAGCCGCTTCTTCTTGAGCTCCTCCAGCGCGTAGTACGCCGAATCCATCTCGTGAAAGGCCCCAATGACTCCTGGCATCAGTGCGCCCCTCCCCCGGCGGCCCGTTGCTTCATCTTGGCCGGGATCAGTTCCTTGAACTCGGACATGGCCATCACCGGCAACTGCTTGATGAACAGCAGGAACCACATGAAGAAGAAGCCGAAGCTGCCGAGCAGGATGCCCATATCCACCCAGGTGGGCATGTACGTGCCCCACTGCCAGGGCTCGAACTCATGGGACAGCGTGGGGATGATGATCGTGAACCGCTCGAACCACATGCCGATGTTGATGAAGATGGACAGCGCGAACAGCCAGCCCGGGTTGCGGCGCAGCTTCCGCGAGAAGAGCGACATCGGCAGCAGGCAGTTGCAGCTCAGGATGATCCACTCTGCCCACCACCACTGCCCGAACGTGCGGTTCCACCAGTATTCCTGCTCAAAGCTGCTGCCGGCCAGCCACCCCATCTGGAATTCCGTCAGGTAGGCCAGGCCCACCACCATGGACACGAAGAGGCACATCTTGGCCGCCGCGTCCAGGTCATTAAGCGTTATGTAATGCTCCAGCTTGAAGAACTTGCGCATCGGGATGACGAGCGTGAACACCATCCCGAGGCCCGAATAGATGGCGCCGGCCACGAAGTACGGCGGGAAGATGGTCTCGTGCCACCCGGGCATGTTCGCCATGGCAAAGTCGAACGACACCACCGAGTGCACCGACAGCACCAGCGGCGTGGCAAACGCCGCCAGGAACAGGTACGCGCGCGCAAAGTGCCGCCACTCCCGATCCGAGTTCCGCCAGCCCAGCGAGAGCGTGGCAAAGAGCCGCTTGCGGATGGGATTCTTCTCGCGGTCCCGCATGATGGCGAAGTCGGGCAGCAACCCGACGTACAGGAACGTCGCCGACACCGTGAGGTACGTGAGGATGGCGAACACGTCCCACACCAGCGGGCTCTTGGGGTTTGGCCAGATGAGCCGCCAGTGCGGATAGGGGATCAGGTAGAAGAACTTCCAGGGGCGCCCGAGGTGCAGGATGGGGAACAGCCCGGCGGTCATGACGGCGAACACCGTCATGGCCTCGGAGACCCGGTAGATGCTGGTGCGGAAGCCGGCGCGGAACAGGTACAGGATGGCGGAAATCAGCGTTCCGGCATGTCCGATACCAACCCAGAACACGAAGCTGACGATGTACACGCCCCACATGACCGGCGGCTGGTACCCCGCCGCGCCCAGCCCCTCGTAGATCTGGTAGGTCCAGGTGGCCGCGCCGGCGAGCATGGCCAGGATCGCGAGGGCCAGCAGGATGAACCAGCCCAGCGTGGGCCGCATCGTGTTGATGATCTCGTGATCGACCTGCTCATAGGTCTTGATCGCGGGAAAGTGAACGTCCGCCGAGGCGACGTTCGGTCCCAGTGGCTCGCCCATGGGAAGGGGCGCTGCAGTCGTGGCCATGCCGTGCGCTCCTCTACGCCTTGCTCGCCGTCAGCGGCGAGGGATGGTTGATTCGCTTCAGGTAAACCACCGCCGGGAAGGCGTTGATCTCCTTGAACACCGTGTACGCGCGCTCGTCCTCGATGTGCTGGTTCACCGCCCACTTCGGGTCCATGGCATCGCCAAACACGATGGCGCGGGACGGACACGCCGCCGCGCACGCCGAGGTGAACTCGTCGGGAATCAGCTCGCGCCCCTCCAGCGTGGCGCGGTCCTCGGCCTCGCGGATGCGATGCACGCAGAACGTGCACTTCTCCATGACGCCCTTGCCACGGACCGTGACATCGGGGTTGAGCTGCCAGTTGAGCGGCTCAGGGAAGGCATACTGCGGACGGTCGCTCTCACCGTACCCGAACCAGTTGAAATAACGAACCTTGTATGGACAGTTGTTGGAGCAGTACCGCGTGCCCACGCACCGGTTGTACACCTGCACGTTCAGCCCGTCGGGCGAGTGGTAGGTGGCAAATACCGGACACACCGGCTCGCAGGGCGCGTTGCCGCACTGCTGGCAGAGCATCGGGACAAACCGCCCCTCGAACTCCTCACCGAACTTCGCGTCGTCCGCGCCCTCGAAATACCGCTCGAGGCGCAGCCAGTTCATCTCGCGCCCGCGCACGATGTTGTACCCGGTCTTGTGCACCGCGTACACGGTGGCGTTCTGCCAGGCCGCCCCGACCGTGGGCAGGTTGTTCTCGGCGTAGCACGCCGTGACGCAGGCGGAACAGCCGGTGCACTTGGCCAGGTCAATGGTCATCGCCCAGCGGCGCTTGGCCATGCCCAGCGGGTTCCTGGGATCGTACAGGCCCAGGAGCGTGCCGGAGTCGGCCGCCGTCGGGGCGCCAATCTCACCCTGTGCATCGGCCGCCACGGGGGCGCGCATGCCGCGCAGGTACTCGTGCGGCGCCTCGCCCGGCAGCAGCGGCTCCTGCTCATCCTTGACCTTCCCGCCCAGCAGGTCAGCAATCGTCGCGGCCTGCGCGATGCCGCGGCCATGCTGCCGCGCCGATCCTTCGGTGGAGGGGATGGTCTCGTGGTCGCCCGTCTTGGTGATGGACGCCTTGGTGCCGGTCCAGACAAAACCACCCGCCGCGTCGGTCGTGGCGCTGATCAGGTCAAAGGCGTTCACGCCGACGTCGCGCGCGTACCGTCCGTAACCCCACTGCAGGAAGTTCTGCGCGTTGTTGTTGTTGGCCGGGTTCCAGGGCGCCAGCTTGGCGCGCGACCGGTGCCCCTGCCCCAGCGCGACCGCGATCGTGTCGGGACGAATACCCAGATACAGATAGGCCGGCGCCTTGATGGTACCCGCCGCCGTCTTCACCTCCAGGATGTCGCCGCGCTCGATGCCGAGCTTCGTGGCCGTCTCGGGATGCAGTTCCACCCACGAGCTCCAGACGATCTTGGAGACGGGATCGGGCAGCTCCTGCAGCCAGGGCTTGTTGGCCCCGCGCCCATCACCGAACAGCGTGTGCGGATATGTCACCAGATAGTAGTCGCCACTGGCCTGCTCAAGGGCCGGCGCGGTGCCCGTGCCCCGCGCACCGGGTGTGCGGCGCACCGACATGTTGCCGGACGCAATCCCCGTGGCCAGCCCGGCCGCGAAGGCCCGCGGCCCGCCCGCGAACTGCTCCATGACCCATGTGCGATAATCCGCCTGCGGGAAGCGCCGCGCCGCCGACGGATCGGCCTTGGCCAGCGCGATCATCACGTCGCCGGCGCTCCGCGTCTCGCTGAACACCTTGTCCATGGCCGGCTGCTGCAGCGAGAGCGTGCCCTTGACGGGCTGCGCATCCCCCCAGTTTTCCAGCGCGTGCAGGTCGGGCAGCACCAGGTCGCACTGCTCCACGGTCTCGTCCGGCTGCGTGGCGAACGCCACCTTGAACGGGACCTTGGCAAACGCATCATCAAACTTCAGCGATGCCGGCAGGAAGTACGCGGGGTTGGCCCCACGCACGAACGCCACCGGCACGCGACCGCCGCGCATGTCTTCCACGGCGTCGGCCAGCTCGCTGTAGCGTGAGATCCCCTCGAACGCCAGGATGGGCTCATCGGGCAGGATGGTCTTGCCCACATTGCCCGCGGCGCGGTTGATCTCGGCCACGGTGGCCGCCACTTCCAGCGCGTCGCCCGTGCGCACGCCCGAAAGCACCATGCTCGGCGCCGCTGCCTTCAGCTCATTGGCAAGCGTGGTCAGCACCTCGGCGCTCACCCCGCTGGCGGTGGCCGCCTGCGCGATGCTGGTACCCGTGCGATGCCCCATCGCGCCCAGGAGCGCCTGCGCGATGGCCAGTTCGCTGCCCGGCTTGCAGGCAATCCACTGGTCGGCGTTCAGGCCGGTGAGCGACCGGCGCGGCCCGATGTACACGAAGCGCGGCGCCGTCTGGAAGTTGGTGCGCGCATCGGCAAAGTCGAGCTGCTGCGGCACCGAGGTGCCCCAGCCATCCAGGAAGTCGGCGCCAAAGGAGACGATCAGCCGGGCCGCCGAGAAGTTGAGCCGCGGCCAGGCCACGCCGTAGGCGCGCCGGTTGGCCTCGAGCGTCGCCTGGTCGGCCTCGAACTCCACGCTCAGGTGGGGCTTCATGCCGAAGGCCGCCAGCCACTGATCAATGAACTCGACCAGGCTGCCGCTCTCGTGCTGGTTGATGAACACCGCGTTGCCCGCGGTGCCCTTGGCGCGCGCGTCGGCCAGCTTCTCGCCCACCATGGCGAGCGCGTCCTTCCATGGAATGGGCTTCCAGGTGCCGGCCTGCTTGACCAGCGGCGTGCGCAACCGGTCCGGATTGTAGAGCTGCTGCAGCGCCGACTGACCCCGCGCGCAGATGGCGCCGCGGTTCAGGGGGTGCGCCGGATTGCCCTCGAGCTTGATGGTGCGGCCGTCGCGCGTCTCCGCGATGATGCCGCACGCCGCGGGGCATTCCCGGCAGGTGGTGGCATAGTAGGTGGAGACCCCGGGCACGGTCTCATCCGGCGAGACCAGGTAGGGGATCAGCTTGCCGGCGGGTTCAGGACTGCACGCGGCGGCGCTGACGGCGGCTCCGCTGACACCGAGAATCTTCAGGAAGTCGCGGCGCTTGACGTTGCTCTTCTTCTTTGAATCGTTCACGGGGCGCTCACTCATGTCAGTAATGGCACACGGAACAGTCGTAACGCGCCTTCTTGCGCAGCGAGTCCGGCGTGGCGGCCGCGGCCCGGTCGGCGGCCGGCAGCGTCGCGCCGCCTCGCCCATCCGAAACCATGCTCACCATTTCCTCACCCTGCTTGGGGTCGTAGCCGTTCACGTGGCAGTTGATGCACCACCCCATGTTCAGCGTGGCGTACTGATAGACCTTGTCTTCCGTCTGGATGGGCCCGTGGCAGGTCTGGCAGGTGACGCCCGCGTTGACGTGCCGCATGTGCGGAAAGTGGACGTACTCCGGCAGCTTGTGGATGCGATTCCACGGGATGGGCTTGGCGGGCTTGCCGGCGAGTCCGGCGTATTCCCACAGCTTCTGGATGCCGGCGCTCTTGCGCTTGGGGCCGAGGTCGCTGGCGGGACGGTCCGGTCCCACGAGCAGGTGACAGCCCATGCAGGTGGAAACGGCGGGCAGTCCGGGGTCAAACGAATTGTTCGCCGAGTAGTGGCAGTACACGCAGTTGATCCCGAGCTTGCCCACATGAACGGAATGTGGGAACGCAATGGGTTGCGTGGGCGAACTGTTCTTTGAGGAGGAGGCGCCGCTGTAGGCGGAAAGAATCACGGCGCCGGCGGCCAATGCGACCAGCCCGGGAATGGCGGTCCACTTCCTGCGCTTGGTCATCGCAAAATGAGGCGGAAGGGTCTCACGTGATATGGGTGCGGCGATTGAAACGGAAGGCGTGACATGCGAAGGGAATCGCAGATACACGAACAACGCCAGAATCTCATTCCGCGCACGGCTGAGCGCAAGTATTCGGGATGGGGAAATTGACGTAGCTCACCATCTGGCCAGACCCGTGTACGCAAGCGGCGGTCACCCGAAGAGCGCGTCAGGATCCGCCAGTTGCGCGGAGGCGCCGCCGTCGGGCAACAGCGCCAGGTTCGCCCGGGCCGCCTGCGTGAGCCGCAACGGCCATTGCGTGCCGTACACAAAGCGTGCGCTCCCAATGGAGGCAAAGAGCCGAGCCAGGTGATCCTCCGGCGGACCCCACACCCATGAAAAATCCCACACGACGCGCCGCTGCTCCTCCGGCGTGAGCCCCCAGTGCACTTCCTCTATGAACTCGCGACCGGCCGCCGTCACCACGAGCCGGACGCCGTCTCCCGCGCGCGCGAGCGTCCGCACGGTGGCGGCCGTCAGGTCGCCGACGCTGTCCATCGGATGGCGCTGACGCAGGTCCTCGAATTTCACGCTGAGCAGCACGGCCATCCGTCGCGCGCCGCAGGCGCGGGCAAACTCCGGGAGCCGCGCGTCGTGTGGCCCGAGCCCCCAGATATTCGGATACACACGCACCGCGGGCGCGCCCGCGCCCTGCGCGCGATCCAGCGACTGCTCCCACCGCGGCCAGTCGGGCCGGACGGTGGGCACCGGGCGCAACATCCGGTGCGGCGCCAGCGCCGTGTACAGTTGCGCGTTCCCCGCCGAAGGATCCCGGTGAAATGCGCTGGGCAGGTGCCCCACCCACGCGCCCGCGAGCCCCTCGCGCTCGAGCACGTGCACCAGCACGTCGGCATCGGGATGCGGCACGTACCGGAAGGGATACGGGCCGATCAGCGTGTTGACATCAATCACGATGTACTCACTCGGGATTCCGACGGGCCACCAGGAATTCGCGGAAACGAGCCCTGGGGAAAGATGTGCATCGCCGTCCCCGCGCGGATGCGCGCCGTGTGGTCCGCCGTCAGCCGGATGGCCTCGAAGCCCATGAGCTTGGCGAGCCCGGTCTCCATGGTGACGTCGCACCCCCAGATGAGGCGCTCCGCGCCCAGTCGGAGGATGGCCTCGTCCAGCATCCCGCGATCCACCCCGCTGCCGGACAGGTCGGCGTAGATGTTGGGCACCTCGGCGATGGCGGCCAGCGTGTGCATGTAGTCGCCGCCGCCGCCGATGTGCGCCAGGATGAACGACACGGTGGGATGCCGGCGCGCGAGCTCGGCGAGGTCCAGGCCGTCGGAAATCTCCTGCGACGGCCACTCGCGCGTGCGATGCTGCCAGATGTGATGCAGCACCGGCAGGTGATGCCTGGCGGCGACCTCGCACACCGGGTCGAGCAGCGGATCGCTGGCACGCCGACTGGCGGCGAGCTTCACGCCAATGGCGCCCGCTGCCACGCAGCGCTCGATCTCCTCCAGCGCGTGAGCGGTGTGATTGGGGTTCACGGTCACGTACATGCGCACGCGGTCGTCGTGCGCGCGGGTGAGCGCCAGCATGGCGTCGTTGCCCAGGGAGACGTCGGCGGGCGAGGGGAAGTACGTGGGGGAATTGAACCCGAAGGTGCCGAGGATGGAGGCCACGTGATACCAGATGCCGATGCGCTCACCAGCGCGGAGCCGGGCGGCGTTGACCTCCTGCCAGTCCGCGCGCCCGCAGCCGGCGTAGAGGAAATGCGCATGCGCGTCAATCAGCGGATCGGGGCCGGCCAGCGGCGACGGCCGGACAACGGGACTCACGCGCCCTCAACCAGCTCGACGAACGTGCGGCTGGCGGCCCCTTCGATGACACGCACCACTTCGTCATCGTGCGCCACGCTGGCGTAGTTGTACGCCCCGCGCTTGAACAGCACGCCGTGCCGTGTGGCGCCCTGCACGAACCGGACCTCCAGGGCGGGATCGTCAAAGCGCAGCAGCCACATCTGGTCCAGGCCTTCCACGCGCACGCCCGCCACCCCGCTGGCCTGGACCGCCGCCGAGACCACGCGCCGCATTTCCGCGCCGTTGCGCTGGAGCGTCTGGCAGATATCGGCCTGCTCGTGCCATGCCATTACTGCAATGGCGGCGGCCAGCGCGCCCGCCTCGCCCGCGAGCGTGGACGAGATCCAGGTACGCGAGGCGGCGTCCATCACGTCGCGCACGCCACACACCGCCGCCAGCGGAAAGCCGTTGGCCAGCGCCTTGCCAAAGGTGGCGAGGTCGGGCGTGACCCCGGCGACTTCCTGATATCCGCCGGGCGCCAGGCGGAAGCCCGTCTTCATCTCGTCGAAGATGAGCACGGCGCCATGACGCGTGCACAGTTCGCGCGCCCGCGCGATCCATGCGTCCGATGGCATCCGCTCAATCACCGGCTCCAGGATCACCGCGGCCAGGCGGTCGGCCACCTCGGCAACGGTGGCTTCCAGCACGGCCACGTCATCAAAGGGAACGCGAATGACATCCTGCCGGGCGCCGCCGGGAATGCCGGCGCCCTCGCTGGACCAGTCGTGCCAGCCAAAGTAGCCGCACGCCACCACCACGTCGCGACCGGTGTACGTGCGCGCCAGGCGCAAGGCGGCCGCCGTCGCTTCCGCGCCCGACTTCAGGAAGCGCACGCGCTCCGCGCACGGCACGATGGCCGCCAGTCGCTCGGCGGCCTCCACTTCATATGTGCTGTTCAGCCCCGAGACGTTGCCTCCACCCACGGCATCCATCACCGCGTGCGTGACATTCGGCTCCGCGTAGCCCAGCGCCACGGCTCCGAGCGCCATGGTGCAGTCCACGTATGTGGCGCCGTCGGGCGTGACCACGTGGCACCCGGACGCCTGCGCAAAGTGCGTGGGGGCGTCCGGCGTTTCCACGCCGTAGAGCGTGCGCGGCTGCTTGCTGCCCGTGGAGGATCCGCCCGGAATGACGGCGGCGGCGCGATCGGCCCAGGAGCGCTCGACGGTTTCCTCGGGCAGGAACTCCTCACTCTCGGGAGCGATGGCGGAGTCGCCCGACTCCACCTCGGTGGCATCGCCACCGGCGCCGGCGTCCTCACTGGACGCGTCGGCGGCCGATGCGCGATCGAAAAGTCTCTTGAATACCATGGGGGTGAAGAATGTCGGACGGGTGGGTGACGTCAAGACCGCGGCGTGCGGCGCAGGCGGGCCAGGTAGTTGACGACTTCCAGCGCCATGGCGCGCACCAGCGAAAGTTCGCGCGCGTCGGGCGCGGCCCGGAAGGTGAGCGAACGCACCGTGCGCATGATGTGCTCCTGGTCCCGGGTCTTGAAGAACTCGATGGCGTCCAGCGAGCGTTGCGTGTCAGCGAAGTACTGCTCCAGTTGCTCCGAGGTGGGCGGCGGCGCGGCCTTGCGCGGGGGCGCCACCTCGCGCGTGGCGTCGCGGGCGGCCAGGTGCAGTTCGTACAGGCCCACCAGCACCGCCTGCGCGAGGTTCAGCGAGGCGTGCTCCGTGGTGGGGATCATCACGGCGGCGTGGACCTGGTCCAGGATCTCGTTGGGCAGCCCGCTGTCCTCGCGCCCGAACACATAGGCCACCGGCCCCTCGGCGGCCAGGGCCGTCGCGGCCTCCTCACGCGGCGTGGTGACGGCCCATCGGGCCGCCCGCCGACGCGCCGTGAACCCCACTACGCGCACGCACCCCGCCACGGCCGACTCGAAGTCGTCAAAGTGCTGGATGGCGTCAATCAGCGGACGCGTATGGTGCGCGATCCCCTCCAGCCGATGCGGCTCGTAGGCTACGGGGCGCACCAGGTGGAGGGTACCGACCCCCATGTTGGCCATGGCGCGCACCGTGGCGCCAATGTTGACGGGGTCCTGCGGTTCGTGGAGCACCACGCGAATGGCATCGAGTCTGGAATTCATCAGGCCGTGATGGTGAAATGAAGCAGGCGCGCCGGATCGTGCCGGTCGCCGCGCAGGTACACGAATTCGCCGGAGGCGCCGGACAGCACAAGTTGCCCACTGCGGCGCTCGCGCCCCGGACGGATCTGGTTGACCAGCACGTCGAGGGCAATGTCGTCCCCCACGGCCAGCCCGGCCGGCAATGGCACCTGGACGTGCATGGCATACCCGCCGGGAGTCTCCGCCCAGGTCGCCTGGCCAGGTTCGAGCTCGCCCCACCCCGGAATGGGGCGCGTCCGCACGTCCCCCGCGGGCTCGCCGTGCTCCGGCACCAGCAGCCACGCCCCGCTGGCGCCCTTGCTGGCCACGTAGAGCTGGACGCCATCGCCATTGATGTCCGCGGGTTCGTTGTCATACTTATTCACTGAATCCGCCAAGGCAAACCGGCGGGCGGATCCGCGGACGAGCACAGAGACCATCAGGCCCGAGGGCGTAGCGCCTATCCGGACGCGCGCCGTCGGCCGGCCCGCTTCCTGCCACGACTCCTCCGACCGGCGATACCCGGCTTCGCCCACGTCGAGTAAGATGGCGCCGCCGCCGTGCCCTGATTCGCGCGTTGTCTCCCCGGGCCCCCACTCGCCTGTGGCGTCATCAGGGTTCAGTGAAAGCGGGATGACCCTGCGCGGGGGCGCCGCCGGCGTAAGCGGCATCGCGGCAACCGGGTCACCCCGCCCGGCGCGGCCAGGCATCACGCCCGCAGGACCGGGATCGGCCCGCGTGGAGCCACCCAGCGTCACTCGGCGGGGGCTGGAGCCGCCGAGGATGTCCACTTGCCAGTCCCCCGCCGCGCGCTGGTGCCGATGCTGCGCCCCGTCCTGGTGAACCACGAGGATCGCCTCACCCTCCCAATCCACGGATGCAATCTCATCCGACCACGCCCAGACCGTACAGATGCCACCCGACGTACCCGCATCGCCTTCTGCCACCAGGAATCGCCGAGGCGCACCGGCCGGCTGTCCCGGCCCGCTGAGCGTGTACCAGGTCAGGGACGTGGGACTGCGCACAAAGCCTCGCAAGGCCGTGTCCGTGTCCACGGATCGCGCGGTGATCATCAGCCGCGCGACGGCCCGCGAGCGTTGCGCCAGTTCGGTGGTGATGAAATCCCCGCCGTCCTCCAGTCCGCCAGCGCCGGCGAAGGCTTCGTCAACGGGCTTGACCTGGCCCGTCAGCACGCCGTCGCAGTGCATGGGCAGCGCCACCATCACCCCCTGTTCCGCCTGCCAGCGCAATACATCAATCAGGTAACCCTCCATGACGACGACCGTGCGCTCCGCCTCCACGCCCGGCCAGATGGAGGCGCTGGCCCGGACCCATCCCGCCGCGCCCTCGGCGTCCTCCGCGAACGCCTGGAGCACGCCGTCCATACGCCATTGCGAATGGCCATCCACCATGGGTGCGTTGTGCGCCAGCGTGCTCCGGTACCAGTGCAGCGACGGATCCACATAGGACCCGGTGCCCAGGTCGTCGAACCAGCGGGTGCCGTCCGCGGCCAGGAGCAGGTTCAGCCGATCCGGGTGCCCGTGCCCGCCGCCGGACTGCCCGTAATCCAGCGCCGCATACACGTTCCCGCGAGCTCGGCGGAATACGGCAATGCCCTGCCCTGGCAGCAGCGCGGTCTTCATGCCGCCGCGTCGTGATTCGAGGTCTTGATCGCCACTTGGGAGATCCACGTGCTCGCCGGCAAACAGCAGCGACTTCCATCCCAGGCTGGCGCGCGACAGGCGCACGGGGGGCAGGTTGCGCTCCACTTCGGCGCTGGCGGTCGCGCGGCCGGTCTCGCCCGGCGGCGTGGTGTTGTCGTACAGTTGCGCCAGCAGGTGACGCAGGACCGGGTCGCCCGTGCGCGCGAGGCCCAGCTCGCAGGCTTCCGCGAACCGCCACTGCCGGAGCGACGTGCCGTACTGCGAATCCTTGCGGGCCGGGAGCGTGAGGTCCGGCAGCGCCGTGGCAAACGTGGCGGCAAAGCCGAGGTCGAATCGCGCGACGGCCGCTGGCGGCAGCGGGAGCCCCGCGCGCTGCGAAAGGATCACCCCGTACCAGAGACCCCGGTGGGCGAATTGATGATAGTTCTCGCCTTCGAACCAGGTCCCGTCCTGGAGCAGCCCGCCTTGCAGGTGCGCCAGCAGCCCGGAGGGGCCAACCACCACCTGCTCTGCCGACCGGGAGTCGCCGAGCATCGCATACGCGGCCAGGAGCGCCGCGTTGTTCCACACCTGCCGATTGGACGCCCCTTCGTCAAACTCGGCAATGAGCGCGACGCCCGGCTGGAGGATGCCGTCGCGCACCCGCGCGCCGAGGCCGGTCTCCCCCGCCAGTTCCAGCAGGTCGAGCGCCACGCACAGGTGCAACAGCCAGATGGACTCGAGATAGGTGCTGAAGAACAGGCGACTCGGCCCGAGCACGTTGTCGCGATTGGGATACTGGAGATACTGCTCCATGTATTGCTCGAACACGGCCTTGACGAACTGGCCGTGACGCGGGTCGCCGCGCAGGGCGAACAGCACGGCGCCGTGCACCAGGCGCTCGGCGATCCAGAGCTGATACGGATAGAGCCACCAGCGGTCGTGCAGCTCGCCCGTGTGGACCAGGCCGCAACGCGGGCAGCGATGGTCGTGCGGCGACCACGGGTCGAAGGCGAGCGGCGCGCCGTCCCGTTCGCACGTGCCCCCGGCGCGGGAAAGCAGCGCCTTCTCGCGCGGTACCGTGAACGGGCTGGCCAGCACGCGCTCCATGTCGGTCGCCAGCGAACCTGCAAGCGGTGAGAGGCCGCCCGCGGCGATGCGTCGCCGCGTGGCCAGCTCCGCCGCGCTGACAAGAAGGCTCATGGCGCCGAGTCCCGGGGCGCGAGCCGCCAATTGGCCAGCGTTACCAGCTCGCCGCGCAGGTCCATGGTCACCCCGCGCAGCCGCCTGCTCACGCCCTGCACCCCGCGCGCGTGGTACAGCCAGACGACCGGCTCGTCGCGACGCAGTTCGGCCTGTACCGCGCGCCATGCCGCCGTCCGCGCCGCATCGGTCGGCGCGCCGGCCGCGCGGGCAAAGTCCGCGTCCAGCGTTGCCGTATGATAATCCGCATAATCCAGCGCGCTCCCCGCCTGGCGCGAGGCAAACATGGCGCGCAGGTACGCCAGCGACAGGTCGCCGGAAACACCCGTGACCAGCGCGTCGAAGGTCTTGGGGCGGGCGCGCGCCCGGGTGAGGAATGCCCCCAGCTCCAGTTGCCGGATCTGCATCGCGATGCCACGGGCTCCCAGGTCGGACTGGATGAGCTGCTCCAGCGCGTTGTCGGCCGTGCCCACCGTGAGCAGCTCAAACGAAAGGCGCTCGCCCTGGCGCTCCCGCATGCCATCCGCGCCGCGATGCCAGCCGGCGGCATCGAGCAGCGAATCGGCCCGGGCCGGCTCGAACACCGGCGCCATGCCATCGGCATACGGAATCCCTGGTGGCACCGGCCCCGAGGCGGGTGTACCGAACCCAGCCAGCGCCACCTGCACCAGGCGCGCGCGGTTGATGGACAGGGAGATGGCGCGGCGCACGCGCACGTCATTGAATGGAGCGCGGTGCGTGTTGAGCACCATGCCGGTGGTGAAGAGGACGGGGTACTCCACCAGCCGCAGCGTGGCGTCGCGCTTGACCAGCGACGCCATGGGCGGCGAGATGCCGGCCACGTCCAGCTCGCCGCTGGCCAGGCCCGCGAACTTGGTGGTGGCCTCGTCCACGACGGCAATCACCAGGCCCGCCAGGCGAGGGGGACCGCCCAGCGACGCGGGAAAGCCGGTGTTCCGCGCAAACACCCAGCGCTGGCCTGGCACGCGTTCCACAAACCGGAATGGCCCGTTCCCCACCGGCGCCACGTTGAAGGCGGCGCGGCGCATGTCGCGTCGGGGGATCGTGTCCAGCAGGTGCGCGGGCAGGATGGGCAGTTCGCAGAGGACCAGCGGGAAGGCGGGCTGCGGCTCCGTGAACCTCAGGTCCACGGTGGAATCGTTGACAACGACCACCGTGTCCACGCCGGCCAGGTCCCCCGCACGCGGATAGCCGGTGGCGGGGTCGCGCGCGGCCAGCAGCGTGAAGGCCACGTCGCGAGCGGTGGTGGGCACCCCGTCATCCCAGCGCAGGTCGGGGACCAGGTGCAGGCGGAGCGCGCGGCGCGTGTCGCGCCAGCCCCACCGCCGCGCCAGGTACGGTTCGGGCGCCAGCAAGGAGTCGTACCGCGCGAGCGTGGTGAACAGCGCGTAGCGCTGCACCTGCCGGGACAGCGGGTGGATGGTGACCAGCGGGTTGGCCGACTCCAGGTCGGTGCCGGACGCATACACGGCGACGCCGGGCGCGCGCGGCGGGGCGCCGCAGGCCGCGATCAATAGAAGACCGGCCGCAATTGACGCGCGGCGCACCACCGGCATTTTCAACGCGTGACCGTCCTGCCCCTGCTGCGCCATGTGCGCGACGCGTTCGTGCTGTACTGGCTGGTGGTGAGCCTCACGTTCGTCCTCGTGCGCCTTGCCCCCGGTGATCCAGCCACGATGCTGGTACCGGCTGATGCGAGCGCCGCCGAAGTGGCGCGAATTCGCCACGAGTTCGGGCTCGACCGGTCGATGCCCGTGCAATATGCACGCTGGCTGGAAGGTGTGCTCACCGGCCACCTGGGGGAGAGCTTTGCCACGCACGAACCGGTGACCCACGTGCTGGCGCGGGCGCTGCCGGTCTCCGCCGGGCTGGGAGCGGCGTCACTGCTGCTCACCATCCTCATCGGCGTGCCCATCGGGCTGCTGCAGGGCGCCCGGCCGGGAAGCGCGGGCGACCACACCCTGACCATCCTCACCACGACGGTGTATGCCATGCCGTCCTTCTGGATTGCCCTGGCCCTGGTGGCGGTATTCACGTATGGCGCCAGCATGCTCGGGTTCCCGGACTGGCTGCGGTTGCCGGCGTTCGGGGTCCAGACGCCCGGCGCGGGGCTCTCGGGGTTTGACGTGGTGCGTGACGTCGCTCGGCATGCCATCCTGCCCGTCGCCATCCTGGCGGCCATTGGCGCCGCCGGCATCGCGCGCTACGCCAGATCCAGCGTGGCCGACCTGCGCGGGCAGGATTTTGTGCGCACGGCGCGGGCCAAGGGACTTGGCACGGGTGGCGTGTACCTGCGTCACGTGCTGGCCAACGCGCTGCCGCCGCTGGTGGTGCTGGTGGCGCTGGCGCTGCCCGGGCTGGTGGCGGGATCAGTGTTCGTGGAATCCGTATTCGCCTGGCCGGGGATGGGGCGCGCCCTGCTGGGCGCCATTGGCGCGCGCGACTACCCGGTGGTCATGGCGAGCACGCTGGTGTATGCCGGCGTCGTGATCGTGGCCAACCTGGCCGCGGACCTCGTGCTGCCGCTGCTGGATCCGCGACGGGCGGCCCCATGAACACCAGGCGCGCCGCACTGGGGCTCCTGGCGCTCATGCTCCTGGGCGTGATCCTGGTGCCGCTCCTCTCGCGCGGGAATCCCCTGGTCATCGGCGACGTGCTCGGCGCGCGCTACCTGCCGCCCGGGTCCCGCGACCTGCAGGGACACCTTCACCTGCTGGGCACCGACCGCTTCGGGCGCGACCTGTTCGTGCGGATGATGCTGGCCGGCCGCATCTCGCTGGCGGTGGGCGTGGTGGGCTCGGTGCTGGCCGCGCTGGGTGGAACGGTGGTGGGCGCGGTGGCCGCGTGGACCGGCGGCATAATTGACCATTTGCTTATGGCGGTCACCGATGCCCTGCTCTCCATTCCGCGACTGGTCCTGCTGCTGGTGGCCACGGCCCTCTGGAACCCCGGCCTCACCTCGGTGGTGATCGTGCTGGTGGCCACCGGGTGGATGGGCGTGGCGCGCATGGTGCGGGCCGAGGTGCTGGGCGTGCGCGCGCGACCCTACGTGGAGGCCGCCGTGTCGCTGGGGGCCCGGCCCGGCCGGGTGCTCTGGCGGCATGCCGTGCCCAACTCGCTGGGGCCAGCCATTGTCGCCACGGCGCTGGGCGTGGGCAATGCCATCCTGCTGGAGAGCGGGCTGTCATTCCTGGGCCTGGGTGTGCAGCCGCCGCAGCCGAGCTGGGGCAACATGATCGCCGGCGGTCGTGAAGCCATCGTCACCGCGCCGTGGGTGGCGCTGGCGCCGGGAGTCGCGCTGGTCGTGACGGTGCTGGCGTGCACGCTGCTGGGCGACTGGCTGAGGGACCGGCTGGCAGGTGAGTCGGCGGAACTCCTGGGGGAGCGGGCGTAACGGCCCAGGTCAGGGGCTGTCAGTTCCCGGGTCGGGGCCTGACGCACGCGGCTGCCCCAGCCGCCGCTGCCAGTCCAGCGCAGCGGTCGCATCGTCCACCACCTGCGCCGGATAGCGCATGAAGCGCAACAAGGCGATGGCGTTGTGCGTGGACGAACGCCCAGGATGCAGCAGGTAATCAAACGTCAGCTCATCGTTCACCACCTGCTCCCTGAAGTGCACCGGGGTGTACGCCTCGCCCAACAGGTCCAGCACCTCCAGATCGTGCGTGGCGACCACCACGATATCCAGGCCCTGGTTGAGGTGCTTGAGTACCGCAAAGGCCGCGGCCACGCGTTCGGTGGTATTGGTTCCCCGGAACGTCTCATCCAGAAGAAAGAGGTGCTGGTGTCCATCGTCCTTTGCAGATATCAGCGCCAGCACCGACTCCACCTCGGCCAAGTAGTAGCTCTTGCCCTCCGCCAGGCTGTCGTCGCGTCCGATAGACGTGCGCACGCGCAGGAACGGAGCCCGGTAGGCTGCGGCACACACCGTAGCAAGCGACTGGGCCAGGATGGCATTGACGCCCAGGGTTCGCACGAAGGTGGTCTTGCCTGACAAGTTGGACCCGCTCACCAGCACGCTATGGCCCTGGATCACGAGGGAGTTGGCCACGGGATGTTCCAGCAACGGGTGCACGACGTCAGTGACGGTGAATCGCTTGGCACTGGCGGTGAACGTCGGGACGGCCCAGCGAGGGCGCGTCGCGCGCCATGCCGCTATGGCCTGCGCGGCATCGAGGTACCCAATGGCCTCGAACATCTCCCGTAGTCGCAAACGCGAGGCCCGTACCTTCTCCACACTGAATACGAAGGCATTGAGATCCAGCAGGAACAGGAGATTCACATACTCATACATGGCGCCCAGGAACTCGCCCGCTTGACCGGAATCGAACCGCAGCCAGCGGGTGGAGGCCTCAAGCGGCCGCAGGTCTCGAGCGCCGGACGCGAGCACGCGCCGGCGCTCGGCCAGCTCCGGCACGTCGGCGCCGCCCAGGGCGCGTGCGGCCCGCAGAAATACGGGCATCTGGTGCACGGCGGGCGCAAACCGACGCAGCCGTGTCTTGAAGCCGGCCTCCATGATGACGTTCACCACGCAGACGCCGATCCAGGCGAAGGCGGCCGCTGGCCACACCAGCGCGAGAAGGAGGCACGCCATCGCCGCCGCCGTGAGGAACGGAAAGAGGGGCCAGACGACCGGACGCGCGGGCAGGTCATCCAGAATCAGGTTCACCAGGCGCCCGGCGCGAACATCCCGCAGGCGATGAAGCGCCGCACGGATATCGTCCACCAACGATCCCGGGGACGAGAGACGATGCACCATGGCATCCAATTCTTCGAGCGCCGGGGCCGTCTGGGCCGGGACGCGAAGCATCCGATACAGGTACTGCCGGCCCGGCTCACTCTCCGTAAAGTCCAGCGCGCAGAACACGTCGTCCATGTCCAGGTCGCTCCACGTGCGGTCGTCAATGCCCGCAGCGTGGCCGGTTTCCACCAGCAGGTCGTGATACCGACGGGCCGCAGCCAGGTCCGGCGGGCGGTTGACCCGGCGGACGTGCCTTTCGCGCCGGAGCCCCAACGCGAGGCCCACTGACCGCCACAGCGCCGGTGCCACGGCCACGACGAATATCAGGCCCAGCGCCAGGAAGAGAGCCGTCGTGAACGACCGAGCCATATCGTTTAGCGCACCAGTATGGTCACCACGCCACGCGCCGGCGCCTCAAACGCCACGGCCGCGCCCTCAACCGGGATAGGCGCGCCGGGCGTCTCATCCAGCCGCGAAGCGCGGGCCTCGCGCAACCCGCCGGCCACTTCCCACCGCCCCGTCACCGCGCGGTCAAACACGTTCACGCACCGCAGCACCAGCCAGTCGCCATCCTCACTCTCCCTGGCGGCCGAGAATACCAGCCCGCGGCCGTGCAGCGTGAGGCCACCAGCGTCGGGAGGCGTGTCCAGCAGCCACCGGTTCAGCGTGCCGGTCACGGGGGTCAGGACGTCCTGGACCATTCGCTCGATGATCGACACGACCTCTTCGCTCCACGCCCCGTGAAACCACACGGCAAAGTTCGCCCCGAACGCGCCGGGACACTGGGCCCCGGGCACCGGCGCCGGCCAGCCGGCGTGCCCCGGCCGCTCCGGCAGGTCGCTCCGCGAAAGCTCGCCGACCGCCCGCACCAGCGTGATGGCGATATTTCCATTCTCATATCCTTCATACTCGGCGAGTCCATCCGAGATGACGGTGGCCCCACGCTCGGCGTTGCTCAGCGTCACATAGCGGTGCAGCGGCGCCGTGGGTGGCGCCACCTCCATGGCGGCGTCCTCGGCATCAATGACCAGCGGCCGGCGCTCCAATGGTCCGAACGCGGCATCCGCGCGCACCGTCGGCGCCTGGATGCCGGTGGCGAACCTCACGCGCAACCGGTGGTCACACGCCGCGTTGGCGCCAGAGATGAACACGCGAATTATGGGCGAACCGGCATACAGCATGAGCGTGATCGCCGCCGTCGCCGACTCGTGATACCGGACCGGCACCTGCCAGCGGGTCTCGATGGCTCCCACCAGCGGCCCCTTGTGCCGCAGCACCGCCCCGCCAGACTTCCCCACGCGCACCTCGCCGCGAAGCGAAGGCGTGTACAGATCTCCTGCATCATCCTGGTCTTCCAACGTCACGAAGCCGACCATCCGCCGGCCACTCGCGAGGTTCTGTACCGTGATCGTGCCGTCGGGCGACACGTCCACCGATATCAGCCCGTTCGTCAGGGAACCGGACGCCGCGCGGACGGGATACGGCACGGAGGCCCCAGGCTTCGCCTTGCCCCCGACGGCCAGCGCCCGCACCTCGAACCCCGCCACTTCGGGCGCCGAGATGGCCACCGTCGTGCGCTCCACCAGGTCGTCGTATGGATAGGCGCGGGGTGACTCCAGGCGCTCGTGGACCTGCTCACGTGCCAGCACCTGCGTGGCCATCACACCGTCGATGCGCGGCACCACGCGCCGCCCGAACCGGCGTCCATCCCGCGGAGCCACGATGGCTTCCTCCGGCGGCGAGCCGGGCCCCACCGCCACATGATGCAGCACGCGGGTGAGCGTCACGATGGCCACGCCGCTCCGGGGCTGCGGGGCGGGATTGCGCAGCACGAGATGCGGACGCCACGCGTCCGGCTGGCGGCGCGCCGCCTCCGCATCGTGCCCCGTCAGGACGGCCAGGGCGTCGTCGCGCACGCCGGCGGCCTGCGCCATGCCACTCTCAATGCGGGCGTCAAAGGCGCGCGCCACCTGATCGGTGGAACAGCCGCACAAGGTGTCGTGCGGATGACACAGCAGCAGTTCGTGCCACGCCGCCTGCACGGCCGACCGGCGCGAAACGCCCGACCGCCGGGCCGCCAGCGCCGCCCACGGCTCCACCTCACGCACCAGCAGCCGCTCCAGGGTGGCAGCATTCCGTTTCTGGTATGCCCGCGTGGCCAGCGTCCCGCCCAGCGTCCACGTGTAGCCGTACGAATCACGGAGCTCGCCCGACACCTCGTCGAGCGGGGCGGCCCGCGCCTGCTCCAGGGCCAGCGCCGCAAACGCGGCCAGCGAACCCTGCTGCACCGCTTCCGGGGCCGCGGCGCGCCGCAGCGCGGCTACCGCGGCGCCCAGGTCGCGCTGGCGCGCGTGGTGATCGGCGCCGTTGGGCAGGAGCACGACGCCCAGTCGCGCCCGACCCACGACATCCGGCCGCAGCGCCTCCCAGCGCGCGCGAGCCTCCGCCTGGTCCGCGGACAGCGACGCCCCCGCCTCGTAGCCACTCGGCGGCAGGTGATAGAGCAGCACCGTTGCGCCGGATGGCGCGCGCCAGCGCACCGCGTCGCCGGATGGCCAGCGCCGCCCGCCATAACCGCGCCAGGCCACCACCATCTCGAACCCGAAGCCACGCGCCAGTTCCGGCAGCGCAGCCGGGTGCCCGAACGCGTCGGGGCAATACAGCACCGGCGGGGCCTCCGCCCGCATGGCGCGCAGCACCCGGCGTCCCGCCAGCAGGTTGCGCACCAGCGCCTCGCCACCCGGGATCAGTTCGTCCGCGAGGACAAGCCAGGGACCGGCTTCCAGCGCGCCGCGCCGCAGCGCCGCCGAGAGTTCGGCCGATCGCTCCGGACGCATGGCCAGGTAGTCCTGCAGCACCACCGCCTGCCCGTCGAGCAGGAACGACGCGCCGTCGGGCGGCGGTTCGTCCAGGAGCTCGTCAATGAGCGGCACCAGCCGCTGGCGGAAGCGCCCGGCCGGCTGGTACCACTCGCGGTCCCAGTGGGTGTGCGACAAAACGTGGATGAGCACCGCGCGAAGATCGCCAGTTCCACCGTCTTCCGGCAAGTTCCCCGTTGCTTTGCCCAGCCCAACTGTCGAGCTTCAGGAGTCCCCTTTCACGCCAATCGGACCCGCATGGACCAACTGCTCGACCTGTTTCACCGCCTCACCAATGTCCGCGAGCTCATCGCCTGGGGCGGCTACGTAGGGCTGACGCTGGTGATCTTTGCGGAGACCGGGCTCCTGGTGGGGTTCTTCCTGCCCGGGGATTCGCTGATCGTCACCGCCGGGCTGTTCGCGGCGCTGGGGCAGTTTGACGTGTGGCTGCTGGGCGGGCTGCTGTCGGTGGCCTCCATCGTGGGCAACACGTCGGGGTACTACATCGGCTATTACACCGGCAATGCGCTCTACAGCCGCCCCGATTCGCTGCTGTTCAAGCGGAAGCACCTGCGCAAGGCGCATGACTTCTACGAGAAGCACGGCGGCGCCACGGTGTTGCTCGCGCGCTTCATGCCCATCGTGCGGACGTTCGTGCCCGTGGTGGCGGGCGTGGCGCGCATGAACGTGCGCCGTTATACGTTCTATAACGTGGTCGGGGGGCTGGCCTGGATCTGGGGCATGCTCTTCATCGGCTACTTTCTCGGGCGATACATCCCCGGCATCGATCGCCACATCGAGGTGGTGATCATGGCAGTCATCGCGATCTCGCTCACGCCGGGCGTCATCGCATGGCGGCGGGCCCGTCGCCGAGCTGTTTCACCGGAAATTGCACGGGACGCCTGACGTCCAAGGAGAACGCAATGGCCTTTACACTTCCTGCCCTTCCCTACGCCAACAACGCGCTCGAGCCGCATATCGATGCCAGGACGATGGAGATCCATCACGACAAGCATCATGGCGGCTATGTCAAGAACCTGAACGCGGCCATCGAGAAGGCGCCGGAGCTGGCCGGCAAGTCGCTGGACGACCTGCTCCGCACGCTGAACGCGGTGCCCGAAGCGGTGCGCACCGCCGTGCGCAACAACGCCGGCGGCCACTGGAATCACTCGCTCTTCTGGGAAATCATGAGCCCCAAGGGCGGCGGTGAGCCCAAGGGCAAGCTGGCCGACGCGATCACCAAGTCGTTTGGCAGCTTTGCCAAGTTCCAGGAACAGTTCGCCGGCGCCGCCGGCACGCGCTTCGGCTCGGGCTGGGCCTGGCTGGTGAAGGAAGGCGACAAGCTCGTGGTGACCAGCACGCCCAACCAGGACAACCCGCTCATGGAAGGCAAGCACGCCATCCTGGGCGTCGATGTCTGGGAGCACGCCTACTACCTCCACTACCAGAACCGGCGGCCCGACTACGTGAAGGCGTGGTGGAACGTGGTGAACTGGGACGCGGTGGCGGCCAGGCTGTAGCACCCCCGCAACACGTCGCACCCGGAGCGCCGGGGATCAATGATCCCCGGCGCTTTATCGTGGCTTGGTGGGGCGCGGCTGCCCGCCCACCAGTTCGCCCACTCCGGGCGATTCCTTCTTCCGCCGGGCCCTGCGGGTGGCGGTGCGGAACCCAAGCGCCGGTGGCGTGATGAACGTGGTGACGATCACCATGAGCATGATGGCGCCAAACTCGCCCCCGTTGATCGCGCCGGCCGCCAGTCCCATCTGCGCGAAGATCAGCCCCACCTCGCCGCGCGGGACCATGGCCACGCCTACCAGCATCTTGTCCCCCTTGAACCACCACGGGACATAGCCGGCCAGCACCTTCCCCACCACGCCCACCGCAATCAGCACGGCGCCCACCAGCAGGGCGTCTCCATCCACCAGCGCGCGCAGGTCCACGGCCGCCCCCACCGCCGCAAAGAAGATGGGGACAAAGAAATGCCCGATCTTCGTGGTGGATTCGCGCAGGTGCGCGGCCTGGGGCAGGTCGTGCAGCACGACGCCGCCCGCGAATGCCCCGATGATCATCGCGGATCCGGACACGTGCGCCAGCCAGCCGAGCACGAAGGCGAACGCGATGGCCACGAGACCCAGCGCCCCGGCGGCGCGAATCCGTTCGGCAATCCGGAACACCGGCGGCGCCACGCGAACCCCGAGCACCACGGCCAGGACCACGAAGCCCACGGCGACGCCGGAGGTCCGCGCGACGGCGCCCATCGACACCGTGCCACCTTCCACCAGCACCATCACCACGGCCAGGATCACGAGGCCGACGATATCGTCAATGACCGCGGCGCCGAGCACCACGCGCCCCTCGGTGGTCTCCAGGATCCCCAGGTCGGAGAGCACGCGCGCCGAGATGCCCACGGACGTGGCGCAGAGCGCCGCGCTGCTCACCAGGGCGGGAATCGTGCTCAGCCCCAGCAACTCGGCGCCCCAGAACCCCGCGGCCAGCGGCATGGCCACGCCGGCCACGGCCACGGTGGTGGCCACGCCTCCGACCTTGAGCAGGTTGCGCACGTCCGTCTCCAGCCCGATCTCGAACAGGAGCAGGATGACGCCGATCTCCGACATGGCCGAGATGACGGCGTTGGACGAGTCAACGATGCGGAGCACCGACCCGCCGAGCAGCACGCCCGCCACGAGTTCGCCCAGCACGGCGGGTTGCCGCAGGCGCTGGGCGACTTCTCCCAGCACCTTGGTGCCCACCAGGATGGCGGCGAGCGCCAGCAGGAGGTGCGCCGTGGCGCCCTCGCCTGGCGGCGCGCCGGCCAGCAGCAGTGCGGGAGGCAGCGTCACTGCGCGGCCTCTCCCTCCAGATAGGTGTACCCTTCCAGTCCCGCCACGTAGTCGGCGATGAAAGTGTTCGCTTCCTGCCGGGTGAGGTAGGTGGCGCTCGCCACCTTGCGCCGGAACACCTGCAGCAGGTCGGAAGCGCGGAACTGCACGTAGTTCAGCACCTCGGTCACGGTGTCGCCGTGCACCAGGTCGGTCACCTCGTATCCGCCGTCGGCCCCCAGGCGGATGTGCACCGCGTTGGTGTCGCCGAACAGGTTGTGCAGGTCACCCAGGATCTCCTGGTAGGCCCCGGTGAGGAAGACGCCCAGCACGTACGGTTCCCCGTCGCGGAATTCGTGCAGCTCCAGGCTGGGCGACCCGGTGCGCTCTCCCACGAACCGGTCGATCTTGCCATCCGAGTCGCAGGTGATGTCCTGGAGCGTTCCCCGGCGCGTTGGCTCCTCGTCCAGGCGGTGGATGGGCATGATGGGGAAGAGCTGGTTGATGGCCCAGCTGTCCGGCAGCGACTGGAAGAGCGAGAAGTTGCAGAAGTAGCGGTCCACCAGGGTGGCCTCCACGTCGGCGATGATGTCCGCGAACGCCGCCGGGTGCTGGCGACAGAGCCGGGCAATCACGTTGATGGTGGCCAGGTAGATCTGTTCGGCCAGCGCGCGCTCGCGCAGGGTCAGCACGCCGGAGTTGAAGAACTCGTGCGCGCGGTCCTTGTCGAACGTGGCGTCGTGGAACACCTCGCGCACCCGGCGGCGTGAGACATTCTTGCGGGAGACGTCGCGATGGTCGGCCACCATCTCGTGCAGCAACGCATGGTCCTCATCGGCGAGCGCGGGCACCTGGTGCTCCGCGACCGACTCCACGTCAATCACCTTGAGCAGCAGCAGCGCGTGGTGCGCCGTGAGCGCGCGGCCCGACTCCGTGATGACGTGCGGCATGGGCTGCTCGTGCGCGCGGCTGGCCTCGCCCAGCGTGAACATCACGTCGTTGGCGTACTCGCGCAGGGAGTAGTTGACGCTGGCGTCGGACGTGGAGCTGCTGCCGTCGTAATCCACCCCCAGTCCGCCGCCCACGTCCACGTGCGTGATGTTCACGCCCATGGCACGCAGCTCCACGTAGAAGCGGCCGATCTCCTGCAGCCCCGACTTGATGAAGCGGATGTCGGTAATCTGAGAACCAAGATGGAAGTGGATGAGCCGCAGGATGTCCAGCCGCCCCGCGGCCCGCAGCTTCTCCACCGCCTGCACGAGCTGCGCCGCCTGGAGCCCGAACTTGGACTTCTCCCCGCCGCTCTCCGCCCACCGGCCAAACCCGCGCGACGCCAGCTTGATGCGTACGCCCGCGTTGGGCACCACGTCCAGCTCGTCCGCCACCTGCAGCAGCACGTCAATCTCGCTCAACTGCTCGATGACGATGAACACCTGGTGCCCGAGCTTCTGGCCCATGAGGGCCAGCCGCATGAACTCCTCGTCCTTGTACCCGTTGCACACGATGACATGGTTGGTGTGCTCCGCCAGCCCCAGCACCGCCTGCAGCTCCGGCTTGCTGCCCGCTTCGAGCCCCACGCCGTGCGCCGCGCCGAACTGCACGATCTCCTCCAGCACGTGGCGCTGCTGGTTGACCTTGATGGGATACACCGTGGTGTAGCCGCCCTCGTAGCCGAATTCCTCCTTGGCGCGCTGGAACGTGTCGGTCATGTCGTCGATGCGCGAACGCAGGATGTCACTGAAACGCAGCAGCACCGGCAGCGCCACCCCCTGCTCCTCCAGGTCGCGCGACAGCTCGTACAGGTCCAGTTCGTGCTCGGGCTGGGCCTTGTCGGGCCGCACCACCACGTGCCCGCGTTCGTTCACGTCAAAGTAACCGGCGCCCCACCCCTCCACATTGTAGAGCTGGCGTGCCGAGTCGATGGTCCAGGTGCTGGCGGCGGACGGCGCCGGCGGCGCAGCCGGAGCTGGCTGCGTGCCGGCGACTCCGGGATCAGCGGGGGCGCCCGGGTCAGTTCGCGTGGCCGGCGTCACGGACGACGACGGCGCGGAATCGGCGGCATGTCTGCTCATGGCTGGAATCTTACAGCCACGAGCCCTGCGGTGCCACGGATTCCGGCGCGCCTACGGATAGAGCGTCCGCACGCGCCACCCGTCCCCCTCGCGCTCGTACACCCGGCGCTCGTGCAGCCGGCTGGGCATCGCATGCCAGAACTCGATCCGCGTGGGCATCACCCGGAACCCCGACCAGTACGGGGGACGCGGCACGTCCTGTCCCTTGAACTTGCGCTCGAACTCGGCCACGCGCTCCGCCAATGCGCCCTCATGGTCCTGCTCCCTGCTCTGGCTGGACGCCCACGCCCCGATCTGGCTGGCCCGCGCCCGCGACGCAAAGTACGCGTCGGCCTCGGCCGCCTTGACGGGCACGGCCGGCCCCTCCACGCGCACCTGTCGCTCCAGCGGCTGCCAGTGGAAGCAGAGCGCCACGTGCGGGTTGGCCAGGATCTCCGTGCCCTTGCGGCTCTCGTAGTTGGTGTAGAACACAAACCCGCGCTCGTCGAATGCCTTGAGGAGCACCATCCGCACCGACGGATGGCCGGCCGTATCCACCGACGCGAGCGCGCACGCCGTCGGCTCGGGCTGCACCTTCGGGTCCTGCGCGCAGGCCTGGTCGAACAGCTCGCGGAACCGGTCGAAGGGCTCCGCGTGAGGGACCACGGTCATCGCCTGGCTCCCGATGGAATGCCCCGCCCTCGCGACACGGTCACCCGTCCCCCCTCCGGTGCGGCATCGCGGCATACACGCGGTTGGCCAGGCGCGAGAAGGGCATGGACTGGAGGATCACGCGACCGGGCCCGGTGAGCGTGGCCAGGAACAGGCCTTCGCCGCCGAACAGCATGGACTTGATGCCCCCCACCAACTGGATGTTGTAGTCCACCCGCTCGTCGAACGCCACGATGCAGCCGGTATCAACGCGCACTGTCTCGCCCGCGGCCAGCGACAGCTCGCACAGTGTGCCCGAGGCGTGCACGAACAGCAGGCCGTCGCCGGCAATGTGCTGCAGGATGAATCCCTCGCCGCCAAAGAAGCCCGCGCCCAGCCGCTTCGAGAAGGCCACCGAGACCTGGATGCCGCGGGCCGCGCACAAAAAGGCATCGCGCTGCGCCACGATGCGTCCCCCCCAATCGCTGAGCATGACGGGGTGGATCTTGCCCGGCGTCGCGGCCGAGAAGGCCACGTCGCGGGCGGGCCTGGCCTGGTTGGTGAACGTGGTCATGAAGAACGAGTCGCCGCCCAGCGCCCGCTTGGCGCCGCCGATCAGCTTGCCCATCATGCCGCTCCCCTCGGCGTTGGGGTCGAGGGTCGTGTCCATCTCTATACCATCCTGCATATACATCATCGCGCCGGCTTCGGCGATCACGCGCTCGCCCTGGTCGAGCGTCACGATCACCGCCTGCATGTCGTCGCCAATGATCTTGTAATTGACCTCGTCTGCCATCGTGGAACCCTCGCGGTGAAATATGGGGGCCTACCGTCCTCCGGAACCGCCACCGCCCCGCGCGCCGGCGCTGTCCGGCGCCGGCAGCACGCCGGCCGGATGCCCGAGCTGGTCGCGCCCCTTCTGCAGGTAGGGGATACCGTGCACCATCCAGTCGGGCTCCGGGAACCCGCGCAGGTGGTAGTCAAAGAACTGCTGCATGCGCATGGCGATGTCCATCTGGTTGGCGCGCTTGGTGGGGTTGTGCGCCTCCCCGTTGTAGTCCACCAGGTACACCTCCTTCTGGAGGCGCCGGAGCGCGATGTACATCTCGATGCCCTGATACCAGGGCACCGCGCCATCGCCGTCGTTGGCCATGATGAACAGGGGCGTCTCGATGCGATCAGCCCAGAAGAGCGGCGAATTCTCCAGGTAGCGCAGGGGCTTCTCCCAGATGGAGCCGCCCAGCCGGCTCTGCCCCTGTTCGTACTGCACCGAGCGGTTGACGCCCGACGCCCAGCGGATGCCGCCATACGCGCTGAACATGTTGGCCACGGGTGCGCCGGCCATGGCCGCCTTGAACATGCGGGTCTGCGTCACCAGGTACGCCACCTGGTACCCGCCCCAGGACTGGCCCTGGATGCCGAGTGCATTGCGGTCCACGTATGGACGCGAGAGCAGCGACTCCACGCCGGGCACGATGGCCTTCATGGCGCTGGGGCCGGGATAGCCGACTTCATATGGAATGTCGGGCTCGAAGATCAGGTACCCGTTGGACACATAATGCGTCGGGTTGATCACGTTCCGTCCACCCGGCGGCACATAGCGGTGCAGGTTGTCGGACAGCCGCTCATAGAAGTACGTGATCATCGGGTACTTCTTCGTGGAGTCGAAGTTCTCCGGCTTGTACAGGATACCCGCCAGCGGAATGCCGTCGGCGCTCGTGAAATGGACGAGCTCGGCGGTGCCCCAGTTGAACTCCTTCTGCTGCGGGTTGGCGTCGGAGATTCGCGTGAGCCGCGTGAGGGCGCTGCCCGTGTAGAGGTCCGGGAACTGCTCAAACGTCCCACGCGTGACCACGTACTGCTGCGCATTCTTCGCCAGCAGCGGGGTGCCGTAGTCCACCCCCGCCATGACGACGCTGTCCGGCGCCTGGCGCCGGCCCAGGCGCATGGTATAGAAGCCCGCCGCCTTGGTGTCTTCGTTGAAGGCGCTGAGCAGCACCGGCTTGCGCGGATCCACAAAGGGGTCGGCGCGGTCCAGGTCTATCACGCGGAAGGTCACGTGCGTCCGCCGCCCCACCGAATCGGTGAGGATCACCGGGGCCTTCGCGCCCGACGGGTCCACCTCCCAGATATCATATCGGTCATAAAGCAGGACGCTCCGGTCGTCCGGCGACCAGCCGCCAATGCCGTACGCGCCGGGAATGTCCGGGTGGTCGTCGGTCTCGTCGTCAAAGCGATTGCCGCGCAGCGAACCCGTCAGGTCCACCGTGCGCCCGGTGGCCATGGCGTAGGAATACCAGTGGCCGCCATCCATGTACGCGATGTACCGCGCATCGGGCGAAAGCGTGGCCCGCTGCCCCATCAGCTTCTTCTTGACCAGGGTGCGCCGTCCCGTCGTGGCGTCCACGGCGTAGATGTCATCGCCGCCATCGCCCCACATGGACTCCACCGCATAGGGCACGTCGCTGGTCTCCATGGCCACCTGCCCATCGGGCGAGACCGTCGCGTTCGGCACGGAGTCGTCAGTGAGCTGCACCAGCTTGCGGCTCGCAATGTGGTAGAGCGTCAGGTAGGTGCGGTTCCGGTCGCGCGACGCATTCACGCGTTGCTGCGGCAGCAGGTCGGGGTCCTTCCAGCTCCAGAGGTCAAAGATGGCCTTGTCGTACAGCGAGTCGTGCGGCACCGTGTCCGGCCGCACCGGCGCGACGCCAAACTCGATGGCCGTACCCGCCCGCGTGAACGCCACCCGTCCGTAGTCCGCCACCAGCAGCCCGGCCCCCAGCGAGCCCGCGCCTGCCACGCGCACCGGCTCGCCCTTCTGCAGCGAGGCATAGTACAGCGTGAACGCGGGCTCCTTGCTCGCGTAGTCATCCCGATCCGTCACGAACGCCACCTGCTGGCCCGATCGGTCAAAGGTGAAGTCGCGGTAGTTCCCCTTGCCTGTCATGAGCGCGCGCGACGCATCCTGCCCCAGCGGCCGCACGTACACGCCGTCGCTGTCGCCCTCCTTCGTGGAAACCACGTACCCCAGGTATTTCGCGCTGTCATCAAAGGCAAAGCTGGTCACGTGCTCCAGCTTCACTTCCGCGCCGGAATCGAGCCGGCGCAGCACTACCGTGGAGCCGTCCGACTTGCGGCGCCTGGCCGACGAATCGGCGCTGGACGCGGGGCCACCACCCTCGCCGCCGCGCGCGCCCCGCGCGCCAGCCCCATTGCGACTACCGGCGCCGGCAGTGTCGGCGTCCAGTTGATACGCAATCCACCCGCCCACGGCCTCGGGCATCTCGAACGACCGCACGTCGGCAATGGTCGTGATCGCGCCGGAGGACAGGTTGAGAATCGCCAGGCTGGCCTTGGGTTGTGGACCCGGCCGCCCGCCACGCCCGCTGTGCCGCGCGGAGTCGAACGCCGTCATGGGCGCGTACGTCAGCGTCGCTGCAAAGCGCGAGTCCGCGGAAATGCGACCCGCCGACACTCCGCCGCCGCGACCGGACGAGCCCGCGACCATGTTCGGACGCCCGATGAAGCCGCGCGGAATGCGGTATTCCGTGCTGCCCGTGGTGGCGCGCACCACGAAGTCGCCGTCGCCCTCCTGCGGTGTCAGCGAATAGGCCACCCACTTGCCGTCCGGCGAGACGGCCGTGCCCGTGATGGACTTCCAGTGGGCCCAGTCGGCCGGGGTCAGGGGACGCCTGGTACCCTGGGCTCCCGCGCTCGAGACGACGAGGAGGACCAGGGCGGAGGTGAGCGTGGAGATGCGCATGATTCGTGGCTCGTGGGGTGAGCAGGAAGCGGCCGCGCCGCCGGGACGCACGAAACGTCTCACGCCGACCGCCCACGCGCCAGAGGCATTGGCGCTGGCTTCAGGCCACGGGATAAATTGCCGACCACACGTCACACTCCCTCCGCCTCTCCCCATGATCCTCCAGCGCATTTACGACGACGAACTGGCGCAGGCCGCCTACCTGCTGGGTTGCGAGTCCACCCGCGAGGCCATCGTCGTGGACCCGTCGCTCGACCTGGACCGCTACCTCGAGGCGGCCCGCGCCGAAAACCTGCGCATCACGCACGTCACCGAAACGCACATCCACGCCGACTTCGTGTCGGGCAGCCGGGCGCTGGCCGCCGCCACGGGCGCCACGCTCCACCTGCCCGGCGAGGGCGGCCCCGACTGGTCATACGCGGAGGCCACCACCGGAAACGCGCCGCCTGCCGGCGAGGCGCGCGACCCGGGCCACGCGGCGGCCATCCGATTCCTCAGGGATGGCGACACGATCGACGTGGGCACGGTGCGACTCACCGCGCTGCACACGCCCGGTCACACGCCCGAGCACGTGGCCTTCCTGGTCACGGACACCGCGGTCTCGCCGGAGCCGGTGGGAATGCTGAGCGGCGACTTCATCTTCGTGGGCGACGTGGGGCGCCCCGACCTGCTGGAACGCGCCGCGCACGTGGCGGGCACCATGGAACCCTCCGCCCGGCAACTCTTTGCCTCGCTGCGGCGCGTGCGGACGCTGCCCGACGGCCTGCAGATCTGGCCCGGCCATGGCGCCGGCTCGGCGTGCGGCAAGGCGCTGGGCGCCATGCCGCAGTCCACCCTGGGTTACGAACGCGTGGCCAACCGCGCGCTGACCATCACTGACGAAAACGAGTTCGTGCGCGAGATCCTGAGCGCGCAGCCCGAACCTCCCCGGTACTTTGCGCGGATGAAGCGCGTGAATCGCGACGGGCTGGCGGCGTCGCCGCCGCACGACCCTCCGCGCCTGGACGCGCGCGGCGTGGATGCCGCCATGCGGGACGGTGCGCTGGTGCTGGATACGCGACCGTCCGCGGCATTCGTGCGCCAGCACGTGCCGGGCTCCATCTGCGTTCCCAGATCGCGGTCGTTCACCACGTACCTCGGCGCGGCGGCGCCCGAGGAGTGCGCGGTGGTGCTGCTCGTGGCCGCGGCGGGGGATGTGCCCGCCCTGCGGCTCCACCTGCACCTGGTTGGCTTTGACCGCGTGGTCGGCTGGGCCGTGACGGCGGACGTGCTGGCCGAGCGAAGCAGCCTTGGCCTGCCCGTCGGCTCGCTGGAGCTGACCACCGTGGACGCCGTGTCGGACGGCCCCGCGGCGGCCGCCACCCCGATGCTGCTGGATGTGCGTTCGGCGGGCGAGCGCCAGGAGGGGGTGATTCCCGGCGTCACCGAGGTGGCGCTCAGCCAGCTCGACGAGTGGGCCCGCGCGCATCCGCAGACGCGGCCCGTCGTCATCCACTGTGGGACGGGCTCACGCGCGATCATCGGCGCCAGCATCCTGCGCGCGCGCGGCTACGACGTGGTGCAACCCCTGGCCGGCGGATACAAGGCGTGGGTCGCCGCCGGACATCCCGTGTCCATTCCCACTTCCACCTGATACCGGAGTGCTCATGATGCCTGGCAATCTCCGCGCTGCCACCCGCGCCCCGCGTGCCACGCACGTGATCACGCGCCTGGTCGCCGTCGCGATACTGGCCCTGGTGCCGCTGCCCGCCCACGCGCAGGCCGCCGGGCGCGGCGCGACTACGCCCGAGGCCCCACCCACGTTGCTGGTGCCCGCGCAGGTATGGACCGCCGCCGACCCGGTGCCGCACCCCGGCTGGGTGGTGCTCGTCTCGGGCGACCGCATCCAGGCCGTGGGTCCGCGCGCGCAAGTCCGCGCGCCCGCGAATGCCACGACCATCAACCTGCCCGGCACCACGCTCATCCCCGGGATGATCGAGGCGCACACGCACATGTTCCTCCACCCCTACGACGAGACGACGTGGAACGACCAGGTGCTGAAGGAACAGCTTTCGCTGCGCACGGCGCGCGCCGTGAATCACCTGCGCGCCACCCTGATGGCGGGGTACACCACGGCCCGCGACCTGGGTACCGAGGGCGCCGGCTTTGCCGACGTGGGATTGCGGCAGGCCATCGAGCAGGGAATCATCCCCGGCCCGCGATACCTGGTGGCCACCCGCGCCATTGTCGCGCTCGGGGCTTACGGTCCCAAGGGGTTCGACGATCGCTGGGAGGTGCCGCAGGGCGGCGAGGAAGTGGCCAGCCCCGATGACATGGAACGCGTGGTGCGCGAGCAGATCAGCAAGGGCGCCGACTGGATCAAGCTGTATGCCGACTACCGGTGGGGTCCGCATCCTGGCTCCCACCCGTCGCTCACGCTGGCCGAGATGAAACGCGCCGTGGAAGTGGCACACAGCGCCGGCGTGCCCGTCGCCGTGCACACCGTCACGCCGCAGGGAATCCAGAACTCCATAGATGCCGGCGTGAATTCCATCGAACACGCGGACGACGGCACGGCCGAGGAATTCCAGGAGATGGCGCGCGCGGGCATCTTCTACGTGCCCACCGTGGCCGCCGGGTATTTCATTTCCGAATATGCCGGCTGGAAGCCCGGCGACCCGGAGACCCCGCGCATGGTAGCCAAGCGCGCGAGCTTCACCGCGGCGCTGAAATCCGGGGTGCAGATTGGCGCCGGCGGCGACGTGGGCGTGTTCACGCACGGCAACAACGCGGAGGAGCTGGTGCTCATGGTGCAGTACGGCATGACCCCGCTGCAGGCGATGACGGCCGTGACGGTCACCAACGCGAAGCTCCTCGGCATGGAGGATCGCATCGGGAGCATCGCGCCCGGCCTGCTGGCCGACCTGGTGGCGCTGCAGGGCGATCCCACGCGGGACATCACCGCGACCAGGCGGGTGGCGTTCGTGATGAAGGGCGGCGTGGTGTACAGACGGCCGTAGCCCACGCCGCTCCCGGCCTATGTCCCCCGCCGGACCAGCGTCAAAATGGTATAGAGTGCCACCGGCTCATCCCGCTGGTTGAACACTTCCACGTCCCACGCCACCACCCCCTGCGGCACGCCCGCGCCCAGCCCTTCCCTGGGCGCTTCCCGGGCGGTCTTCTCCTTGCAGGTCAGCCGCACATGGATGGTGTCGCCCGGGTAGACCGGCTTGACGAAGCGCAGGTTGTCCAGCCCGTAGTTGGCCAGCACCGGACCCGGCGCCGGATCCACGAACAGCCCCGCCGCCGCCGACAGTACGAAGTACCCATGCGCCACGCGCTGGCCAAAGATGGATTCGCGCGCCACCGCGTCGTCCATGTGCGCATAGAAGTGATCGCCGCTCAGGTCGGCAAACGCCTTGATCTCCGCCACGGTGATCTCGCGCGGCTCGGTCATGAGCGTTTCACCAATCTCCAGCTCGTCAAAGGTCTTCCGGAAGGGGTGCACCGAGTCGCGCTTCTGCTCCGCCCCGCGCACCCACTGCCCCATCACCGTGGTGAGCATGCTGGGCGAGCCCTGCACCGCGCTCCGCTGCATGTAGTGCAGCACGCCGCGCACGCCGCCCATCTCCTCGCCACCGCCCGCGCGCCCCGGCCCTCCATGCACGAGACTCGGCAACGCCGACCCGTGCCCCGTGCTCTCGCCGGCGCTGGTGCGATCCAGCACCATGAGACGACCATGATAGGGCGCGATGCCCAGCACCACCTTGCGCGCCACCTCCGCGTCGGCGGTGAAGAGCGATCCGCACAGGCTGCCGCGGCCCAGCCTGGCCAGCGCGATGGCCTCCTCCACGTCCCCGTACGGCATCACGGTGTTCACCGGGCCGAACGCCTCGATGTCGTGCGGCTCGCCGAAGTCAAACGGCCGGTCGCACACCATCAGCCGCGGGCCAAAAAACGCGCCCTTCAACCGGTCCGCGCCCCTCACCTCAAAGTCGTCGTCGCCGAACACCAGCTCGCCGGCCCGCTGCAGTTCAGCGGCCCGGGCTCCCACGTCGGCCACCTGCCCCTTGCTCACCAGTGGGCCCATGCGCACGCCGTCCACGGCGGGGTCGCCAATCAGGACCTTGCGCAAGCGCCCGCCCAGCGCCTTGATGACGTCCCCCTCCATGCCGCGCGGCACCATCGTGCGGCGAATGGCGGTGCACCGCTGACCCGCCTTGATGGTCATCTCGCGCGCCACTTCCTTGACGAACAGGTCAAACTCCGGCGTGCCGGGCGTTGCGTCGGGCCCCAGGATGGAACAGTTCAGCGAATCCGCCTCCATGTTGAAGCGGACGCTGTTCTCCACGATGGCCGGGGTGGTCCGGAGCATCTGCCCCGTGGACGCCGAACCCGTAAACGCCACCACGTCCTGGCACTCCAGGTGACTGAGCAAATCTCCGGCGCTGCCACAGATGAGCTGCAACGCGCCCTCGGGCACGATCCCCGACGCGATGATCTCGCGCACCATGGCTTCCGTGAGGTACGACGTGACCGTCCCCGGCTTGACGATGGCCGGCACGCCGGCCAGCCAGGTGGGCGCCAGCTTTTCCAGCATGCCCCAGCAGGGAAAGTTGAAGGCATTGATGTGGACCGCCACGCCTTCCAGCGGGACGCAGATGTGGCGCCCCACGAACGTGCCGCCCTTGGACAGCGGCTCCACGTCGCCATCCACGTAGAACGTCTGGTCGGGAAATTCCCGCCGGCCACGACTGGCGTAGGAGAACAGGGTGCCGATGCCTCCCTCAATATCAATCCACGAATCCGACCGCGTCGCGCCCGTGGCCGCGGAGATCGCGTAGAACTGTTCCTTGCGCTCCATCAGGTAGAGCGCCAGCGCCTTGAGCATCCGCGCCCGCTCATGGAAGGTCATGGCGCGCAGCCGGGGACCGCCCACCGTACGGCCGTACTCGGCCATGGCCCCGAAGTCGAGCCCGCCGCTGGACGTCGCGCCAATGGTCTCGCCGGTGACGGCATGCACCAGTTCGGTGGTCCTGCCGGTGCCGGTCACCCAATAGCCGAGTGCGTAGTTCTGGAGGTTCATCGGTGCTTTCCTGGTCTCTGGATGGGCAGGCTGGCCCGGGGGTGGGTGTTCATACACGTTCCAGGATCATCGCCATGCCCTGCCCCACCCCCACGCACATGGTGCACAGCGCGTAGCGACCGCTGGTGGCGTGCAGTTGGCGCATGGCCGTCAGGATGAGCCGGGCGCCGGACATGCCCAGCGGGTGTCCGAGCGCAATGGCGCCGCCGTTGGGGTTCACGCGGGCATCGTCGTCGGGCACGCCCAGCTCGCGCAGGCAGGCCAGCACCTGGACCGCGAAGGCCTCGTTGAGTTCGATCACGTCCATCTGGTCGAGCGTGAGGCCCGCCAGCTCGAGCGCCCGGCGCGTGGACGGCACCGGGCCCATACCCATGAGCCGTGGCTCGACGCCCGCCGCCGCAACCGACACCACGCGCACGCGCGGAGTCAGCTTGAATTCGCGCGCCCCGGCTTCCGATGCGACCAGCAGTGCCGCGGCGCCATCGTTGAGGCCCGCCGAATTGCCCGCCGTCACCGAGCCCTTGCCGTCCGTGCGGAACGCGGGCTGCAGCCTGGCCAGGATCTCCGGTGTGGTACCGGGACGGATGAACTCGTCCTGGTCAACCACCGTCGGGTCGCCCTTCCGCTGCGGAATGGTCACGGGCACGATCTCCTGCGTCAGGCGTCCGGACTCGCGCGCGGCGGCGGCCTTCTGCTGCGAACGCGCCGCGAACACATCCTGGTCGTCGCGGGTCACGCCGTACCTGGCGGCCACGTTCTCCGCCGTCTCGCCCATGGAGTCGGTGCCGTAGCGTTCCCTGAGCCTGTCGTTCACAAAGCGCCAGCCCAGGCTCGTGTCATAGAGCTGCATGTCGCGCGCGTACGGCTTGCTGCCCTTGGACAGGACGTACGGCGCCCGCGTCATGCTCTCCACGCCACCCGCCAGGTAGAGGTCGCCCTCGCCCAGCTTGATGCCGCGCGACGCGTGCCCCACGGCGCTGAGTCCCGAGGCACAGAGCCGGTTCACCGTCTCGCCGGGCACCGACGCGGGCAGCCCCGCCAGCAGCAGCGCCATGCGCGCCACGTTGCGGTTGTCCTCACCGGCCTGGTTGGCGCAGCCCATGATCACGTCCGTAATCCGCGCGGGGTCCGCGGAGGGATTCCGCTGCAGCACGGTGGCCAGCACATGCGCCGCCATGTCGTCGGCACGGATATCCTTCAGCGCGCCTCCCAGCCGGCCGACCGGCGTGCGGACGCCGTCTATCAGGAAGGCATCTCTCATGGTACGGCGATTACGCGGATGGCGCGGATGGCGCGGATGAAAGACAGCATTTTCTTCATGGCTTGGGCTCGAGCTCGTGATGCTGACTGGTGCGATAGACGGTGCCGCGAAAGTGCGCCACCAGGACGCCGGCCTCATTGCGGACGGGCACGGAATAAAATGCGATGCGATTTCCGGCGCTCTCTTCCACCGCTTCAGCGGTGAGGACGTTGCCGGGATGGACCGCTACGGGATACCCAATGGTGTTCTCGATGCTCACGGTCACGCGACCATTCGTGTTCGACGCGAACGCCAGCGCGCTGTCGGCCATGGAATAGGCAATGCCGCCGTGCGCCACCCCGAATCCGTTCACCATCTCGGGCCGGACCACCATGCGCACGGTGCACCGGCCCGGCGCGACGTCCACCACCTCGATGCCCAGCCAGCGGCTGAATGCGTCGCGGCTGAGCATGGCCCGCACGACGGCCTCGGCGCGCGTATCCTCGACACTCACGCCAGGATCCCGCGCGCGTCCCTGGCCAGCCGCCGTAACAGCGGACTCGGTCGGTACCGGTCTTCACCGTATTCCTCGTGCAGGTGCGCCACGCGCTGCAGCACGGTGGGCACGCCGATCTCGTCGCCCCACGCCAGCAGCCCCTTGGGATAGTTCACGCCCGTGGTCATGGCCAGCTCAATGTCCGCCGCCGAAGCCACGCGCAGGTGCAGCGCATCCACCGCCTCGTTGATGAGCAGCGCGATGATGCGATCCGCAATCCGGCGCCCCAGCGCGGTGTCTTCCACCGGCGCCGGAAGCTCGGTGCCATTACGATAGTCGTAATAGCCACGCTTCGCCTTGCGGCCCAGCCACCCGGCCTCCACCAGTCGCCGCTGGGTGATGGATGGCCGGTAGCGCGGATCGTAGAACGTGGACTCGAACACCGAGCAGGTGACGGCGTAGTTCACGTCATTCCCGATGAAGTCCATCAGCTCAAACGGCCCCATCCGGAAGCCACCCACCGCGCGCATGGCCCAGTCGATTGTGGCGTAATCGGCCAGCCCCTCCTCCGCCATCCGCAGCGCCTCGCCGTAGAACGGGCGCGCAATGCGATTCACGATGAACCCCGGCGTGTCCGACGCCACCACTGGGGTCTTGCCCCACCCAGCCATGAAGGCGCGCGCCCCGTTGACCACCGCGGGATCGGTGGTGAGCGCGCCGACAATTTCCACCAGCGGCATCACTGGCGCGGGGTTGAAGAAGTGGATCCCCACCACGCGTCCCGGATGCTGGCGGCCCGCCGCCAGCGCGGCCACCGAGAGCGACGAGGTATTGGTGCCCAGCCACGCGTCCGGCGCCACCACCTGCTCCAGGGCGCCCAGCACGGCCTTCTTGGCCGAGAGGTCTTCCGTGATGGCCTCCACCACGACGCCGCACGGCGCGAACTCCGCCCACTGCGCGTCATCAGCACCGGCCACGAACTTCACGCGGGCCAGCGCGGCATCGGCCTCGGCCTGCGTCATGCGCCCCTTCTCCACCTGGCGCGCCAGGATCCGCGTCATACCGGAACGCGCACGCTCCAGGCCGGCCGGAATCGCGTCGGCCAGGATCACGCGGTGCCCGCGCACCGCCGCCAGTTGCGCGATGCCCGCGCCCATGGTGCCGGCGCCCACCACGCCTACCATCGTGTTGGCGTCTGGTGTCATCACGAACCCGTGTATTCCGGCTTCCGCTTCTCCAGGAACGCGCGCACGCCCTCCTGGTAATCGTGTGTGGAGCCCGCCTCGCGCTGCACCTGCTCCTCGTAGTCCAGTTGCGCGTCCAGGGTGGCGCTGAGCGAATGGTTCAGCGCGCGCTTGGTGAGCCCCAGCCCGCGCGTGGCCTGCTGCGCCAGCGACCGGGCCATGGCCAGCGCGGTATCACGCAACACTGAACTCGGCACCACCTCATGCACCATCCCCAGCTCCTTCGCCTTGGCCGCGCCCACCTTCTCCCCCAGGAACATCATCGCCGTGGCGCGGTGCAGGCCGACAAGCCGCGGCAGGAAGAACGTGCCGCCCGTATCCGGAATCAGCCCGATCTTCGAGAAGCTCTGGATGAAGCTGGCCTCCTCCGCGGCAATCAGGATGTCGCACGCCAGCGCCAGGTTGGCGCCGGCGCCCGCCGCGACGCCGTTCACCGCGCAGATCACCGGCTTCTCCATCTCGCGGAGCACCCGCACAATCGGGTTGTAGCTGTCGCGGACGATGTCGCCCAGGTCAGGCGCCGGCCCTTCAGCCGGCACTGCCTCCGCCAGGTCCTGCCCCGCGCAGAACGCCCGGCCATTCCCCGTGAGCAGCACGGCGCGTACCAGCGGGTCCCTGGCAATCGCCCCAAGACAGAGCTGCAGCTCCAGCGCCATGACGGCATTGAAGCTGTTCAGCACGTCCGGCCGATCGAGGGTGATGGTGGCCACACCGTCGGCGAGCGTGCAATTGATGTATTGGTAGGCCATCGGCGTCCTCGGCGGCAATGAGGGGTCCAGCGCAGGGTAAAGATACGCGATCCTCCGGCACCCGCCCACCCGATACTCCCCTTTCACGCGGGCGTGGGCCAGATTAGGGCATGCCCGCAAAGTCCTCAGCCAGATCCGCCGCCCGCAAGCCCGGGCCCGTCGCCACCGGACCCGACTGGCGACGCATCGCATACCACGCGCTCGTCTCCCGCGCGCTGGACGACGTGGAAGAGGCCACCAACCGCAGCCGCGCCTCGGTCCCCAAGGATCACCTGGTGCTCTACCAGTTTTCCGCGCGCGGACACGACGTGGCGCAGGCCATCCTTGGGTCGCTCATCACGGGGCGGCACGATGCCGCGGGCGCCTACTACCGGTCGCGACCCTTGCTGCTCTCGCTGGGGCTCAGCATCTCCGACGCGCTCGCCGGCCCGCTCGGCCGCAGCGGCGGGTTCAGCGACGGGCGTGACATCGGCGTGGTGTGCAACCTGCCCAATCGCGACGGCCCCATCGTGCTGCCCATGTCCGGCGACGTCGGCTCGCAGTACACGCCCGCGGCCGGCTGGGCGCAGGCCATCACGTACCATCGCGACACGCTCCGCGATGACTCGTGGCGTAATTGCATCAGCGTGGCACTCGGCGGCGAGGGCTCGGTGGCCGCCAACGGGTTCTGGAGCGCGCTCACCATGGCCACCACGCTCCACCTGCCCATGCTCTTCTATATCGAGGACAACGGGCTGGGCATCTCAGTCCAGGGTGAGATGCAGACACCCGGCGGCGACATCGCGCGCAACCTCGCGTCGTTCGGCAACCTGCTCGTGCGCAACGGCGACGGCACCGATCCGCGCGAGACGTCCACGCTGCTGCAGGAGGTGGTGTCGCACGTGCGCGGCGGCCACGGCCCCGCGCTCATCCGGTTGCGCGTGCCGCGCCTCTGCAGCCATTCCGGCCCCGACAACCAGAAGGGCTATCGCACCGACGCCGAAATCGCGGCTGATGAGGCCCGGGACCCCCTGCCGCGCCTGCGCGAGTACCTCGTCCCGAGCATCATACCGGTACAGGAATGGAAAGCGCTGGAGCAGGAGGTCGCGCGTGATGTCAAGGCGGCCCTGGCGGACGCGCGCGCCCGCCCCGCCCCCGCGCCGGCCACCGTCCGCCGCTTCCTGTACGCCGAGCCCCGCCAGCCAGGGGACGCCGAGACCACGGGTGGGTTGTCCGATGCCGACCTGGCCGAGCTGGGTGGCGACGAGAGCCCGCAGCCAGATAACGGACGTCCGCTGCGGCTGGCCGAGGCGGTGAACCGGACCCTGCGCCATGAACTGGCGCGCAATCCCAGGCTGCTCGTGTTCGGGGAGGACGTGGGCCGCAAGGGCGGCGTGCACCTGGTCACCGAGGGCCTGCAGAAGGAGTTCGGCGTCGCGCGCGTCTTCGACACCAGCCTCTCCGAGGAGGGAATCGTCGGCCGCGCCGTGGGCATGGCCGTGGCGGGGCTGATGCCGGTGGCGGAAATACAGTTTCGTAAATATGCCGACCCCGCCACCGAGCAGCTCAACAACTGCGGCACGCTTCGCTGGCGCACGAACAACCGGTTCGCGGCGCCCATTGTCGTGCGCATGCCCGGCGGGTTCGGCAAGGACGTGGGCGACCCCTGGCACAGCCTGAGCGACGAGGTGCGCTTTGCCCACGCCATCGGATGGCAACTGGCCATGCCCTCCAACTCGGCGGATGCCGTGGGGCTGCTGCGCGCGGCCATGCGCGGCCGCAACCCGACCATCTTCTTTGAGCATCGCTCGCTGCTGATGACCAGCGATGGGAGCGCGCGGTACCCCGGGGACGACTATGTGCTCCCATTCGGAAAGGCCAATCACCTGCGCAAGGGCGACCGGGTGACCCTGGTGACGTGGGGCGCCATGGTGCACCGCTGCGTGGACGCGGTGGACAACCGCCTGCCGGCCGGCGCGGTGGACCTGCTGGACCTGCGGACCATCGCGCCCTGGGACCGCGACGCCGTGCTGGCGTCGGTCCAGCGCACGGGGCGCTGCCTCATCGTGCACGAGGACGCCATCACCGCCGGCTTCGGCGCCGAGATTGCGGCGACGCTGGCGCGCGAGGCCTTCTGGCACCTGGACGCGCCGGTCGATCGCCTGGCCGTGGACGACGTGCCCATGCCGTATCACCCGGACCTGCTGCACGCGGTGTTGCCGGATGCGGAGCGGATTGCCCAGCGCGTCGAGCAACTGCTGGAGATGTAGGTAGCTCCGGGCTACGTGGCCTTGAATTCCTCAAACGGCTGCCGGCACGCATTGCAGAAGTGCAATGCCTTGCACGCCGTGCTCCCAAAGGGGCTGCGCACTTCCGTCTCGTCGGAACCGCAATAGGGACACGCCACCGGCGCCGCCGGTCGTCGGGTCAATACGGCCAGCGGCTCCGCCGCCCGCCCCTCGCGAACGCTCCCCGGCGGGGCAATTCCACTCCCGCGCATCCGCTCCCGGGCGTCCGCCGGGATCCAGTCACTCGTCCACGCCGGCGCGTACACCACCTCGAACTCCACCTGCTCCACGCCGCGCGCCACCAGCGCCGCCCGCATGTCGTCCTGCATCATCTGGATGGCCGGACACCCGGAGTACGTCGGCGTGATGGTGATCTTCACGCGGTCGGGCCCGATGGCCACGTCCCGCACCACGCCGAGTTCCACGACGCTGATCACCGGGATCTCGGGATCCTTCACCTGGTCGAGGATGTGCAGCACCTCCTCGCGCGTCAACGGGGCGGTGGTCACCAGCTCGCCCCGGGATGCGAGCGCGCCACGATCTGCATATCGGACAGCATGTGTCCCAGGTGCTCGGTGTGCCGTCCACGCCGGCCGCCGGTGGCCATGGGCTGGTCGTCCGACGGCAGGCTCAGCGTCGCGCGCTTCGCGATGTCGCCCACGACTTCCATCCATCTGGGCCGCAGGGCCTTCCGGTCCACATGGATGCCGTGCACGCCCACGCCCTCGTCCACATCATCGAACTCGAACAGCTCGCTGGTGAACCGCCAGAGCACGTCCAGGGCCGCCTGCGCCCGCGCATGGCTCTCCTCGGTCCCGTCCCCCAGCCGCAGCATCCACTCCCCGCTGTGCCGCAGGTGATATGTGTCTTCCTTGACGGCCTTGGCGGCCAGCGCGGCCAGCTCGGCGTGGCCGCAACCGGCCAGCTCGCCCAGGTACAGCACGCTGTACGCGTCGAACAGGAACTGCCGCGTCATGGTCATCCCGAAATCGCCATTGGGCTGTTCCACCAGCAGCGCATTCCGGAAGTCGCGTTCATCGCGCAGGTAGGCCAGCGCGTCGGCGTCGCGCCCCGCGCCCTCCACTCGGCCGGCCAGTTCCAGCAGCGCCGCGGCCTGGCCCACGTGGTCCAGGGCGATGTTGGCCAGCGCGATGTCCTCTTCCAGGATGGGCCCATGCCCGCACCACTCGGACAGCCGGTGCCCGAGCACCAGCCGGTCGTCGGCGACGCGCAGGAGGTACTCAAACAGCGGATTGGCCACCGGTACATCGCGCGTCCCCGCGACGGCGGGTGAGGCCCCGGCCGCGCTCATACCCCGCGCACTCCGTGCGGCACCTTGTAGAACTGTGGATGCCGGTAGGGCTTGTCGTTGCCGGGATCGAAAAACGGCCCCGCATCGCCCGGCGCCGACGCCACGATCTCCGCCGTGGGCACCACCCACAGGTTCAGCGCCTCGCCGCGCCGAGTGTACACGTCACGAGCGTTCTGTAATGCCTGCTCTCCGTCGGCCGCGTGCACGCTGCCCGCGTGCTCGTACGGCGCGCCCTTCTTGCCCTGGGTAAAGACTTCCCACAGGGGCCACTGCGTGTCGTCAGCACTCATGGTCTCTACTCCTCAGGCCGCGGCGGTCGCCCGGCGCTTCTGCTTTTCCGCATACGCCTGCGCGGCGTCGCGCACCCACCGGCCCTGCTCATGCGCGGCCCGGCGCGCGGCCAGCCGCTCCTTGTTGCACGGCCCGTTCCCCTTGATCACCTGGTAGAACTCCGCCCAGTCGATGGCGCCGAATTCCCAGTTCTTCGTGTCCTCGTTGTACCGGAGGTCGGGATCGGGCAGCGTCACGCCCACGGCAATGGCCTGCGGCACGGTCAGGTTCACGAACCGCTGGCGCAGCTCGTCGTTGGTCTTGTGCTTCACCTTCCAGCGCAGCAGCTCCGCCGAATTGGGCGAATCCTTGTCGCTGGGGCCGAACATCATGAGCGAGGGCCACCACCAGCGGTTCACCGCGTCCTGCACCATGGCGCGCTGCGCGGGCGTCCCCCTGGCCAGCGTGGCCACGATCTCGTAGCCCTGCCGCTTGTGGAAGTTCTCTTCCTTGCAGATGCGCACCATGGCCCGCGCGTACGGCCCGTAGCTGGCCTTGGCCAGCACGGTCTGGTTCACGATGGCGGCTCCGTCCACGAACCACCCGATCGTGCCCATGTCCGCCCAGCTCAGCGTGGGATAGTTGAAGATACTGGAATACTTTGCGCGCCCGTCCAGCAACTGCTCCAGCAGCTCCTCGCGCGCCACGCCCAGTGTCTCCGTCCCGCAGTAGATGTACAGCCCGTGCCCGGCCTCATCCTGCACCTTGGCCAGCAGCGACATCTTGCGCCGCAGCGACGGCGCGCGCGTGATCCAGTTGCCCTCGGGCAGCATGCCCACCACCTCGGAATGCGCGTGCTGCGACATCATCCGCACCAGCTGCCGCCGGTAGCGCTCGGGCATCCAGTCCTTGGGCTCAATGGACTCACCGGCGTCAATCCGCGCCTGGAATTGCGCGAGCTCGGCGGCATCCTCTGCAACGGGCGGCGGCGTGGGTGTCATACCGTACGAATCTACGCCTCGGCTTGACTTTCGACAATTCAGGGCGGAGGCTACTGCCATGACTCACAAGACCAATTCCGGCGCCGCGCTCACCAGCGGCGACGTCACCACGGCGACCGCCGACGGCATTGCCACCATCACCTTTGGCCACCCCAAGGGGAATTCCCTGCCGGGATCACTGCTCGCGAAGCTGGCCCGGCAGGTCAGCGCCGCCGGCGCCGACGCCGCGGCCCGCGTCATCGTCCTGCAGAGCACGGGTACCGGCCCCTTCTGCGCGGGCGCTTCGTTTGACGAACTCATGGCCGTGACTGACGCCGAGCAGGGGCGCGAGTTCTTCCGCGGCTTCGCGCACGTGGTGCTGGCCATGATCCGCGCGCCCAAGTTCATCGTTTCGCGCGTGCACGGAAAAGTGGCCGGCGGCGGCGTGGGGCTGGTGGCCGCCTCGGACTTCAGCATCGCGCTCGACAGCGCGGCCTCCAAGCTCAGCGAACTGGCGGTGGGCATCGGCCCGTTTGTCGTGGGGCCGGTCATCGAACGCAAGATCGGCATGGCCGCCTACAGCGCGATGGCCGTGGACGCCGACTGGCGCGACGCGGCCTGGGGCGAGCGGCACGGGCTCTATTCGCGCCTCTGCGACAGCCCGGCGGCCCTTGACGACGCGGTGTCCTCGCTGGCACATACACTGGCCGCCTCGAACCCGGCGGCCATGGCCCAGCTCAAGCAGGTGTTCTGGGAAGGCACCGGCGAGTGGGACCTGCTGCTCGCGGCCCGCGCCGAGACGAGCGGCACGCTGGTGCTGAGCGACTTCACGCGCGAGGCCATCGCGAAGTTCCGGAACCGACAGGCGCGGACAACCTGAGGGAACGCGGCATGACCGACGACAACGGCACCTTTGACGATTTGCTGAACCGGCCCTTCACCCGCCGCCGGCTGCTCAAGGGCGCCGCCGGCATGGCCGCCATGGCCGCGGCCTCGGCGATGATGCCACCGAACGTGCGGCGCATGCTGGCCCTCACGCCCAATCGCCCCGGGTCGTTTGCCGACATCAAGCACGTGGTGCTGCTGATGCAGGAGAACCGCTCCTTTGACCACTACTTTGGCACGCTGGCCGGTGTGCGCGGCTACGACGACCCCAACGCCCTCACCCTGCCCGGCGGCCGCTCGGTGTTCCACCAGCCGGACGTGGTGAATCCCGACGGGTACCTCCTGCCCTTCCACCTGGACACCGCGTCCACCAGCGCGCAGAAGATCCCCTCCACCAGCCACGCCTGGTCGGTGCAGCATTCCGCGTGGAACGGCGGGCGCATGGACAACTGGCTGCCGGCCCACCGCAAGGCCGACGGCGTGAACGGCCCGTACGTCATGGGCTACTACACCCGCGAGGACATCCCCTTCCAGTTCGCGCTGGCCGAGGCATTCACGATCTGTGATGAATACCACTGTTCGGTGTTCGGCCCCACCTGGCCCAACCGCATGTACTGGATGACGGGCATGATCGACCCGGAATCCACCGGCGGCGGCCCCATCATCGACAACACCTCTCCCAAGGAAGGGTACGGGTGGACCACCTACGCCGAGCGGCTGGAGGCCGCGGGCGTGAGCTGGCAGGTCTATCAGGAAAAGGATAACTACGGCTGCAACGTGCTGGAGCTGTTCAAGAACTTCCTTGACGCGCCCAAGGGGTCGTCGCTGTACCAGCGCGGCATGGTGCGCGGCGATCACGGCCGCTTTGAATACGACGCCCGCAACGACAAGCTGCCCGCCGTGTCCTGGATCATCCCCACCGCGCACGAGTCGGAGCACCCGGACTACATGCCGGCGGCCGGCGCGGCCTTCGTGGCCAGCAAGATCGACGCCGTGGCCGCCAACCCCGACGTGTGGGCCAAGACGGCCTTCATCCTGGATTTCGACGAGAACGACGGGATCTTTGACCATGTGGCGCCGCCCGTGCCGCCCGATGGCACGCCGCGTGAGTTCGTGAAGGGGCTGCCCATTGGCGCGGGCTTCCGCGTCCCGTGCATCGTCATCTCCCCCTGGACCGCCGGCGGATGGGTGTGCAGCGAGAAGTTCGACCACACCTCCGTGCTGCAGTTCCTGGAGAAGTTCACCGGCGTGCGCGAGCCCAACATCACCGACTGGCGGCGGCAGACCTTTGGCGACCTCACCTCGGCGTTCCGCTTTGGCGCGCAGCCCGCCGCGGCGCCGGTGCTGCCTGACACGAGCGGCCCGCTGGCGCTGGCGGAGTACCAGGCCAGGAACCTGCCCAAGCCGATGCTGCCGGCGGGCAACCAGCAGCCCCCGGTGCAGGAGCGCGGGCAGCGGCCCCGCGTGCCCGGGAAGGGCGGAAAATAGAAAGCGGTCAGCGCCGCATCGCCAGCGCCCGCGCCAGGCTCAGGCGGGGCGCTGGCCCGCGGCCTACGTCACGTCGCCGTACAGCCCGAGCACGGCATCCTCGAACGACTCCTTGAAGCCGCCCTGCTTGACGCGCAACGTCGCCTCGAACCCGGCCGTCTCCAGCCGCTTCGCCGCCTCCATTAGCACCTTGATATCGAACGCGGTGCCCTCCAGGTGCGTCAGGTACTCCTCGGCGGCGGTCAGGTATCCCATCATGCCCCCCAGCTCGGTGGGCGAGTAGACCTTGCCGGCGTCGCGCAGCCGGTTGGCGTCCGCGGCATTGGGCATCACCAGGTTCTCCGAGCCGCAGACAATGCGGACGCGCGGGTTGGAGCAGATGGTGGTCACCGACTCCGAATCCAGCGTGCCGCCGGCGGCGTTCACGGTGACGGCGTCCATGGGCATGGCCAGGAACTTCTGCTTGTCGGCCGGACCCCAGGTCTTCACTCCCCTGGCCTCAAGCTCCTGCCGGCGCGCGTCACGCGCTTCGATCACCAGCGGCGTGGCGCCGGCCTGCAGCAGTTCGCCCAGCACGTGCATGCCGATGTTCCCCGCGCCCACCAGGCCAATCGTGGCGCCCTTGAGCGGCATGCCCAGGGCGCGCAGCATGCCGGCGAGCAACTGGAAGTTGCCCTCGCCCGTGGGCCGTGACGTGTCGGCCACCACGCTGCCCTTGTACCGGTCGTTCAGGTAGCGGAGCGACTGCGTCCGGCCGTCGGACATGAGGCCGTGCCCCAGGTCCTGCCCGGTGGTGAGGTAGAAGCCGCCGGTCTTCTCCACGTCCTGGAAGCACGCGATGGCGAAATCCAGCAGCGCGCGGTCCTGTGGCTCCCCCACGCGCGAACCCGCGGTGGGCTGCAGCACGCACTTGCCGCCGCAGATGCGCGTGATGTTCCGGAGCGTGAGCGGTCCACCCACCTTGATCACGCGCGACCAGTGGACCTTCTCCTCCATGCCCATCGCGAGGCCGATGGCCTCGTGGTCGGTGGTGAAGCCGGGGGAATTGACGCGAGACTCGGGCGCGATGCGGAATCCCCCGAGCGACAGCATGCCCGAGCCTGGCTCGGCGTGCGTGGCGATGCTCAGGGTCCAGTCGTGCGACGCATCATGATAGCGATATACCCAGATATTCGGATGCCGCGTGCGCGACAGCGCCGGGATGACGGCCTGGGCTGCCGCGGGCTGCAGGATTGTCTTGTTCATCTCCGCCTGGAGCCGACGCTTATGAGGTCGGCGGGTTGAAGGCTGCGTGCTGGCCGTCCAGCCAGCTCTTGTAATAGTCCGGGTCCTCGATGGGGAGCGCGGCCCGGGCGACGGTGAGCGGCCGGAAACTGTCCATCATCACGGCCAGCTCGTCGGTGTGCTTGGCACCGATGGACGCCTCCGCCCGGCCGGGATGCGGTCCGTGCGGGATGCCGTCGGGGTGGTGCGTGATACTTCCGAACTCAATGCCCTTGCGACTCATGAACTCGCTGGAGGCATAGTACAACACTTCATCAGAATCCACGTTGCTGTGGTTGTAGGGCGCCGGGATGGAGTTGGGATCAAAGTCATACGGTCGCGGGCAGAACGAACAGATCACGAACCCGTCGCCCTGGAACGTCTGGTGCACCGGCGGGGGCTGGTGGACGCGCCCCACAATCGGCTCAAAGTCGTGGATGTTGAACGCCCACGGATAGAAGTAGCCGTCCCACCCCACGACATCCAGCGGATGGTGATCGATGATGTACTCGTTCAGCCCATGGTGCTGCTTGATGATCAACCGGAAGTCACCCTTCTCGTCATGCGTGCGCAGTTCCGTGGGGCCGCGGAAGTCACGCTCGGAATACGGCGCGCCCTCCTTGAGCTGCCCGAACACGTTGCGATATCGCTCGGGCGTGCGGACATGCCCGCGGCTCTCGAACACGAGCAGCTTGGGCTGCTCCGTGGTGTTGAGCTGGTAGCGATGCATGATCCCGCGGTGGATGACCAGGTAATCGCCTTCACCAAAGGGGAGGTCACCGAATTCGGACTCCAGCACCCCGCTCCCCTTGCTCACGTACACCACCTCGTCGCCCTGCGCGTTACGATAGAAGTGCTCGTCGCGCACCGTGGGCTCCACGTACAGCATCGCGATGTCGCGGTTGAAGAGCAGCGGCGTGCGGTCCAGCGTGGGGCTGCCGTGCGGCGTGAGCCGGCCGGTGCGGAAGTGCCGGTGCTTGAGCACCGGGTCCGGATCGGCCTCGTACCTCGTGGCCCGCAGCCACTTCACGCTCTTCACCGTGGTGGGCGGGTACGTGTGGTACAGCAGCGACGACGTCCCGGTGAACCCTTCATGCCCCCGCAATTCCTCGGCGTACAACCCGCCGTCGGGCTTGCGAAATACCGTATGCCGCTTGTGCGGCACCGTGCCCAGCGTGTGATAGATTGGCATCAGAGGTTCCCGCGCAGCGCCTGTTCGCGCTCGATGGCCTCGAACAACGCCTTGAAGTTGCCCGCCCCGAAGCTGATGGCGCCCTTGCGCTGGATGATCTCAAAGAACACCGTGGGCCGGTCCTGCACCGGCTTGGTGAAGATCTGCAGCAGGTACCCCTCGTCGTCGCGGTCCACCAGGATGCCCAGCTCCTTGAGCGGCGCCAGGTCCTCGTCAATGTGCCCCACCCGGTCCAGCACGGTGTCGTAATACGCGCCGGGCACCGCCAGGAACTCCACGCCGTTCCGGCGCAGCCTGGTCACCGTCTTCACGATGTCGCCCGTCTCCAGCGCGATGTGCTGCACGCCCGGGCCACGGTAGAACTCCAGGTACTCGTCAATCTGCGACTTCTTGCGCCCCACCGCCGGCTCGTTGAGCGGGAACTTGATGCGCCCGTTCCCGTTCGATACGACTTTGGACATGAGCGCGGAATACTCGGTGGTGATCGCCTTGTCATCGAACGAAATGAGGTTGTAGAACCCCAGCACGTCCTCGTAGAACTTGACCCACGTGTTCATGGCGCCCAGCTCCACGTTGCCCACGCAATGGTCCACGTACTTGAGCCCCACCGACTTGCCCTGGAACACCGGCTCCACCGGCACGAACCCCGGCAGGAACGCGCCCTTGTACCCCTTGCGCTGCACCAGCGAATGGATAGTCTCGCCGTAGGTCCTGATGGCCGCGATGGTCACCTGCCCGTGCTCGTCCTCCACCGTCTCCGGCTCGCGCACCGGCTGGGCCCCGCGCTTCACCGCCTTCTTGAACGCCGAGGCCGCGTTGTTCACCCAGAGCGCCAGGTCCTTCACGCCATCGCCATGGTCATGGATATGGCGGGCGATGTCACTATCCGGACGCAGCGGCGTAGTAAGCACCAGCCGCACCTTGCCCTGCTGCAGCACGTAGCTGGCGCGGTCGCGGGTGCCGGTCTCGGGGCCGCGATAGGCCACGAGCTTGAAGCCGAAGGCGGCCCGGTAGTAGTGGCTCGCCTGCTTGGCGTTGCCCACGTAGAACTCGATGTAGTCGGTCCCGTTGATCGGGAAGGTGTCATGCGCCTGCGCGGGCGCCGGACGTGTCTGGGTCGCCATGCCTGTTCTCCTTTACCGTAAGGTCGTGCGGTGCGATGCTGATCTCCGTTCAATCTACAATGGGCTCGCGCCAGCCCGCGAGAATGGGCATCTTTGCGGGGTCGGCAGTTCCCCGCCACCCCACCCCGCCTCATGACGTCACTTGAACTCGACCCCTTTGCCGGGCTGCTGGCAGGCCAGTATGAGATCGAGCGCGAGATCGGCCGGGGCGGCATGGGCGTGGTGTACCTGGCACGCGACGTCAAACTCGACCGCCCGGTGGCCATCAAGACCCTGCCGCCCGCGCTCGCGTCCGACGCCACCATCCGCGAACGGTTCCTGCGCGAGGCGCGCACCGCGGCCCGGCTGTCGCACCCCAACATCGTGCCCATCTACCGCGCCGACGAGGTGGGCGGTCAGGTGTTCTTCGCCATGGGGTACGTCGAAGGCCAGTCGCTGGCGGACCGCGTGCGCGACGAGCACCGGCTGGACCCGCGCGACGTGCTGCGCGTGATGCGCGACGTGGCCTCCGCGCTCGGCTACGCCGCCGCGCACGGCGTGGTGCACCGCGACGTGAAGGCCGAGAACATCCTGCTGAACGCGCGAACGGGCTCGGCCGTGGTAACCGACTTCGGCATCGCCCGACTGGCCGAAGCCAAGCCCCTCACCGCCACCGGCCAGGTGCTGGGAACGGTGTACTATATGAGTCCCGAGCAGGTGGGAGGCAGCGGGGTGGACGGCCGCAGCGACCTGTACTCGCTGGGCGTGGTGGGGTTCTTTGCCCTGGCGGGGCGCTTCCCCTTCGATGCGCCATTGGCGTCCGCCGTGCTGGTGGCGCAGGTGATGACGCCGGCGCCGCCCGTGCTGACGGTGCTGCCCGGCGCCCCGCGCCCGCTCGCGGAAATCATCGACCGCTGCCTGGCCAAGGATCCTGGCGTCCGCTACCAGTCGGGCGAGGAGCTGGCGGACGCGCTGCGCCGCGTGGAGGGCGAAGTGGCGCGCGACGCGGCCCGGGCCACGCTGGCGCCCGCCGCGCCCGCGCTGGTGTCCGACGCCGAGGCGCGCGAGATCTGGCAACGCGCCGCGGAGCTGCAGGCCATGACCGGGGTGCAACCGCGCGGAGTGCCGGCGGTCCACGCGCGCGACGCCGCGTCTGACGCGCAGCGCACCAGCGGGTTTGCGTTGGGCCAGGTGCGTTCAGCCGCGGAGGACGCCGGCATTCCGGCCCAGTACGTGGACCATGCGCTGGCGGAGCGCGGGCTCGCGCATCCCGCCGCCGGTGCAGCCGCGCGCGCCGTCCACGTGCGGGACCTCAAGCCCAGGGCGCCGTGGTACGCCGGTGGCCCCACGCAGATCGAGTTCGAGGTCGTGGTGCCGGGCGAAGTGCCGGAACGCGAGTTCGACTACCTGACGGACATCATCCGGCGCCACCTGAGCGAGGCGGGCGCCATTTCGGGCACCAACCGGTCGCTCACCTGGAGTTCGCTGACCAAGCAACGGCCGCTGCACGTGACCGTGTCCACGCGCTCCGGCAAGACCACCATCCGCGCGGTGGAATCGCTGGGCGGCCTGGCGGGCTCGCTCTTTGGCGGCATCGTGGGCGGCGCGGGCGGCGGCATGACGGGAGCGCTGGTCCCCCTGTCCCTCACGGTCTTTCACTCCGCGGCCATGATCATCCCCGTCGAGGCCGCCTGGGTGTTGTCCATGTACGCGCTGGCCCGCGGCATCTTTGGCGCCCGCGGGCGCAAGCGGAAGGCGACACTCAAGGCGCTGGTGGACGAACTGGTCCAGCAGGTCCAGGAGTCGGTGGGCGGCACACCGGCCGCCGCGCTGCCGCCGGGCCGGCCCCCGGAGTCCGTGGAATGACGCGCGACTTTCACCCAGGTGGACAGCCGTGACTGACGCGCCCGACATCCCGCTGAGCCGGCTGCTCGCGGGCCAATATGAATTCGAACATGAGATTGGCCGCGGCGGCATGGGGATCGTGTACCTGGCGCGCGACCTCAAGCTCGATCGGCCGGTGGCCATCAAGACGCTGCCGCCGCACCTCGCGGCCGACGCGCAGGTCCGCGAGCGCTTCCTGCGCGAGGCCCGCACGGCCGCGGCGCTGTCGCATCCCAACATCGTGCCCATCTACCGGGCCGACGAGCTGGATGGGCACGTGTTCTTTGCCATGGGCTACGTCAACGGCACGTCCATGGCCGACCGGGTGGTCCAGGCGAAGCACCTGGACGCGCGCGAAGTCCTGCGCGAAATGCGCGACGTGGCGCTCGCGCTGGGCTATGCGCATGCCCACGGGGTGATCCACCGCGACGTGAAGGCGGAGAACATCCTCATCGAGGCGGGCACCGGCAGCGCGATGGTCACGGACTTCGGCATCGCCCGCCTGGCCGAGGCCGCGCCGCTCACCGCCACCGGTCAGGTGCTGGGCACCGTGTATTACATGAGTCCCGAGCAGGTGAGCGGCGAGGCGCTGGACGGCCGGAGCGACCTGTATTCGCTGGGGGTAGTGGGCTACTTCGGGCTGACGGGCCGCTTTCCGTTCAACGCGACGCTCGCCTCGGCGGTGCTGGTGGCTCAAGTGACCAGGCCCGCGCCGCCGGTTCTATCTATATTTCCTGATGCCCCGCGGGCGCTGGCCGAGATCATCGATCGGTGCCTGGCCAAGGATCCGGGGGTCCGGTACCAGTCGGGCGAGGAGCTCGCGGAGGCACTGCGCCGGGTGGAGGGTGAGGTGGCGCGCGATGCCGCGCGCGCGGCCCTGGCGCCGCACGCGCCCGCCGTCGTGTCGGATGCCGAGGCGCAGGCCATCTGGAACCGTGCCGCCGAGCTGCAGGCCATGACCGGCATCCAGCCGCGGCCGGCGGCCGTTCCGCAGCCGCGCGACGCCACCGCCGACGCGGCCCGCACGTCGGGCCACGACCTGGTCTCCGTGCGCGAGGCCGCGGCGGAAGCCGGCATCCCCGCGCAGTACGTGGAGCACGCGATGGCGGAGCATGGGTTGCTGAATGTGGCCGGCGCCCCGGCCGGGCTGGCGCCGGCCGTCAGCGACATCAGCCCCAGGCCGTCCTGGTGGCTGGGGGCGCCCACCAGCGTGGAACTCGAGGCCGTGGTCAGCGGCGAGATGCCGGAGAGCGACTTCGACCTGCTGGTGGATGTCATCCGCCGCCAGATGGAGGAAGCCGGCGCGCTCACCGCCGTGGGACGTTCGCTGACCTGGACGTCCATGGGCAACAACCGCGCGGTGCACGTCTCGGTGGTCTCGCGCAATGGCAAGACCATCGCGCGGGCCGTGGAGAACATGAGCGCCATGACCAAGCGCCTGCGGGCCGTGGTCATTGTAGGAGGTGCATATCTTGGCTTCGGGGTGGGCATGGGCGTGTCCCGGATGTTCATGGGTGCCACGGGTTCCATCGTGGCCGGGGTGGGTGCGGCCGTCGGCGTGGCCGTCCTCGCACGCGTGGGCTACCGATTCCAGGTGGGCAGGCGCCGGAGCCGGCTGCGCCGGCTGTGCGAGGCCCTGGCCAGGGAAATCAGGGATTCCGTCACGACGGTGGCCGGCGCGCTCGGCGCCGGCGATCGGTCGCGGACCCTGCCCTAGTCGATCAGCTCCGGCAGGTCGCGAAACAGCTCCAGCGACGCCGGATTGGCCAGCGCGTCGGTGTTCCTGACCTCGCGCCCGTGGATCACGTTGCGCACGGCGATCTCACTGATCTTGCCGCTGATGGTGCGTGGGATGTCCGCCACCTGCACAATCACCTTCGGGATGTGGCGTGGCGTGGCATGCTGCCGGATCCGCGCGCGGATGCGGTCGCGCAACTCATCCGTGAGCGTCAGGCCCTCGCGCAGCCGGACAAACAGCACGATCCGCACATCCGGGCCGACATCGCTGGTCACGTCCTGCCCCACCACCACGCTCTCCACCACCTCGTCGAACGCCTCCACCTGGCGGTAGATCTCCGCCGTGCCGATCCGCACCCCCTGCGGGTTGAGCGTCGCATCACTGCGCCCGTAGATGATCAGGCCGTCGTGTTCCGTGCGCGCGGCCCAGTCGCCATGGCGCCAGGTGTTGGGATACACCTCGAAGTACGCCTCGCGATACTTACGCCCGTCAGGGTCATTCCAGAAGTGGACGGGCATGCTGGGAAAGGGCGCCGTGCACACCAGCTCGCCGGGTTCACCCGCCGGGGCCGGCCGCCCGTCGGCGTCGAATACGTCCACCGCCATGCCCAGCCCGCGAGTCTGCAGTTCGCCGCGATACACCGGCGCCATCGGATTCCCCAGCGCAAAGCAGGAGATGATGTCCGTGCCGCCGCTGATGCTGCTGAGCTGCACGTCCGGCTTCACATGCTGGTACACGTAGTCAAAGCTGTGCTCGGACAGCGGGCTTCCGGTGGAGAGGATGCATCGCAACGCCGACAGGTCGTGCGTCTCCCGCGGACGGCGCCCCGCCTTTTCCGTCAGCGCCAGGAACTTGGCGCTGGTCCCGAACACCGTGAGCCGCTCCCGTGCGACCAGGTCCCACATGACCGTTCGGCGCACCAGGATTGCCGCGCCGTCGTACAGCACCACGCACGCCCCGACCGCCAGCGCGCTCACCAGCCAGTTCCACATCATCCAGCCGCACGTGGTGAAGTAGAACACGCGATCGGCCGGGCCAACGTCCGTGTGCAGGGCGTGCTCCTTCAGGTGCTGCAGCAGCGTGCCACCGGCGCCATGCACCATGCACTTGGGCAGCCCCGTGGTGCCCGACGAATACATGATGTAGAGCGGATGGTCAAAGGGAAGCCGCTCGAACTGGAGCGGCGGCGCCGCGCCATTGCCGAGGTAATCCGCCCAGCCCACGGCGCCCGGCATGCCGGCCAGGTCCACGGCGGGGTGGCCATTGGGCACGATCACCACGCGCCGCACCCCGGGAATGCGCGCCACGATCTCGCGCACGCGCGGCATGCAGTCAATGGGCTTTCCAGTATACTGATAGCCTGCCGCCGCCACCAGCACCACGGGCTCGATCTGCCCAAAACGGTCCAGCACCCCGCTCACGCCGAAGTCCGGCGAGCACGACGACCAGATGGCGCCAAGGCTCGCCGCCGCGAGCATCATGATCACCGTCTCGGGCACGTTGGGCATGAAGCCGGCCACGCGATCGCCCGCTACCACGCCGTCGGCGCGCAACGCCACGGCCGCCCGCGCCACGGCGTCGCGCAACTCCCGGTGCGTGAACGACGCCGAACGCCCGCCCTCGTTCCACGCCACGATCGCGGCGCGGTCGTCATCGTGCCGCAGCAGGTTCTCGGCAAAGTTGAGCCGGGCGCCGGTGAACCAGGCGGGCCCCACGTCTGCCTCGGGTGGCGCCATCCGGTCGCGCCCCACCAGTATCTCATCCCATGGCGGCGCGCCGGCGCCACCCTCGGCAATCACCCCGCAAAAATGCCAGAGCGCCGACCAGAACCCTTCCCGTGCGTCCACCGACCAGCGATACAGCGACGCGTAGTCCGACACGGGCGCCCCCGCGGCGCGCACGTACTCGATGAAGCGTGCCAGGTTGGTGCGGGCCACGACGGATGGGTCGGGACGCCAGACGGGTTCGGTCATGGGTACAACTTACGCCGACGCGCGCCTGACGTCAGACCGGTTGGCCGCGCGCATCGCATCACGGGCCATACAGGCGCGGAAACGGGCAGGCAGCCATGATACCGGCCACCTGCCCGTCCCTGGAGACTGCGAGCCGAGCGCGCTACTTCAACCGCGGATTCGTGGTGCGCGGCGCCTTCTCGCACTCGGGCCACTGCGGAGTCCCGCCGCGGCCGCCACGCCCGAACCGCTGCGCCATGGCCGCCAGGTCGATTCGCTCACGCGTGATCTGCGTGGGATCCTCGGAGGCCAGGTACACCAGCATGGCCGTGAGCGTCGCGTTCGCACGCAGGTCGGCAAATACCACCTTGTCGTAGGTGTCGCGCCCCGTGTGCCAGGTGTAGTTGCCGTAGTCCCAGCTCAATGCGCCCAGCCCGATAATCGGCGCACCGGCACAACTGAAGCTGAAGTCATCGCTGCCGCCGCCCGCCGGGAAGCCGGGGCTGCCATCGTATCCCGTCTGCGTCTTGAACTCCACGGGGACGGTGTTCATCCAGCGCGTGAGATGCGCGGCCGCGTCGGGCAGTCCGCCGGCGTTGAGCCGGACGATGCGACCGGTGCCATTGTCCTGGTTGAAGAGCATCTGCAGGCCCTTCATCACTTCGGGGTGATCCTCGGAGAAGGCCTTGGAGCCAACCTCGCCCTCTTCCTCGCCGCTCCAGTGGCCGGCAATGATCGTGCGCTTGGGATGCGGCAGCACCTGGTGCAGGATGCGCATGGCTTCCAGCATGGTGAGCGTGCCGGTGCCGTTGTCCGTGGCGCCCGACGAGCCGTCCCACGAATCAAAGTGCGACGAGAGCACCACGTACTGATCGGGATGCTCACTGCCCTTCACGGTGGCCACCACGTTGAACACGGGCTGTTCGCCCAGGAGTTGCGACGTGAGGTTGAGCCGGAGCTTCGGGTGCTGGTTGTGCTCCGTCAGGCGGAACACGAGCCCGTAATCCTCGCACGAGAGCGAGACGGCGGGCGTCGTCTTGTTGTACGTCTCGAAGATCTCGCGCGTCCCCCAGCCGTTCTTGGGGCGCGTGGTCAGGATGCCGCCGGCGCCGCCGTCTTCCAGCCGGACGCCGAGCTCACCGCCGCCGAGCGCCAGGCTGTAGCCCGTGCCACGCACGTTGCGGCCCCCCCATTCCCGTCGCAGCGCGTTCCGCAGGCTGTCCATCTGCGCGGCCACTTCCGGCGCGGCGTTGGCCGCCCAGTCGTCGGTGGGCCGGCAGGTGGGCTGCGGGGCGCTCACCAGCACCAGCTTGCCCCTGGCCTGCGGCAGCCAGCGCACGAATTCCGTGCTGTCGTTGAAGTGCGGGAGGATAATGGTTTCATAATCCACGTCCTTGCCGCCCGTGCCGGGGCTGTACCCCACCATCGTGGCCTCGAGCGAGCGGACGCGCGGGGCAATCAGGTCAATGTGCGACGGGCCGCGGATCCAGCCGCGCCAAGTGCCGTACTGCTCCTCCCTGGCCGGGATGCCAATGGACGTGTACGTCTGCACCAGCCAGTCCTGCGCCCGCTTGAGGTCCGGCGTGCCCTGCAGCCGGGGCCCCAGGGAGTCGAACAGCACCTGGGCGTCCTGCATGGTGTGGGAGCTGTCCATGCCCAGCGCCCAGATCTGCCTGATGATCGGGTCGTTGGTAGGGAACGTGGGCGCCGACGGGGTGAACACGGCGGAGTTTTCCGGGGTGGCGCCGCGGCCACCGAACTGCGCTGAAGCCAGCGCGGGCGCCACCAGCAGCGCCGCGGCGAGAGTCCATCGGTAATGCATGCATCCCTCCTGGGGAGGCGAAGGTCGGGTTTCGGACACAAAAAGGGCCGCGGCGAAATTGCCGCGGCCGTCGGGGCCGGGTCAACCCCGGTTGTGCATCTCGCAGTCCGCTCGCGGGCCGGGGCAACCCCGGTTGTGCATCTCGCGCACCGCTCAGGACGTCGGAATGCTCACCAGCTTAATCCGGAAAATGAGCGTCGCCTGCCGCGGAATGGTCGGCGGGCTTCCCTCCGGGCCGTAGCCCAGCTCCGACGGGATCACCAGTTGCCGGATGCCGCCAATCTTCATGCCGCCGCCGGCCAGGATGCCCTCGCGAAAGCCCGCCACGACGGCCTTGGTGGAGAACTTGATGCCGTTGCCGGAATCGAACAGCGTCCCGTCCGTCAGGTAGCCCGAATAGTCCACAATCACGCTGGTATCGGTTGTCACGGCGTCCCCGGTTCCCACGACGACATCCCGGTAGTACAGGCCGTCGGCCGTGCGCGTCATCTGGGTCAGGTCCACGCCCAGTGAGGCCGCGAAGGTCTCGGTGGCCGGGTCACTCGGCGGGCCGAGCCCGGCAATTTCCCCATTGCAGGCCAGCGCACCGGCCGCCACGAGCATGCACAGCAATCGCTTCATCGGATTCCCGAAATCAGGGTTCAACCGTCGGACGAAAAATCGTCAATCCCCGCGTCGGGCGCTACCGGGAATCGCGCCAGTATCCGCCCGAAGCGCCACATCCGCTACCTGGCGCGGATCAACGTCAGCTTGATGGACGCCGGCGGCGCCGTGCCGCCGGCCCCGGTCACGGTGATGAGCGCCTGCGTCCCGTTGGCGACCGCGAACGGGAAGTAGGCACCGCCGTCGGACTTGAGGGTCACCGTGTTGGGCACCGAACTGCTGAGCTCGTGGAACACCGGCTGCGTGTGGTCGGCGTTGGTGAGTGTGTACACCTGCGGCCAGTTCCAGCTCGGCTGGTCAAACGCCGAGGCGATGCCCGGGATGGTGCCGTTGGCGTAGACCGACAGCGACCAGCGGCGCATGAGCGGCAGGGGGTCCTGCCCCAGCACCGCCTGCAGGTTCGCGAGCCCCGACGTCTGGCTGTTCACCAGGTGGTAGAACAGGCTGTCGTCGCCGGGCCGCTGGTCGGCCAGGTACCGCAGGAAGCTCCAGATGGCGCCACGGGTGGAGAGGTCATCATCGTTTGTGAATTCCCCAATGGGACCGTGCGCCTCGACTACGGGCAGGAAGATCTGGTAGCGCGACTGGTTGCCCCACATGTACAGGCCGAAGGCGTTGTACACCTGCTGGTTGGACAGCGCCGTCGTGCCGATGTTCTGCCGCGGTCCCAGCCCCGACGCCCGGTAAAAGATGAGTTCCTCGGCGATGTGGCTCAGTCCCTCGTTCAACCAGGTATCCTCATCCACCACGGGGCTGTGGATGACGTACATGCGCCGCGAGGCGTTGATCAGGTGCTGGAACTCGTGGGCGATGGTGCCCACCACGATATTGGACACGTTCCGCTTGGACCTGGAGATCGTGTTGCCGCCGTTGATCGTGCCACCGACGTCGGGCACCATGAGGTAGAACATCTCGGCCTGGTTGCTCCCCGGACAGTTGCCCGTCGAACTGACCTGGGGCAGCAGGTCGCGGGAGTAGTAGAACCCGAGCACCACGCCATTGCTCGGATCCGTGGTGAGCTGGTTCACTGCCTTGGTGAACAGGATCACGACGCGATGGTTATTGTCAATGTCAGATGGCGCGCCAAACGCCACGGTATCCACCGGCATCACGAGCGTGTCCATGCTGGCGGCAAACCCGGCGTATTCCGTGTCGGTGAATCCGCCGGCCGGGTTGGACGTATCGGCCACCACGATGGCCGTGTTGCTGATGGCCGCAATGCGCCCCGTGGTCATGATGGGCGCGGTGCAGTACGCATTCGCGTTCGTGTTCAGGTGCACCAGGTCGCCCACGGCGGCGGTTGCCGGGATCTGCTCGTATACCGGCGCGCCCCCTGACGTGACGGGCTGGGGTGCCGTCGTGGGCACCAGGGTCCGCACCGCCCGCCGATCGCGCATCACGCCGGCGTACCACGCGCGCGCGCCGGCCACATGGCTGGGCGTCTCGCGGCGTTCTCGTTCCCGCAGAGCATACTCGAACGCTACATCCTGGTGTACGTCCAGCAGCGGCGCGTGCCCCGGAACGGCGGTCGCCATGCGGTCCACGACATTGGCGTTGGAGCCCAGGGCAGCCAGCGGCATTCCCCGCACCGTGAGATCCACGGAACTGCCAGGCGTTGAGGAACTGAGGAACGCGGCGAGCACAAACTCCGACCCTTGCTGGCTGGACCCCACGCACAGCGAACCGCCGGAAATCATGGTGTCCACCTGCGCCGCCGCGAGCGTGAGCACCGACGCCGCCTTTACCTGGACGCTGTCCGGCGACGCGGTGCCCGACCGCGCCACCAGATAGGTGGAATCCGTTGGCGACACCAGTTGCACGGCCCCGGTGGCATCCACGGTGGCCACCGCCGCATTGCGGGTTTCCCAGACCACCGGGGCGGACACCGCGTTGCCGTACTGGTCGAAGGTGCTCGCCGACACGTGCCCCGTATCCACCCCGCACAGCATCAGGCTGTGCGAGCCGGCCGTCACGTTGGCCAGCGGCCCCGGCACCACCGTGAAGGTGAACTTGGCCACCTTTGCCGCGGCGGCGATTGACGCCGACACTACATTTGACCCTGCCTGCGTCCCGACGGTGAAGGTGGCCGAGGCCTGCCCCTCCGCGTCGGTGGTGCTCGTCGCGGGACTCACGGCGCCGTTGCCCTGGGCGATGTTCCACGTCACCACCACATTCGGCACGGGTCGCGCCTGGACATCGGTGACCGTGACCACCAGCGGGCTCGCCAGCGACGTCCCGACCGCGGCCGTCTGGGCGTTGCCTGACGTGACGGCCACCAGCACGGGAGCGCCCGGCCCGTCGGGAGCCGTGGAGCCGCATGCCACGGCAAGGGCTGCGGCAGCAACTGCCGCGAGCGAGCGGAGCAACCGCACGTGCATCGGGATCTCGTGGAAGGGTGAGCCCGATCGCCATGCACGCGACCGGGTGACCTGAAATCTTACCCCTTGGGGGCGCCCCGTTCCACTCTCCCCGCCAGGTCTGCCGATGCGCGGCGCGCGCAAGCCGCCAGCACCGCCGCGCCGCAGAAGATGGCGCCGTCGTCCGCCACAAACCTCGGCGAGTGCGCCGCCGTGCTCTCCCCACCTGCTTCGCGGGCCCCGATGCGCAAAAAACACCCGTCCATGCGCTCCAGGTAATACGCAAAATCCTCTCCGCCAAGGTTGGTCAGCCCAAGCGGCACCACGTTCGTGAGGCCCATCACATCGGCCGCGGCCGCCCTGGCCCAGCCGGCCCCACGCGCGGAATTGACCAGGGGCGGCGTCCCGGCATCAAGCGTGACGGTGGCTGCGAGGCCGTAGGTCGCCGCACACGACGCCGCCACGCGGCGCACTTCATGGAGCATGAACGCCCGCGACTCGGCGTCCACGGCGCGCACCGTGCCGGTGAGCACGGCGTCGTCAGGAATGACATTGGACGCCGTGCCCGCGTGGATGGTGGCGACGGTCACCACACCTGGCACGGCCGGGTTCAGCCTTCGCGACACGATCGTCTGCAGCGCCGACACGAGGGCCGCCGCGCCGACAATGGGATCCGCGGCCTCGTGCGGCCGCGCGGCATGGGCGCCATGCCCCTGCATGGTGATGGTGAACCGGTCGGTGGACGCCGCGAGCGGACCGGCATCGGCCACCACCTTTCCCACGTCGAACCGGCGATCCACGTGGCCGCCAAAGATGCACGACACGCCATCCAGCGCGCCGCTTTCCAGCACGGCCAGCGCTCCCTGGCCCGTCTCCTCGGCGGGCTGCAGGACAATGAGCACATCGCCGGCCGCCGGTTCCGCCGCCAGCAGCTGCGCGGCGGCCACCGCCCAGGTGGCATGCACATCATGGCCGCAGGCATGCATCACACCGGCATTCGTGGACGCATATGACAACCCCGTGGCTTCCTGGATGGGCAGCGCGTCAATATCGCCACGCACGGCCACCACCGGCGCCGCGTGCTCGCGGCCCGCAACGCGCGCCACGAGTCCGGTCCCCGCAACGGCCTGGATCTCTACGCCGGGAATGCGCTCCAGCGCCGCTCGCAGGCGCGCCGCCGTCCCGTGTTCATGGAACGCGAGCTCGGGATGGGCATGCAGGTCCCGTCGGAGCGCCAGCAGTGCCTCGCGCTGGGCGTCGGAGAACAACCCGGACACCTGCACGGGTACGCCTGCCATGGCCGTCACGCCGAGATCTCGTCGACGCGGACAGTGAGGTCCTCCACGCGGGCCCGATCCACCTCCACCCCCATGCCGGGCCGGTCCAGCGGGACGCGTACCATGCCCTCGCGATCCATGATCCATTCCGGCGTGACGATGTCGCGATCCCAGTAACGCGCGCTGGGCGATACATCGCCGGGCAACAGGAAGTTGGGCAGCGAGGCCAGTGCCACATTGTGCGCTCGGCCCACGCCGCTCTCGAACATGCCGCCGCACCACACGGGGATGCCGTGTGCGTGGCAGAGATCGTGAATGGCCCGGGACACGGCGAACCCGCCCACGCGCCCCGGCTTGATGTTCACGATCCGCCCCGCCCCCAGCTCGATCATGTCCGCCGCGCGCGCCACGCTCGTGATGGATTCGTCAAGGCAGATGGGCGTGTCGAGCTGGCGCTGGAGCTTGGCGTGCCGCACCAGGTCCTCGCGATCCAGCGGCTGCTCGATCATGGCCAGGTGGAACGCATCCAGCCGCTTGAGGTGCGCCGCGTCGTCCAGGGAGTAGGCCGAGTTGGCGTCGGCCATCAGGTCAATATCGGGCCCGATGGCATTGCGCACCGCTGCCACGAATTCGAGGTCGGAACCCGGCTCGATCTTCACCTTGATCTTGCGGTAGCCGAGCGCCACCGCGGCGCCGGCCCGGCTCACGAGCGCGCCCGGATCGGCCTGGATGCCAATGGAAATGCCGGTGGCCACCTTGTCGCGCGTGCCGCCCAGCAACCGCGAGAGCGGCACGCCCGCCTGGCGCGCGGCCACGTCCCAGCAGCCCATCTCCACCGCGGCCTTGGCCATCAGGTGACCGCGCACATGGTGGTCGAGCGCCGCGAACACCTGGTCGGGATGCCCGAACTTCACGCCCACCACGCGTGGCGCCAGCCATTCGCGTATGGCCATCCACGCCGTATCAATGGTTTCGGGGCTGTAGTTGGGCTGCTCCCCCGCCACGCACTCGCTCCAGCCCGTGGTGCCGTCGGTGGCGCCCAGCTCGAGCAGGAAGATGCGCCGATGCGACACCGTCCCCGAGGAGATGCGGAAGGGCTCCTTGAGGGAGAGGTGCACTTCGCGAAGCGTCAGGCGGGTGATGGTGAACACGGTGTAATCGATACCGATGAACGAGGACCGAGTGCGCGATGGGCCGCGGGTGGAAGCTAGAGCGCGAACAGGTAGTGGGCGAACGGCGCGTCGCGTCGTCCCGTGAAGCCCGCCACGTGGTAACCGGCGGCCAGCAGGTGCTCGATGGCCGCCCGGGTGTCGGCGCGCCACTGGGCCGCAGCTGCCAGGTCGGTGGCCTGCACGGCGCCAATATCGGACGGGATGCGGACGCGCAGGTGTGGCGCGCCGGCGGCGGCCGCCGATCGCAGGATGCCGGCCCCGAGTCCGGGGTTGACCACCGGCGCCGCCGCGAAGGCGGCGTCCGACTGCGCCGACCGCAGCGCGGCGCGAAGCATATCCAGTTCAGTATCGTCCACCGGCCAGGCCACCACGAACCGGTCGGTGCCGATGCCGCGGTTGAGGTCGCTGCCCATGTCGCCGTACATATCGCGCGCGTACTCACTCACCCGGACCCCCAGCGTATTGAAGTTCAGGTGCGCGTTGCGCGCCACCAGCGGGTCGTAGGTCCAGTAGATGACGCGCACGCCAAGCCGCGCCACCTCCCGCCGCTGGTATTCCTTGAGCCGCTGGCCGACGCCGTGATCCTGCGCGTCGCCGCGCACGGCGAGCATGTGGGACCAGTGCACCAGGTGACCGTCGCGCACTCCGGTGAGGCCGAACACAAAACCGGCGAGCTGTCCGGCCTCGTCAAACGCGCCGGCGGAGATGCCCCCCACCTTCTGGGCGACCTTCAGGATGGTGGACGCGGTGGCGTCGGCCAGGCCGCGGCCCCACGCTTCATATTGAAGCGCCACGGCGGCCCGGTATTCGTCGTGCGTGGCCAGGGGACGAATGGTGAGCGGCATCATGGCCGGCGCGAGGTCCCGTGAGTGTCCGGCTTACCGCCCGCCCACCGGATTCACATCGAGGTTCAGCACCTGGAAGGGCGCCAGCCGGAACGCATGCTCGCGCCCGCCCCGCAGGCGGATCGGCGGCTGGCCCGCGTCCTCCTTCCAGGGGCTCGACGCGGAAAAGTCTCCCGTGGCACCCGCCGGCAATTCGAACGCCTGCTCCGGATCCAGCGCGATGGTCTGCCACTTGTCACTCGGATTGCGCAGCGTCAGCGTCGCCTTGCCCGGCGCCCACGCGGCCCATCCGTACGGCTCCAGCGCCTCCGGATCGCCGCCCACCCAGTGGGTATCGCGCAGCGTGCCGGCGTTGGCCCGCGACCACCTGGCGCTCTCCGCCAGCGTGTCCCAGTTGGCCGGCGTCAGGTTGGACGGCGTGACGTACATCTCCTGCAACTGGGTGCCGTTGCCAAAGTACACCCGGATCTCGTCGTGGAAGTCGCCGCCCGGATCGTCCATCAGATGATTGGCATGCCTGGCGTAGATGAGGCCGTGCAGCATGAGCGAATTGAGCGGATAGAGCGCGCCGCGCTTCACCACGTGGCGGTGCGTGTCGGCATCGCGATACGTCATCCACTGCTGCCGCCAGGTGCCCACGCCCGCAAAGGAGTGGTCGGACCCGCCGCGCCAAATGGAATCGGCGTAGCGGAGCCAGAAGGGCGACGGATACGTGCCCGTGGTGAGGTTCACGTACAGGTCAGGCTTCACGACGCGCAGGTCGCTGATCAGCGCAATGGCCGCGTCAAAGTCGCTGTCAAACTTGCTGCCCGGAATAACGCTGGAGACGTTGCCCGTGCCGTCAATCTTGAACTGGTTCACCCCGTACTCCCGGATGAACTTCACGCAGGTATCGTGAAAGCGCTGGTAGTACCGTGGCCCCGAGAGCGCGAACCCGCCCTTGTTGGTCTCGAACCCCTGCTCGCGCCCGTACTTGAGCCGGTCTTCCTTGGGCTGGCCGTACCCGCCCCACGGCGAGAGCCACACGCCCGGCGCGGCGCCGTACCGCGCCGCCTCCACCTTGAGCGGCGTGAAGCCGTCCGGGAAGCCAGGCCCGAAGCCCCAGAGCGTCCGGGGATCGTCCCAGCCATCATCAAACAAGTATGACGAGAGCACCACACCGCGCTTCTGGTGCAGCTCGCGGCCAAAGGCGTCGATCACTCCCAGCGCGTCGGCCGCCGTGTACTTGGAGAAATACCCGATGTCGTACCACGAGTTGTAGTGCAGGAAGGTGCGGTACGGGTGCGCGCGTTCGCGCTCCACGTACGTGAGGAAGTCCCGGCGGAGCTGCCCGCCGGTCACCGCGCCGATCACCGAGGAGAGCACCACCGGGGCTCCGGGGCGCACGGGCAGCGTGCGCGGCAGCCCACAGGTCACGTGGTCGCCATCCAGCGCGCTCTCCGAGAGCGGGTGCTCAAAGCCCACGTACCAGTCACCGAACACCACGGGACTTCCCTTCACCGTCCCCGTCACCGTGGCTCCGGCCTGGTGCAGGTCCACCAGGCGCACCTCACGCACCGGCACCTCCCCCTTGAGCGCGCGCAGCGTGACCTCCTGTCGCACATAGCGCGACCCGTCGCGCAGGATGGCCCGCCACGCCACCTCGATCCCGCCACTCGTATCGCGCAGCGTCACCTCCACCTGCCGCCCCCCGGACCGCTCGGCCAGTCGCGACGCGCCCGACGCGGCCTTGAGCCCGCCCAGCTTCGGCGTGCCCACCACGGTCATGGCATCCGACGTGAGCGTGCTCCCGTCGCCCATCACGAGCGTGAACGCGGCGGCCGGGAGCGACAGCACGCGATGGCCCACCCGGTCCTCGACGTTCACGGCGCGCAGCCGCCCGCCATCCACGCTCCACCGGCCGGCAATGGCGGCGTTCTCCAGGGTCAACGCGCTGGCGACCGCCTGTGCGGAGGCCGGGAGTCGGGCCGCGTCGGCCGCCGCCCAGCGCTCCAGGCGCAGCAGCGATTCAAGCTGGGGGCCGGCGAGCATGGCGCCCAGTCCGGCGGCGGTACCACGCGCCAAAAAGTCGCGGCGGGAGACGGCCGCGCCGAGGATCTTGCGAGGACGACGAGTGGACATGGATGGACGTGGTGAGGAGAATCGTGGCGTCCCGAATCCGCGCGGGGCAGCGCCTGGTGAGTGTAGCTCCGCGTCCCGCGGGTCCGCAATTGCCGGCCGCCCGCCCCTCGCTCGGCGTCCCGCGCGCCGGGCTGGACTCGCCGGGCAGCCGCCACCGGCTCGCACGGCTCCTCCTCGCCCGCAGCCGGCCGATCGGGTTAGCTTGCGAGGTGATGCCGCGAACCACTCGACCTCGCCCCCCCGGTGTGACACCCGCCGCCGTGGACCGCCTGGTAGTCGTGAGCAACCGGCTGCCATTCCGCGTGGAACGCAAGGGCGGACAGGTGGCGTTCACGCGCTCGCCCGGCGGACTGGTGAGCGCCCTCGAACCGGTGCTGCACGAGCGCGGTGGCGTCTGGATCGGCTGGCCGGGCATCGGCCCCGACGATGCGGGCAGCGACCGGCTGGCGCTGCCGAGCGACCCCGATGTCCAGTACGAGCCCGTGCCGCTCACGGCGCACGAGGTATCGCAGTACTACGGCGGATTCTCCAACCGCACGCTCTGGCCGCTGTTTCACTACTTCGTGGGCCGCACGCGCATCGACACCGGCACGTGGCGCGTGTACGACGCCGTCAACCGGCGATTCGCGGAGCGCGCCGCCCCCTTTGCAAAGGGCAACGCGCTGGTGTGGGTGCACGACTACCAGTTGCTGCGGACACCCGGCCACCTGCGACAGCTCGTGCCGGACGCGCGCATCGCGTCGTTCCTGCACATCCCCTTCCCGGCGACGGACGTGTTTCGCGTGCTGCCCTGGTCGCGCCACCTCCTCCGCGGCATGCTGGGCGCCGACCTGGTGGGCTTCCAGGTGGACAGCTTTGCCTCGCACTTCCTGGACGCCGCCGCGCGGCTGCTGGGCTGCGACGTGGACCGCGAGGCCGGCCTGGTGGAATACGACGGACGCACCATATCGGTCATTGCCGACCCCATCAGCATAGACGCCAGGGCCGTGGCCGCGATGGCCGAAGCCGGCGATCCACGCGCGCGACATGGCAAACATGTGCGGGAGATCCTGGGCGTGGACCGGCTCGACTATACCAAGGGCATCCACGAGCGGCTGCTGGCCATCGAGCGGCTGCTGGAGCAGCGGCCCGGGTATCGCCGCCGCATAGTCTTCACGCAGCTCCTGGTGCCCAGCCGCGAACGCGTGGCGGAGTATTCGGCGCTCAAGCGACAGATTGACGAGACGGTCGGCCGCATCAACGGGCGCTTCAGCGAGCAGGGGTGGAGCCCAATACGATATCTCGTACGCTCGCTGCCGCCGGAAGAACTGATCCCGCTCTATCGCTCCGCGGACGTGGCGCTGGTGACGCCCCTGCGCGACGGCATGAACCTGGTGTCCAAGGAATACGTAATGGCCCAGGTGACGCTGAATGGCGTCCTGATCCTCTCCCAGATGGCCGGGGCCGCCGAGGAACTGCAGGAGGCCCTGGCCGTCAACCCGTTCGACGTTGATGGCATGGCCGCGGCCCTCCACCGCGCGCTCTCCATGGCCCCGGACGAGCGGGCCGCCCGCATGTCGGCGCTGCGCGACCGCGTGCAACAGCAGGACGTGCACGCGTGGGGCCGGACCTTCATCAGCGCCACCGAGCAGGCCCTCCGCCGCAAGCCGGTGGCCGCCTCGCCCGTGGAGGCGGTGCGCCGCCGCCTGACCCCCTGGCTGCAGGAGCGGCCCGGCGCCGTCATCTTCCTGGATTATGATGGAACGCTCACGCCCATCGTGGCCCGTCCGGAGGACGCCAGGTTGCCACCCCGCGCCCGGGCCGCCCTGGTGCAGGCGGCCCGGAACCCCGCGCTGGACGTCGTCATCGTCTCCGGCCGCTCCCTCGACGACCTGCGCAAGCGCGTGGGCATTCCCGGCATCACCTACGTGGGCGACCATGGCTTCCAGATCGAGGGGCCAGGCATCTCGCTGCAGCACGAGGCGCTCGAGCAGTTTGCCCCCACGGTGGACGCGGCCGCCAAGCGCCTGGGCGACCTGGACTTCCCCGGCGCCCGCGTGGAGCGCAAGGCAGCCACCGTGTCGTACCACGTGCGCGGCGTGGCCGACGCATCGCAGGACGCGGCCGCGCGCAAGGCCGAGCAGGTCATGCGCCGCCTGCACCTGCGCGTGACCCATGGCAAGCGCGTGGTGGAAGGCCGCCCGCCCATGGACTGGCACAAGGGCCAGGCCGTGCTCTACGTCCTCACCCAGCGGCACGGCGCCGACTGGCCATCGCTCACCCGCGCCATCTACATCGGCGACGACGTCACCGACGAAGATGCGTTCGAGTCGCTGCTCGGCATCGGGCGCTCCATCAACGTGACTCCCGCCGGCATCATCCGGCCGTCGGCCGCCGACTATCGGCTCCCCGACCCCGCCGCGGTGGTGGACCTGCTGCGCTGGCTGGCCGCCGGGGGCTTTGCCGATCAGGGGGCGTAGGACTCGGCCGCCTCCCGCATGACCGCCCACGTGGCCACCACGTGCGCGCGTTCAGTGTTCTCCGATCCAATCGAGACGCGCACCATCCAGCGCCCGTCGAGTGTCCCGGCGGTGATATAGGCCTGCCCCGATTCCATCACCCGACCCACCCAGGCCTGGGTGTGGGCATCCAGCGCGTCGCCCGAGAGCCCCGGGGGCTCATGGCGCACGCAGACCGTCTGCAGCGGCACGGGCGCCACCACGCGCCACCCAGGCGTGGCGCGCACCTGCGCCTCCAGCCAGCGCGCGTTCTCCATGTCGCGCCGCACGCGGGCGCGCACCCCCTCCACCCCCTGATCGCGCACGTGGAACCAGAGCTTGAGCGCGCGAAAGCGCCGCCCCAGCGGAATGCCCCAGTCCCGGTAGTTCTTCACCTGCGCGTCCACCGCGCTCCGCAGGTAGCTGGGATTGGTGGACATCACCCGCACCAGGTGCTCCGCGTCGCGCACGTAATAGAGTGAACAGTCCATCACCACGCCCATCCATTTGTGCGGATTGAGCACCACCGAGTCGGCCCCCTCCACGCCGTCCCACATCCAGCGGAGTTCCTGTATGACCATCGCCGTGCCCGCCATGGCGGCGTCCACATGCACCCACGCCCCGAATTCGCGCGCCACTTCGACCATCGAACGCACCGGATCCATGGCCGTGACCGCGGTGGTGCCGGTGGTGGCCACCACCGCGCATGGCACCCGCCCTTCGGCCACATCGCGTGCCATCGCGTCGCGCAGCGCATCCGGACGCATGGCATATGCGTCGTCGTGCGCCACGATGCGCACGTTCTCGCGCCCGAAGCCGGCCAGCAGCGCGGCCTTGTTCACGGAGCTGTGCGAATGCTCGGTGACGTACACCGTGAGCGGCTGCCCGGCGGCCTGGAGCCCACCACGCACCAGGCCATAGTCCGTGGCCCGTTCGCGCGCGCACAACAGCGCCACCAGCGTGCTCGTGGAGGCGGTGTCCTGGATCACGCCGCTCCACGCCCCCGAGAGCCCCACCATCTGGCGCACCCAGTCGGTGACCACTTCCTCCAGCTCCGTGAGCGCCGGCGACGCCTGCCACGACAACCCCACCGACGCGAGGCCACTGCCCAGGAATTCGCCGAGTACGCTCGACAACGAGCCGCCGCCCGGGAAGTAGCCGTAGAAGTTCGGCGATTGCCATTGCGTGATCCCCGGCGCGACGATGCGCGCAAAATCCGCGAATACGGCGTCAAAGGATTCGCCGGCTTCTGGCGGCGCCGCCGGCAGTTGCGCGCGGATGCCGCCCGGCAGCACCGGCGGCATGACGGGCAGCTCGGCGACGTGCTCGCGGTAATCCGCCAGCCA
>DASSOG010000059.1:0-37082 GCA_035700805.1 Gemmatimonadaceae bacterium | reverse complement strand
CCGGTGAAGGTGGAGTACGAGTTGACGGAAAAGGGCCGCGCGCTGGACCGCGCCCTGGCGGCGGTAGCAGATTGGGCGGAGGCGTGGAAGGACCGGCCGGCGTCCTCGGGCGGCGAGTCGGCGGTCGCCTGAGTTCACCCGGCGCCGGCGTCGCTCAGCCCAGCGACCGCACCAGCCGCATGTAGGCATCCACGGCCGCCCGCAGCTCCGGCACGCGCACGTGCTCGTCGTCGCGGTGAGCTACGTGGATGGAACCCGGCCCGAACAGGCAGGGGCGTCCCCAGTTGGTCAGGGCCGGGATGTCGGTGGCAAACGCGACGACATCGGTGTCGAATCCCGGCACGACCTCCAGCTCCACCGGCGGCACCATGACGCCCAGCTCCAGCTCGGCGCGTCCCGCCGCCCACTGATCAAAGACGCGCATCACGTCGTCCAGCGGTGACACGGTCCGCGCCATCAGCCGCGCCTCGGCCCACGGCGCCACGACGTTGTCCGCCACGCCCCCGCTGATGTGCCCGATGTTCACCGTCGTGCTCCCCAGGGTGTCGCTCACGGGCAGGCGAAGCGAGGGCAGCTCCGCCAGCAGCGATACCAGATCGTCAATGGCGGAATGACCCAGGTGCGGATAGGCGGAGTGCGCGGGCTCGCCCCTGGTGCGCACGGTGATGCGCACGGCGCCCTTGGTCCCGCGGCCCAGCAGGCTCTCGGTGGGTTCGCCATCCACGATGGCGCGGCTGGTGAGGCCGCTGCCGGCGATCCAGTCATTGGAGGCGTGGGCCCCGTCGTGCGACACCTCCTCACCCACCACGAACAGCATGGCCACGGGCACGCCCTCGACACGCAGCAGCTCGGCGGCGCACATCATGGCGGCGGCAATTCCCTTGGCGTCGCAGGCGCCGCGCCCCCAGAGCGTGTCGCCCTCGAGGCGCGGCGGGATGTACGGCGGCACGGTGTCCAGGTGCGTGGAGAGCGTCACGAACTCCCGCTCGCCCCCCGAGGCGAAGAGGGCGAACCGCTCCTCACTCACGGGAATGCGTGTCACGCGCCAGCCGCGGGCCTCCAGCAGCGCGTGGACGTGGGTCATCAAGGGCGTCTCACTGCCACTGGTGGAGTCCACCCGCATGAGCTGCCGGGCAAGGTCCACGACGTCCAGGGGTTCGGTCATGCGCGGGTTGGTGGGGTTGGTCCTGAAGGCGCGGCGGCGGGATAGGATTCCCTGACACCATCGCGCACCCATGAACCTGCCCTGCCACACCGCCATCGTCCAGCATCCGCGCTGACCGGCGGTCCCGTCTGCCGGGAGCGGCGCGATGTGCGTTTCGGCTAGATTGCAGGTCAGCCTGCCGCGCACGCGGCAGTGGCTCCACCAAGAAACCTCGCCCGGCCCCGCTGGGGGCCGTGACCCAGAGGCACGCCATGATGAGCAAGAACTCCTTCGGCACGCGTTCCACTCTTTCCGTAGCTGACAAGTCGTACACCATCTTCCGCCTCGGCGACCTTGGCGGGAAGGTGGCCAGCCTGCCCTTCAGCCTGAAGATCCTGCTGGAGAACCTGCTCCGGAACGAGGATGACGCGTTCGTGCGCCATGCCGACATCGAGGCCCTCATCCACTGGGACGTGAAGGCCAGGGTGGAGAAGGAGATTGCCTTCCGGACGGCGCGCGTGCTGCTGCAGGATTTCACCGGGGTGCCGTCCGTGGTGGACCTGGCGGCCATGCGCGACGCGATTGCGGCGCTGGGTGGCGATCCACAGAAGATCAACCCGATGCAGCCCGCCGACCTCATCATCGACCACTCGGTGCAGGTGGACGAGTACGGCAAGTCCGCGGCCTACCTGCTGAACACCGAGAAGGAATTCGAGCGCAACCAGGAACGCTACGTGTTCCTGCGCTGGGGGCAGGAGGCATTCCGCAACTTCCGCGTGGTGCCGCCGGAGACGGGCATCTGCCATCAGGTGAACCTGGAGTACCTGGGGCAGACGGTGTTCGTGGACCCGGCGACCAACGCCGCCTATCCGGATTCCCTGGTCGGCACCGATTCGCACACGACCATGATCAACGGACTGGGCGTGATGGGCTGGGGGGTGGGCGGCATTGAGGCCGAGGCCGCCATGCTGGGCCAGCCGCTGAGCATGCTGGTGCCCGAGGTCGTCGGGTTCAAGCTGCACGGCAAGCTGCCGCCCGGCGCCACGGCCACGGACCTGGTGCTCACGTGCACCGAGATGCTCCGCAAGAAGAAGGTGGTGGGCAAGTTCGTGGAGTTCTACGGCGCGGGGCTGTCGTCACTGTCGCTGGCCGACCGCGCGACCATCGGCAACATGTCGCCGGAGTACGGCGCCACCATGGGGTTCTTCCCGTGTGATGCGGAAACGCTCAAGTACCTGCGCCTCACGGGGCGGCCCGAGGCGCACGTGAAGCTGGTGGAGGCGTATACGAAGGAGCAGGGGCTCTTCCGCACCGATGACACGCCCGATCCGGTGTTCAGCGACACGCTGGAGCTGGACCTGGGCACGGTGGTGCCGAGCCTGGCCGGCCCGCGGCGTCCGCAGGACCGGATTCCGCTGACACAGGCCAAGGCCATGTATCAGGAATCACATGATGCCGAAGTAGCGCGCCTGGACGCGGCCGCGAAGTCCACCGGCCGCGTGCCCCTGCCCGCCAAGGCGGACATGGACGCGGAGGGCGGGTCGCAGCCGCAGGCCGAGGCGGAGGCCGAGTGCACGCACAACGGCAACAGCTTCACGCTGCGCGATGGCGCGGTGGTGATCGCCGCCATCACGAGCTGCACCAACACGTCGAACCCGAGCGTGATGATGGCGGCCGGCATGCTGGCGCGGAACGCGGTGAAGAAGGGCATGAAGGTGCGTCCGTGGGTGAAGACATCGCTGGCGCCGGGCTCCAAGGTGGTCACCGACTACTACAAGCAGGCGGGACTCACCCAGTACCTGGACGCGCTGGGCTTCAACCTGGTGGGATACGGATGCACCACGTGCATCGGCAACTCCGGCCCGCTCCCCGAGCCCATTGCCTGCGCCATCGAGGAGAAGAAGCTGATTGTCTGCTCGGTGCTGAGCGGCAACCGCAACTTCGAGGGGCGCATCAATCCGCTCACGCGCTTCAACTACCTCACGTCGCCGCCGCTGGTGGTGGCGTACGCGCTGGCGGGCCGGATGAACCTGGACCTCACCACCGAGCCGCTGGGCGACGGCACCGACGGGCCGGTGTACCTCAAGGACATCTGGCCGGACCCCAAGGAAGTGCAGGACGAGATCCTCAAGCACGTCAAGCGGGAGTTCTTTGTCACGCAGTACGCGGACGTGTTCAAGGGCAACGACACCTGGCGCGGCCTCGACGTGCCCAAGGGCGAGACGTACGCCTGGCAGCCGGATTCCACATACGTGAAGAATCCCCCGTACTTCGAGGGGATGACCATGCAGTCGCCCGGCGTGCAGCCCATCACGGGCGCGCGCGCGCTGGCGCTGCTGGGCGATTCGATCACCACCGATCACATCTCCCCGGCCGGCGCCATTCCGCTCAAGGGTCCGGCGGGCCAGTGGCTGGTGGAACACGGCGTGGAGCGGAAGGACTTCAATTCGTACGGCTCACGACGCGGCAACCATGAAGTGATGATGCGGGGCACCTTTGCCAACATTCGCCTGCGCAACCAGCTCGCCCCCGGCACCGAGGGTGGCTGGACGGCCACGGAGCCCGGCGGTACGCCATCCTACATCTTTGATGCCGCGATGGAGTACCAGAAGGCGGGCACGCCCCTCGTGGTGATCGCCGGCAAGGAATACGGCACCGGCTCGTCGCGCGACTGGGCGGCCAAGGGCACCATCCTGCTCGGCGTCAAGGCGGTGATCGCCGAGTCGTTCGAGCGCATCCACCGGTCCAACCTGGTGGGGATGGGTGTGCTCCCGCTGGAGTTCGCCGGGGGCGCCACGGCCCAGTCCGTTGGGCTCACGGGCTTTGAGCAGTTCGACATCCTGGGACTTGATGATTCACTCAAGCCCAAGGGCACCCTGACCGTCCGGGCCACGGGGAAGGACGGGGCCCGCAAGGAGTTCAAGGTGGTGGCGCGCATCGACACCCCGGAGGAGATGCGCTACTACCGCGACGGCGGCATCCTGCAGTACGTGCTGCGCCAACTGGCAGGCCGCAAGTAGCCGGCGCCCGGTCAGGCTTCAGCGGCGCGCCGCAGCGCAAGGCGGGCGCGCTCGCGCTCGCCCCAGGTGGGCGCGATTTCCCGGGCGGCGGGGATGCAGCGGGAATCCGGCGTGGCGGCCTTCGGGTCGCCCATCGGCAGCCACGCCACGATGCAGCGGGTCACGGCGGCCACGTCATTGGGATCGAGGGCTGACGTGGACACCGGCGCCGGCGTCGTGTCGCCGAGCGATGGCGGCGCCACCGCCACCAGGTTGAGCAGCGCGTGCCGGGCGGTGGCCTGCTGCTCGGCGGTCTTCAGCTTTGCCGTCTGCTGGCGCACCTCGCCGCGGTACATCGCGTGCACGGCGGCCACCACATCCTTGACCAGCGTCTCCAGCACCTGGTCAACCTGCGTCTCGAGTTGGGTCATGGGTGGATTGCGTTGGAGTCGTCGTCGACTGCCCTCGCCCGGCAGCGCCGGGCGGCAACGGGAAAATTACGTGATACCAGTCACGCCGCCGCAAGGGCGGCCGGCGCGGCCACTGGGAAACTGGCAGGGCCGAGATGGCGCATTGTGTTATGCCGCCGGATGGCCAGATTACCCGCAATGACCGCCTCCCCGTCCCGGGCACTGCTCGAATCGCTGTTCCAGGCCGCCGTGGCGGGTGCCGACCCAGGCGCCGCCACCGCGGAGGCGCTGCGACGCATTCCCACCATGCGGCACCAGCGGATCTGGCTCTTTGCCATCGGCAAGGCGGCACACCCCATGGCGGGGGCGGCAGCCGCGGCGTTGCAGCGTTCGCTGGTAACCGTGACCGGCGGGCTGGTGGTGGCGCCCGAAGACGGTCCGGCGCCGGTCGCCACCGTGCAGGTGCTGCGCGGCAACCACCCGGTGCCGGGCCGCGACTCCTTTGCCGCGGCGGCCGCGCTGGCGGACGCGGCCGGCGGCATGCGCAGCAACGACCTGGCGCTGGTGCTCCTCTCGGGCGGGGCGTCCAGCCTCATCGGGGCGCCGCTGCGCGGCATGGGCGAGGCGGACTTCTCGCACCTGTATGAGATGGTGCTCAACAGCGGCATGGACATCCACGAGATGAACACCGTGCGCAAGCGCTTCTCACGCTGGGGCGGCGGCCGACTGGCCCTGGCCCTCGCGCCGGCCACTACGTACTGCCTGGCCATCTCCGACGTTAGTGGCGACGACATCTCGTCCATCGGCTCGGGACCCTGCGCCCCTGACCCGCACACGGTGCGCGACGTGATTGAGATCCTGCAGCGCAACCGGCTGCAGCACCGCCTGGCGCCCTCGTTCCGCGATCACCTGCAGGGCACGCAGCGCGGTCTCGTGCCCGAGACGCCCAAGCCCACGCACCCGGCGTTTGCCCACGTGATCTCACAAGTGGTGGCCAACAACCGGGTGGCACTCGACGCCGCGCGCGCCAGGGCGGAGGAGCTTGGGGTCACGCAAGTGACGGTGGCCGACGCGCCACTGCAGGGCAACGCGGCTGACGCCGGGGCCGCGCTGGCCCGCGCGCTCATTGCCCGGCGTGCGCACTCGGACGGCCAGGGCTCCGTGCTGGTGTGCGGCGGCGAGTCCACGGTGAACGTCCCGCACCCGATGCTCACGCCCGGGCTCCGGGCGCGCAGCGAAGGCGGATCGCTGCCCCCGATGCCGCTCCCCCGCGGCGGGCGGTGCCAGGAGCTGGCGCTTTCGGCGGCGCGCGTGCTGGACGAGGCCGGGGATGCCGCGCACGGCATCACGCTGCTGGCCGCCGGCACGGACGGCCGCGACGGCCCCACCGACGCCGCGGGCGCGATCGTGGACGCCCACACGTGGGGGGCCATCCGCGCGGCGGGCCGCGATCCGGACGCGGCGCTGGCGTCGCATGAATCCTACGGGGCGCTGGACGTGGCGGGCGCCCTGCTGCGCACGGGTCCCACCGGCACCAACGTGGCCGACGTCGTGATCGGCTACGTGGCGCCGCGGGACTGAACCGCCGCGCCGTCCCTTCCACCCACCCGGCATCGGTACCAACTTTCCCGCATGAGCGCCCCCGCCCAGCCGTTCACCATCGGCATCGTCCAGGACGCGGCCAGCAGCGACCGCGCCGCCACCGTGGCGGCGGCCGTCGCACGGGTGCGCGAGGCGGCTGCGCGCGGGGCGCAGGTGATCTGCCTGAAGGAACTCTTCAACGCCCCGTACTTCTGCAAGGTGCAGCACGCCGACCGGTTCGACCTGGCCGAGCCCATCCCGGGACCCACCACCGACACGATGTGCGCGCTCGCGCGCGAACTGGCCGTGGTGCTGATCATCCCGATTTTCGAAAGGCAGGCGCCCGGCGTCTACCGCAACTCGGCGGCCGTGATCGACGCCGACGGCTCGCTGATGGGTGTGTATCGCAAGATGCATATCCCGGACGATCCGCTCTTTGAAGAGAAATACTATTTCACCCCGGGCGATGCCACGCCGGATCCGTCGCTCGCGCCGGAGCGGGTGGCCCAGGCGGCGGGCTTCAAGGTGTGGAAGACTCGCTACGCCAGGGTCGGCGTGCTCATCTGCTGGGACCAATGGTACCCCGAGGCGGCACGCATCACGGCGCTGCTGGGCGCCGACGTGCTGTTCTACCCCACGGCAATCGGCTGGCACCCCGCCGAGAAGGCGACGTTCGGCCAGGCACAGGTGGACGCCTGGCGCACCACCCAGCGCGCGCACGCCATTGCCAACGGCGTGTATGTCGCCTCGCCCAACCGCGTGGGGTTCGAGGCTGAACCGGGCACCGACGGCATCGAGTTCTTCGGGCACTCGTTCATCAGTGATCCCTTTGGCCGCGTCGTAGCCGAGGCCGCCGCCAACCCGACCGTGCTGGTGGCCAAGTGCGAGCCCGCGCTCATCGAGGAGACCCGCCGCAACTGGCCCTTCCTGCGCGACCGCCGCATCGATGCCTACTCCCCGATACTCCACCGCTACCTCGGCTCGTAGGCGAGCCACGCCCGTCCCGGGCCGCCGCTTTCCCGCCGAATGGGAAGCGCACGCGGCCACGTGGATCGCGTGGCCGCACCACGAACCCGACTGGCCCGGCAAGCTCGAGGCCATCCATTGGGTGTACGCCGAGATCGCGCGCGTGCTCGCGGCGCACGAGCGGGTGGAGATCCTGTGCCACGATGACGCGGTGCGCTCGCGCGCCCGGCAGTGCCTGACGGCGCACGGCGTGACCGACAACGTCCGCCTGCACGTGGTGCCCACCGACCGCGTGTGGCTGCGTGACTCGGCGCCCACCACCGTGATGCGTCCCGATGGAAGCATCGAGCTGGTGAACTGGCAGTTCACCGCCTGGGCCAAGTACGACAACTTTGCGCGCGACCGGGCCGTGGGAGCCGCCATCCAGAAGATCACGGGCCTGCCGCGCGTGCAGGCCCTGCGTCCGGATGGCGCGCCCCTGGTGCTCGAAGGCGGGGCCATTGACACCGATGGCCGCGGCACGCTGCTGGTCACCGAGGAATGCCTGCTCTCCGACGTGCAGGCGCGCAATCCGGGCCTCACGCGCGCGGATTACGAACGCGCGTTCAGCGACTGGCTCGGCATCCGCAAAACCATATGGCTTGGAGAAGGGTGCGTGGGCGACGACACCCACGGCCACGTGGACGACATCGCGCGCTTTGCCGCCCATGACGTGGTGGTGCTCGCGTACGAGGACGACCCGTCCGATGAGAACCACCGGCGCTCCGCGGACAACCTCAAGCGGCTCCAGGCCGCCGGTGGCCGGCGCGGAGATTTCACCATCATCCGCATGCCCTACCCCCGCCCCGTGATGATGGATGGCCAGCGCCTGCCGGCCAGCTACGTGAACTTCTACATCGGCAATGGCGTGGTGCTCGTGCCCACCTTCAACGACGTCAATGATCGCGTGGCACTGAACATCCTCACCGAAGTGTTTCCGGACCACCAGGTGGTGGGCATCCACGCCGTGGACCTGGTCTGGGGACTGGGCACCCTGCACTGCCTCACGCAGCAACAGGTGGCGGCCCGGAAGTAGGCGCCCGCCTGTCGGCGTTGCGGCCGCGAGGCGCGCCGCCCGGGCCCGCGCGGAGCCGGTCACGCTGACCGCCCCCGCGCCCGTGACACCCGGTGGCGTGAGGACGTCCCTGCATTACATTGGGCCCGTTCGGGCCGCGAAGCCCCCTGTGCGACCGAAGTCGCTGGCGATGCCGCCGCACTTCGTCCTTCCTGTCCGTCCGCTCCCTTCACTCGTGCGCAAGCTCAGCATCCTTGGCTGCCTCGCCCTCGTGGCGTGCGGTGGATCCGGTCCCGGTCGCGTCGTGCGGTTCGGGGCGGCCGGACCGTGGAATGAATCGTACGGCGCGATGAACCGCCGCGGGATGGAACTCGCCTACGACCAGATCAAGGCGAGCACCGGCTACAACCAGCACCCCGTGGAGATCGACTGGCAGAACGACGGCGGGGACGGCAAGAAGGCCACGGCCATTGCCCGCCGGTTCGTGGTGGATCCGTCCATCGTCGCGGTCATCGGGCACGTGAACTCCGGGGCCGAGGTGGCCGCGGCCAGGGTGTACGACGAAGGCCACCTGGTCTCGATGGCCACCACCGCCACGAGCCCGGACCTCACGGGAATCTCCCCGTGGGTGTTCCGCGTGATCTCCAGCGATTCCACCAACGCGCTCACGATGGCGCACTATGCCAGCGGCCAGATGAACCGGCATCGCGCCGCCATCCTGTATGAGAACAACGCGTATGGACGCGGCCTGGCAGACGCCTTCCGCCGGAACTTTTCCGGCACCATCGTCGCCTTTGACCCCATTGCCGCCGGCCCGCAGGACTTTGAGCCGTACGTGGCGTACCTCAAGACGGTGCACCCCGACCTGGTGTTCGTGCCCGGCACCGATGCGTCCGGGCTTCCGTTCGTGCGCGAGTACCGGCGCCAGCACATGACGCCACCCCTGCTGGGCGGCGACGGCTGGACCAGTCTCGCGGTGGACACGGCGCTGGCGGAGGGCATCTATGTGGGCGCGCCATTCAGCGCCGAGAGTCCCGACCCGGCGGTGCAGAAATTCGTCCAGGAGTTCCGCGCCAAGTTCGGCCTGACGCCCGACGGCAATGCCGCGCTCGGCTACGACGCGACCAACCTGCTCTACTACGCGCTCTCCAGCGTGGGCCCCGACCGCCAGAAGATCCGGGACTTCCTGGCCGGGCTCACCGAAGGCACGGCGTGGAAGGGGGTCACCGGCAACATCCGCTTTGGCGCCAATGGCGACCCGGTGGGCAAGGGCGCCGTGATGACGCGCATCCACGACGGGGCGCTGCAGGTGGTGGGAGGCACGCCATGAAGCTCTCACTGGCATCACTCGGCACCATACGTGGTCGCCTATGGGCTGGCTTTGGCGTGCTCGTGCTCCTGCTGGCGGTGGCCGGGATCGTGGCGCGCAGCTCCATGGGCACGCTGGCCGACACCATGGGCGCCACGCTCACGTCGGTGCAGGCGGAATCGCGGCTGGCCTCGCAACTCTCCGGCGCGGTGGCGCAGACGCTGGAGGCGGGGGCGCAGTACGTGGTCACGCGCGATTCCGCGTCCGAAGCCGCCTTCATCCGCGAGGGATGGGCCGCGCACGACATCCAGCGGCGCATGAACGAGCGCCCGGGGCAGACCGCGGACGAGATCGGCGCGCTGGCCACCATCGACGCGCGGCTCTCGGATGTGGAAGTCGAGTACGCGCTGGCGCATCGGCTGGTGGACATGGGGCGCACCACGCAGGCGGTGGCCGCGGCCGCGCGCGCGCGCGCCGCGGTGGAGCCGCTCGTGGCGGCCATCAACCTCCTGGCACAGCTCAAGGCGCAGAAGTCCAGCGAGGCCGCCACGCGCCTCACCGCCGAGACCCGGACGCGCGCCACGCTCATGCTCGGGCTCATCGGGCTCGCCCTGGTGCTCGGCGTGGCCATCGTAATTGCCACCGTCTCGTCGGTGAGCCGCCCGCTCCGCAAGCTCCTCGCGCACGCGGACAAGCTCAGCCGCGGCGACCTCACGGCGCGCACCAGCGGCAGCATGCCGGCGGAGTTCCAGGTGCTGGCCGACGCCATGAACCGCAGCGGCGACTCGCTCTCGCGCGTGATAGCGGCCGCGGCCCGTACCGCGGAGAGCGTGTCCAGCTCGGCGCACCAGCTCTCCAGCGTCTCGGAGGAAATCACGGTGTCGGCGGGGCACATGGCGGGCGCCATGGCCGAAGTCTCCAGCGGGGCTGAATCGCAGGTGGTGCAGCTCCGCCAGATTGACGACACGCTGCGCGCGGTGCGCAGCAGCTCCGGCGAGGTGAAGGCCCGGGCAGATGAGGTGGTGGACCTGTCCGCCAGCATCGAGCAGTCGGCGGGTGAAAAGCGCGTGCAGATTGAACGCGCGCTCGGCATTCTGGACGAAGTCAAGACCAGCGTGGAACAGGCCGCCGCCGAGGTGGCCGCGCTCAGCAGCGCCGCGGTCGACATCACGCGCTTTGTGCAGTCGGTGGGACAGATTGCCGAGCAGACCAACCTGCTGGCGCTGAACGCCGCCATCGAGGCCGCGCGGGCGGGGGACGCGGGCCGGGGGTTTGCCGTGGTGGCCGACGAGGTGCGCAAGCTGGCGGAGCAGTCCCAGCGCGCCGCGCAGGAGGTGGTGCAGGTCACGGGGCTGGTGACGTCGCGCGTGGGCACCAGTTCGCGGGCCATGGAGTCGGGCGCGTCGCGCGTGCTGGAGATCGAGCGCCTGTCACGCGAGATCGATGAGGCGCTGAGCGTGATCGTCACGGCCGCCACGCGCACCAGGGCCGCCGCCGGCGGCGTGTCACGCGCGGCGGAGCAGAACACCGCAGCCGTGGACGGCGCCAACGAGGGCATCGAGAGCATCGCAAAGACGGCCGAGGGTCACGCGGCCGCCGCCGAGGAGGTGAACGCCTCCACCGAGCAGCAGAGCGCGGCGTGCCAGGAAATGACATCGGCCAGCAACGCGCTGCTGGCCGAGTCGAATCAGTTGAAGGAGCTGGTGGGCGGCCTCAAGACCTGACCGCCCACCGGTCAGGTCACTTGCCCGGATCCAGCGGCGCGCCGTTGTTCACGCAGCGCTGGTGCGGGTCGGCGGGCACCGGCCCGTCCACCTTCACGCGATGGTCCATGTCGGCCACCTGGGTGGCCACGTCGTACACGAAATTCGCCACGCGAGCCATGTGATCGTAGTCGATGTACTGCGGCTCGTCGGTCACCTGGTGGTAGTCGCCGTGCAGCCCCGTGGTGAAGAACGTGATGGGGATGCCGTACCGCGCGTAGTTGTAGTGGTCGCTGCGGCAGTAGATGTTGTCGGGCTGGCCCGGCGCGTCATATCGGTAGTCGAATGTGAACGGCATCGGTTCCGTCTTGTTCACGCTCTCCACCAGGTCGCCCAGCTCCGTGCTCAGGCGATGCGAACCCACCAGTTGCAGGTAGGTGGGGCCACCCACCGGCAGATCGCGCTTGTCGCCCCGGCCTTCCATGTCCATGTTGAGTTGCGCCACGATGGAGTCGCGCGGCACCGTGGGATGGTCGGTGAACCACTCCGAACCCCAGAGCCCCTTCTCCTCGCCAACATGCCAGACAAACAGGATGGAGCGTTTGGGCTTCACCTTCGCGCTGGCAAAGGCCTGGGCAATCTCCAGCACGGTCACCGAGCCCGAGCCGTCGTCATCGGCCCCGTTGTTGATCGAGTCCAGGCGTTCCGGACGCAGCCGGTGGATGCTGTCCATGTTGAAGTGGATGGCTGCCACCTCCGCCTGCTGCTCGGCCGTGGGACGCTCACCACGGGCGAGCATGCCGGTAATGGCATAGCGCGCCGCGTTGTACAGGTGCAGCGAGTCGTGGTCCACCGGCGGGCCGCGCCGGATGCCGATGTGATCGTTGTGCGCGCCAATGGCCACGTACTCGCCCTTGAGCTTGGGATCCGACCCCGGCAGGATGGCCACAACGTTGCGGGCCGCCACCCGCTCCTCGGTGAAGCGCGGGTTGCCGCGCACCACCTTCCCCGCGGTGCCCGTGGTGGCCTGCGCCACCGGCATGCCCAGCAGCACCTCGGCGGCGTGTTCGGTGATCGTCAGCGACGCCGCCGCCTCAGGCGATGGCGGGGAGAGCGGGTTTTCAAACACCACGTTTCCCGGTCGCGGCTCGGCGCGCTGGACCGCGGCGGTCCACGCGTCACCGGTTTCCACCGTGGCCACACCCGCGGCATCAGCCAGCGGATTAGGGCCGCGTCCGCGGCCAAAGCCGAAGAACCCGCGCCCGCGACCACCGGCTGGCGCGGTGAGGATCACCAGCTTGCCTCGCGCCTGGTCGGCGGTGAGCTGGTGGGTGGTGTCCCCCTGCTGGCCGCCAAAGATCACCTGCACGCCGTCAATGGAGCGCGGCTTGCCACCGCGACCCTCCGACGCGATGAAATCACGAAATGGCTGGAGGGTGGTGCCGCCCACCGCGATGGTCGCGGTGGAATCGAGCGAGCGCTGGAACACGGGCAGGTACTGGAAGTAGCTCTGGCCGTCCCCCGCAGGCTGGAGGCCCATCTGCTGGAGCTGGCGGGCGATGTACCCCGTGGACTTCACGTGACCGACGGTGCCGGTCTCGCGCCCCTGCATGGAGTCGTCGGCAAAGATGTAGAGCCGCGTCATCAGGTCAGCGGCCGTAATAGCGGCAGTGGTGGGCTGTGGAGCGTGCTTGAGCGGAAGCTGGGGCTCCTGGGCCACCAGCGTTACCGGCAACGCGAGGAGCGCGCACACGCGCCCGAGGGCGGAGAGGGACGTCACGGGAATTTCCTGTTGGGGTAGAGGAAGGACGGTTGGGTGCACCAAGTATACGGCGCGGCGCGGCCACCCGCTGGCCGCGCGAAGGCGCGGGCCGACAGGGCGGGCCGCCCCGTGCCCCAATACCTTTCAGCATGCCCGATTCCCGCAACGCCGTCGTGCTGCTCAGCGGCGGACTGGATTCCAGCACCACGCTGGCGGTGGCCCGCCGCGAAGGCCAGGTCCTGCACGCCCTGTCGTTCCGCTACGGCCAGCGACACGCGCACGAGCTGGCCGCCGCCGGGCGCGTGGCGCGCGCGTTCGACGTGGCGCGGCACGTGACGCTGGACATCGACCTGCGAACCTTTGGCGGCTCGGCGCTCACCAGCAGCATCCCCGTACCCAAGGATCGCGCACCCGGACAGATGGCGTCTGCCATTCCCGTGACGTATGTGCCGGCGCGCAACACGATCTTCCTGTCGTTCGCGCTGGCATGGGCCGACGTGCTCGGCGCGCGCGACATCTACATCGGCGTGAATGCGCTGGACTATTCGGGCTACCCGGACTGCCGCCCCGAATACCTGGCCGCCTACCAGGCCATGGCCAACCTGGCTACGCGCGGCGGGGTGGAGGGGACCGCGCCGATCACGATCCGGGCGCCCCTCATCGGGCTCACCAAGGCGGAGATCATCCGGCTGGGCACGTCGCTGGGCGTGGATTATGGAATGACCACGAGCTGCTACGACCCGGCCGACGACGGCACGGCGTGCGGGCGGTGCGACGCGTGCCGCCTGCGCCGCAAGGGATTCGCGGAGGCCGGGATGCGCGACCCCATTCGCTACCAGCCGGGCGCCGGCTCATGAGCTACACCGTACGGGAAATCTTCTATACGCTGCAGGGGGAGGGCTTCCATGCCGGCCGGCCCGCGGTGTTCTGCCGCTTCAGCGGCTGCAACCTGTGGACGGGCCGTGAGGCGGATCGCGCCTCGGCGGTATGCCAGTTTTGTGATACCGAGTTCGTGGGGATCGGGCCCGACGGTGGACGGTTTGCCTCCGCGGATGCGCTGGCGGACGCCGTGGCGGCCTGCTGGCCCGCCGACCAGGGCGAAGGGTCGCGTGGCACGCGCTGGGTGGTGTGCACCGGCGGCGAGCCCCTGCTCCAACTGGACGGGCCGCTGGTGGACGCCCTGCACGCGCACCGGTTTGCCGTGGCCGTGGAAACCAACGGCACGCAGGTGCCGCCCGCCGGCCTGGACTGGACCTGCGTGAGCCCCAAGGCCAGGGCGCCGCTGGTGCTCACGCGGGGCGACGAGTTGAAGCTGGTATATCCGCAGGCCGGCGGCGAGCCGGAACGCTACGCCTCACTGGAGTTCGCGCACTTCTCGCTGCAGCCCATGGACGGTCCCGACGTGCAGCGCAACACGCAGCTCGCGCTGGAATATTGCCTGGCGCACCCGCAGTGGCGGCTGAGCCTTCAGACCCACAAGGCCCTGGGCATCCGGTAAGTCAGTAGTACCGGTAGACCGTCACGGCGCCGTTGGGCGCCTGCGCCCAGCAGGCCACCACGCGCTGGCCCGTGGCCGTTGCTCCGGCGTTCCCCGGATGCTCGCGGATGGCCTGCGCCGTGGAGCTCTGCACGCGCGGCACCGGCTGGGTGGTCTCGAGGTCCGCATACGGCTGCGAAGCGGGACCGTAGGTGCCGAGCAGTTCCGCCGAGCAGCGCGTGGGCACATATACCAGTCCCTGCCCGAAGTTGGCGTACACGCTGTGATCCACCGACACCTGCGCGGCGTAGGGCACCAGCCAGTGTGCCGCGCGACGCGGGTACCCGGTGCGGGCGCTCCCGTCGTCGTAGGTGTTGTACGGGTAGGAACGGTCGCGATAGTAGCGGTCGCGGCGCACCGGAATGGGAACCGGCTGCGGCTGCGCCGGGCCGGCGCTTCCCTGTTGCGCGCGCGTCGGCGGTTTGGGCAGCGGCAACGGCCTGCCCTGCGCGGCCAGCGGCGCCGCGGCGAGGATCGAACCGGCCAGTGCGGTACATACTGCAGACGTGACGCGCATCACTTCCCCCGCGTGGGTGGACTTCCGTACCCTACCATGAGATACCGCGCGGGGCAATGACGAGTTCCGGAACCACGCGGGGCGCCGGATGAGGGCCACCGCCACCCGCCCTTACCGCGACGGGCGCGGCCTGCTAAGCTGGCGCGTGACCGATCACGCCACGCCTCCCACGCCTGCCACGCCTCCCACGCCACCAACGCCGCCCACGCCCCCAAGGCCCGACCCGGCCTCCGCGCCCTCGGGCGGACTGCGCGCGTACCACTGGCTGGCGGCGCTGCCCACGGTTTGCCTGCTGACCGGGATCCCGTTCGTCAATCGCGTACACCCCACGGTGTTCGGCTTTCCGTTGCTCATGGCGTGGATCGTGTTCTGGGTGGTGGTCACCTCGGCCGTGATGGGGTTCATCCTGCGGCTGGACCACCGCGCCGAGCAGGCCGCGCACGGGGATCGCGCGCACGGGGATCGCGCGCACGCGGACCGGGAGCCACGCGGCCCGTGAGCGCGCCGCTGGTGATTCTCGCCGTCGGGTTCGCGGTGGCCATCGCGCTGGGGCTGGCGGCCCGGCGCGGCCACGAGATGAACCTGGAGCAGTGGAGCGTGGGCGGCCGGACCTTTGGCACGGTGTTCGTGTTCCTGCTGATGGCGGGCGAGATCTACACCACGTTCACCTTCCTGGGGGGCAGCGGGTGGGCGTACGGCAAGGGCGGGCCGGCGCTGTACATCCTGTGTTACGGGGCGTCGGCGTATGCGTTCTCATATTTCCTGCTGCCGGTGATCTGGCGCTTCGCGCGCGAGCACCGACTGGTGTCGCAGGCCGATTTTTTCGTGGTGAAATTCAACAGCCCGGCGCTGGGGGTGCTGGTCGCGCTGGTGAGCGTGGCGGCGCTGGTCCCGTACCTGGTGCTCCAGCTCAAGGGGCTGGGAATCATCGTATCCGAGGCGTCATACGGAAGCGTGACCCCCACGGCGGCCGTCTGGGCCGGCGCCGCCGCGCTGACCGTGTATGTGGTGGTGTCGGGGGTCCGCGGTTCCGCGTGGACTTCGGCGCTCAAGGACGTCATGATCCTGGGTGTCGCCATCGTGCTCGGCATCTACCTGCCCCTTCATTATTATGGCGGCTACGGGGCCATGTTCGCCGCCATCGACCAGGCCCATCCGGGGCTGCTCACGCTTCCCTCGGCCGGCATGAGCCCGTCGTGGTTCATCAGTACCGTGTTGCTCACCGCCACGGGTTTCTTTATGTGGCCGCAGTTCTTCGCGGGGGCGTACACCGCGCGCAACGAGGACGTGTTCCGCCGGAATGCGGTGCTGCTGCCGCTCTACCAGCTCATTATCCTGTTCGTATTCTTCGCCGGGTTCGCGGCCGTGCTGCAGGTGCCTGGGCTCAAGGGCGCGGACGGGGACCTCTCGCTGCTGCGCATCTCCAGGCAGGCGTTCTCACCCGCGGGCGTCGGCGTGATTGGCGCGGCCGGCCTGCTCACGGCGCTGGTGCCGGGATCCATGATCCTCATCACCGCGGCCACCATCCTTTCACAGAACGTGTATCGCGTGGTGGTCCCCTCGGCCACCGATCGCGCCGTTGGACTCCTGGCGCGCGCGCTGGTGCCGGTGATCGCGCTGACGGCGGTGTGGCTCACCCTGCGCGGCGGCGAAGCCATTGTCCCGCTGTTGCTCATGGGCTACAATCTGGTGACGCAACTCTTTCCCGCGCTGATGGTGTCGCTCACCCGCCGACCGCTGGCCAGGGCGCCGGCCGCCGCCGCGGGCGTGCTGGCCGGCGTGGCCACCGTGGCGTTGCTCACCACCACGGGCGCGTCGGTGGCCACGCTGCTGCCGTGGGCCCCGCAGGCCGTGAAGGACCTGAATGTGGGGCTCGTGGCACTGGGCGTGAATGCCCTGGTCCTGGTCGTGGTGGGCGTGGCAACACGGCGACCCGCGAATCGTGCAACTTCATGAACACCCCATGAGCCCGGGGGGACGGCCGAGTGATAAACCGCGGGAGCAGGCCATGAAGCGACAGAGCGGGAAGGTGACGCAGCAGGCCGGGCCGCTGGCTCGCCTGCGGGATCGCCTGGCCCCCGTGTTGCGAGCGCACCTGTGGTTCCCGCACGTGCCGCTCTTCGGGGCGGCGCTGGTGCTGGGCGTCGTCGCGCTGAGTCCGCTGCTGGAGCACGTGGCCGGAAGCACCCTCAGCCTGGGCGGGCTGGTCGAGCTGTCCGGGACGGTGTTCGACAGCGTGATGAAGGGCGCGCCGCGGGTGATCGCCGGCGTCTTCCTCGTGGCCATGTCCGCCGGGCTGCTGCTGCGCTCACGCCTGGCCTGGATCATCGTCACCTTCGTCACCGCGGCCAGCTTCATCCTCGGGGCGGCGCCGGGCCCGCGGCATTCCACGGACCTGGCGGTCTTTGCCATCGTGCTGCTGGCGGGGCTGGTCCTGGAGCGCAGGCATTTCCAGAAGAGCAGCATTGCCACCGCGTCGCTCTTTGCGATGACCAGCATCCTGTCGCTGCTGGCCTACGCCGTCATTGGCACGTACGCCCTGGGCAGCCAGTTCTCGCCGCCCGTCAAGGACCTGAGCACCGCGCTCTATTTTGCCGTGGTGAGCATGTCCACCGTGGGCTACGGGGACATCCTGCCCAGGACGCCCGAGGCGCACCTCTTTGTGGTTTCGATCATCATCCTGGGCATCACCGTCTTTGCCACGTCACTCAGCACCTTCGTCGTTCCGCTGGTTGGACGACGCGTGCAGAGCCTCCTGCGCACCCGAGGAATGTTCATGGGACACACTGATCACTACGTCATCGTCAGCCGGAGTGCGCTGGCCCGCAACAGTTCCAAGGAGCTCCGCGCGAGGGGCCACAAGGTGGTGTTCATCCTCGCGACGGAACCGGAGCAGGACGATCTGGATGTGGAGTTCGTCGTGGGGGATGCCAGCGACCTGGCAGTGCTGCGGCGCGCCAACGGCGACACGGCCAAGGCCATCCTGGCGCTCAGCGACGATGACTCCACCAATGCGTTCGTGGTCCTGGCCGCCAAGGAGCTTGGCGGCTCGGCGCAGACCGTCACCGTGGTGAACGACACGCGGAACCTGGAGCGCCTCAAGCGCGTGCACCCCGACGTGATCATCGCGCCCACCGTCCTGGGCGGGGAACTCCTGGCCATGGCGCTGAGCGGCGAGGAGGTACAGGGGGACAAGCTGCTGGAGCGGCTGCTGCAGTTCGGGGGTGAGCGCCAGCCACCTGGCTGACCTGCTGGATCGATAGCAGGACGCGCTTCAGGTGAGGCCGGCCGCTGGAAGCGCCCGGCCTCCCCCGGTTTAGCGAATAACTATGCGTTTCGGTCTATGCACCCCTGGAACTGCGGATTGCTTCGTTCGGAGTCGTCCACGGGGAAGTTCACGTCCGTTCCGTACACGCCGCCCTTGAAGTACGCCCCGGTCGGGAACACCTGGTCCTGCGTCAGCCCGTACTGGCGGATCAGGCGCCGCAGGTCGCTCAGGCGCTGCCCGCGCCCGAAGGTCCAGAACGCCTTTTCGCGGAAGAACAGGGTCCGCGCCTCGGCCACGGTGCCGGGCGTGGGGAGCGCCGCCATGGGCGCGGGCTGGTAGTCACCAATGGCCGGCGGCGCGGCCCGCAGGCCATTGAGGATCGTCATCATCGCGCCGATGTTCGGCGTGTTGAGCGCCGCCTCGGCCTCGATGAGTCGTGCATCGATTCCAGAGACCAGGGGAATGGGATCATCCCGTCCCCAGAGGAGTTGCACGAATTGCGGCGTGCTGCCGTCCTCGGGGGCCACGGTGGGGTTCACCGAGTCCCCGCTGGCCACCGGCACCCGGGGATCCCTGGCCGAGGCGAACGGCAACGCGTTCGTGGTCGTGGTGGGGACACCGCCGATGATGTCAAAGCTGTCGCTCACGGTGATGCGCGCAATCTGGTTGTTGAGGACCCAGATGCCATTGTCGTCGTTGTTATCCGCGGGATCGGTGGCCATGACATACTGATAAGCAGAAGGCACCGCGCTCGTGGACACCAGGGCCGCGGCCTGGGCATATTGCCCCAGGTCAATCAGGGCCCGTGCCTTGGCGATGAGGGCTGCCCGGTGGATGAAGACATTGTCGGCGTCCGCGCCGGTCGTGAGCGCCAACGCGGTATCCAGGTGGGCGGAGGCGCTGTCGAACACCTGGGCATCCATCAGCGGCGGGCCCAGCGTCACTTCGCCATTGATGGTGTGGCCCAGCGGAATGCCGTTGCAGTAATTCTCGGCCAGCGACATCTCCACGAATCCCAGCGCCATGTACAGTTCGCCGATGTCCGCCGTGCTGTCGGGCAGGAGTTGCTGCATCACGGCAATGCCGTCGCGCAGGTATCCGCGAAGCTGGGTGATGGCAAAGTAGTCAAGCGTGGGATTGTTGCTGGTGATGGTGCGCTGGTCGATGTCCTGCCGGGTATTCTGAAAATCCGAATTCTTGTACTCGTCGGCCAGCACCCCGCTTTCCTGCCACAGGCACTCCTCTCCCGGGCAGCCGGCATAGAGTTTCCGGAACTGGCCCATGGCCCCGACCTTTACGGCCATGGCGGCCGCGGGCGTCTGCACGGCGCTCGGATCGATGAGGCCCGGGTTCTGCGGCTCGAGCAACTGGTCCCGCCACTGGCAACTGGAGAGCAGCAGCCCGCCACCGACAATCGCGCACGCGGCCACGGCCCATCGAGCGCGCAATGTATTGAGCATCATGGGTATCGTCCTCGATGGATGGTCAGTACTTGAGGTTGACGCGCAGCGAGATGTACATCGGCGCGGCGGCGGACTGGAACTCATTCTGGTTGTTCGACTGCGAGAGTCCGTAATTGGCCTCGGGGTCAATCCCGGTGAACGACGACCAGGTGTGGATGTTGCGCAGGGAGAGGGCGATGTTGGATCCGGCGTTCGCCCGGATGCGGTTGGCCGCCGAGGTGGGCAGCGTGTACGTCACCGCGAACTCCCGGAACTTCCAGAACTGGTCGCTCATCCAGTAGCCGCGACCGGTCTTGTACGTCGTCCCGTTCGTGACGGACCCGAACGTCTTGGCAATGGCGCGGGCCTGCTGGTCCAGCGGCGCCGTGGGGTCCTGCGTCTCGCGGCACGCCTTGGGGAATGAGTTGCACTGGAAGTTGTTCGCGCCGTCCTGCTGGTTGCCACCGCCGCGATAGTCGAACATGGCTGTCAGGCGGAGCTGGTGGGAAAAGAGATCGACGCCGGTCTGCACGGAGAAGAGGTCGCGGGGCACGTTCACGCCGATATACGTGAAGGCCGTGTCCACGGTCACCTCCGATCGCTGCAGGATGCCGTCGCCGTTGGCATCGTTGTAGGTATAGCCCCGGAACCACTGGCTGTTCATGGGATAGCCCACGATCTGGCGGGTCTGGCCGCCGGCGTTGATGATCCGCTCCTGGCCGGTGGTCGGGTCGGTGCCGAGGTCCAGCACCACGTTGGTGTTGTGCGAGCCGTTGAGGGTGACGTCCCAGCCCACCCGCCGTTCGTCCAGCAACTGGGCCGTCATCGTGAGTTCGTGGCCGGAGTTGCGCGTGGCCCCGACGTTTTCCAGGAGGTTGAGGTCCGGCGCGCCGGAGGACGGCGCGATGGGAACGCTGATGAGCGCGTTCTTCGTCTGCTTGCGGTAGTACGTGTAATTCAGGCCGACTCGGCTGTTGAGCAGTTGCGTATCAAAGCCACCTTCGAACTCGGTGGATGTCTCCGGCTTGAGGTTCGCGTTGCCCGGACTGCTGGCAAAGAGGCCCGGCAGGGTCTGCGCGCTGGTAGACCCGCGATTGGCGATGCGGACGCTGCCGGCGTTGTATATGGCCAGCGCGGCCGTGGCGCCGGGCTGCACGCCGCTGGCGCCGTAGGCCGCCCGGAACCGGAATTCGCCCATCCAGTTCCACTTGGGAAAGTACGACTCATTCGACGCCAGCCATGAGACGCTGGCCTTGGGGTAGAACACGCGCTGGAAGGCGGTGCCGAACGCGCTGTTCTGGTCCGTCCGTACCGCCCCGGTGACGAACAGGCGGTCGTGGAAGGCGGCCTGCTCCTCGACGTAGAAGCCCAGCGTCTTGACGGCGGTGGGGAGGAGCTGCGAGGTGACGTCTCGCGTGGCGGCCTGATTCACGCGCTCGCCGCCCGGGGGCAGCGTGTGGCCGTTGGTAAACAGCCGATCGTTCTGGGCATTGGTATAGTCCGCGCCGACCTTTGACTGGAGCGTGATCCAGGGCCGCGCGTGCCAGGTGGAGGCGCTGATCAGGCGCGCCGAGTAGTTGCGGAAGTTCGACCGGTTGTCCGTCACGTCGCCGGCACGGAGGTCCACGAACTGCGGGCACTCATTTACGCGGCAGATGCTGTAGTAGCGCAAATCCGTGCCGTCCATGCCGATGGTCGCGTTGTTCTGCATCCAGGAGAGTGGCCGCCACACCGCGTTGGCGCTGGTGGTGAGCCGGTGGACGTACTGCTCGCTGATGGCCTGCATGACGTCGCCAGGCGCCCATTGCAGGTAGTCGTGCAGCGGCGTCCCCTTGTTATCCTCGGTCTCCTTGTCCAGCCCGGGACCCTTGAACCCGTAGTTCTCCATCCCGATGTAATACAGGCTCAGGATGAGGTCGCTTTCCGGCATCAGCCGGTTGTAGGTATTCGCGTACCCGATATTGACGCTCAGGTCCAGCTTCGGGTTCACGCTCGCGAAGAGGTTGGTGCGGAGGTTGAGGGCCCGCGCCGCCTCGGGGTGGAACCATTCGGGCCGAACCGCGGTGCGTTCCGATGCAAAGCGCTGCACCTCGAACCCCGGCATCTGGATCGGTCCCACCTGGCTGTTTGCGTCCGCGCTGACGAAGTACCGTGCCTGGTTGGTGCCCCCGGTCACGCTCATGCCATACGCCTTGGTCTGGCCCGTATGGACGAAGGTGTTCACGGGATCCTTGAGCAGGTTGTACGACGTGAGGCTGTCGCTGATGCACGTGGTGGGGCCCATGGTCGCCAGTTGGCAGCGGATGGGAGGCCCCCCGCCGGGCGCGTGTCCCCAGTTGGCATACATGGTCTGGTATGGCGTCCGGTCGTCAATCAGCCCCTGTTGCCCGAAGACATTCCATTGCGGCGCGCCGGCCTGACCGCGCTTGGTGGTGATCAGGATGACGCCGTTGGCGGCGTTCGTGCCATAGAGCGTGGCCGCCGAGGGCCCCTTGACGATCTCCACGTCCGCGATGTCTTCGGGGTTCAGGGAGTTCAGGAGGGAGAAATCCGTGTCCGTCCCGGAGTTCGTGGAGTTCGATGCATACCGCACGCCGTCCACGTAATAGATGGGGGCGTTACTCAGGCTGATGGATGAGGATCCGCGAATACGGAGCGTGGGCGCGCCACCCAGCGTGGAGGTGGGCAACACCGAGACCCCGGGCGCCTTGGCCACTATGAGATCGGCAATGTTCGTGGGTTGACGCGTCTGCACCGTCTGTGACACGTCGCCAAGCGTTGAGATGGCGTTCCCCAGCTCCACGCGCCGCTGCTGTCCGGTGGCCGTGGCAACCACCTGCTGGAGCTGGATCACGGCCGCGGTCAGGGAGAAGTTGACCGTGCTGGACTGGCCGGCACCCACGTCGGCCTTGGCCTGCGCGGCCCGGAAGCCCAACCGGCGTGCCTCAATGGTTACGCCACCGCCTGGCACATTCCGCAGCGTGTACGTGCCGTTGTCGGCAGTGGTCGTCGTGATGTTCGTGCCGAACACCGCGACGGTCACGCCGCCCAGTGGGAGCCTGGTTTCCGCGGCGGTCACGGTACCTGTCACGGTGCCCTGGGCCCACAACGAAGGGCCGCACAGCGCGCAGAGCGCGAACAGGACGCCGGTTGCAAGGTGATCACTCCGTCGGCGTAGTCTCATAACGAGGATCCTCCAGCGCGAGGGTGGGACGTGCCTGCCTGACAATGCAACTCAAAGGCACGGCGCACGCGTCACACAGGCGAGCGGTACGCGCCGGCCATTCTCATGAGGCTTCGCTGCAAGATCATCACGTGCGCCGGGAACTCGCGGCGCGCGATGCGCTGTTCGACAGGGCATGCCCTGCGCCCCGAGGACATCCGGGGCCGGCAGCTGGCCTGACCAGGCATCATGCTGCCGCGGCGGTTCACCGCGGCGTCGCGGGGGGGGCCGTCAGCCACGACAGTAAGTGCGTCGGTTCTGGCTGTCAACACTCAATTTCGCGGGGCCGGGTAGCTCGGCAGGGCTCGCCCGCGCGCCCGTCCTGACCAGAAAAAATGCAAACCCGCCGACGCTCATGCTGCGTCGGCGGGCTCGGGTCAACTCATTCCACAACTCGTTCGTATTGCCCCTCCTGGGATCGAACCAGGACTCTCCTGATCCAGAGTCAGGCGTGTTGCCAGTTACACCAAGGGGCATCAACTCCGCGACACGCTCGGCGCACCGCGGCCCACAAAGTTAGTTTTCAACCGGGCCCGGAGCAACCCTCCAGACCGCCCCCCTGAGCCGAGCTTTCTCCTGTCTGTATCTGCACTTAGACGATCGCCGCGAGGCCCGATGAGCCACCGCCACCGGCACCCCCGCCCGCTCACCCGGATACTCCGCGCCCTGGCCCTGCTCGCCGCCCTGTCCGGCTGCCGCTCGGCCGCCCTGGGCTTCGGGACCGGCGGCCCGGGCGCGCTCGACCGCGTGCAACAGGCCATGACCGCCCTCTACGAACGCTACGCCCACGTCCACCACGGCGCGCATTACGAATACGCCCGCAAGCGCATGGCCGGCGCCGTGCTGGTGCCCTCGCGCATCTTCAACGACTCCGCGCTCTGGACGGGCTGGCCCGACTCCAGCACGCGGCGATTTGAGTTCGCGGAATCCGTGGACGCGCAAGGCGTCACGCAACAGGACGCAATGGCCGACGCGCCCTTTCCCGCCTCGCTCGGCGACGCCCGCCACATCATCACGCTGCGACGCCTGGGCGACGGCGAGTACGCATGGAATACGAACATCCAGATTGCCTTCGGGACCATCCGCGCCTCCGAGGTGGCCAGCGGTATCGTGGCATTGCTGGCGTCCGGTTCCATCCGCGACGACTCGACCCTGCGCGCCGACTACCGGACCACGTTTCCGCACACCACGGCCGTCCTCTCACAGCTCATGTCGCTGGACTCGCTGCTGGTCGTGCCAGCCGCCGACGGGTCCGCCCTGGTCACGCTGCACTTCTCCATGCAGCCGGACGGGCTGCGCGAACGCTACCCGAAGTTCGCGGACTACATGAACAAATATGTGGGCCCCACGCATTACGACTTCCATATCTCCGACCGCGCCGGGCACACCTACTTCACCGCCGCCTCCGCCGGCCCGCCGGTGGTGATGCAGGCGCGCGTCCGCGGCCACGAGTTCCTGCCGCTGGCCGGCGGCGACACCCCACTTCCCGACACCCTCCGCCTGGGTGGGCGCTTCACCACGGAAGTCTCGGTCTTTACCGTAGGCGTAAAACAGTTCTCCGCGGAGTTCGTGATCGGGCACTCCACACACGAACGCTCGTGGACCCTGCGGTTTGACCAGCAGCCGGAATGGAAGCTGCCCCTGGGATTCTCGCACCTGCTGGGCTCGTCGCTGGCGCGCCCCTTCCGCGCGCCCGGCATGGCCTACCGCGTGGCCGTCCGCGACACCGCGGGGGCGCAGACCATCCTCTCGCGCACGGGATTCGCCGAGGTCAAGGAGGGCACCATGATGCGCTTCCTGGGCGGCCTCATCTCCCGGGTCCTGCTGGACCAGGATGCCGAGGTGCAGCGCGAGGAGTTCGCCTTCATCGGCGAGACCTTTGACGCCATTCGACGCGACTTCGGCCGCGTCCTGCGGTAGCCACGCTGGCGGCCGGACACCGGGCACCAGTGCCCCAACAAAAAAGCCGCGGAACGAATCCGCGGCCGGCAGTTGATTGCCACGCGCGCCGTCATTGGAACTCTCCGTCCTACCGAACGGCGGCGGGCAAATATGTGTACGCGAGTAATCTCGCGGATGGAGCTGAGGGGGATCGAACCCCTGACCTCTGCAGTGCGATTGCAGCGCTCTCCCAGCTGAGCTACAGCCCCGAAAGGTCCGAGATGCCGGAAAGAAGCGTCTGCCCGTTCGCACCCGGGATCCTGCTGAAACGGCCCCGCGTGCGGGGCCGCTCGACTGCCTTGAAACTAGTCGGCCACCCCCCTTCAGTCAAGTAGACGACCCGCCCCCTGCCCCGGTAACGGCGTGCCGGCCGGAGACTTGAGCCCGGCCAGCCGCGTGCTACCATCCCTGCATGTTCACCGACCTCAGCCCCACGCAAGTCCACCTGGCCGCCGAGCGCATCAGCGCCCACGTGGTGCACACCCCGCTGTTGCGCAGCGAGCCGCTCTCCCGCGCGGCGGGCGGCGAGGTGTTCCTGAAACTCGAAAACCAGCAGGTGACGGGCTCGTTCAAGCTGCGCGGCGCGCTCAACGCGCTGGCCACCCTGCCCGACGACGCCCGCCGCCGTGGCGTGGTGGCCTCCTCCGCGGGCAATCACGGACTGGGCGTGGCCTACGCGGCCCGGGCGCTGGGCATCTCCGCGCGGATCTTCGTGCCGAGGACCGCGCCCGACGTGAAGAAGTCCGGCATCCGCAGGCTCGGCGCCACGCTGGACGATTCACCGCCCGATTACGACGCGGCCATGACCGCGGCCAAGGCATATGGCAACGCGCATGGCCTGACCTTCATCAACCCGTGCCTGGGCGACATGCTGCTGGCCGGCCAGGGGACGGTGGCGCTGGAGATCCTGCGCGACCTGCCCGCGCTTCGCACGCTGGTGGTCTGCGTGGGCGGGGGCGGCCTGCTGGGAGGGTGCGCGTCCCTGGTGCGCGCCGAGGCGCCGGCGGTCCGCATTGTCGGTGCCCAGAGCGACCAGACCGCCGCCATGGCGCGCTCGCTGGCCGCGGGACGGGTGGTGCAGATCCCGGTGGCGGCTACGCTGGCCGATGGGCTGGCCGGCCAGATCGACGACGAGGCGCTGGACATCGGCCGGCACGCCCTGGATGAGATGGTGCTGCTCACCGAGGACGAGATCGGGCGGACGATCAACTGGCTGCACCGCGAACACCGGCTCAAGGTGGAGGGCGCGGGCGCGGTGGCCACCGGCGCGGTGCTGCTCGGCAAGACGGCAGTGGAGTTTCCGGCGGCGGTGATCGTGAGCGGCGGAAATATTGACGACGCGAGGTGGAGCGCCCTCGTCGCATAGGGGAGCACACGCCGGCCGGCGGCGGGCGCGAATCACGTCGCGCGCCGGTGGCCCGGCCCGGCGTTCCTTATATTGCCACCCCATGCCGCTCACCCTCGGCCTCCTGGGCACCTCCGCCACCCGTCCCACCGTGGAACGCAACGTTCCCTCCGTCGTGCTCGTGCGCGAGGGCGAGACGCTCATGTTCGACTGCGGCGAGGGCACGCAGCGCCAGATGATGCGGTACGGCGTCTCGTTCGCGCTGCGCGACATCTACTTCACGCACATGCATGCCGACCACGTGATCGGCGTGATCGGGCTCTTGCGCACCATGGCCCTGCAAGGCCGCACGGAACCGATGCGGCTGCTGGGCCCCCGTGGCTCCGCGCGGATGCTCCGGCGCGCCAGGGATTTCGGCGTGGATCGCGTCACGTTTCCCGTGGAGATGATCGAGCTGGAGCCGATGCAGCGCGTGGAATACCGCGACCATGAAGTGATCGCGTTTCCAGTGGATCACGGCAACACCGCGGCGCTGGGCTACGCGATGGTGGAGGCCACCCGCAAGGGCCGGTTCAACCCGGAACGCGCGCGCGAACTGGGCGTCCCCGAGGGTCCGCTCTGGGGGCAGATCCACCGCGGCCAGCCCGTGACGCTGGCGGATGGTCGCGTGATTGAGCCCCGCGAGCTGGTGGGCGCGGCGCGCGCCGGCCGCACCGTGGTGATCACGGGCGACACGCGCCCCTGTGAGGCCACGGTGGAGATGGCGCGCAACGCCGACCTGCTGCTGCACGAGGCAACCTTCACCGACGAGGAAGCCGAGCGGGCGAAAGAGACGGGGCACTCCACGGCGCGCGAGGCCGCCGGGGTGGCCGCCCGGGCCGGCGTCTGTCGGCTGGTGCTCACGCACATCTCCGCGCGCTACTCCCACGATCCATCGGACCTGCTGCGCGAGGCCCGCGAAGTGTTCAGCAATGTGGTGGTGGGGCGCGACGGGATGGAAATTGACATCCCGTTCCGCGATGCGGGCGACGAATCAGGGGCGAGCGCGACCTGAGCGGGTCGCGCCGACGTTGCCCCTCAGTTCCGTCCGACGTTAGCGCCCCGCGATCTCCACACGCGCGGCGCCGGGGCCGGCCGGGACACGGGCATGGACCGCCGGAACAGCCGATGCAGCGCCGCCTGGTCCAGGGATTCCTCCGCGGCCTTCGCGTCCAGCCGCGACGTGACGCTCCGGGCCTCGGGCCCCTGGTTGAGGTACCAGCTATAGCGATCCAGCCGCGCGTGCCGTCCGTCGGGGTGGCGGAAGTACACCACCGCATTGCTGGCCGCCGGCACCGCTACTTCGACTTCATACTCGATGCCGTCGGGAGAGCGATAAGGGACCATGGTGATTCGATAATAGTTTGAGGGTGACCGCGTCAGCCGACGAGCAGCGGAGTCAGGGGCTGCCGACCCGCGTAGCCCGCGTCCGGTTCGTGCCAGTACTGCACCTCGGACTCTCCCAGGCGCCAGCAGAGCAGCACGCGCCGGCCGGTCATCTCGCTGGGGAAATCCACGAGGCCCAGGCGTGGGTCCTTGAGCTCGATGCCCAGCGCCCCCAGCTCGCGCTGGAACCCCGCGATCTCGCGGGCGCGCGCCTGCACCTCGCGCTCCAGCACCTGGACCCGCGCCAGTTCCGCCTCGGTCCGGGCGCTGGACGTGGCAAGGTCGAATTCCAGCACCTTCTCGCGCCAGGTGGCATGCTCGCGCACCACGTCGGCGACGATCTTCCGCACCAGCGGAAGCGTGGCGTTGGCCTGCTCCACGGTGAATAGCTTCATGACTGGAGTATAGCCCCCGGCACAAGCGGGAGCCAACGCGCGCAGGGACTGGCGGCCGGCGGAATCACCCGGCCGGGTGCCCGTCGTGTTCCTCGGACACGCGCTCCTCCAGCCGGCGCCGGCGTCGGTCTTCCGCGGCCTTGTACCGGCGCAGCTCCTCCGCGGTCTCGGGCGTCAGGCCGGGCACCGGAATCGGCCGCCCCTCGCGATTCACCGCCACGAAGGTCAGGTAGCAGGAATTCGTGTGGCGACGCACGCCGGTCATCAGGTCCTCCGCCTCCACGCGCACCCCGATCTCCATGGAGGTCGTGCCCACGTAATTCACGCTGGCCTTCATGATGAGCAGGTCGCCAAGGTATATCGGTTCGCGAAAATCCACGCGGTCAATGGACGCCGTGACGGCCGACGTGCGGCAGTGCCGCAGCGCGGCAATGGCGGCGGTCTGGTCCATCATCGAGAACACCACGCCGCCGAACACGTGTCCCATGTTGTTCGCGTCCTGCGGCATCATCAACTGCGACGACTCGTGCTGGCTCTCCTTCACGGTCTTGGTGGGACGCGTCGGCTTGGTCATGACGTGGATCCGGTCTGGAGTGAGGTGAGGCAGTCCACCAGGCGCGCGACCTCCTCGGCCGAACTGTAGCAGGCCAGGCCGACGCGCACCACGCCATCGGCCTGCCGCCCCAGCCGTTCCATCACGGTGGTGGCGTAGAAGTCGCCGTTGGATACGAACACGCCCCGCTCCGCCAGCAGGCGCGCGATGTCCTCCGTCCGGCGCCCCTCGATGGCGAACGCGAGCGTGGGGGTGCGGCGTGCGCGCGGGGGCAGCCCGTACAGCGTGAGCCCCGGCACGGACGCCAGCCCGGTCCAGAGATCGTCAAAGAGCGCGGCGCTCCGGCAATGGATGGCCTCGTACGCGGCGCGCAGTGCCTCGCGTCTGCCGCCGGGGGTGCCCGCGGGCGCCAGCCCCGCCAGGAAATCAATGGCCGCGGCCGCGCCCACAATGCCCTCATGATTCTGCGTGCCGGTCTCCAGCCGCTCGGGCGCCTCCTGCGGCGCGGGGTCCAGGCGCGGCACGTCGGTGGCCTCAATGAGTTCACGCCGCCCCCACAGGATGCCGACATGGGGACCATGGAACTTGTATGCCGAGCAGGCCAGGAAATCGCAGCCGATGGCGCGCACGTCCACCAGTTCATGCGGCGCAAAGTGGACGGCATCCACAAACGCGAGCGCCCCCATCGCATGCGCCAGAGCCGACGCCGAGGCCACGTCGGTGATGGTGCCCAGCGCATTGGACGCGGCGCCGATGGCCACGAGCTTCGTGCGCGGATTGACCTGTCGTTCCAGGTCAGCCCAGTCCAGCGTGCCATCGGCCGGATTCATGCGCACGGTGCGCACCGTCACGCCGCGCTCCACGGCAATCGCGCGCCAGGGCGCCACGTTGGCATGGTGGTCCAGTTCCGTGACCACGATCTCGTCACCGCGCCCCCACGCGCGGCCCAGCCCGCGCGCCAGGTGGAACGTGAGCGAAGTCATATTCTGGCCAAAGGCGATCTCGTTGGGTTCCCCGTTCAGGAACTCCGCCACCGTGCGCCGCGCCATGGCCAGGAGCGCATCGGTTTCCACGCTGGTCGGGTACACCCAGTGCGTGTTGGCGTTGTGGTGCAGGAGGTAGCCCGACATCGCGTCCACCACGACGCGGGGCACCTGCGTGCCGCCGGGGCCGTCAAAGTACGCCACGGCATGGCCGAGATCCACGCGGCGCAACGCCGGAAAGTGCAACCGGATGTCGTCCACGGAGGGCGTCATCCGATTTCCGTCCCGGCCAGGCGTTCGATCACCTTCACCGCTTCCACGTGGTCCGCGTCCTCGCCGAGCTCCGCGTGCGCACCACGGAACAGCTCGGCGGCCAGTTGCAGCACCGGCGACGGCACCCGCTGCTCACGCGCCACCTGCGCCGCGATGCCGATGTCCTTGTCCAGCAGGGCCAGCCGGAAGGTGCGCGGGAAGGCACGGGAGAGCACGCGGTCGGGAAACAGGTTTTCCGATGTGTTCGAGCGGCCGCTGGAGGAATTGATCACGTCCAGCGCCAGCCTGGGACTCACCCCCGCCTTGACCAGCGCGGCCATGCACTCGCCTGTGCTCCATACATGAATGGCGAGCATGGCGTTGTTCATGGCCTTCACCGCGTCGCCAGCGCCGATGCCGCCGCAGTGGACAATTTTCTTCCCGAACGCCTGCAGCACCGGACGCGCCCGCTCGAGCACTGCGGCATCGCCCCCGACCATCACCGTGAGCGTGCCCTCCTCGGCGCCGCCCGTTCCGCCACTCACCGGCGCGTCTATGAAAGACACCTTGCGCTCCGCGACGCGTGCCGCGATGGCGCGAGAGGTGGCCGGGTCGCCCGAGGTGCAGTCGACCAGCACCGCATTGGGCGCCAGGCCGGCGAGCAATCCCGTGGGGCCGTCCAGCAGGGACGCGACGTCCTGCGACGTGGAAAGGCAGGTGATCACGAACTGGGCGTCGCGGACCGCGTCAGCGGGCGTGGCGGCGGCCCGGGCTCCCGTGTCCGCGGCGCATGCATGCGTACGCGCCTCGGTGCGGTTCCAGACGGTGAGCTGGAACCCGGCAGCAGCCACGCGCTGCGCCATGGGCCGGCCAATGGCGCCGAGCCCGAGGAATGCAACAGAGGTCATGGGTGTTGGTTGAGGACCACGGGAAGTTCGCGGTCGCGGCGGGGAGCGTCAACGGAGCACCCCGCGCCGACCGGTGGCCGTGTCCAACCGGTTCACCACGCTGGCCGCGCCTCAGAAGTTCAGCCAGTACGATCCCTTGATGAGGAACGTGTTCTGGGGATGGACCCGGAAGAGCTCCCGATAGTCGCGCCCGAAGTCGAACCCGCCCATGTCCGCGCCGGACTGCTGGCGGCCCTGGGACCATACCAGGTAGAGCACCGATCCGGGACGGTATTCCCAGCGCAGCACGGTGTTGGAGCGAAGCTGCCGGTAGCTGAAGCCGCCCGGGGCCCCGGTGCCCGAGTAGGGCTGGTACCGGTCGGCCTGCGATGCCGCATAGGGATTTGCCAGTTCCACCCAGTCGCTGTAGCTCCCCGTGCTCACAAACGGCTCGGCGTACACCTGCAGCGAGAGCGTGGGCGTGGCCGTGAAGTTCAGGCGGGTGGTCAGCGAGACGGTATGCTGGTCCAGGCGCGCAAAGGTGTAGTGCGTGGTGTCGCTGCCCGGAACCCCGAAGTTGGCGTACCACTGGAAGGCGTCCACATTATGCCGCACGCCCAGCCCGAGCGTGGCGCTGAACCGGCTGGCCACCCGAAGGTCCACCCCGGGTGAGACCGCGAACGCCGAAGACCGGCCGCCGTCACCGTGGCTCCAGTTCAGGCTCAGGTTCGGCACGATGATCCGGCGGTTGTCACCCGCCACGTTGGCCCATCCGTTGAACGAACGCGACTGCGCCACGGCCGGTCCGCCGCGCGAACAGGTGGCGCACAGGACGGGCACCAGGGCGTTCACGTTTTCGCCCATACTCGCGGACCAGTTGTTGTGAAAGTCGGCATTCCAGTTGAGGTTGCCACCGGCACCTTCGCGCATCCCCTGGGCCGAGAAGATGGTCCACTGGTTCACGTTGACCTGGAAGCGGCGATACAGCCGCGTGGGATTATTGAACACGAACGCGTACCACAACGACTGGGACTGCGTGTTGGCCTGCCCCAGGAAGCCCACGTCGTTGATCTCGAACCCGGGTGAGAGCCACTGATAGCCCAGTTCGAATCGCGTGATGCCGCCACCCAGCTTGTTGAACGAGAGTTGCGCCGAGGTGCCGTCCAGCGCCGTGCGTGTACTGTCAAAGAGCAGGCCGTCGTCCGGACGCTGGTAGTTGTGCACAAAGCTCTGCTGCGTGGCGGCAATGGCCTGCGGTGATCCCGACACGCGGCTGCCGGCCACGTACCCGGCCAGCGAGTACCGGCGGTCCAGGAACTGGTGGCGGAAGTCCATCCCGCCGCTCCACGCATCCTGGCGCAGGTACGCGGAGGAGAAGCCATCCAGGTCCCGGTGCACGTTGGTGAGCATCACGCCCACGCCGCTGGCGCCATCGCGGAAATCCTGCTGCACCCGGCCCACGAAGTAGTTGGACTGCGGCTCGAGCGTCGCCCCTCCCGCACCATGCTCGCGATCGGTCACCGCATCCAGCACACCAATGGACGTGCCGCCGGGCAGCCGCCCGGTGAGCTTGGCCGCGCCCAGGATCGTGGTCTGTTCCGGGTTGTCGTCACCCGGATACTGGTCACCCAGTTGCGGAGCCCGCCCGATGCGCCGAGAGTAGAACAACCCCGAGCACGTGCCGTCGTTGCACGTCACGTTGAAACGGAACAGCCCCTGTCCCTCCTGGAAGAAGGGGCGCTGTTCGGGAAAGAAGGTCTCGAATGCGGTCAGGTTGAGCACCGAGGGGTCCGCCTCCACCTGGCCAAAGTCCGGGTTGACCGTCGCGTCAACCGTGAGGTTGGACGTGACGCCGTACTTGAGGTCGGCCCCCATGGTCACGTCCGAGCGCTGGTCAAAGCCAGCGCCGGCGACGACATTGCGCGTACTGGCCACCGTGTACGGCGACACCTCGAGCCGATGCGGGGACGCCAGGCCGTGAAATCCGGTGACCGGCGCGAACTGCGAGGCGATGCCGGGCCGGGACCGGCTGAACACCGGCCAGCTATCCCGTTCGTTGAACCGGGCCACGTCCCGGCTGAGCATGATGCCAAAGGTGTTCTCCGGCTGCGTTGCATACCGGAGCTGGCTGAGCGGGATGCGGAACTCGGCGGTCCAGCCCAGCGAGTCAATGCGCGTGGCCACGTCCCACACCGCGTCCCACGACCCGTCCTCCTCCTGGTCGTTGAAGGTGTAGTAGTCGCGCTTCACGCCGGCCGGATTCACGGCAAACTCATACCCCGAGCGCAGGTCGTGGTACGAGTCGATCATCACCTTGATCTGGTCCGAGGCGGTGCGGACGTCGCGCCTGCTGAGCAGGGCCACGATGCTGTCGGGGTGGGGATCGTACGCCCGCACGAAGAAGTACAGGTTGTGCGCGTCGTAGGTGATCCGGGCCTCGGTGCGCAAGGCGGGGGTGGTATCAGGCACCGGGCTGTACTGCCGGAAAGCGGTGATCACGGTGGCCGTGCGCCAGGCGGGGTCGTCATCGCGCCCGTCAATCACCGGGGGCGTCGCCACACCATGGGCCGGTGCCTCGAGGGCGCCGTCCGGAGGCCGGCCGCCGGAGGCGACGACTGGATCCGGCGCCTGCGCGCCGAGTGCAAGGGGAAGAAGGAGTGGGGCAGCGAGCAGGAATCGGTGTATGGGCAGCATGGCCTGAGTCCGTACACTGGCGTGGGCATGAAGCTTCGCGATCGTTTGATTGGACAACTGCAACCGGTTGACGGTTGGGCGCGGCCCGGATGGATCGGGAGGCTCGGGCGCGATGGGCGCCGGCTCGGCGCCAGCAATGCGCCTTGTCGTGATGGAGCAGCAGGCCTAACTTGACGCGCGCTGTTTCCTTGAAATGTCTGCGCGGGACGCACGGTCCCCGCTCACGTTCGTCGCCGACAAGACGCCCTGTGCGTTCCAGGGGGGCCGGACCATGACGCCACCTCAGTACAACCCCGAAGACCGGCCGGTCGCGACGCTCCTCGCGCCCGACATCCTCGCGTTGCTCGATGACGCGCCCACCGCCGTGGCCGCGGAGACGGAGGAGGTACACGCCGCCGACCTGGCCGATGTCGCCGAGCTGTTGCCGCGCGACAAGGTACCGGCGCTGCTGGCCGCGCTCCCGCCGGGACGCGCCGCGGATGTCCTGGAATACCTGGACGAGGAGCTGCGCGTCGAGCTGCTCGAGGCGATGTCGGCCCGCCAGGCCGCCGCCCTCGTCTCGGAAATGACGCCGGACGACCGCGCGGATACGCTCGAGGATATCGAGGAGGAGCACGCCGAGGAAATCCTGGCCGCCATTCCCGCGGCGGCCAGGCGCGAAACCGAAAAGCTGCTGGCCTACGACCCGGATTCCGCGGGCGGGCTGATGACCACGGAGTTCGTGTCGGTGCCGGCGACCATGGGCGTGGAAGCCGCGCTGGCCGGGGTGCGCAACATCGCGCGCAGCGGACGCCGCGAAGCGATGTACCAGATCTATGTCACCGATGAGTCCGGCCGCCTGGTGGGCGTGCTCTCGCTGCGCGAGCTGCTGGCCGCGCCGGACGGCGCGAAGGTGGGCGACATGGCCTGGTCCGAGGTCATGAGCGTCAAGCCGCAGGCCGACCGCGAGGAAGTCGCGCGCGTCACCTCGAATTACGACCTGGTGGCCGTGCCCGTCATTGACGACACCAGCCGGGTGCTGGGCGTGGTCACGGTGGACGACGTGATTGACGCCATCCAGGCGGAGCAGACCGAGGACGTGCAGAAGCTGGGCGGCATGGAAGCCCTGGACGAGCCCTACATGACCATCGGCTTCTGGCGGATGGTGTGGAAGCGCGGGGGCTGGCTCAGCTTCCTGTTCATCAGTGAAATGTTCACGGCCAGCGCCATGGGCCACTATGCCGACGACCTGCAGAAAGTGATCGCCCTGGCGCTGTTCATCCCGCTGGTCATGAGTTCAGGGGGCAATTCCGGGTCGCAGGCCACGTCGCTGATCATCCGCGCCATGGCCCTGGGCGAGATCCGGCTGCGCGACTGGTGGCGGGTGGCCATGCGCGAGATTCCCACGGGGATCGCCATGGGGCTGGGCCTCTGCGTGCTCGGGATCGGGCGCATCCTGCTGTGGCAGAAGCTGGGCATCTACGATTACGATCCCCACCATGTGCTGATCGCGCTCACGGTGGGGTTCGCGTTGATTGGCATCGTGACGTGGGGTTCACTGGCGGGGGCCATGCTTCCCTTCGTCATGAAGCGGCTGGGCTTTGACCCGGCGAGTGCCTCGGCGCCCTTTGTCGCGACGCTCGTGGACGTCACCGGACTCGTGATCTTCTTCTCGATGGCGCAACTGGTGATGCGGGGCACCCTGCTCTGAGGGTGGGGACACCGGGCACCGCGCGGGCCGGATGGCGCGCCACGGGGCTGATCGTCGTCAGCGCGACGGGCTTCGGGGCCATCCCGATCCTGACCGCGCTGGCCGAGCAGTCCGGGGCCTCGCTGCTCAACGCGCTGTCGTGGCGCTACCTGATTGGCACGGTCATGCTGGCGCTGCTGGCAGGGTCGCTGCAGTCGCTGCGCGCGCCGGTGCGGCGGCTGCTGCCGGTGATTCTTCTGGCGGGTGGGGCGCAGGCCTTCATCGCGTACGTGAGCCTCTCGGCGCTGGACTACATTCCCGCCGCGCCACTCAGCTTTCTGTTCTACACCTATCCGGCGTGGGTCACCGTGCTGGAGGCCGTGCGCGGGGCGGAACGGCTGACGCTGACGCGCGTGGTGGCGCTGCTGCTCTCGCTGGCCGGCATCACGGTGATGATCGGCACGCCAGCGGTGGGGTCGCTGCACCCCGTGGGCGTGATGCTGGCCCTCGTCTCCGCGCTGGCGTACGCCATGTACATCCCGCTCATCGGGCATTATCAGGAAACACTGTCGGAATCCATCGCCGCCGTGTATGCGGCGCTGGGCGCCGGCGTGCTGCTGGTGCTGCTGGACGTCTTCACCAACCGGGCCACGCTCGCGCTCCAGGTGAACGCGTGGCTGGCCATTGCCGCCATGGCGCTCTGGTCCACGGCCGTGGCGTTCATTGCGTTCCTGCGGGGCCTGCGGGTGCTGGGTCCGGTGCGCACGGCCATCATCTCCACCGTGGAACCCTTCTGGACCGCGCTGCTCGGGGCGCTCATCCTGGGCCAGGCGATGACCGGCGGCACCATGCTGGGCGGGCTGCTCATCGCGGCCGCGGTGGTGCTGCTGCAGTGGCAGCGGCGCGGCCGGCATTCCGCTAGACTTGTGGCCGAACTCGACAGGAGCAGCCAATGACACAGGTGACGTTCACCATCGAGGGCATGACCTGCCAGCACTGCGTACACGCGGTGCGGGGCCGGCTGGAGAAGACGCCGGGTGTCCAGGTGGAAGATGTGCAGATCGGCTCGGCCAGGATCCAGCACGACCCCGCGCTGGCCACCGTTGACCAGATCGAGGAAGCGATTGCCGACGAGGGGTACACGGCGTTCGTGGCGTAGGCCGGCCACGGACGCCGCGCACCCGATGCGCGGCTACGGGGAGTCCGCCCCCCAGGCGCTGATGATCCCCTCTTCCATCCACGCGTAGTCGCCGTCCAGCAGCCCACCCGCCAGCCGGCGCTTGGGGCCATCGTTCCGGCTATTGAAGTTCCGGAACAACTCCCGCACGCGCACCTCGGCCTCCCGGCAGAACACGTCCGCCAGCTCGATGGCCCCGGCGTTGCCATTCCGGCGCTCGGCATCCGCATACACGCATGCCGCGGTCATGGCAAAGAGCTCGGCGCCAATGTCCACGCCGCGGAAGAGCACCGCCTGCCGCCGTTCCAGGCTCGGCCCGTAGCGCACCATGGCATGAAACAGCGTGCGCCCGAGCTTGCGCGCATGCCTGGCGGCAAAGCGCACGTGCCGCGCCAGGGGGCCGAACCGGCCGTAGCCGCCCACCCGCGGCCACCAGAGCGCCGGGTACCAGGTCAGGTAGAAGGGCGCCGCCCGAACGGCCGCGCTCACGCGCTGCCCGAACGTCGAGTCGGGACTCACAATCGGAAACGCCAGCTTGAAGTGCTTGTCCACGGCTTCACGCGCGATGAACAGCCGCATGATCTCCGACGAGCCCTCGAAGATCAGGTTGATGCGCGCGTCGCGCATGAAGCGCTCCACCGGCACCGGACGCTCGCCCCGGTCGCGCAGGGAGTCGGCGGTCTCGTAGCCTCGCCCGCCGCGGATCTGCAGCGCGTCGTCCACAATCCGCCAGCACTTCTCGGTGTTGTACATCTTGGCAATGGCGGCTTCCAGACGAATATCATAATGGCCGCGCTCGGCGGCCGTCACCGTGAGGCGCGAGATCGCGTCCATGGCAAACGTGTC
>DASSOG010000058.1:0-35956 GCA_035700805.1 Gemmatimonadaceae bacterium | reverse complement strand
ATGTTGAGCAGCTCACGCGCCTCCACGCCGGCCACGGAATCGCGCAGGCGCGATCCCACCGACGCCGCGATCTGCTCCAGCGTGTACCCCGCCAGTCGCTCGTTCAGCACCAGCTTCACCTCGGCCAGCACGCCTTCGGCTATCTCGCCGGGGACTTCCACGAACACGGTGCGCGCCACACCGCCCTCAAGCTGGAGCACCATGAGCAACCGCTCGCTGTTCATGCGCACCAGGTCAAGGCTGCGCAGCACCGTCTTGCCAAGCTCGGGCACCAGCGCCACGCCCAGCTCCTGCGCCAGCACGCCAAGGCTCTGGGCCGCGCGCCGGAGTATCGTCTCGATGGGAGACGCCGCGTGCCCGATCTCACGCAACAGTTGCTCGCGCCCCCAGGGCAACGGGTTCTCGCGCGCGAGCAGCGAGTCCACCAGCATCCGATACGCCTTGTTGGTCGGGACCCGGCCGGCCGACGTGTGCGGGTGCGCCAGGAACCCCTTGGCCTCCAGGTCGCTCATGGTGTTCCGGATGGTGGCCGGGGACACGCCCAGCCCAAAGCGACGAGACAGCATGCGGGAACCCGCCGGCTCGGCAGTCTCCACATACGACTCAATCACCGCTTCGAGCACCATTCGCTCGCGCTGGGTCAGGGGTTCACTAGCCATAAGTTCAAATCTATGAACGACTTCGGACGACGGTCAAGTATTCTGCGAGCGCATCCAGCCGCAGCCAGCCGAGCGCGGTGAGACAAAGCCGTCCATCGCCAGTTGCCACCGCCCAGCCCTGATCCAGCCATGCCTGCAGCTTCAGGCGCTCGCCGTCATTCAAGGGCAAGCCCCGTGCCGTGCGTAACCCGAGATACACCGCCTCGTCGGCGCGATTCTCCGCGGTGAGCACTTCGCTGCCGCCCAGCGGATCGCGCCCCTTGCCCACGGTGCGCAGCCACTCCACGTACGCTGCGAGATTCCAGCGCCGCGTGCGGCCGTCAAAGCCGTGTGCCGACGGTCCGAGCCCGGCATACGCCGCGCCGGACCAGTACGCCGAGTTGTGGCGCGCCTGGCGCCCTGGCCGCGCGTAGTTGGACACCTCGTAATGCTCAAATCCGTGCGACTCCAGCGCCTGGTGCGCCAGCAGGAACTCGGCCTCATAGCGCTGGTCGGGCGCTTCGCGCAGCAGGCCCCGGGCGCGCCAGCGAAACAGCGGCGTGGCGGGTTCAACCGTGAGCCCGTAGAGCGAGAGATGGTCCGGTTCGAGCTCCACCGCCTGTCGCAGGTCATCAGCCCAATCGCGGTTCAGCTCCCCGGGGAGCGCAAAAATGAGATCGAGGGAAAGCTCCTGGATTCCGGCTCTGCGCAGGGTGTCCACCGCCTTGGGAATGGCGCTGGCGTCGTGGGTGCGGTGCATCCATGTGAGCACCTTGTCATCGAACGACTGGGACCCGAGCGAGACCCGCGTCACGCCCGCGGCCCGCCACTCGGCGGCCGCTGCCGGTGTCACGTCCTCGGGGTTCGCCTCCAGGGTGACCTCGGCGCCAGGGGCCTGCGACACTCGGCGTCGGAGCGCGTCGAGCAACCGTGCAATGCCGGGACCGCCCAGCCTGGACGGTGTGCCGCCACCGAAGTAAATGGTGTCCACCTCCCACGGCGCGGCATCGCGGAACTGAAGTTCAAGTTCGGTGGTGAGGGCGTTCACGTACTCATCCACCGGCACCACCGGGCGCACGGCGATGGAGAAATCGCAATACGAGCAGCGGCGCGCGCAGAACGGAACGTGGATGTAGAGATGGCGCGGCGGGGACACGCCGGGAATATAGGACGAGGCGCGAGGGCGCCCGTCGAAGATCACGGGGATGTACGGAATCCAGCCGCTCATCCGATCCGGCGCCTCACTTCGCCTGTCATCGCGCACTCCACGGCCCCCTCAATTTCCAGCCGCGTGACGGCGGCCAGGCAGCGATCAGCGGGGAGCCCGGTGCCCACACAGAGCGCGTCCGTGTCCACCGCGCCGGAAGCGAGCGCGCGCCACACCAGTTCTTCGTCGCTTCCCGACGGCAGCTCGGGCGATCGGACGGCGCGGGTGAGCCCCATGAGCGCGAGCGCATCTTCCACGCCGGTCAGCATCTGTGCCCCGTCGCGGATGAGGAGGTTCACACCGGCCGCCTGCGGCTGGTCGATGCACCCAGGCACCCCGGCCACCTGCCGGTTGAGGTCCTGCGCGTAGCGCGAGGTGATCAGCGCCCCGCTCTTCACGCCCGCCTCCACCACGACCGTCAGTTGCGCCAGCGCCGCAATGATCCTGTTGCGCCGCGGGAACGACCCGCCGTTTGCCCGCTCCCCCGGTGGATACTCGGAGAGCAGCAGGCCGCGCTCGGCGATCTCGGCGTGCAGCGCCCGGTTGGCCGCCGGGTACGCGATATCCACACCCGTACCCAGCACGGCGATGGTGGGCCCGCCGGCTTCGAGTGCCGCGCGATGCGCCGCGGAGTCAATGCCCCGCGCCATGCCACTCACCACGCAGGCGCCCGCCCGCGACATGGCGCCCGCGAGCGCGCGGGTGGTGCGTTCCCCGTACGCCGTGGAGCGCCGAGTGCCGACAATGGCCACCCGCGCCGCGGGCCGCAGCAGTTCCAGCCGGCCCAGGGCCCAGAGCACTGGCGGCACATCCGGCAATTCGGCCAGCTCCGCCGGAAAGCGGCCATCGCCCGCCACCAGCAGGGTCATGCCCAGGCGCGCGGCGTCAGCCAGCGCGGCATCGGCGGCGGCAAGGCCGGCCCCGCGCGCGTCCGCGCCCTGTGCCTCATCCAACGCCCGCTGCGCGGATCCAAATCGCGCAACCAGTTCACTGAAGGTGGCGCACCCGATGCCGTCGATCATCGAGAGCGCGAGTGTCGCCCGAGCCTCAGGGGAGATCGCTGGAGTCCCGCTTGGGTTCATCGGCCTTCTTGAGCGCCAGCACCTGCGTCCACCAGGCCGCCAGCAGCGGTTCCAGTCCGGTGCGCCCCGCGGCGCTGATGCCGAACACGCCGAACGCGCCGGGCGCATCCAGGTCCGGCACCGGGTCGTCGCCCCAGAGATCGAGCTTTGTGAATACCACGCAGTGCGGCTTGGCGGCCAGCGCGGCCGAGTACGCCGAGATCTCGGTGCGAAGCTGGTCGTACTCCGCCTGCCAGTCCATGGCGTCGATGGGCACCAGGAACGCCAGCAGGCGGGTGCGCTCGATGTGCCGCAGGAACTGCAGGCCCAGCCCCTTGCCCTCGTGCGCGCCTTCGATGATGCCCGGGATGTCCGCCACCACGAAGGTGCGGCCGCCGCTCAGCGGCACCACGCCGAGGTTGGGGGAGAGCGTGGTGAACGGGTAGGCGCCGATCTTGGGACGCGCCGCCGAGATCACGGAGAGCAGCGTGGACTTGCCCGCGTTGGGCTGGCCCACGAGCCCCACGTCGGCAATGAGCTTGAGCTCCAGCTCCAGCGTCCGGACCTGGCCGTCCTCGCCTGGCTGCCATTCGCGCGGCGACTGGTGCGTGGCCGTGACGAAGAAGGAGTTCCCCTTGCCGCCGCGGCCGCCCCGGGCCACCACGATGGAGTCTCCCTCGGCCAGGACTTCGCCAAGCAGCTCCTGGGTTTCGTGATCGCGAATAAGCGTGCCGGGCGGTACGGGCAACGTCACGCCCGACCCGGACTTGCCCGTGCGATTGGAGCCCTCGCCATGCTGGCCGCTTTCGGCCTTCCAGAAATCGCGGTAGGTGTAGTCGAGCAGCGTGGAGAGGTTCGGGTCGGCGCGCACGAGCACGTCGCCGCCGCGCCCGCCCTCGCCGCCATCGGGGCCACCCAGCGGCACGTACTTCTCCCGGCGGAACGAGGCCGTGCCCGACCCGCCGCTGCCTGCTTCGACCCGCACGATGGCACGATCCACGAACATGGCTACTTCCCCCTCACACGTGCCCAGAGCATGTGCGCCGATTCAGATTGTGGGGCGGTGATCACATCCTGGAGGGCGTCCAGGCATTCGCCGATGGCGTCTGCCGACGCCCCGGCGTTCAGCGCGCCCCGCAGGTGGGAATGGAGCTGGCGCTCCTGCCCCGCCGCCGCGCAGGCCGCCACGATGCACAGTTCCCGGCGCACCAGGTCCAGCCCCGGCCTGCTGAGCACCTTGCCATACCCGTCCGTGATCATCCAGTCGTCCAGTTCCACGTGCAGGTGCCGGATGTTCTCCCGCAGCCGCTCGTACGATTTTCCATATACCACGGCGCAGGTGTGTTCTCCGGCCCGGCGCCACTGGGCCAGCGTTCCAGCCACCGGGTCCGTGGTCGCGCCGGGTTCGACTCCGGTCGCGTCCACACCCGCCGCGGCCCCCTGGTCCGCTGGACCAGGCGTGGCGGCGCGCGGATGCGAGCGCCGCCATTCCCGCATCGCGTTCAGGGTGCGGGGAAAACCCGCGAACAGGTACGATTGCAGCAGCAGTTCCTCCACCCACAGTTGGGGGACGGTGTCCGACGCGGCCGCCAGGCCACGCCGGATGTCGGCCTCGGTGCCCGCCGCGACCAGCGCGGACAGCCGCACGAGGAGCCGAGTGGGCTCGTCGAGCGCACGCAAGATCGAGGGAGGCGAGGCGGCAACTGTCATGATTGGAACGCGGGCACAATCGAAATCGGCGGGCGGCTCATGCCACCGGACCAATCTCGCCCACCACCTCACCACGCGTGTTGAGGATGGGGCGTCGCAGGATCGCGGCCAGCCGCGGCGGCAGCTCGGCAGGCAGGACATCCATATACTGGAGGGCACGCAGCATGGCCGGATACTGGGCGCGGGTGCCGCCATCCTCGGCCTTCACCACCACGCCGATCCGCCGGTCCAGGCTGAGCGCCGTGTGCACCCCTTCCGCGCCCACCTTCGAGATGACGCGCCCGCCCGTCTCCTGTATGAGTATAGTATCAAAGCGATCCGTGCCGCCCAGCAGGAACGGGTGCGCGGCAATGGCGCCCAGCACGCGCCGAGGGCCGGCGTCCCCCTGGCCTGCCGCGTCCGCCAGCCGGGCGTACGCAGTGGCCATGTTGCGCAGCGGCAGCGCGAACTCCACCACGCCGCAGCCATCCACGCCGCGGCCCAGCGCCGAGTCTGGCACCCCCGTCCATCGGCTCACGGACGCAACGCACGCCTGCTGGATGGGATGATCCGGCCGGTGGTAGCCGTCCAGCGGCCACCCGTGGGACTTGGCGCGGGCGAGCATGGCTGAGTGCTTGCCGGAGCAGTTGTTGTGCAGTCGCGTGGGACTCGCGCCGGCGTCGCGGAGTACCTGCGCGCCGCGCGTGCTCAACGGCTCCAGCGGCCCGCACGCGAGCGCCGATTCGTCCAGCCCCAGCCCGGCGAGCATGGACGCCGCCAGCGCCACATGCTCCGGCTCACCCCCGTGCGAGGCACAGGCCAGCGCGAGCTGTTCGTCGCCCCACCCCAGCGCCTCGAACCCGCCCTCCTGCACAAAGGGCATCACCTGGAAGGGCTTGGCGCACGACCGCCAGTGCGTCACCCTCGCCGGGTCGCGCGCGTGCGCGAGGAGCGCACCCGAGGCGTCCACCACCGCGCCATGGACAACGTGCGCCGATTCCAGGGAACCGCCGCGCGTGACGTGGATGTCGAGATTGAGTTCGGGCATGGGGCGAGGTGTCCACCGGTGATTCGGGCGTTGGAAAGCTAACGCGCCGGCGCCGGTGGCTGGCCCGGCGATGGTACCACGCGCGCCGCCGCCCGCGTGGCCCGCGCAATGCCGTAGATGATCAACGCGCCTCCCACCACCGTGCCCCAGTTGGGCAGTTCCCGGATGCCCGGCAGCAGCGCCGCCAGGATGGTGGCGCCCACGGGTTCGCAGAGCAACGCCAGATTCACCACGTACGCCGGCACATACCGCAGCGCGTAGTTGAACCCGGTGTGGCCCAGCAGCATGGGCCCCAGCGCGAGACCGGCAAAGATGGCCAGCTCCCGGGGCGGCTGCGGCGTGAGCGCCACATGGGTGCCGCGCGCCGCCAGCACCAGGAACGCAAAACACGCCGTGTACACCACCGCCACGTATGGCCACAGGTCCAGCGAGGCGCGCAGCTTGCGGCCGGCCACAAAGTAGAAGGCGGCCGCGATGGCGCCCGCAAACGCCAGGCCGTCCCCGAACAGGGCACGCCCACCCAGTCCCGCGCCCTCGTGCAGCAGGTCCGGGAGCGCCACCACCACCGCGCCCGCCATGGCCATGGCAATGCCGCTCCACTGCCGCCGCGACGGACGCTCGTGCAGCCAGACAATGGACAGCACGCCGACGATGGCCGGCTGCATGTCCACCAGCACCACCGACGCGGAGACCGTCGTGAGGCTCAGCGATGCTATCCACGTCCAGAAATGGATGGCGAGCATCCCGCCCGCCGCAATGGCCACGCCAAGGTCGCGTCGCCGGAGCTGTCGCAACTGCCGCCACCCGCCGGTCATCACCAGCGCGACGAACACCACCACGAGCGAAAGCCCCAGCCGCCACGCGGCGATCGCGAGCGACGGCGCCGCCGACAGTCGCGTGAGCGGCCCCGACGTGGAGATGCCGCCGATGGCCAGGAGCAGGATGACAACAAGCGTGGGGGACAAGCGATCGGGGGTGGGTGTGTGCGCGGCGTGGTGAACGCAGGAGCATAACGGTACGCCTGCCCGACGAGCCCGCGCCACCTTGGCCGACGGTCCGCCGCCAGTGTACTTTCCTCCCCCATGCCCCAGACCCTCTCCCGCACCCGACTGGCCGAGCTGCTGGACGCCGCCAGCGCGCAGCGCCTGGCCGTCATCGGCGACGCCATGCTGGACGTGTACCTGGCGGGCGACGTGGACCGCGTGTCACCCGAGGCGCCAGTGCCCGTGGTGCGCGTGCGCCAGCGCCGCTTTGCCCTTGGCGGCGCGGCCAACGTGGCGCAGAACGTGGGCGCCATTGGCGCGCAATGCCTGCTGGTGGGCGCCATCGGCAACGACGCGGGCGGCGCCACGCTCCGCACCATGCTCGACGCCATCGCGGTGGACGACGATCACCTGGTGAGCGTGGACCGCCCCACCACCACCAAGACGCGAGTGGTCGCGCGCTCGCAGCAACTCCTGCGCGTGGATGAGGAAGACGACGCCGACCTCAGCGCCGACGAAGTGGCCCGGATGCTGGAGGCGGTGCACGCGGCCCTGGCGGACGCCGACGCGCTCCTGCTGGAGGACTACAACAAGGGCGTCCTCGTCCCCGAGGTCATCACGCAGGCCATCGCGTGGGCGCGCCAGCGGGAAATCCCCATCGTGGTGGACCCCAAGTACCGGAACTTCTTTTCGTACAAGGGCGCCACGGTCTTCAAGCCGAACCGCAGCGAGCTGGAGGCCGCGCTGGGCGCGGCCATCAACCTGGACGACGCGGACGCGCTGCCCGGGGTCTTTGCGCGCCTGGGCGTGGAGCACCTGCTGCTCACGCTGGGCGAACGCGGCATGGCCCTGCTCGCATCCGACGGCCTGGTGACGCGCATCCCGACGATGGCCCGCGAGGTGTACGATGTGGTAGGGGCCGGCGATACGGTCACCGCGTACCTGGGCGCCACGCTGGCGGCCGGCGCGACGGCGGCTGAGGCGGCGGTCATCGCGAACTACGCGGCGGGCATCGAGGTCGGCAAGCTCGGCGCCGCCACGGTCAGCCCGGACGAAGTGCTGGCCTCGTACGATGCCCACGTGGAGCGGCAGGACCGTGAGGCTCGGCGGGTGTAGCACGGCCGCGCCGGCGCCGCATGGGGTGCCGTGTCGGCCGGAAGGACGACCGCGCGCGGCGAGCCGCGGAGCAGTGGCGTCGCTTGCGCCAACGGGAGTTCTCGCCTATCTAGCAGGCGAGCGCACGGGGCCTTAGCTCAGCTGGTTAGAGCAGTGGACTCATAATCCAACGGTCGCAGGTTCAAATCCTGCAGGCCCCACTATCCTCCCCGCCCCGCGCGGGTTAGGTTTTCCGGACCGCACGCCGCAAGGCGGGATCGGTCGCATAGCTCAGCTGGTTAGAGCGCTGGTTTCACATACCAGAGGTCCGGGGTTCGAGTCCCTGTGCGACCATGCCTGGACGGGGCGCCTCATTCGGGGCGCCCCGTTTTCGTTGGGAGCACCCGGCGCGGCCTCCCCGGACGCAATCGCCCGCCAGGCTCAGACCGGAACGACGTCGGCGCCCGCGCTGCGCAGGCGACCGGCCAGCGCCTCGTCCACGCGCGCGCGCACCACCAGCCACTCGCCCTCGGCGCGCTGGTCCAGCACCTGGCCTTCGCGGTGGATGCTGGCCAGCAGCCGGCCATCGGCCGGCGACAGGCGGATCTCGCTCAGCGGCCGGCGCGCGCGGACGGCCGCGCGCAGCGCGCGGCGCAGCGGCATCAGGCCGTCCGGCGTCACCGTCGAGACAAAGATCGCGTCGGCCCCCGCGGCCAGCACCCGCGCCTGCAACGCGATCAGCGCTTCATTGCCCAGCGCATCCACCTTGTTGAACACCAGCAAGGTGGGGTGATCGTGCAGTTCCAGCTCCTCGAGCACCTGGTCCACCACCTGCCGCTGGTCATCCCACACCGGATGGCTGGCGTCAATCACGTGCAGCAGCAAGTCGGCGTCGCGGGCTTCGTCCAGCGTCGCGCGGAACGACGCCACCAGGTGGTGCGGCAGCTTGCGGATGAAGCCCACGGTATCGGTGACCAGGGCATGCGCGTGGTCGCCCACGTCCACTTCGCGCGTGAGCGGATCGAGCGTGGCAAACAGCCGGTCTTCCACGAACACCTCGGTGTCCGCCAGCCCGCGCAGGATGGACGACTTACCGGCATTGGTATATCCCACCAGCGAGGCCCGGAAGTGCCCCTTCCGCGACTGGCGCTGCACGGCACGCGCCTGCACCACTTCCTGCAGGCGCTGGCGCAGCAGCTTGACGCGGTGGCCGATGAGGCGCCGATCCGTCTCGAGCTGCGTCTCACCCGGGCCGCGCATGCCGATGCCGCCCCGCGTCTTTTCCAGGTGGGTCCACATGCGCGTGAGCCGCGGCAGCATGTACTCCAGCTGGGCCAGCTCCACCTGCATCCTGGCTTCCGCCGACCGCGCGCGCACCGCGAAGATGTCCAGGATCAGTTCGGCCCGGTCCATGACACGATGGCCAATGGCATCCTCGATGTTCTTGCCCTGCGCGGGCGACAGCTCGTCGTCGAAGATCACCAGGGTGGCGCCGGATTCAACCACCCGCGCGCGCAGTTCCTCCAGCTTGCCGGAACCCATATACGTGGCCGGGTTGGGCCGGTCGATCTGCTGCGTGATGGTGCCCACCACCTCGGCGCCCGCGGTGTCCACCAGGCGCTCGAGCTCGGCCAGGTGCTCTTCGAGCATGCGGCGGGCACCCACGCGCTTCATGGGCACCCCCACGAGCAGGGCGCGGTCAGCCGGTGGCTGGACGGTGATCAGGTCGCGGGCGATGGGGCTTCCGGCTAATGCACGCGAGCGCTGACCGTCGTGAACCGCCCGGTGCTCGTGAACGGAAACGTCCGGCTGCCGATGGGGCTGTCCACCGTCAGGTCGCCGATCACCTTGTAGTTCACGGCGCCGGTCTGCGTGAGCTCACGCGCCGCCGCCCCCACCCCGGCATAGCTGAACTGCACCGGCAGGTGGACCACCGTGGTGTCGCCACCGGTAAAGCGGCTGCGGTCGGTGATGTCACCCGTCGCCACCTGCAGACTGTCCACCAGCACGCGATAGTGGCCGCTGGTGGCGTCCAGCCGGTAGCCATTGGGGTTGTACACGGCCAGCACCACGTCCAGGTTGCCGCCGGTCACGCCCAGCCCGGTGAGACGCACGTCACGGAGTTCCACCACGGGCTCCCTGAACACCTGCCGCCCGAGGGTCGAACACCCGGCCACCGCCAGCAGGACGGTGCTCATGAGCATGCTGCCATACTCCATACGTCGTGTCATCAAGCCCTCACGCCTCCGCGGGCTCGGCCCGCCACGTCGCAGAGTGCCGTACGATGCCCTCACGCCCCTGCCGAATCCGCGTCGAGGGCCTTCCGCTTGAGTTCCGCCCACCAGGCCAGCCGCTTTGCCACTTCCTTCTCGAACCCAAAGGGACCAGGCTCAAAAAAGGCGGTACCGCGCAGGCGCTCCGGCAGGTATTCCTGCGGAATGTACGCCTCCGGCACCGCGTGCGCATACTGATACCCCTGCCCGTACCCCAGTTCCTTCATGAGCCCGGTGGGGGCGTTCCGGATGTGCAGCGGCACCGGCTCGGCGGGCGTCTGCCGAGCCGCCTCCAGCGCCGCGCCCAGCGCCCGCACCGTGCTGTTGGACTTGGGCGCGGTGGCCAGGTACACCGTCATCTCCGCCAGGGGCAGGAACCCTTCCGGCGGGCCCAGCATGTGGAACGCGTCCCGCGCGGCAATGGCCAGCTTCAGCGCTTCCGGGTCCGCCAGGCCGACATCCTCCGCCGCCATCGCGATGGCGCGCCGGAAGAGCATCATCGGGTCGCCCCCACCCTCCAGCATCCGCGCCATCCAGTAGAGCGCGGCCTGCGGGTCGCTGCCGCGCAGGCTCTTGTGGTACGCGCTCAGCATGTTGTAGGTGGCTTCGCCACCCTTGTCGAAGTGCGCGAACCTGAGCTGCAACGCCTCGCGCGCCTCCGCCACGGTCAACCGGCCGCCCCGCCCCACGTGCGCGGCCGCCGCCTCCAGCACGGTCAGCGCGCGACGCGCATCGCCGTCGGCTTCGGTGGCCAGCAGCGCCACGGCCTCGTCGTCCACCGCCAGCGCCCATTCACCCAGCCCCCGCTCCCCATCATCCAGCGCGGCCCGCACCACCCGCGCCAGTTCATCCGGCGACAGCGCGTGCAATACGAATACCCGCATACGCGACAGCAGCGCCCCGACAATCTCAAACGATGGATTCTCCGTGGTGGCACCGATCAGCGTGATCGTGCCCGACTCCACGTGCGGCAAGAACGCATCCTGCTGCGCCTTATTGAAACGATGAATCTCGTCGGCAAAGAGGATGGTGCCGCGCCCCGTGACTCGCCGGTGTTCCGCCTCCGCCACGATCTGGCGCACGCGCGGCACCCCCTCGGTGACCGCCGAAAACGGGACGAACTCACGGTCGGTGTGGCGGGCCATCAGGCGCGCGAGGGTGGTCTTGCCCGTGCCGGGCGGCCCCCAGAAGACCATGGATCCCACCGTGCCGGACTCAATGGCATCCCGCAAGGGCTTGCCCGGCGCCAGCAGGTGCGCCTGCCCCACGAATTCCTCAAGCGTGCGCGGGCGCATCCGCGCGGCGAGCGGCGCGTCGGTGGGACGCGCCCAGAGGGACGCCCCTTCCGGGTTCACGCTTCCTCGCCCTGGTGAGACGCCAGCGCACGCGCCCGCTTCATCAGCTCGGCCGGCGTATTGCGCGCCGGATCTTCGAGCACCCAGTCCAGCAGCTCCTGCAGCACGCGTCCCACGCGCGGACCGGGCGGCACCCCGGCGCGCCGAAGGTCGTCGCCGTCAATCGCCAGGTCCCGCAGGTCCACGGGATCCCGAAACGCGGCGCGCAGGGCTCGGCGGTACAGCGCGTTCACCCGCGCGGCGGCGGGCGCCGCGCCATGCTCCCGGGCGATGGCCCACCGCGCGCTCGCAATCCGGAAGAACCCCCCGAGGTGCAGGCGTCCAAAGGCGGCCACCCAGCGCCGCACCTGCGCGTCAGGCACCGGCGTGTCCGATTGCAGCGCCTGCCCCACGACGTCGCCAAGGGACTGCCACCGCTGCACGAGCGCGACGATCCAGTTCATGTCCATCTTGGACATCCGCAACGCTACCAGGGCCGCGGGCAGCCCCTCCCGCGAGGCGGGCACCTCGCTGAACAGCAGCGCCAGCCGATGGATGCGCCGGTTGGGACGCTGACGCAGGCCGGGCTGGGCCAGGCAGTCGAGGGCGCGCAGCGTGTCGTCCGACACCCCGCCCAGCGAGGGCACAAGCGCCGCCAGCGCCCCCGACTCGCGCCAGCGCATCAGGGCGCGACTGGGCCGCGCCACCTGGTCCATGGTCTTCTCGAGTTCCTGCTTCACCCGCTCCGGCGAAAGTCGCGACAGGTACGGCGCGCTGGCCACCATGGCGCGCCAGGTGGCCGCGTCTATCTCGAAGTTGAAACGCGCGGCAAACCGGATGGCGCGCAGCACGCGCAGCCGGTCCTCCCGCATGCGATCGTCCGGATGACCGACGGCCCGCACCACGCCCCGCTTGAGATCTTCCCGCCCGCCATACGGATCGCGGAGCTGTTCCTGACGCGGCGAGTACGCAATGGCATTGATGGTGAAATCCCGGCGCGCCAGGTCTTCGTCCAGCGAGGCGCCGAACTCCACCTCCGCGTGCCGGCCGTCCGTGTGCACGTCGCGACGGAACGTGGTCACCTCGTGCAGCGTCTTGTGGTCGTCCAGCACGCCCACGGTGCCGAACTCGATGCCCACGGGAATCGTGCGCCGATGCCCGAACAGCGCGCGCACCTGCTCGGGCGTGGCCGCCGTGGCCAGGTCCCAGTCCAGGTGTGGCTGGTCGAGCAGCGCATCGCGCACCGCGCCACCCACGCACCAGGTCTCGTAGCCGGACTTCTCCAGCCGGTCGGCAATCTCCAGCACCGGCTTCGGGGGCCGGAGCTTGCGCAGGTCGTCGCGGTCAGCCATCGAACACCGTGCGCAGGTCAATGCCCGCGCCGAGCGCCAGCATGAGGTCAATGCGCGCCTGGGTGGGACGCCGGTCGCCGCCGGGCAGCGCCCCCGCCTCGAACAGCCGCCGTCCGCCACCCTCGTATCCGTACGTGGGCCCCACGCGCCCGTGTCCGGTGCGCGAGGTGATCACCACGGGCAGCCCGCCGGCCAGGCACTGATCGATGCCCCGGGCCATGGCGGGTGGCACGTTGCCTCGCCCCATGGCGGCCACCACCACGCCCCGCGCGGTCGCGCACACGGCATCGAGCAGGCGGCTATCAGCACCTGCGTATGCGTACACGATGTCCACGGGCTGGGCGGGCTGCTCCGGCATCAGGGCGGCCTGGTGCGTGCGCGGCACGCGATACAGCACCAGCCGGCCGTCATCCACCATTCCCAGCGGCCCGAAGCCGGGGCTCGTGAACGCATCCACGGCATGGGTGTGCACCTTGGCCACCTCAAGGGCGCTGAATACGTAGTCGCTCATGACCACCATGGCGCCAAGCCCATGCGCGTCCGGGCTGGCCGCCGTGATCACCGCGCCCGCCAGGTTGGCCGGCCCGTCCCACCCCAGGTCGCTGGACGTGCGCATGGCCCCCGTGAACACCACCGGCTTGTCGGTGCGCACCGAGCGCGCGACCAGGTAGGCGGACTCCTCCATGGAATCCGTGCCATGCGCTATCACAATTCCATCAACATCTGGGCGCGCCAGGTGCTGCAGCAGCCGGGCGCGCAGCGCCCAGACGCGATCCACGGTCATGTGCGGACTCGGGAAGGCGCCAAAATCGTCCACCTCGAACTCGGCGTAGCGTTCGATGCCCGGGGCCATGGCCACGATGTCCCGCCCCGAGAGCGCGGGCACCGCGCCACCGGCGTCCGGACTGTGGCGCATGGAGATGGTGCCCCCGGTAAAGACGAGAACAATCACGCGTCCAGCTCCCTGGCACCCGACTCACCGGACACGTTCATCCGCACAGGACACTGCCGCCGTTCACGTTCAGCACCTCACCCGTGACGTGCCGCGCCAGGGTTGAGCAGAGGAAGACAATGGGCCCCGCGATGTCCCGCGGATCGGCCACGCGACCCAGGGGAATGGAGGCCGCGATACGATCCCGGCCCCCGTCGGCGAACGGCACCACGCACATCTCGGTGTCCACCCAACCCGGCGCCACGCTGTTCACGGTGATGTCGCGCGGCGCGAGTTCAACGGCCAGCGACTTCACGAATGAGATCATGGCTCCCTTGGAGGCCGCGTAATCCGCGTGCATCGCCTCGCCTCGCTGCCCCGCCGTGCTGGCAACCAGCACCATGCGACCGTGGTCGCGCAGCACGCGACCCGCCGCGCGCGACGTGAAGAACATGGCGTCCACGTTCTGCGCCATGGTGCGGCGCCACCGCGCGTCGCCCATCTCCGACACCGGCTCCTCGTCCACTGGCCAGATGCCGGCGTTCCCCACAAACAGGTCCAGCCCGCCCAGCTCCCGCACGGCCGCGTCCACCAGCGCCTGCGCCCCGGCCGCCGTGGCAATGTCCGCGGCAACGGCCGCCGACCGCACGCCAAGCGCGCGCGCCTGCGCGGCCACGCGCCCTGCATCCTCCGCCCGCGAATGGTAGCCCAGCACCACGTCGGCGCCGCACTCCGCCAGCAGCAGCACCGTGGCCGCGCCAATCCCGCGCGAGCCACCCGTCACGAGCGCGCACTTGCCGGACAGGTCCATCACAGCTCACGCTCCACCAGGTCGCAGATCACGTGCTCGATGCACAGGTGCAGCTCCTGCGCCCGGTCGGTGCGATCCGTGGGGATGACCACCGAATGGTCGGCCAGGGCGCGCAGGGCGCCGCCGTCGCGCGCCGAGAACGCCAGCACGCGCACGCCGGCGGCATGGGCCGCCTCCGCCGCGCGCAGCACATTCGGCGAATTGCCGCTGGTGGAGTGGATGACCAGCAGGTCGCCCGGCTTGGCCAGCGCCTCCACCTGCCGAGCGAAGATCGAGTCGAAGCCCAGGTCATTCCCGGCCGCCGTGAGCAGTGACGTGTCGGTGGTGAGGGCCACGGCCGGATACGCGCGCCGGTTGCGCATGTACCGCACCACGTACTCGGTGGCCATGTGCTGGGCGTCGGCGGCGCTGCCGCCGTTGCCGCAAAAGAAGAGCGTGCCGCCGGCCCTGACGGTGTCGCGCACCATGCCAAGGGCCACGTCCAGCTCCGGCCCCATGGTCTGGGCGACGCGGGTCGCGGTCTCGGCCACGGCCGCCAGGGCGGTTGCGAATTCACCAGTCGCCTTGCCTGTCACGTATTGCCCCCGTTCACGGTGACCCGCTCAGGCGCGCGCCGTCCGGCCGCGCCCCAATACGAGTTCCTTCAACCGCGCCAGCGCCCCCTTGCGGAACTCCAGCGGCGGCACGGCGCGCACCGGCTCATCCGCCAGCAGGCGCGCCGCGTTGTCGCGCGTGAGCATTGCCGCCTGCTCCGGCGCGCCCACTTCCAGCAGCCAGTCGCGCACGGCCATCAGGGATCGTGAATCACCGTGGTTGTCGCTGGCAATCAGGTCGGCCAGGCCCCGCGCCAGGATCTGCCGCGAGAGTTCCGCCATCTGGTGGTTGCCCAGCAGCCCCGCCCCGTCAAGCTGGATCACCGCCCCCACGCGCCGCCAGTCGGCCACGTGCTCCACGGTACACCCCGCGTACCGCTCGGGGTGCGCCAGCACCGGCACGATGCCGCTCATGCGCAGCCGGAACAGCTCCTCCGACGATCGCGGCGGGATGGTCATGCGCGCCCACTCCACCAGCACGGCCTTGGACCCGCCCAGCCCCAGCCGCGGGTCGGTCAGGTCCACGCCGGGGCGGTCCAGCATGATCTCCCAGCCCAGCTTGAGCTCCGGCACGGCGGGCGCCGCGGCCCGCAGGCCCTTCAGGATTTCCTGATGCTTCTCGTACGGCGCCTCCGCGGCGGCCGACGCCATCAGGTGCGGGGTGCAGACCAGCACCTCCACGCCCCCGTCGCCGAACCGCTGCAACACCGGTAGCGATTCCTCGATGGACCGGGATCCATCGTCCACGCCCGGCAGCAGGTGCGAATGGATGTCAATCATGGCGCGCCCATCCCGGCCCCCTCACGCGACGACCGCCCTCGCGTACCGGGCACCGAGGGCCGCGATCCGCCGCATGGCCGCCGCGCTGTCCACGTCCAGGTTCCGCCCGGCTACCGCCGCATATTCAAAGGCGTAAGTCGTGAGGGCGTCCGCGGCCAGCAGGTCCAGCGCGGATTCACGCCCGGTCTCGCGTCGCGCCAGCAACGCGGCCAGCAGCTCCTCGGCCGCCGCCTCGCAGGCGTCGTGCACCTCGCGTTCGTCCGCGTCCCACCGCGCGCCCAGTGCGCTCCGCACCCGCTCGGCCAGGGCCGTTGGCGGAAGCGGGGGCGTCCGCGTGCCCAGCCAGTCGCCGACCGTCACTTGGCCTGCTCAACCAGCCGGCGGGCCGCCAGCGGCGCCTGGGCCAGGGCGCGCTCCAGCCCGGACGCTTCGGGAATGCCGGCCTGCGCCATGTGGGCCTTGCCCCCGCCCCGCCCACCGGCCAGCGCGGCCAGCTCCTTCACCAGGGCGCCGGCGTTCACGCCGCGCTTCACCAGGTCGTCGGTGGCCACCGCGAGCATCGTGGCCTTGCCATCGCCGAACACCGCGGCCAGTACGCCCACGCCGGAGCCGAGCCGTTCCCGCAATGCGTCCCCCAGAGTCTGCAGCTCCCTGGCGTCCGCCGCCAGCACCATCCGCCCCACAAAGCGCGCGCCTCCCGCACCGGCCGCGCCGCCCTTGCCGCCGTTCAGGGACTCGGCCTCCGCCAGCCACTGCTCCATCTGGTCGCCGCCGCCGCGCAGCACATCCGACAGGCGCTTCTCCAGCGCCTTCCGCTCGTCCAGGAGCGCGTGCACACGCTTCTCCACGCCGTCCACCGACACCTTGAGCAACTCCGCCGTGTGCTGCAGCGCCTGCGCCTGCTGCTGCAGGTGGGCGTGGGCTCCCGGGCCCGTCACCGCCTCCACGCGCCGCACGCCCGACGCCACGCCGGTCTCATGCACGATCTCAAATAGTCCGATCTCCGCCGTGTTGCGCACGTGCGTACCACCACACAGCTCCATCGAGAAGCCCGGCACCGACACCACCCGCACCACGTCGCCGTACTTCTCGCCAAACAGCGCCATCGCGCCCGTGGCGCGCGCCTCGGCATAGGCCATCTCGCGCGTCGTCACGGGCAGGGCCTCCCAGATGCGCGCGTTCACGATGGCCTGGATCTCCGCCAGCTTCGCGGCGCTCACCGGGCCATGATGCGTAAAGTCAAATCGCAGCCGCTCCGGCGCCACCAGCGATCCGGCCTGGTGCACCGCATCGCCCAGCACCTGGCGCAGCGCCGCATGCAGCAGGTGCGTCGCGGTGTGGTTGCGCGCCGTGTCCAGGCGCCGCATGCCCGGCACGCGGGCCGTCACCGGCCCGAACGCCAGCGTCCCGGTGAGCGTCCCCACGGCCGCTGGCCGGCCCGACACCTTGCGCACGTCTTCCACGTCCACGCGCCATCCGTCGCCCACGATCTCCCCGTGATCGGACACCTGCCCACCCGACTCCGCGTAGAACGGCGACTCACGCAGGAGCACGGCCACGCGCCCGTCCTGCATGCGCAGGACGGCCGTCACCTGGGTCTCGATCTCCACCCGGTCGTAGCCCACGAACGCCACGTCCTGCACCGCGGCGCCCGGCGCCACGCTCCACTCGGCCGCGTCGTCCAGCTCGTGCGCCTGCACCGTGATGCGACGCGACTTCCGCTCTTCCTTGGACCGGGTGCGCTGCGCCTCGAGCGCGGCGTTGAACCCCGCCGAGTCCACCAGGTAGCCGCGCTCGCGCGCCATCAGTTCGGTGAGGTCGATGGGAAAGCCAAAAGTGTCGTACAGGCGGAAGGCATCCTCCCCGCTGATCGTCCCGCGGATCTTCGAACCCAGCTGCGTCCCGCTCTCAGGCGCGAGCTGCTCAAACCGCGCGAGCCCGCCCTCGATGGTGGCCAGAAAGGATTCCTCCTCCAGCCGCGTGGTCTCCAGCAGGTGCGCCGAGCGCGTGCGGAGCTCGGGATACGCCCCCGCCATCGTGTTGATGACCTGCTGGACCACGTGCACCAGCGTCGGCTCCTCGCGCCCCAGCAACCAGGCGTGGCGCACGGCGCGCCGCAGGATGCGACGCAGCACGTAGCCGCGGCCGTCGTTGGAGGGAAACACGCCATCGGCCAGCAGGAACGCCACCGCGCGCGCGTGATCCGCGAGCACGCGGAACGACGCGGGATCCACCAGCGCGTCGCGTCCCCGCACCCGCATGCGACTGGGCGCGTCCTCCCGGCGCCCGCGGTATGGCAGCCCCACCACCTGCTCCACGGCCTGGATCAGCGGCGCGAAGAGGTCCGTGTGGTAGTTGCTGGTCACGCCCTGGAGCACGGCGGCAATGCGTTCCAGGCCGGCGCCGGTGTCCACCGAGGGCCGAGGCAGCGGCTGGAGCGTGCCGTCGGCCTGCCGGTCGAACTGCATGAATACCAGGTTCCATATTTCCAGGAACCGCCCCGCCTCGGCGCCGGCCACGAACGCCTCGGTGGAGAACTCCGTGCGCTCCAGGTCGGTCCACTCGCCGGTGGCGCCATCGGGAAATCGCCAGTCCCCGGTCAGGTGCGCCAGGTCTACATACAACTCCGAACATGGCCCGCACGGCCCCGTGTCGGCCATCTGCCAGAAGTTGTCCTGCTCGTCCAGTCCGTAGATGCGCGAATCGGGAAGCCCGGCCACCTGCTTCCAGAGCTCGCGCGCCTCGGCGTCGTCGCGGAACACCGAGACGCGCACGTGCGCGGGGTCGATGCCCAGGTTCCCATCTTCCACCCGCCCCGTCACGAACTCCCAGGCAAAGCGGATGGCCTCGGGCTTGAAGTAGTCGCCGAACGAGAAATTGCCCAGCATCTCGAAGAACGTGTGGTGCCGCGCGGTGTGCCCCACCTGTTCCAGGTCATTGTGCTTGCCACCGGCCCGGACGCACTTCTGCGCGGTGGTCGCGCGCCGGCGGCCGCCGGGCGGCTCTTCCATGCCCAGGAAGACGCGCTTGAACTGCACCATCCCCGCGTTCGTGAACAGCAGCGTGGGATCGTCCGCCGGCACCAGCGATGAACTGGGACGGCGCACGTGCTGCTGGCGCTCGAAATACGCCAGGAATCGCTCTCGAATGTCGGGGGCGGACAGGGGGCGCGGCATCCGCAAGAATATACAGCCGGACAACTGCGGGACGCAGGGCGCGCGTGGGCTCGTGGCCCCGCGCCCCCGGTCTCACTCGCCCTGCAGTTCCTCCCCCAGCCGAGCCATCACTTCGCGGATCTCATCGCCCTCAAAGCCCCGCCGCGCCAGGAACCCATACAGCCGGCGGCGACGCGTTCCCTCATCGCAGCGGGTCAGGCTGCGCAGCTTTCGCCGCGCCAGGCGTTCAGCCGCGCTCGTGCCATCCACCGCTTCGTCCGCGAGCACCTGCCCGATGGCCTCGTCGACGGTGTCGCGTGCCACGCCACGCCGCAGCAATTCCTGCTGCACCCGTCGCCTGGCCTGCCCGCCGCTCACCAGCCGCGAGCGCGCGAACTCCCGCGCGAACTCGACGTCGTTCAGGTAGCCCGCGTGCTCCAGCCGGTCCAGCACGGGATCAACGTGCTCCACCGCCACCCCCCGGCGGAGCATCAGGCGACGCAGCTCGGTGCGTCCCCGCGCGCGCGCGGCGAGCAACCCGGTCGCACGGTCCCACGCCGCCAGGAGCGCGCACTCCTGCTCGACAGCCGTCTGAACCGCGCCGAAGTCCCCACCCACGTGCAGCCCCAGCCTCGCCACGGCATCCGCGGGCACGGCGCCCGCCGAGCGCCCATCCACCAGCACGTCCACGCGGCCCGCCTTGCGCGGGTGCGGCACCAGCGCGGTAATCACCGGCATGTGGCGGACACGAAGATGCCGGGGAGCCGCACCCTGTAGCGTTGGGAGTTTCCGGGTCCCGTCGCGTCCAGTGTACGTCTCCCCGGCATGGATCCTTCGCCGGGCCATGGGCCTGCCATCACTCCTCGCTCGCGTCCTCCGCGTCCAGCTCCGGGCCGGTGCCGCCGGCCACGCCCAGCACTTCCTTCACCTTGGTCTCCACCTCGGCCATCATCGCGGGGTTGTCCTTGAGGTAGAGCTTGGCGTTCTCGCGCCCCTGCCCGATCTTCTGGCCCTTGTAGCTGTACCAGGCGCCCGACTTCTCGATGATGCCCGACTCCGCGCCGATGTCCACGAGCAGCGACGTGTGGCTGATACCCTCGGCGTACATGATGTCGAATTCGGCCTGGCGGAAGGGCGCCGCCACCTTGTTCTTCACAACCTTCACGCGGACGTGCGAGCCCGTGACCTCCTCCTTGTCCTTGACCGCGCCAATGCGGCGGATGTCCAGCCGCAGCGACGCGTAGAACTTGAGCGCCTTGCCGCCGGTGGTCGTCTCGGGGTTGCCGAACATCACGCCGATCTTCTCGCGGAGCTGGTTGATGAAGATCACCGAGGTGCGCGAGCGCGCGATGGCGCCGGTGAGCTTGCGCAGCGCCTGGCTCATCAGCCGCGCCTGCAGGCCCACGTGCGAATCGCCCATGTCGCCCTCGATCTCCGCCTTGGGCACCAGCGCCGCCACCGAGTCGATGACCACCACGTCCACCGCCCCCGAACGCACCAGGATCTCGCAGATCTCCAGCGCCTGTTCGCCCGTGTCCGGCTGCGAGATGAGCAACCCTTCCACGTCCACGCCGAGCTTGCGGGCGTAATCCACGTCCAGCGCGTGCTCGGCATCAATGAACGCGGCCACGCCGCCCGTCTTCTGCGCGTTGGCCACCACATGCAGGCAGAGCGTCGTCTTGCCGCTGGACTCGGGCCCGTAGATCTCCGTGACGCGCCCCCGCGGAATGCCGCCCACGCCAACGGCCGCATCCAGGTTGATCGCACCGGTGGGAATGGCCTCGACGCGCACATGGCTGTCGGTGCCAAGGCGCATGATGGAACCCTTGCCGCAATTCTTCTCGATTTGCGCGATGGCCAGGTTCAGGGCCTTCTTCTTGTCGTCCTGCATTGTCGAGACGGCCATGTGCGGCGTGTCCTCTGGTTGAGCGTGAACCCATGGCCACGCGGGGTAATCGTAACCCGCCGGCCCCCCTTGGCGTTACCCCGAAGAAAATACGAAGCCCGCGCGGAGAATCAAGAGCGACTGCGGACGGCAAAGGCGTTTTCCACATGACGCACGCGCACCCGCCGTCCCTGCATGAGCACCCCCACAACATCGAACCGGTACGACTCCCGCGCCCTCCCATGATGTGCGATCCAACTTGAAGCAGACAGCTCCAACTCCCTGCGCTTACGCCAGTTGACTGCTTCGACCGGATCCCCAAACTGAAGTCCGGTCCTGGCCTTCACCTCCACGAACGCCACCACCCCGTCGCGCTCCACCACCAGGTCGATGTCCCGATGGCCGAACCGGTACCGGCGGCTGACCACCCGCCACCCGCGCCGCTGGAGCCACCGTTCCGCGATGCGCTCGCCCAGCTCCCCGAATGCCTGCGTCGCCGCTGACATGGGGGCAACGTATGCACCGTGGGCTCGGGTCCATCACCAGAATACCGGCAACCGGAGCGCTTCACTGCCGCCGCCCGACCGTCAGGCTCAGCCCGCCGCGATCATCGGGAAATGAGCCGCTGCTCGAACGCCACGCCCGGCTGGCCCGGCAGGTCCTGACGGGTCCGGACCACCACCGGATCCGACTCGGAGACCCAGTACCGGACCGCCGAGTCGCCCACGGACAGCGACACCACCCAGCAGTGCACCAATCCGTCCGGGGTATCGATGTCCTGCTCACCCACCACGGACAGCGCGCCGGGGAGCACCCGCGCCGAACCCAGGTCCACCTCGAGCACGCTGACCGAGTCGGTGCGGCCCACGGTGTGCGGCACGAGCTGCAGCACGATCTCGCTCATCGCGCTCCCGGCCAGCAGGTCGAAGCCGTGCCCCAGGACAATGTTCTGGCTGCCGGTGGGGCCGCTCGTGGCGCCGTAGATCGAGTCGGGCGTGAACTCCAGCGCCATGCGGGCGCTGCCGATGGTGGAGCCCCAGTGCAGCGGCCGCAGGTTCACGTAGGCCATGTACAGCGAATCGACGGTGACCACGCTCCCCCAGCGCGTTTCGACGGCCAGCCACGCCGGGAACCCGCTGTACGTGCTGCGCTGCAGGTCCACCTCGCGCGTGCCGATCACATGCTCGCTGTCGGGAAACTGGACGATCATGCGATAGCTGAGATGCTGCGGACTGAGCAGCAGCCCGTTCACCGGCAACGCCCGCGGCGGCGCCGTGTCGGGACGCTGGACCGCGGGCGCCGTATCCACCCGGACCGAGTCCTGCGCCGCGGACGGCGCGGGGACTGCCGCGGACAGCACCGCGATGACGGCCGCCGCCGTCGCGGCCCCCGCGCACACGGTCCGCCGGTGCGTCACGACCCAGGCCCGCAGATCCGGTCCAGCCCGTCCAGCCCCACCAGCACTTCGCGCGGCTTGCTCGACCCGGGCTCGGCCTTGCCGATCACGCCGGCGGACTCGAGTTGATCCATGATGCGCGCGGCGCGCCCGTACCCGACCCCCAGCCGCCGCTGGAGCAGCGACGTCGAGGCGCCCTGGTTGTGCACCACCGCCTCGGCGGCTTCGCGGAACAGCTTGTCGCGATCACCAGCGTCGCCGTCCTTGCCCTCCCCCGCGGCGGCGGCCGCCGCCGCGGCCTCGCGCGCCCGGATCACCTCGATGATATCCTCCTCCGAGGCCTCCTCCACGCCCAGCCCCTGCGCCAGGCGCGCCTTGCGGCGTTCCTCCGCCCGCGTCCGGTACCAGTCCATCAGGTTTTCAGTATCTTCGCTGGAGATGAACGCGCCCTGCAGCCGCGCCGGCTCCGACTTGCCGGGCGGGATGAACAGCATGTCGCCGTTGCCCAGCAGCGCCTCGGCCCCCGCCCCGTCAATGATGGTGCGGCTGTCCACCTGCGACGCGACGCGGAACGCGATCCGGCTTGGGAAGTTGGCCTTGATGAGCCCGGTGATCACGTTCACGCTGGGACGCTGCGTGGCCAGGATCAGGTGGATGCCGATGGCGCGCGCCTTCTGCGCCAGCATGGCAATCGGCCCCTCCACCTCGCCCTGCACGGTCATCATCAGGTCGGCCATCTCGTCAATCACCATCACGATGTACGGCAGGACGTCGCCGCGATACACCAGGTCCTCGAACCCCACGTCCTCGTGCTTCGGCAGCTTGAGCGGCACGGCGTCGAGCACCCGCTTGTTGAACTCCTGGACGTTGCGGCACCCGTTGGCCGCCAGCAGGCGGTAGCGATCCTCCATTTCCTGCTTGGCCCAGTGCAGCACCGCGGCCGCGTCCTTGTTGTCCGTCACCACCTTGTGGCGCAGGTGCGGCAGCGTGTTGTACACCGACAGTTCCACCATCTTCGGATCCACCATCAGCAGTCGCAGCGTGCGCGGGGTGTGCCGATAGATCAGGCTCGTGATGATGGTGTTCACGCACACCGACTTGCCCGAGCCCGTGGCGCCCGCGATCAGCAGGTGCGGCATCTTGGCCAGGTCGGCAATGACGGGCTTGCCTTCCAGGTCCTTGCCCAGCGCCACGGGCAGCGCGGCGCGGGCGTTCTGGAATTCCGGGGTCTCAATCAACTCGCGGAAGGCGACAATCTCCGACGTGGGGTTCGGTACTTCCACCCCCACCGCGCCGCGCCCGGGAATGGGCGCCACGATCCGGATGCTCTGCGCCCGCATGGCCAGCGCCAGGTCGTTGGCCAGGCTGGCGAACTGGCGCACCTTCACCCCCGGCGCGGGCTCAATCTCATATTGCGTAACCACCGGGCCCGTGGTGCGATTCACCAGCGTTCCCTCAACCCGGAATGTGCGCAGCGCATCAATGAGCTTCTGCCCCATCTCGTCGAGTTCGCGCTGCCCGCCATCGCCGGCCCGGGCGGGGGGCGGCGTGAGCAGGTCCGGGGTGGGCAGCGCGTCCGTCAACTCCAGCTCCGGCATCACCACGGGGACGTCCGCCTCCGGATCGGGTGCGCCAGCGGCGGGCGCGACGATGTCGGCCGCCGACTTCCGCCGCGATTTCCGCGACGCGGGCCGAGCCGCGTCCTGCTGGCCCGGTTCTTCCCGGGTGGGCGCCATCCCTTCGTCAATGGCCGGCATCTCCTCGGGAGGCGGCTCCAGGGCGAGCGCGCGATCCACCTTCTTTGGATCGGACGCGGCCCCACCCTCGGCAGGCGCCCCGCGACCGACCACTGCCCGGATGGGGTTCCAGGCCAGCGTGGCCGCGGTGAGCGCCGAGAGCGCGAGGAGCACGATGATCCACGCGCCCATGCCGCCAAACCAGGCGCGCCAGTAGCTGGCGACCATCGCTCCCCAGAGGCCCGACAACCCCGTGGCATCGTCTCCCAGCCGCAGGCCCGTGGCCACGGCAAGGACGATGGGCACCAGCACCACGAGTCCGGTGACGAACACCAGCCACGACCGTTCCACGGTGGAACGGAACCGCCCGAACACGCGCAGCGCGTACACAGCCGGCACCAGCGGCACGATCAGCGCGCCGGGCCAGCCGAAGAACGTGGTCAGGGGGTGCGCCAGGTGCGCCCCCACCCATCCGACGTTGGCGCGCACGTCCACGCCGGCGCTCATCTGCGCCACGCCCAGCACCAGCAGCGACCCTTCCAGGAACACCGCGAGCAGCAGCAGGGCTATGGCCGAGAGCTCACGCTTGACCGCCGGGCGCACCCTCAGGCGCTCCGCGCCGGGGCCAGCATCGTCACCTGACGGTCGGTGAAGGCCGGCACCACCGGGTACGCGTCGAGCGTCGCGCACGCCACGAGGTCGGCGGCAAACCCCGCCTCCGCCAGCGCCTGCCCATGCCGCGAGGTTTCGAAGAGTCCCCACAGGTCATCACCGAACTGGCGATGGAGCTGGCGCGCGGCCAGCGCGGCGTCATTCAGCTCCGCGTCGCGCGCGTCCTCGGTGAGGTGGTGGACAAAGCGACCGGCGCACACGGCGTCCTCCAGCGAGAACCGTCCCTCGTGGCCGGCGCACAGGAAGGCCAGGTCGGCGCCGGCCTGCAGGGCCAGGCGCATGACGTCGAGCACCGGGGAGAAATTGACGAACGCGCCCACATAGACCTCGCGCGCGCCCTGCGTGGCGGCAAAGGCGCGGGTGCCGTTGGTGGTGGTCAGCAGGACCACGCGACCGCCGACGGCGTCGGGGGTGAACTCCAGCGGCGAATTGCCCAGATCAAAGCCGTCCATCCGGCGCATCTTGCGCTCGCCGGCCAGGCGCACTTCGCCCCGCTCGAACGCGCGGGCGCGTGTGAGCACGGCCTCGGCGCTCTCCGCCGGGTACACCGCGCGGGCGCCGGCGGCCAGGGCCGCGGCGATGGACGAGGAAGCGCGCAGCACGTCGAGCACCGCCACCACCCGCCCGGCGACGTCTCCCGGCCCCGCCTCGCGCGCCGTGAAGAAGACGCCGATGCGCATTCAGGTGGGCTCCGACAACAGCTCGGTTTCGCGCTCCAGGAACTTGGTGTCGATCTCACTGGCCTGGAACCGCGGGTTGTCCATCACCCTGGCCAGGAAGGGGATGGTGGTGGACACGCCCTCGATCACGAAGCCCTCCAGCGCCACCTTCATGCGCGCGATGGCCTCCGCGCGGTCGCGTCCCTGGCAGATCAGCTTGGCAAGCAGCGAATCATAATAGGGCGGCACGTGATACCCGGCGTAGACGTGCGAATCCAGGCGCACGCCCGTGCCCCCGGGCGCATGGAACGTGTCCACGCGCCCCGGCGAGGGCCGGAAGTCCTTCCACGGATCCTCGGCGTTTACGCGTACTTCGATCACGTGGCCGCGCAGTTCCCTCGGTTCGCTGATGGACAGCGGCTCCCCGGCCGCCACGCGGATCTGCTCCTTCACCAGGTCGGTGCCCGTGAGCATCTCCGTCACGCCATGCTCCACCTGGATGCGCGTGTTCATCTCCATGAAGAAGAACGACCCGTCGCTGTCCAGCAGCATCTCGATGGTGCCGGCCCCCACGTAGTCAATGGCCTTGGCGCCCGCCACCGCCGCGGCGCCCATGCGCTTCCGCAGGTCAGGGGTCACCGCCGGGCTGGGCGCCTCCTCGATGAGCTTCTGGTGCCGGCGCTGCACGGAACAGTCCCGCTCCCCCAGGTGGATCACGTGACCGTGCTGGTCGCCCATGATCTGAAATTCAATATGGCGAGGGCGCGCCAGGTACTTCTCCACGTACACGTCCCCGTTGCCAAACGCGCTCAGCGCCTCCGAGCGGGCCAGGCCAAAGGACCGGGCAAACTCGTCCGCGTCGTTGGCCACCCGCATGCCCTTGCCACCGCCGCCGGCGGCCGCCTTGATGATCACCGGGAAGCCGATCCCCTTGGCAAACTCCAGCGCCTCGTTGACGTCCTCCACCGGCCCCGGCGTGCCCGGCACGATGGGGACGCCGACCTCGGTCATCGCCTTGCGCGCGGCCGCCTTGTCACCCATCACGCGGATCTGCGCCGCCGTGGGACCGATGAACGCGATATTCGACGCCGCGCACGTCTCCGCGAATTCGGCGTTCTCGGCCAGGAAGCCGTAGCCCGGATGGATCGCGTCGGCGCCGGTGATCTCCGCCGCCGCGATGAGCCGCGGGATGCGCAGGTAGGAATCGCGCGCCGCCGGCGGGCCGATGCACACGTCGTCATCGGCAAAGCGGACGTGCAACGACTCGCGGTCCGCCTCGGAATACACGGCGACCGTCTCCACTCCCAGTTCCTTGCAGGCGCGGATCACGCGCAGCGCGATCTCGCCGCGATTGGCGATCAGGACCTTCTTGAACACGTCGTTCCCGGTTCGGGTGCTGGCTGAAGCTGCGACGACAGGCCGGTGGTCATGCTCGGCCCGCGCTCACGTCGACGATTCGCCTTCAAACGCCGACCAGCTCGTGTCGCTGGTGCCCGCCACACCCTGCACGCGCAGGGCAAACTCGCTGGGGCTGGTGGCGTAGAACAGCGCACTCTCATACGAAATGATTCCCCGCGTATAGTGCTGCATGAGCGACTGGTCAAAGCTCTGCATCCCGTACTGCACCGTCCCTTCCCTGATGAGGTCCGGGATGTTGAGCAGCTTGCTCATGTCGCGAATCTGGTCGCGCACGGTCGCCGTGTTGATCAGGATCTCGGCCGCGGGAATGCGCCCCGGCTTGTCGGCCCGGGGCACCAGCCGCAGCGACACCACGGCCTGCAGCGCGCTGGCCAGCGCAAAGCGCACCTCCGCCTGCTGGTGCGGCGGATAGAACGACAGCACGCGGTTGATGGTCTGCGTGGCGTCCGTGGTGTGCAGCGTGGAAAACACCAGGTGCCCGGTGTCCGCCGCCTTGAGGGCGGTATCCAGTGTATCCAGGTCGCGGATTTCGCCGATCAGGATGACATCGGGATCCTGCCGCAGCACGCGCCGCAGCGCCTGCGAGAAGTTGGTCGTGTCGGTGCCCACCTCGCGCTGGTTGATGTGGCACTCGATGTCGCGATGGAGGAACTCAATGGGATCCTCAATCGTGATGATGTTCGCCTTGCGATTCTCGTTCACGTGCTGGATCATGGCCGCCAGCGCCGTGGACTTGCCCGACCCGGTGATGCCGGTCACCAGCACCAGCCCGCGCGGCTTCAGGGCCACTTCCTTGAGCACCGACGGCAGGTTCAGCTCCTCCAGCGTGCGCGCCTGGTACGGAATGGCGCGCATGGCAAAGCAGAGCGAGCCGCGTTGCTGGTACACGTTCACGCGGAAACGACCGATGCCCGGCACGCCCACCGCGAAGTCGCACTCCTTCTCGTCGGCAAACTGCTTGACCTGACGCGGCGTCATGAGCTGCTCGGCCAGCGTCTTCAACTCCTCGGGCTTGAGCGGCGCCTGCTCCAGCGGCTCCAGGTCGCCGTTCACCCGCAGCGTGGCCGGACGACCCAGCTTCAGGTGCAGGTCCGACGCGTTCCGGCGGATCAACTGCTCAAGCGTCGCCTTGAAGTTGAACGGCGGCAGCGTGGCAGCGGTCCCCTCCGCGACGGTCGACTTATCCATTGGGATCGATCTGGAACAGGACCTGACCGTACTCCACCGGCGCCGAGTCCTCCACCAGGACGGCCGTCACCACGCCGGCATGCTCCGACTCGATCTCGTTCATGATCTTCATGGCCTCGATGATGCACAGCACCTGGCCCTTGGCCACGCGCGTGCCCACCGCCGCGTACGGCTTGGCCCCGGGCTCCCCGGCGGCGTAGAAGGTGCCCACCATCGGCGACTTGACCTCCACCCCGGCGGGCGCCGCCGGCGGGGCCGGCGCGGCCGAAGGCGCCGGCTCGGCCGGAACCGCCGCCACTCCCATGGCCGGACTCAGCCGGGGATCCGGCTGGGCGGCCATCATGGGCGGCGCCGCCATGGGGGCGGCCATCTGCACGGCCCCGCGGCCCGACGAGCTCTTGGAGATCCGGATCTTGAGCCCCTTGTCCGAGGAGATCTCGATGGAATCCACGGTTGAGCCGTCGATCATCTCAATGAGTTTCTTTACGTAGCGTAAGTCGATCATATCGGGTTGTGGAAGCGGCGCCCGCGGGCGCCTCACACCAGCTCGATGAGTTCTCGCGGAAAGTTGGTCATCCGCTGTGGACCGGTTGGATCCAGCCACACGTCGTCCTCAATTCGCACCCCACCCCACCCCTCCCGGTACACCCCGGGTTCAACGGTCACCACGGCCCCGGCCGGCAGTTCCTGCTCCGCCGTCCGCGCAAGCCGAGGAGCCTCGTGCACCTCCAGGCCGATCCCATGGCCCAGGCTGTGGCCGAACAGCTCCCCCAGCCCGTGCCGCTCAATGTAGCTCCGGGCGACCGCGTCGGCATCCCGGCCACTGAGCCCCGGGCGGAGGGCCCCGATGGCCGCCTCCTGGGCCCCGCGCACCACCTCATACGCCTCCCGCTGCTCCGCACTGGCCTTCCGGCCCACCACCACCGTGCGCGTCACGTCGGAGCAGTACCCATCCACCACCGCCCCGAAGTCGAACAGGAGGAAGTCGCCGGCCGCCACACGGTGAGACGTCGGCTGCGCGTGCGGCAACGCCGACCTCGGCCCCGCGGCCACGATGGTCGCAAAGGGAAAGCCCTCACTCCCGCCATCCCGCAGCGCGTGTTCCAGCAGCCCGGCCAGCTCCAGCTCCGTCATGCCGACGTGTACCGATTCGAGCGTGCGCCGGAGCGCGCCGACCGCCACGTCGGCCGCGCGCTGGATGGCGGCCACTTCGCCCGCGTCCTTCCGCTCCCGCAGCGCTTCCACCAGGTCGGTGGTCGGGCGCCACTGCCACCGGGCCCCCGATTCGTGCAGCCGCTGGAAGTCCCGATGCAGCGTGTGCGCCGCCTCGAACCCGACCGTTGACACCCCCGGCAGCGCCGCGAGCTCCCGCCAGACCCCCGTCCAGAGACTGACGGGTTCCACCACCACGCGGGCCGCCGCTCCCACTTCCTCAGGCGCCTGCGTCTTGTACCGGAAGTCGGTGATCAGGATGGTGTGCACCCCCGCGACGATCACCAGCGCGCTGGACCCGGAAAATCCGGTCAGGTAGCGGATGTTCGCGGGGCTGGAGACCAGCAGGGCATCCAGGCCGGCCGCATCGATGGCCTCTGCCAGCGCGGACAGGCGCCGCGGTCGCTCATCAGGCACGGGCCTTCAGGCGCTCCACCAGCCCGCGCAGGGCCAGTTCGTAGCCATGCGCGCCAAGGCCCGCCACCACGCCCAGGGCATCGGCGGCAAGCACGGAATGCCGGCGCTCCGGCTCACGGCCGAACACGTTGGTGATATGCACTTCCACATACGGCACCGCCACGCCCACCAGCGCGTCACGGATGGCCAGGCTGGAATGGCTGTAGGCACCCGCATTCACCAGCGCCCCGTGCACCCGGCCGTGCCAGTCCTGGATGGCGTCCACCAGCGCGCCTTCGCCGTTGTGCTGGGCAAACTCGATCTCGAGCCCCAGCTCGCGCGCCAGTTCCCCAAGGCGTCGCTCCACGTCGGACAGCGAGTCGTGCCCGTACAAGTCGGGTTCGCGAAGGCCCAGCAGGTTCAGGTTGGGTCCGTTGAGGACGGCAACTCTCACTTCTTTTTCAGCCCGTCGAGCCAGGAATTGAATTGCTCGATGTCAGCATCCGCCGTCCCGGCATCCTGCCCCGCCGGTGGCGTGGGGGCGGCAGCCGAACCCTGCGCCGGCGTTCCGCCCGCAAAGAAGCGGTCGAAGGTGAACCCCGCGGCCGGCGTCTGTCCCCCGGCGCCCGGCTCCCGAAAGACGCTGTCCAGCGACAGCTCGTTGGTGGCGCGCCTGGCCGGAGCACCCGCGATGGACGTGGACGATTCACCCGACGGCACCGCGGTAATGGTGCCAAAGGCATTCGCCAGCGTCGTGGCGGCATCCTGGTCGTCCAGCGATACCCCGGCCCCACCGAACAGCGCGTCGATGGACCCGCCTTCGCGCACCTCAACCGGCGGCGCTGGGGCCCCCATCTCCGGCAGGACCTCGGCCACGGCGGCCGGCTCCGGCATCGGGGTGGACTCCGACACGGCGGCGGGCTCAGGCTCCAACTCCGGCTCCGGCGCCGCCGCGGCAACCGGAGGCATGGCATCGGCGACCACCGGAGACGCAACCTCGGGAGCTGGAACGGGCGCCGATGACGAAGGCGTACGAGTGGCGAGCGCCGCCAGGAACTCCCGGATCGACGGGCCGGACGCGACCGCCTCACTCACCGGCTCGGCATCCACCGGCGGCTGGGCTGGCGCGGCCTGGATGGGCGTGGCCAGGTCAAACTCCGTGGCGTCGAACTCGGGAACTTCCTGCGGCTCGGCGTCGGGCAGCGCGGCTGAAGCTTCAGTCGCTTCGAGTTCGGCAATCCGCGCCTCCAGCGCTTCGTCGCCGGGGCGCGCCGCCAGCAGCTGGCGATACACGCGAAGCGCGTCGTCCGCGTGGCCCTGCGACACGTACAGCTCCGCCATGGTTTCGGTGGCGAACGGGTCGGTGGGCGTGGCGTCGGCGGCGACCGCGTCGGCATCAGCATCAAAGGAATCGAACGAGTCCGACGACTCGAAGGCGTCGTCGCCCGACCGCTCCACTTCCATATCCAGCGCCGCGAGCGAATCGCGGGAGGTGCTGGCGCGAGGCATCACGGGCTCCTCGTGCACCAGCGACAGCTCGTCCAGGTCGAGCAGCGCGTCGTCGGGTTCGGCGGGTTCCGCGGGCTCGAGGAAGACCAACGGCTCCGAAGGTTCATCGAGCGCGGCGGGCGGCTCGGCCGGTTCGGGCGCGGCGGGCGGCTCGGCCGGTTCGAACGCGGCGGGCGGCTCGGCCGGTTCGGGTGCAGCGACTTCAGGTTGGCGGGCAGCGGCTTCAGGCGACGGCGCCGTGGGTGCTTCGATGATCAGGGTTGTGCTGGTCTGCGAGACTTCCGGTTCCGGCACTTCGTTGACGGCTGGGACTTCGGTGGTCTCCGCGGCGGGCTCGGGGACATCCGGCTCCGCATCGAGCGCCGTGAGCAGCGCCGCCACGTCAGCATTGCGCGGATCGGCCTCCAGGACACGCTGGTACCAGCTGCGCGCCGTCGTGCGGTCTCCCAGGGTGTGGGCAATATCACCCAGTTGCCGCAGCGCGATCAGGTTCTCGGGGTCGAGTGTGAGGGCCGTGTCGAACACGGTGCGCGCCTCGTCGTACTGCTGCGCCTCGAACAGCGCCTGTCCGTACACGATATGGCCGCTCATGTGGCCCGGCTGCTGGGGCAGGAATTCGCGGCAGATGGCGATGGCCTGGTCGGTATCGCCCGCCTTGCGGTATTCGTTGGCCAGAGGGGCGAAGTAGCGACGCGGGTTCTCGTCGAACTTCTTCTTCAATTCGTCGATTCGGGCGGGATTCGCCATGCGGTGCCTCTCACAGGCGGCCGGAGGTGTGAAAGCGAAGAATACACTTTACGGACAGCCGACGTCAATCAGAAGTCACACGGCGACTTGATTTTAGGTCCGCCGTTCCGATAGCTTTTCCTGCTCTGCCCGTTTGTCCCCACCCTCGTCTGCATCAGGAGTAACACCGCGTGCTGAAAACCATGCGGAGCTGGGCCAAGTTCATCTGGATCTTTGTCATCGCGGCCCCCTTCATCTTCGGTTTCCTGTTCTACCAGATGTCCGGCATCGGCGGCGCTGGTGCCGTGACCCCCTCTACGCCAGTGGCCAAGGTGGACGGGCAGGAGATCCTGTACAAGGACTTCACCCAGGCCGTCCAGAACCAGATCGCGAGCCAGCAGCAGCAGTCGGGCGCGACGCTGACGCAGGATGAGACTCAGCAGATCCGCAATTCGGTGTTCGACCAGATGGTGATGCAGATCCTGCTGGACAAGGCCTACGCGCGCCGGGGGATCACGGTCTCGGACGACGAGATCCGCCAGTACGCCGAGCAGGCGCCCCCGCAGTGGGTGCAGTCCAGCCCGGACCTGCAGACCGACGGCAAGTTCGACTACGCCAAGTACCAGCGCTTCCTCTCCAGCGCGGCGGCCCGGCAGAGTGGCCTGCTCGTGCAGCTCGAAAACTTCTACCGCACCGAGATCCCGAGGCAGAAGCTGTTCGCGCAGGTCACGGCGGGCGTGTACGTCTCCGATGCCACGCTCTGGCGCGACTACCAGGATGCCCACGACAGCGCGCAGGTGAGCTTCGTCGCGTGGAACAACGTGCCGGACTCGGCGGACTTCAGGTCGGTGACGGACGCCCAGCGCCACGAATACTACGACGCGCACCACGCCGAGTTCACCCGCCCCAGCACGGCGCGCATCTCGCTGGTGGAACTCCGGCGCGTGATCTCCGCGGCTGACACCGCCGCCGTGCGCAACCACCTGCTTGAGCTCCGCCAGGAGATCACCTCGGGCAAGGCCACTTTCGCGACCATCGCCAAGGCCGAGTCCACCGACTCCGCGTCGGCGGTGAACGGCGGCGAACTGGGCATGAGCGCCAGGGGGCGGTTCGTGCCCGCGTTCGACAAGGCCGCCTGGGCCCTCCGGCCTGGACAGATCTCGGAGCCCGTCCTCACGCCGTTCGGGTTCCACCTGATCAAGCTGAACTCCCGCAAGGGTGACTCGGTGGACGTGAGCCACATCCTGCTGCCCATCAAGCAGAGCGACTCCTCAGCCACCCGGGTGGACCGCAAGGCGGACAGCCTGGCCACGATTGCCGCGAATGCGTTCGATCAGCCGGCCAAGCTGGACACGGCCGCCGAGCGGCTGCACCTGACCGTCTACAAACTCACCGTGACGGAGAACCAGCCCGCCACGCTCAACGGCCAGCCGGTGCCCAGCGCAAGTGCGTGGGCCTTCGGGGGCGCCCGCCAGGGCGACATCAGCGACCTGTTTGACGATGACAACGGCTACTATCTGGCGCGGCTCGACTCCCTGATCCCTGGTGGGCTTCGCAGCTTTGACGAGGTGAAGGACCAGGTGAACGCGGAAGTGGCGGCCCAGCATCACCTGGACCGCATGATGCCCGCCGCGACGGCGCTTGCAAAGGCCGCGGCTGGCAGCAGCCTGGAAAGCGCAGCCAGGCAGGCCGGGCTCCCCGTGCACACATCAAACGGCTGGTTCAGCCGCACCTCGTTTGTGCCCGGCCTGGGTGGCCAGTACACCGCTGCCATCGGTGCGGCCTTCGGGCTGCCGCTGCACGCCGTGAGCAACCCCGTGCGCGATCAGGCGCAGATCACGGTGGAGCGCGTGGACCGCCGCGTCACGGCGGACAGCGTGGCGTGGCTCAAGCAGAAGGACGCGCAACGGCGGCAGCGCATCAGCCAGCTCCAGCAGGCCAGCATCCAGATGTACCTGCAGGGGCTGCACGACGAGGCAAAGATCGACGATCGTCGCAAGCAGATTGACGCGGCGATTCGCCGGACCAACGGGTAGGCTGCGCGGCGTCGAACGCCTATTGGAACTGCCGGTGATGGTCTGAGCCTGAGGTCTCAAGAACCCAGATCCGTCTGGCTGTCGCGGCATCGATGCCAATCGCCGATGCCTGAGGCTACACCCCGGCGTGGGCGTGAGGATTATCCCCGGAGTGTACCTGGCGGCGGTAGCCTTGCCAATGCACCGTCCCGCCGTACATGCAGTTGGCGCGGTTCTAATTCCCCTTGTACGGCTTCTGCTTGAAATCCTTGGTCCAGATCAGGATGGCGGGATTGCACTTCGTGCCTGCGCCACGCGGAATCCATGGCTCCAGGATGTCGGAGCGGCGCGCAAACTGATATACCTCGATCACCGCTACGTCCTTCATCCGCACCCAGGACCGGATTTCCATATCCGGATGAATCGAGTGGTCGTGAAGCACTACCGGTAGCTGCTTTCCATTCAGAAACACCAACGCGTGGCACCGAGGCCACGACTCCAATCGGGTAAAGGGCTCGACGGCCGAATCCGTGGCCAGGATGCCATCGATGGCAATGCCGGGATACTGCTTCATCAACTCGGGCCCAAAGACCGTTGCCCCCAGGTGCTCCCGCATGCGATCCATCACGCGCGGTAGATCCTGCTCCAGTGCAGAACTGAACACGGGATCGAGGGTCTGGGGCGCAGCCGTCAGGTGGATCACGAAGTCCGCTTCGGCGCCCGGCACCTTCAGGGTCACGGTGTCCGGCTGGAAGCCAAGCCGGCGCACGCGAACCCGGTACGTACCCGCGGCAAGCGGGCCGAGCGTGAAGGCGCCCTGAGGGTCCGTCTCCGCACGCGGCCCCGTGGGCAGGACCTGCAGTTGCGCGCCCTGTAACGGCGGGCCGTCCTCTGCAACGACGCGCCCGTACACGTAGGTGGGTTGCTGCGCGAGCAGTTGGCCGGCCGCTGCCATGAACAGCATCCCGATCACAACCGGCCACCCCAGCGTCCCAGGCCACGGACCCAGCCTTCGGCTCCAATCAGCGCTCTCAGGCCGCACCATCACGCTCCCCGAAGGGTTTCACATCAGTTACCGCCACGTCGGAAGGCGCGTTCCAAATGGGCAAGGGAAATCGCACCAACCCGCAGCAGCCCATTGATGATCACACCAGGAGTCCCGCTGTGCCGGCCATCGATTGTCGAGAGCGACCAAACAGCACAGCAACGTTGACGATAACCGCACAGAGGCCGGTAATGCCCGCGACAACGTTCACCGTGATCTCCCGTACCCGCACGGCTTCCCCATTGGCCGATGGAAACAGTAGAGCGTTGTGCGGCGCTCTCGCACCGCGCAACGCTCTATGTCGGCTGCAGCTGCGCTGATCACTGAATCTGTATGCCGTCGCACTCAAGGTAACCCCCACCACCACACCCGGGGAGCCAGTCCCCGCTACAATACGCTTCCACGCCAACGCAACCCGGCGGCGCATCGTTACGACAGATTTCCCAGCCAAGGTCTTCACAGAACTCGCCAACAAAGCGCTCCTTCCAGCTACACGCCTCCGGCGCCGCCGCCTGCGCACTTGCAGCGTGCGCCCCAATCCCGATGACTGCCACTGACACCCCAATGATCAACTCCCGAATCATGGTGCCACCTCCGCGATGTGGGAAACGTCCAAGGGCGGCCACGGCGGCATGAGATACCACCGAAGCGCGAGCCTCCAGCTATTAGCGCAAAATGGGCGGGTTCTGTTACATCGGCCCCCTTTCTGGGCACCGTCGCAGGCTCCCTGCGAAGGGAGAGGCACGCCGACTCCAAGGGCCTTCCACCGATCGGGGGCGAGTTAGCCAGCCCCCTTCCGCCCCGCTCGGAAATGGATCTTCGGTCAGGCGCCCCCGAAGCCGGTTCAGGCTGCGATGCACCCGCATCCAGTTCAGGTCACCGACGTGCGCGAGCCGTGCTGCCGGATGACAGTGTGCATCGTCGCGCCTCCTCCACCGATCAGCGGAGACACCCCCGAGCGCGCGCGCCTCGGCCAGCTTCGGCCGCCGAGGCGCCGGTCAGATCAGCCGCTTGGGCTCGCGGGCGGGTTCTTCCTCAGCCTTGGCGCGATGCGCCACCGGCTCACCGGCCCCCAGGCGCTCCGGCGGCTGGTCATTGGCGGCATCGGTCACCTGGTCGCGCACGTCATTCATGCTCTTCTTGAATTC
>DASSOG010000057.1:0-29112 GCA_035700805.1 Gemmatimonadaceae bacterium | reverse complement strand
CGGGTTGCCATCGCGACCGGCCACGTAATAGCTCTGCGGGTATCCGTTGGAGTAGAGCCGGTTGGTGTAATCGGCCCGCAGGCCCCAGCGGCTGCTCACGATGTACCGCACCGTGGCGCCCCAGACGAACTCGAACCGCGTCCCGAACTCGTAGTCGCCCACGTCGCTCTGCGTGTGCCCGTCGGTGATGAGGCCCAGCCCCGCGTTCAGCAGTGGCATGAAGCCGTGGTAGGTCTTGTCTCCCGTGAGCGAGAGCGACAGCGCACCGTCAAAGGCCATCATGGGCCATTGCACCGTCCCACGGTCCTTGATGGTGGCCAGGGGATCAATAATGCGACGCTGCGAACCGATGCGCGTCACCGACCCGGTGAGGAAGAGCGGCCCCTTGGCGTGCCAGCCGTACAGCGCTCCCCACAGGCCGCCGCCCTGCGGTGCCACGCCCGCGGGATCGGACAGGGCGGAGAACCTGCCGCTCATCACGGTGAGCTCCATGGACTGGTTCAGGTCCCGGTAGGGACTGCCGGCCGGCGTGTACCCCACCTGCTGCGCGGGGAGCGTGGCGGCCGTGATGAGCAGGAGCGTGGCGGTGAGCAGGCGATTCACGGGGTGGAGTCCGCGGTTCGAAGGTTGATGCCGGTCATCTCGCTGGGTTGGTCCAGGCCGAGCATGGTGAGGATAGTCGGGCCCACATCGCAGAGGGCGCCCCCTGCGCGAAGCGGCGCGGCGCTGGCCGCTTGCTCCGCCGAGCCGGCATCCACCGCAATGAGGGGCACCGGGTTGGTGGTGTGCGCGGTGTGCGGGCCACCCGTCGCCGGGTCGATCATCTGTTCGCAGTTGCCGTGATCCGCGGTGATGAGCAGCCGGGCGCCCGCGCGGCCGGCCGTCTCGAGCACCCGCGCGAGGCAGGCATCCACGGTCTCCACGGCGCTGATGGTGGCCGGGATGGATCCCGTGTGTCCCACCATGTCACTGTTGGCATAGTTGCACAGGATGAAGTCATGCTCGCCTCCCTTCAGCGCGCCACACAGGGAGTCGGTCACGCCCTCGGCACTCATCCCGGGGGCCAGGTCGTACGTGGCCACCTTGGGGCTGGGCACCAGCAGGCGGTCCTCATGCGGAAAGGGAGTCTCGCGACCGCCGTTGAAGAAATACGTCACGTGCGCGTACTTCTCGGTTTCCGCCGTGTGGAACTGCCGCAGCCCCGCGTTGGCCACCACCTCCGCCACGATGTTCGCCAGTGTGCGCGGCTCGAACGCCATGGGCGTGGTGAAGGTCTGGTCGTACTGCGTCATGGTCACCACATACACCGACGGCCGGTCGGGGGTGGCAAATCCGGAGAAGTCGTCCACCGTGAGCGCGCGCACGATCTGCCGCATCCGGTCGGCCCGGTAGTTGAACGCGATCATCGCGTCGCCGTCGCGCATGGCCGCCACCGGCGCGCCGCTGGCGTCCACGATCGTGTGCGGCTCAATGAACTCGTCGGTCTCGTCGCGCGCGTAGGCGTCGCGGATCACGGCCAGCGGGTCCGTGCCCGTGGGCCCCGTGCCCATCACCGCGGCGCGGTACCACTTTTCGGTGCGATCCCAGCGCTTGTCGCGATCCATCCCGAAGTACCGCCCGCCAAGGCTCGCCACGCGGGCGCGGCCGGCGGCGCGTTCCAGCAGCGTCTGCATGAAGCCCAGCGCCGAGCGGGGCAGCGTGTCGCGGCCGTCGAGCAGCGCGTGGATCGCCACCGCCGGCACCTGTTCCCGGGCCGCCAGGTCGATCAATGCAAACAGGTGCTGGTCCAGCGCGTGCACCCCGCCGTTGCCAATGAGCCCCATCAGGTGCAGCGTCCCCTTTGACGCCTTCACCCGCCGGCACGCCTCGACAAAGGGCGCCAGGCGAAAGAACGATCCTTCGCTGATCGCCTGGGAAATGCGCACGATGTCCTGGGTCACCACGCGACCCGCCCCCAGGTTCAGGTGCCCCACTTCGCTGTTCCCCATCTGCCCCTCGGGCAGGCCCACGCGCAACCCTGAGGCCTCCAGCAGTGTACGGGGGTAGCGGGCCGTGAGCCGGTCCCAGGTGGGGGTGCTGGCCAGGGCGATTGCGTTGCCGCCGCGTTCGGCCCGGTAGCCCCACCCATCCAGTACGATGAGGGCAACGGGATGCTTGCGATGTGGTGGCATCAAACTCCGGTGGGACGCTTGCTCCGCCGCGATGGCACTTTATACTGCGGACACGAGCGGAAATGACCACGAAATGTACCCCTCCGCGTAGCCCCAACCAAGCGATGCGACTTCGTCCTCTCCTCCTGGCGGCACTGCTCAGCGCTGCGGCCGGCGCACTCCACGCACAGGGTATTACCCGGCCCGCGGTGCTCTACGCGCGCCCGGGCTCTGGCGAACTCGCCACTGTGGCGCGTGGCACGGTGCTCGACGCCGGCGAGGTATCGGGCCAGTACACGCTGGTGCACCTGCACGGGTTCATCGCCACGTCCCTGCTGGGGGGACAGCGCGATTCGTTTCCCGTAAGCGTGGCGGTCTCGGGCGCCCGCCTGCGCGCTGGCCCCTCCACGTCCAACGCCGTGGTGGCGGAGTTGCGGGAGGGGATGGCCCTCCATGCGGTGGGCCGCACGGGCACCTGGACCGAGGTGGACCGGGCCGGGTGGGTGCAGCGCGGCGTCTTCCCCAGGGCCGCTGCCTCATCGCCGGACGCGGCCGCGAGCACCGGCAAGGGCGCGAGTTCGGCGACGCCGGACCCGCCCGCCGCGGGGCGACGCCTCGCAACTGCGTCGGCGCCGGATTCCTCCCAGGGCGCACCACCTGCGGGAGCCATGACGCCGTCCACCACGGCCGGACTGTCTCCTGCCCCCGGCGTGGCGCCGGTGGCGCAGGTACAAAACGGGGCTGCGCTGATCCCCCTGGCCCGCGACCGCGGCTGGGTGCGCGTCCGCCTGGAAGGCTGGGTCAGGGAGGGCGACCTCGTCGCGGGGGACAGCACTCTGGAGACGCTGACGGCCGCTGACCTGCGGGTGAATCCTGCGCGGTACGCCGGCCGGCTGGTGCGATGGAAGGTGGTGGCGCTGGCCTTCCAGACGGCCGACCCGCTGCGCAAGGACATGCGACCGAACGAGCCCTACCTGCTGGCGCGCGGTCCCGGGGCCGAGAACGCGCTCATGTACCTGGCGCTGCCGCCCGGCCTGGTGGACAAGGCGCGAGGGTTGGGACCCATGACTCCCATTGTCGTCACGGCCCGTATAAGGACCGGGAGGGCCGATCCCTCGGGTGTACCCATCCTTGACGTGCAGAGCCTGACCACCCGCTAACCCATTCCGTGACGCCGGAGCTCCAATGAATGAACACCTGCGCGACCGCATCCTCCGTCGGCTGAATGCCCTGTCCGACGAGCGTGGCTATCAGGTGCTCGACTACGTGGAGTTCCTGGAGTCGAAGTACGCCGAACGGCAGGCGCCGGGGCCGAACGTCTTCACTCGGCTCACGGAGAGCGTGGAAGACAAGCTGCGCGCCGGCCGAGTGTCGGCGTCGGTCATCGCCGAGACCATGGGATTCCTGAACCGCGCCTCCAACGTGCTCAATGGTGCCATGGCCGCCGGCAAGTCGGTGGCCGGCGACGTGGCGCGTGGCGTGTCGAGCGTGGGATCGGCGGCAAAGGCGGTGGCCACCGGGGGCGACACCGCGCCCCCGGCTTCCGCAAAGGATGCCGGCGGGTCCGGGGCGTCCGGGGCCGCCGCCCCTCCGGAGTCGCGCAAGTCGCCCGGATCGCCGGACCCGGGCAAGGGGCCGGAGGGCGGATAGCCCGGCCGGCCGCGCGCGCCGTGCATGCGTTGCGCCGGTTTTCCGCCGCGCTTACCTTTCGCCATGGCAACCATATCTCGCCCGCATCGGCCCGCTTCCGGTACCCCGGAGAGCGGGCCTTCGCGTCTCCCGCAGCCTCAGGGCGCGGAGCGCGTGCGCGACGCCGTCGCGCTCACCTTTGACGACGTCCTGCTGGTGCCCGCCCATGCGCTGACGCACCCCAAGGACGTCTCGCTCAAGTCCCGGTTCAGCCGCGGCATTGACCTCAACGTGCCACTCGTGTCTGCCGCGATGGACACGGTCACCGAAAGCGACATGGCCATCGCCATGGCGCGTGCCGGCGGCCTTGGCGTGCTGCACAAGAACATGTCCATCGACCGGCAGGCAGCCGAGGTGGACCGTGTGAAGCGCAGCGAGAGCGGCATGATCCTGAATCCCATTACGCTGCGCCCCCGCGATACCGTTCGGGAAGCCAACGCGCTCATGCGCCGCTTCAGCATTTCCGGCGTGCCCATCGTGGATGAGGACGGCCGGCTCGTGGGCATCATCACCAACCGCGACCTGCAGTTCGAGACCCTGCTCGACCGGCCGCTGGCGGAGGCCATGACCCGGGAGGGGCTGGTGACCGCGCCGGTGGGCACCACGCTGGACGAGGCGGAGAAGATCCTGGCCAAGGGGCGCATCGAGAAGCTTCCGGTGGTGGACAGTGAGGGCAAGCTGAAGGGGCTGATCACCGTCAAGGACATCCACAAGCGGCGGCAGTTTCCCGGCGCGAACAAGGACGAGCACGGGCGGTTGCGCGTGGCGGCGGCCATCGGCGCGGCGGGCGATTTCCTGTCGCGCGCGCGGGCCCTGGTGGACGCCGGCGTGGACGCGCTGATCATCGACACGGCCCACGGCCATTCTGACGGCGTGCTGAACGCCACCGCCGAAGTGCGCGGCAAGTTTCCGGATGTGCAGCTCGTGGTGGGCAACATTGCCACGCGCGAGGCCGCCGCGGCCCTGGTGGAGCGCGGGGTGGATGCGGTGAAGGTGGGAGTGGGCCCCGGGTCCATCTGCACGACGCGCGTGGTCACTGGTGTGGGCGTCCCGCAGCTCACGGCCATTTTCGATGCGGTGGAGGGTGCCGGTGGGGTGCCCGTGATTGCCGACGGCGGCATCAAGTACTCGGGCGACGCCGTGAAGGCGCTGGCCGCCGGGGCATCGAGCGTGATGATGGGCTCCATGCTGGCCGGCACGGAAGAGGGACCCGGCGAGGCCTTCCTGCTGGAGGGCCGCCGCTTCAAGATGGTGCGCGGCATGGGTTCGCTGTCCGCCATGCAGGACGGCAGTGCCGACCGCTACTTCCAGGAAGGGGAGTTGAGCCCCAAGAAGCTGGTACCCGAGGGCATCGAGGGGCGCGTCCCTTACAAGGGCCCCGTGGGCGACGTGCTGTTCCAGATGGTAGGCGGTCTGCGCAGCGGCATGGGGTATGTGGGGTGCGCGGACATCCCGGAATTGCGCACCAAGCCCCGGTTTGTGCGCATCACCACCGCCGGCCTGCGTGAGTCCCATCCGCACGATGTGACCATTACGCGCGAGGCGCCCAACTACTCGGTATAGCTTGACAGCCCGGTGACCGGGCCACACCTTTTTCGCGACCGGCAATTTGTATACAGGACCGAATCCGCTCGCCGGACCGTGTCCTGCCATCCCACCTTGAGGGCGGCGCTCCCGCCGCCCATTCGTATGTAACCCTCCGGAGAAATCTCACATGGGCCTCTGGTCGACCAAGAGCCTTGCTCTCCTGCAGGACGAAGCGGGCGCCGAAGGTGCCGACACCCTCAAGCGTGTACTTGGCGCTTGGAACCTCACCTTCCTCGGCATCGGCGCGATCATCGGCGCGGGCATCTTCGTCCTCACCGGTACGGCCGCGGCGCAGTATGCCGGTCCGGCCATTGTGCTGTCGTTCATTGTTGCCGGACTCGGGTGCTTGTTCGCCGGCCTGTGCTACGCCGAATTTGCCGCCCTGATTCCGATTGCCGGCAGTGCGTACACCTACGCCTACGCAACGCTCGGCGAATTCATCGCCTGGATCATCGGCTGGGACCTGATTCTTGAGTATCTGTTCGGCGCGGCCACGGTCGCCGTCGGCTGGTCCGGTTATTTCACGGCGTTCATGAACGAACTCGGCGTCCGGCTGCCGCTGGCATGGAGTCAGGCGCCACTGGACGTGATCGGTTCCCACACACTGGTCCGCAGCGTGGTGTGCGTTGACCCCGCCACGCATCAGGCGGTGTCCCTGGCCGCCGGTCAGGCGTGTGATACCACCAAGTACCTGCTCAGCTATGGCATGCTCAACCTGCCGGCGATGGTGCTGATCGGGTTCATGACCGTATTGCTGGTGGTCGGCATCAAGGAGTCCGCGAACCTCAACAACGTGATCGTCTTCCTGAAGGTCGCGATTGTCCTGCTCGTGATCGTGTTCGGATTCATGTACGTCAAGACGGCCAACTGGCATCCGTTCATCCCGCCCAACGTCGGGCACTTTGGCGACTTCGGGTGGAGCGGGGTGGTCCGCGCTGCCGCGGTGGTGTTCTTCGCCTACATAGGATTCGACGCCGTGAGCACCGCGGCGCAGGAGGCCAAGAACCCACAACGCGACATGCCGATTGGTATTCTCGCATCACTCCTGATCTGCACGATCCTCTACATCCTGATGGCGCTGGTCATGACCGGCCTCGCCCACTACACCACGCTCAACGTGCCGCACCCGGTGTTCGTGGCCATCGCGGCTGCCGGACAGCCCCTGGCGTGGCTCGGCTTCTTCGTGAATGTCGGCGCGATCCTCGGCCTCGCATCCGTGGTGCTCGTGATGCTCATGGGCCAGCCGCGCATCTTTTTCTCGATGTCGCGCGACGGCCTGCTTCCGGCGGTGTTCGGCAAGGTGCACCCGAAGTTCCAGACGCCGTACGTCACCACGATTCTCACTGGATCGGTGGCGGCGATCGTCGCTGGCCTGTTTCCCATCGGCCTGCTCGGCGAACTGGTATCCATTGGCACGCTGATGGCGTTCGTGATCGTATGCGGTGGTGTGATCGCGTTGCGACATAAGCGTCCCGACCTCGAGCGGCCGTTCAAGACACCGCTGGTGCCGCTGGTGCCGATCCTCGGGATCCTCACCTGCGGGTTCATGATGGTATTCCTTCCGTTGGACACGTGGGTCCGGCTCGCGGTGTGGATGGCCATCGGCCTGGTGGTGTACTTCGCCTACGGCAAGTCGCACTCGCACATCCGGGGCGACCTTGAGGAACACGCGGGCGACTAACCCCGACACGCATTAACTTTTGAAACGGCGCCCGAACCCGGGCGCCGTTTCGCTTTTACCGGGCCCTCGTGACCGCTCCCGACTATCTGGCCGTTCCGCCCGCCCGCCAAGCCGCCATTCACCAACTGGCGCCCTACTGGAGCGCGGGCTCAACCGTCGCGCTCTCCACCCACATCAACGCCGACGGGGATGGCTGCGGGTCCGAGACCGCGCTCGCACGGATGCTGATGGCGCGCGGCCTCACGGTGCGCATCGTCAACCCCACCCCCTGGCCCGCGCTGTTTGCCCACCTCCTGGGCGACGACGTGGATGACCAGAGCCCGCAGGGCGCGGCCGCACTCGCTGGTATTGACGCCCTGGTGGTGCTCGACATCAACGATGTTTCGCGCCTGGGCGTGCTGGCGGACGCGGTGCGCGCGCTCACGGTGCCGCGCCTGGTGGTGGACCACCACGTGCCTTCCAATGACCCTGCCGGCCAGGTGGTGTTCAGCGACACCACCGCGTGCGCCACCGGCGAACTCGTATTCGATATTGCCCAGGTGCTTGGCTTCGAGATCACGCCGGCCATCGCCACGTCCATCTACACGGCCATCCTCACGGATACCGGTGGGTTCCGCTTCAGCAACACATCCTCGCGCGCGCACGCCATTGCCGCGCAGCTCATGGCCACCGGCGTCGATCCCGAGGAGACCTACCGACGGATCTATGCCTCGTCGCCCGTGGGGCGCGTGCGGCTGCTGGCCGAAGTGCTGCAGTCGCTGGGAGTGGACGAATCCGTGGGGCTGGCGTGGCTCTCCATGCGCGCCGGCGCGCTCGCCGACTACGGCGTGCGCCAGGAAGACCTGGATGGCATCGTGGAGCACGCGCGCTCAATTGTCGGCACCCGGCTGGCCATCTTCTTTCGCGACCTGGGCCACGGGCGGGTCAAGGCCAGCTTCCGCAGCACCGGCTCGTTCGACGTGAATGCCTTCGCGCGGCTCTACGGCGGTGGCGGACACAAGCGCGCGTCGGGCGCCCTGATTCCGGGTTCCATGGACGAAGTCCGGGACCGCGTGCTCGCGGAGGCCCGCCAGCAGCTCGCCGCGCTTGGAAAGGCCCCGGCGCACCCGTAGCTTTCGCCCCATGCCAGAAACGCTCAATCAGCGGATTGCCAATGCACTCGGCCGCACCCGCAACCCGCGCACCGGCCACGACGTGGTCACCGACGACATGGTGCGCGACGTGGCCACCACCACCGATGGCAAGGTTCGCCTGACCCTGCTGCTGGACTCGGCCGACCCGGCCACCCTCGTGCGCGACGTCCGCGTCGCGGTGGAGCGCGTGGAAGGCGTGGCGGAGGTTCGCGTGGACGTCAAGGATCCCGCCGAATTCGCCAGGCCCGCGGCCAAGTCGCGGCAGCTTCCCGTCATGGATGATCGCCCGGCCGCCCCGCGTCCGCATGCGCCTACTCCGGTGAAGTATCCCCGGCTGGGGCGCATCATCGCCATCTCCAGCGGCAAGGGTGGCGTGGGAAAGTCCACCGTGGCCAGCAACCTCGCGGTGGCGCTCGCGCAGTCGGGCGCGCGCGTGGGGCTCATGGATGCCGACATCTACGGCCCCAACCTCCCGCGCATGATGGGGGTGAACGCGGCCCCGCCGGTGATGCACGACCAGATCGTGCCGCTCGAAGCTCACGGCGTGAAGCTCATGTCCATCGGGTTCCTGATCGACCGCGACCAGCCCGCCATCTGGCGCGGGCCCATCGTGATGAAGATCATCACGCAGTTCCTCAAGGACGTGGCGTGGGGGCAGTTGGACTATTTCATCGTGGACATGCCGCCAGGCACGGGCGATGCGCAGCTCTCGCTGGTGCAGGCCACCATGGTGAGCGGGGCGGTGATCGTGACCACGCCGCAGGAGATGTCCACGGGCGACGCGCTGCGGGGTGTCCGCATGTTCCAGCGGGTGGGCGTGCCGGTGCTGGGCATCGTGGAAAACATGAGCTGGTTCGAATGTCCGCACTGCGGCAAGCCCACGGCCATGTTCGGCTCCGGCGGTGGCGAGCGGCTGGCCAGGGAAACCGAATTGCCACTGCTCGGCCAGATTCCGCTGTATCCGCGTGTCATGGAAGGGGCGGAGGTCGGCAAGCCGATCGTCGTTGCTGACGCTGCCTCGCCGGCCGCCAAGGCGCTCACCGCGGTGGCCGGGCGCATGGCGGAGGCCATGCGCCAGGTCGAGGCGGCCGTCGGGGGGTAGCTCATCATGCCGCGCGCCCTGGTCACCCTGCTCACCGATTTCGGGACCGCCGACGGGTATGTGGCGGAGATGAAGGGCGTGATTGCCACCGAGGCGCCCGACGCGATGCTGGTGGATGTGGCGCACGACCTGCCGCCGCAGGATGTGGAGGCCGGGCGCCTGGCCCTGGCCCGCTACTGGAAGCGGTTCCCCGAGCGCACGATCCACGTGGCGGTGATTGACCCGGGCGTGGGCACCGAGCGTGCCGCGCTGGCGGTGGAGAGCGAGCGTCGCTACCTCGTGGGCCCTGACAACGGGGTCCTGTCCCCCGCGTTACTGGCACCCGGGGTGCGCGTCGTCCGGCTGCCGACTCCCGCGGGGGCCAGCGCGACCTTTCATGGCCGGGATGTGTTTGCCCCCGCGGCGGTGCATCTGGCGCTGGGGCGGGCCTTCGACGCACTCGGCGAGCCGTTCACCGATCCCATCATCCGGCGCACACCGGAGCCACACCGGAATGCTGATGGGTCAGTCGCGGGGCAGGTGGTGACCATCGACCGGTTTGGCAACGCGGTGACCAATCTCCTGGGCGTGCGCGGTGGGTTCGTGACGGTGGGTGGCCGTCGCATCGAGGTGCGGCGCACGTACTCGGATGTGCCACCCGGGCACCTCGTGGCCGTGGTTGGATCGTCCGCGCTGCTCGAGATTGTGGTGCGCGACGGCAGCGCGGCGGTGACCCTGGGGATTGAGCGCGGCACTGCGGTCACCCATCGGGTGTCCTGACCTCGAAGCGCGCCGCTACCCGACGAGCGCCAGCCACCGGACGGCGTTCATCCCGAGGAAGATGTACAGCGCGCAGATCACGCCCTCACCCAGCACGATGCCCAGCAGGTACTTCCCGAAGTTGATCCGCAGGCTGCCGCACACGTAGCCAATCACGTCCGTGGGGGCAAACGGCAGGAACGCCCACCCCACGATCACAGGCAACTCGTATCGCTCCAGGGCCCGCCTCAACTGCGCGACCTGTGCCGGATGCCTGCGTTCGAAATATTCGTCGAGCGCCAGCGACTGCGAGAACCAGTAGATGTTCGTGGCGGAGACGACAATGCCCACCATGGTGAGTACGAACAGCAGGGAGGGGTCGAAGAATGGCAACCCCGCCACGATGAGCAGCGTCGCCGGTACAAGGGTGAAGCCGCGCAGGCACGCGATCACCAGGTACACGGTCGCCGCGCCCACTGGCGATGCGGCGGCGATGGATCGCAGGCCGCCGCGCAAAAGCCCGCGGTCCAGGATCGCGACGTACGCGCCACCGACGATCACGCATCCCCAGAGCGCCAGCGCCACCGCCCTGGGTCCGGCGCGCATGGACCGCGCGGTCAGGGGTGACTCGATGGCGGGATGCGTCGAACGGTGATCGCGCCCAGCGTGGTCGCCACGCGGGCCCGCAGCTTGTACCTGGCGGTGTTCCAGTTATCTGAGTAATAGTAACCGTCGCGCTTCTCCAGTCCCTCGTGGTCAAAGGACGTGAGGAACCGATCCACGTCAAGGCGTACACCCACGTCGTCGGGAATGCGCAGCGTCACCTGGCCCAGCGTCACCTTCACGTTGGCATCGAGGTCGGCCGTCCATTCGCCGTCGAAGCCAAGCGTCACCGAGCCCACGCCGCCCGATACCCTGATCCCGTCGGCGCGCGCATTGGCCAGGTTGGTGGCCGTGAAGCTCGCCGCGCCCACGTTGATCGAGATGTCGCCCAGGCGCGTCCGGTTCGGCGAGCTGAAATCCACCGTCTCGTCGGCGGCGCCCGATCCGATGGTCAGCCCCCGCAGCGTGAGCCCGCCCAGATCCACGTGCGCCTGCGTGGCCCCCAGCGTGAGCGACAGGTCCATCGGCACGGTGGGCGCGAGGGCCAGCCGCATGCTGGCCTGGCTGTCATCGTCACCGCGGTGGATCCAGCGGGTCGATTCGTTCTGCAGCCCCAGCTTCAGCGTGCCGGCCACCGCGTCGTACGTGTGCAGCGGCGTGGCGGCGGTCTCGTCGTAGCGAAGCTGCATCGAGTACAGCACCGGCGTGCGCGCGGCTCGCAGGTCAAAGCGCCCCGCGCCGTACTCCACCCTCACGTACAGCGCGCTCGTGTCGTGAAGCTGGCGGGACACGTCCACCGTGCGCCACACCTGTGCCCCGGCCGCCGCGGGAACCGACACCGCCGCGAGCAGCATCACCAGTTGTCGCTTGTTCATCGGCCCTCCGTCGTGGTGGCCACCGGCCGGCGCGCGGCCGCGACGCCCGCCACCGGCGTCGGCGTCTGCCAGCTCGGTGGCTCGGCGCCCGTGCCGTTCATCGAGCTGTCGCGCGGGCGCTCGTACTGCGTCCCGGCGCGCGAGAGCAGCGTGGCGCCGAGCCCTGCCGTCAGGGCCACCCAGGTGACAGCCAGCGCGATGGCGCGAAGCACCGGCTGCGCCGCCGGCACCCAGGTGAGCGCGGCCACGATGAACCATACGCCCAGGTAGAGCGCCAGCCCGGTGAGCAGCGCGCGCAGGTTCACGGCTCGGACGGGCGCGCCGGGATCCACGCGGAACAGGCCGCGTCCGGTGAATCGCGCCACCGCCAGGAAGCCGAGGGCCACCAGGCCCGCCGCCGCCACGACGTACGCCACGATGGCGAACGGCACCAGCAGGATCCCGATCACGGTAATGCAGAGCAGGACCACTCCAAGGATGAGCACGGGCACCAGTGCCACTTCGGCCAGCAGGCCCATCCAGAACGCGCGGGCCAGGTGGCGTTCCAGCACCGCCACCACGCCGTCCAGGTTCCGCTCCGCAAAGGTCATCACGCCCACGCCGATGAGCAGCAGCACCACGAACCAGCCCAGCACCACCTTCATCGATCCCCAGGTGGTGGCGGCCGGTGCGCGCGCGGCCGTCGCGTCTGTCGAGCCCGGCAGTCCGCTGAGCGAGCGCATCTCACCAAGCACCGTGCCACCTTCCAGCCGCACCCGCCCGCCCACCGACACCGCGTCTCCCGAGATCCTGCCGCCCTGGTGGACAATCACGTCGCCGTTCAGCGCAACCACGTTGCCGTTCACGCGCCCGCTCACGTCCACCGCGCCATTCGCGGCGGCGAGTGGGCCAGTTACCGTGGTGTTGGCCGGGACGGTGCGGCCGCCCAGGGCAAAGCTGTCGGCAGGGGGCACGGCGAAGCCCAGCACGCCCGCCAGTCGGCCGATCTCACGCCTGAGTTGCGTGGTGAGCGCCGGCGCCTTTGCCCTGGAGGTTGAATCGGTGGAACCCTGCGCGCGCGCCGGGGCGGCGGCCGCCGCGAGCGCGGCCAGCGCGAGGGACAACGGGATGGCCCGCATGGCTCAGTTCCTCCGGCGGGCGGCAGCGGCTATGGCGCGGAGTCCGAAGGCGGAGGCCAGGGCGGCCAGCGCGAACCCGGAGGCCACTACCCCCAGTTCCGTCAGGCCACCGTGCTCGAGGCTCTCCATGACTCCGGGTCCGAGCAGCGCCACCGCGCCGTTCTGCAGGGCGCCCGCCACCACCGGGCGCACCCGCGTCGCCGTGACCTCGGTGGCAAACGCCACCAGGTCGCCGCGGCTGGCCAGCCACACGACGCCCGCCGTGAGCGTCGCGCCGGCCACGGTCATCAGCCCGCCCACAATCACGCGGGCCGGCCGCGACTGCGGCAACCACCGGACGGCGGTGTCGCGCGCGGCCACATGCCACGGCACGAACACGGGCACCTGAGCCATGACCCGGTCGGCCATGCCGAACGTCGGCGCCAGGTGCGGGAGTCCCTCGAGGGCCACGGCAACCTGCCGGGCTTCGTCGAACTGCGCGCGGCAGTCCGCACACCCGGCGAGGTGATCTCGCAGGGGCGCAACGCCGAACCCGACTTCATCGTCGAGCAGCAGGTCGAACTCTTCGGGGAGTAGATGACGGTGCTTCACGGAGCCTCCGGGGTGTCGTACGGTCGGCCGGGAAGGCCGGTTTCAGGGGAAAACAGGGGGTGGAACCGGGTGATGGGAGTCACTGTCGCACGTCCTCCAGGAGCGCGCGCAGCTCGTGCCGGGCCCGGTGGATGTAGGTCTTCACGGTGCCAAGTGGGAGGTCGAGCGTCGCGGCGATCTCCTCGTACGACTTGTCTTCCACATGACGGAGCAGGATGCACGCCCGGTACTCCGGGCGAAGCTGCGCGATGGCCCGCTCGATGGCGGTGCCCAGCTCCTTGGCTTCCAGGAGTTCCAGGGCCGATTCCTCGTGGACCGAGACGTCGAACGACGTGCGTTCCACGGCCTCGGCCGTCACCGCGTGGGGCGACCCGTCCATGCTGACGGTACTGATTCGCCGCCGCCGCAAGTGGTCGATGGCCACGTTGTTGGCAATCTTGAACAGCCAGCTCGAGAACTTGAACTCGGGGCGGTAGCGGTCGATGTGCTGCAGAACCTTGATGAACGTGTCCTGCGCCAGGTCCTCGGCCAGCTCGCGGTCGCGCACCATGCGGTACACCAGCGAGAACACCGGCCGTTCGTAGCGGCGCACCAGTTCGCGATACGCCGCTTCGCGCCCTCGCTTGGCGAGCGCGACGACGTCAGCGTCCGGAAGGTTGGCGAGGTCGAGAGCTGGAGGCATCAGGCGGAAGGGCCAACGTGGCGCGACCGCGCCGCTTGGCAATTTGTGGAACCTATCCGCGGCCCGGCCCATGAGCCAGCCGAATCGCTTGCCGCGTGCCACGCCCCCGACGACCTTTCACGCATGCCAGTGCGCGAGATGGACGCCGAGGTGGCTGACGCGGCCGCGGCGGGAGGGGGCGAGAAGCGCGAGTACGTGCAGCAGATGTTCGGACAGATCGCTTCCCATTACGACCTGCTCAACCACCTGTTGAGCCTGGGCGTCGATCGTCGGTGGCGCCGCGCGGCCATCCAGGCGCTGCGCGTGGGACGCCATCCGGATGGCGATTACCTGGACCTCTGCGCGGGCACGCTGGACGTCTCGGCGGCGCTGGTGCGGACACCGGGGTTTACCGGTACCGTGCTGGGCGTCGATTTTGCCGAGGCGATGCTCCGGGCCGGGCAGGGGAAAGTGGCCGGAGGTCCCGCGCGTCCAGTGGTGGCTGATGCGCTCGCGCTGCCGCTGGCCGATGGCAGCACGGCGGGGGTGATCGTGGCGTTCGGCGTTCGCAACCTGGCCGACCTGGATGCCGGCGTGCGCGAAGCGTTCCGGGTGCTGGAGCCCGGGGGGCGACTGGTGATTGTCGAGCTCTCCACCCCGCGATCGGCACTGCTGCGGTTGGGCTACCACGCGTACTTCCACCACCTGTTGCCGGCGCTGGGCCGGCTGGTGAGCGGCCATGGCACGGCGTACCGCTACCTGCCGCAGTCGGTGGCCCACTTTCCCTCGGGCGACGCGCTGGCTGCGCGCCTGCGCGCCGCGGGATTCACGAATGTGGCCTGGCACGCGCTCACGCTGGGCGTGGCCGCGCTGCACGTGGGTGAGCGGGCATGACGGGACGTGAACGGGCCGGCCGCGGGGCAGGGCGGCGCGCCAACTTCACAGGGGGCCTACGGTGAGCGCGTGGAGACCGTGAACAGCGCGGCCCACATCGTGGGGCTGATTTCCGACACGCACGGGCTGGTGCGCCCGGAGGTTTTTACCGCGCTGGCGGGGGTGGAGGTCATCCTGCACGCCGGAGACGTGGGGCCAGGCGTGCTGGAGGAGCTGGAGGTCATCGCCCCCGTACACGCCGTGCGGGGCAACACGGATCCGCCGGATGATCCGCGGTTGCCCGCCGAATTCAGCCTGACCGTGGGCCATGTGCGCGTGCACGTGAGCCACGGCCACGAGCTGGGGGCGCCTACGCCCGAGAAGCTGCTGGCGGCCTACGACGCCGATGTGCTGGTCTATGGACACACGCACCGCCCGCTGCTGGTGCAGGCGGGCGGGCGGTGGGTGGTGAATCCGGGGGCGGCCGGGCACCGGCGTTTCGACATCGCGCCGAGCGTTGCCCGCCTGGTCGTGGCGGACGGTGACGTCCGTATCGAGCAGGTGCCCCTCAACTCCTGAGCGGCTTACGGGTAGCGCCGCGGGTCCTGCGACGCACGGCGCGGGAAGACGAACGTGCGCTTGGTCAGGCGCCCCTCGGCCACCGTCCGTGCCACGTCCAGCGCGCTCACGATGCCGACCAGGCGACCGCCGTCGAGCACCAGCAGGCGGTGGATGGCCGCGCGCCGCATGTCCCCCGCGGCCGACTCGACCGGCGCATCCGGATGCACCGAGAATACGACATGTGTCATGGCCTCAGCCACATTGTGCGCGGAGAGGACATCCCATTGCTGAGGGGCCACCGCGTTGATCCACGTGGCAACGTAGGTGTCCTCGTCCTCTCCCGCTTCGCCATAGAACGCTTCCACCTGGTCCGCGTTGGCGTCGCTCGCCAGGACCGGATGGGAATCATCGCCTGGCATCTCCGGCGCGTGGACCATGAAGTCCACGATATCCGTGAGCGACAGGACGCCGAGGACGGCGCTGCCCCTGACCACCGGCGCCCCGGAAATTTGCGACTCCGCCAGGCGTTCAGCCGCCTGACGCAGGGTCATGTTCAGGTCCAGCGTGACCGGGTCAGGCGTCATGATATCACGAACCTTTAACATGCCAGTATCTCCTCTTGGGGGATGCCTGAAAGGTAACCTAGTGCCCGCGTGGCCGGCGCGTCCGGTCCAGTTCCGCCGGGTGCGTGCGGAACCAGCTCGAGAGCAGCATGACCTCGTCAATCTCGTGCGTCGGGACCCGGGCGTTTCCCGCTTCCGTCGCGCCAAACACCTGGCGCCGCAGGGCCGCGAACGCCCTCTGGTCCGCGCGCGTGACGGGGCGCGGCGCTTCGGCGCGCACCCGCCCCCGCCGGATCAGGTACCAGCGATCGTCGCCCTCCACGCCGGGCACCTGGTACACGAATGACAGCGACTCCACCGCAAAGCGCAGGCGCTCGAATTGCGCGCGCAGCTCCTCCAGCCGGCCCAGCTTATCGCGCAGCGACGCGGCGCGTTCGAACTCCAGCCGTTCCGCGCTGGCCTCCATGTCGCGCTGGAGCGCGGTGAGGGGGCCGTCGTCCCGGCCATCCAGGAAGGCGCGCGCCTGGCGCACCTGCTCGTGATACGCCGCGGCCGTGCACGCCCCGGCGCAGGGACCCAGGCAGCGCCCGATCTCCAGCCGGATGCAGCCCGGCGTGCGCGCGGGCGCGCCGAACAGCTCCTCCTGGTCGGCGTACACCACGCGCTGCGTGAGCCGGCAGTCGCGCAGCCCCAGCGCGTCGCTCAGTTCGCGCAGCGATTCCTGCAGCCGGCGCGCCCCGTGAAAGGGCCCCCAGTACGTGGCGCGGTCGTCGCCACCGGCGCCCCGGACGGCGAGCAGCTTGGGCGCCGCGCCCCCGGTGAGCTTTATGAAAGCGAAATGCCGGGCATCCCGCGTCATGGCCACGTTCAAGCGAGGGCGGAATCGCTTGATGGCGCGCATTTCGGCCAGCAGCGCGGCAAACTCGCTGGGGACGTACTCCCACTCGATGGACGTGGCTTCGCGCACGATCCGCGCGCCCTTCTCCTCGGGATACGCCGCCCGGAAATAGCTCATCAGGCGGGTGCGCAGCTTCTTTGACTTGCCGACATACACCACCTCGCCGCCGGCCGCGATCATGCGGTAGATGCCCGGGCGATCAGCGGCATGGGCGCGCACATGCTCGCGCATGGCCCGCAGTTGCGCGGCGGGCGTCCGGGCGGGCCGCAGGGCTAGTGCTGGCAGCGCGCACACAGCACGGTGCTCCGGCCATCGATGGCGTGCGTCCCCACCAGCCGCGCGCCGCAGCGCGCACAGGGCAGTCCCGCGCGCCCATACACCGAAAGCTGGATGGCAAAGTCGCCGCGGCTTCCACTGGCGTCGCGGTAGTCGCGAAAGCTCGTGCCGCGCGCGGCGATGGCTTCGCGCAGTACCGAGGTGACTGCGGCATGCAGCGCGGCGCTTTCGTCCGGCGAGAGGGTGCGCGCCGAGCGCGAGGGATCCACGCCCGCGCGCCAGAGCGCTTCGTTGGCGTAGATGTTGCCAACGCCCACCACTCGCCGCTGGTCCATGAGCACTTTCTTCACCGCCTGTCGGCTGCCTTGAAGAATGCCATATAATTCACCAGGACCGAACGCCGGGTCAAGGGGTTCGGGACCGAGGCCTGCCGAGTGGCGCGCAAACCGCTCGGCCGACATCAGCGTCACCGTGCCCAGGCGACGGACGTCGCGGTAGATGAGGGTGCGTCCGTCCGCGAGCGCGAACTCCACCGCGGTGTACGCGCGCTCGTGGGAGTCCAGCCGGCCGTCGTCCACCAGGAGCGCGCCGGTGAATCGGGGCTGCACCACGATCCGGTGGCCCGTGGAGAGGTCGAGCACCACCAGCTTGGCGCGTCGCCAGCCGCGTTCGATGCGCGCGCCGGTGACTCGGCGTCGCAACGCGATGGCGCCAACTTCGCGGAGGACGTCGGGTCGCGGCACGCCGACGGAAGCGATGGTGGCGCCTGACACGAGGTGATCGAGATCCCGGGCGATGGTCTCGACTTCGGGAAGTTCAGGCACTTCGCGCGCGCTCGCGCCAGCCCACGTCGGTGCGCCACTGCTTGCCGTCGAACTGCACCGCGGCCGCGGCTTCGGCGCTGGCGCGCTGGGCGTCGGCAAACGCGGCGCCCAGCCCGGTGACTGCGAGCACGCGGCCGCCGGAGGTGACCAGCGCGCCGTCGTCGCGGCGGCGCGTGCCCGCGTGGAAGACCAGGACATCCCGGCGCGCGGGGGGCAAGGTGATCGGGGCGCCGAGGTGCGGATGGTCGGGGTAGCCGGCGGCCGCGAGCACCGTGGTGACCGCGGCCCCCGAAGCCCGGCAGCGAATCCCGGAGGGCAGTCCCTCACCGCGGGCCACCGCCAGCATGACCTGGGGCAGCGACGGGGTCACGTCGGCCACCGGGAGCACCGCCTGGGCCTCGGGGTCGCCAAACCGGCAGTTGAATTCCACCACCATTGGCCCACTGGCGGTGATCATCAAACCGGCATAGAGCAGGCCCGTGAACGGGGAGCCGCGCTCCCGCATGGCGCCAAGAGTGGGGAGCAGGATGCGCGATTCCACCTCGCACAGCAGCGCGGAGTTGTCCCGTGATACCTGGCCGGCGCGCGTGCCCAGGGACACCGGTGCGTAGGCACCCATGCCGCCCGTGTTCGGCCCCTTGTCACCTGCCAGCAGGCGCTTGTGGTCCTGCGCGGGCAGCAGGCAGGCCACATGCTCCCCGTCGGTGAGGGCGAACACCGAGACCTCCTCGCCTTCCATGAACTCCTCCACCAGCACCTGGTGCCCACTCTGCCCGAACGCGTTGCCCACGAGCATCGCGTCGATGGCGGCAAAGGCCTGCGGCAGCGTGTCGCAGACCATCACGCCCTTGCCGGCGGCCAGGCCGGACGCCTTGATCACCACCGGCGCACCGAACTCCTCCGCGCGCTGCCGGGCCTTATCTACATCCTCAAATATGCCGGCCCGCGCCGTGGGGACGCCGGCCTCGCGCATCACGTCCTTGGCAAAGGCCTTGGAGGTCTCGAGCTGGGCCGCGGCCTGTGTGGGGCCGAACGCGGGGATGCCGGCGGTACGGAGCCGGTCCACGATGCCCGCGGCCAGCGGCATCTCCGGACCCACCACCACCAGGTCCACGGCGCGCTCGGCAGCCAGCGCCACGAGTCGGTCCACATCGGTGGCTGCCACCGCCACGCATTCGGCGAGCTCCGCCAGGCCGGGGTTGCCCGGGGCGGCAATGATCGAGATGGAAGGGTCGTCGTGCTTGAACTTCCAGGCGAGGGCGTGTTCGCGCCCGCCCCCGCCCACCAGGAGCAGCTTCATTTTGGCGAGCCGCGCCACGCCTCGTTGAACGCGTCCTTCGCGCGCGCGAATACGTCCTCGAACTGGCGGAACGTGGAGCGGGTCTGCTCGCCGTAGTAGCCGGCGGCGTCGGCGTAATCGTCGCCCAGCGGACGGTCGTGGTCATCCCGGCGCTGGTAGGTGCCGCCGATGATGGCGTCGTAGGCGCCCGTGCGCTGCCACTTGAGCAGTTCGGAGGCCCGCACGGTGTTGAAGGGGTGGTCGCGGAAGACGGTGTTGATCACCTTGAACACGGTGTCCCACGCGTTTCCCCCGGTATCATACTCCTCGGCCTGCTTGATGAATTCCTCAAGGCTGGCTTCTCCTTCGGCGGCGCTGCCGCCCGCCAGCTTCATGAACCCGCCCATGGAGACGTTCAGGTCCTGCGTGCCCAGGAGCCCGGCGCGGTCGGAGGAGAGCTCGGCCTTGCGATACCATTCCATTAATGCGATCTGGAACGGCAGCAGGGCCATGCCCGCCAGGAAGGGGAGGTTCCGGAGCCCCACCGTGAGGATGATGATCGCGATGGTGCGGTAGGTGGTGTGGCCGCTCATGATGTGGCCCAGTTCGTGGGCCAGGATGAACCGCTGCTCCTCGTCGCTCAGCATGCCGAGCGTGCCCGAGTTCACCACCACGAACGGGTCACCGAAGCCGACGGCGCCGGCATTCACGAAGGGCGTCTGCGTCACGTAAAGCTGCGGGCGCGTGGGCCAGTCGAGCGTGTCCAGCACCTCGGTCCACATGGCGTTCAGGTGCGGACGCTGGACGTCGCTCACGCGCACGGCGTTGGCCAGGAAGAGCTGTCGGAGGCCGCGCTCGCCAAAGAAGCTGGCGACCTTGCGCACCACCTCGTCAAAGAGCGGGACGGCGCGCAGGGTGTTGAGGGCGGCGCGGTCGGCCGGGTGCTCCCACGCGCGTGACGAGATCTGTTCGAGCTTGACGTGTGGCATTGGAAACCCGCGGAAAGGGGAATGCCGAGTGGAGGGCGGGGCGCGAAGGCCCCGGCCCCCGGTGATGAAGTAATGGTTTCCCTACGGGGCCCCTGTCACGCCGGTGTCGCTGAGGCGCTGCGTGCCGCCCGGGTGGTCGCGCCGCGGCGGCCGGCCGCCTCCGGCAGCCCGTCGAAGCCGCGCTCCAGGTCCGCCAGCAGGTCGCCAAGGTCCTCAACCCCGCACGAAAGCCGGATGAGCCCGTCCGTGATGCCCAGGGCCGCCCGGCGCTCGGGCTCCACAGACGCGTGGGTCATGGACGCCGGATGGCTGATGAGCGACTCCACGCCGCCCAGCGACTCCGCCAGCGAGAACAGCTTCACCCGGTCCAGCACGTGTGCCGCGCGGGCGTGGCTGGTCATCTCCACGCTCATCATGCCGCCAAAGCCGGTCATCTGCCGCCTGGCGAGCGCGTGCTGCGGGTGCGACGGGAGCCCGATGTAGTTCACGTTCTCCGCGCCCACGCGCTCGGCCAGCCACTGCGCGATGGCCCGACCGTTGGCATCGTGCTGCGGCATGCGCAGGTGCAGCGTCTTGGTGCCGCGCAGCGCCAGCCAGCAGTCCAGCGGGCCCGGGACGGCGCCCGCGGCGTTCTGGATGAATGCCAGGCGCGTGGCCAGGTCGTCGTCGTTCAGCAGGGCAATGCCACCCACCATGTCGCTGTGGCCGTTCAGGTACTTGGTGGTGGAGTGGAACACGATATCCGCGCCGTGGCGGAAGGGCTGCTGGAAGAAGGGAGACGCGAAGGTGTTGTCCACGATCAGCAGGGCGCTGCCCTTGTGGGCCACCTGGGAGGCGGCGTCCAGGTCGGTGAGCCGCATCAGGGGGTTGGTGGGCGTCTCCACGATGATGGCGCGCGTTGCCGGCGTCATGGCGTCGGCTATGCGCTGCGCGTCGCGCGTGTCCACATACGAGAAAGTCAGGCCCTGATGCCGCAGGATCTTGTCGAACAGCCGGAAGGTGCCGCCGTACACATTCTCACCGCAGACAATGTGATCCCCGGCACGGAAGAGCTTCATGATCGAGTCCAGGCATCCCATGCCGCTGGAAAATGCGAAGCCGTACCGCGCTCCTTCCAGGGCCGCGACATTTCGCTCCAGTGCCTCTCGCGTCGGGTTGCTGCTGCGGGCATATTCGTATCCCTTGTTCTGCCCGAGCGCGTCCTGCACGTAAGTTGAAGTGAGGTACACCGGCGTCATGATGGCGCCGGCGAGTGGCTCGGGGCGCTGGCCTGCGTGAATGGCCCGTGTGGCAAATCCGGTGGAAAGGTCGTCATCGTATACGCGCGTCATGCCGAAACTCGGGAAGGAGTGATGGAGGGAAGATAGCCGTGGCCGACGACGGCGGCGAGCGATTCCCCTGGACCGCTATTGGGGACACCGGGATGGATGAAGCTGGACGGGCCACGTGCCTGATCGTCGATGATGAAGCGCCATTGCGACAGGTGCTGGGGCAGTTGATGCGCAGCCTCGGGTTCACCTGTGCCGAGGCGGCCAGCGGGGAGCAGGCGCTCCCCCTGCTGGCCGATGGGGGCATTGCCCTGCTCATCTCCGACGTGCGCATGCCTGGCATGGACGGCATCGAGCTGCTCAGCGAGATCCGCCGTCGATCCCCGGACACCGCCGTCGTGATGATCACCGCCGTGGCGGATCTGGAGGTGGCGGTGAAGTGCCTGGGCATGGGCGCCATGGACTACCTGACCAAGCCGTTCCACGTGGAGGAAGTGCGCGCGCGCGTACGCCAGGCGCTGGAGCGCCGGCGGCTGGTGATGGAGAACCGCGACTATCAGGAGCGCCTGGAAGAACGCGTCCACGCGCAGTCGCGCCGCCTGGAGGAACTGTTCCTCACCGGCATCCAGTCGCTGGCAGAGGCGTTGGAAGTCAAGGATCCCTACACCCGGGGCCACTCGATTCGCGTGGCGCGCTACTCGGGGATCATCGGCCGGGCCCTCAACCTGGACGATGACATGATCTACCAGATCGAGCTGGGCGGCAACGTCCACGACCTGGGGAAGATCGGCGTGCGCGAAGCGGTGCTCAACAAGCGCGGCCGCCTCACGCCGGCGGAGTACGAACACATCATGATCCACCCGGTGGTGGGCTGGCGTATCCTGGCGCCGCTGCTCGGCGATGCGCCGGCGGCGCTGAACATCGTGCGGTCACACCACGAACGCATGGATGGACGCGGCGTGCCCGACGGGTTGCGGGGACGCGCCATCCCAATGGAAGCGCGGATCGCCGCCGTGGCGGATGCAATCGATGCCATGACGAGTGGCCGGCCATATCGCTCCGCCGAGCTGACGCTGGACGGCGCGGTGCAGGAACTGCAGAAGCACGTGGGTGACCAGTTCGACCCCGAGGTCGTGGACGCGGCCGCCAGGGCCGTGGATTCGGGGCTGCTGGAACTCGCGCCCCGGACGCCGTTCAAAGGCTGAAGCGCGCCATCGATTCCTTGAGCCGCTCGGCGATGGACGCCAGATGCTGGCTCGACTGCACCACCGCGTTCATCGACTCATTCTGCTGCTCCACCACGCCCGTCATCTCGTGCGCGGTGCCGGCGTTCTGCTCCGCCGCGGTGGCCAGCTCCTCAATCTCGCGGGCCAGCGACGCGGCGTCCTCCCGCTGGGCCTCCGAGGAGGCGACGATCAGGTCCACGGCGCGCCGGCTGGCCTCGATTTCCTTGCCGATCTGCGAGAGCGCGCCGGACGAGGCGCGAATCACCCCTTCGCCGACGGCGACGCGGTCGGTGACCTGGGTGATCTGGTCTTCGGTGCGGATGGCGGCGGCGCGAATCTCCCCGGCCAGCAGGCGGATGGTCTCCAGGGCCGCCGCGGTCTGGTTGGCCAGCTTGCGCACCTCCTCGGCTACGACCGCAAAGCCCTTGCCGTGTTCTCCCGCCCGCGCCGCCTCGATGGCGGCGTTCAGCGCCAGCAGGTTGGTCTGCTTGGCGATGGCGGCAATGGTATCGGTGATCTTGCCAATGCGCTGAGACTTCTCGCCCAGTTCGCCGACGGCGGGCACGGCATCCCGCGTGACCGCCGCGATGGCCGTCATGCTCTCCAGCGCCTCGCCGGCCGCGGTCACGCCGCGCGTGGCCGAGCGCGCCACCACGTCCGACGCGTTCTGCGCGTTTCGCGCGTGGCCGGCCACGGTGAACGAGCGGTCGGCCACGCGGCTGGAGCCCTCGGTGGCTTCCTTCACGTTCTTCGTCTGCGTGACGGTGGCCGCCGCAATGGCGCGCGCGGCGCCAGACACCTGGTCCGTGCCCGCGGTCATCTCCTGCGCGCTCGCGGCAAGCTGCTCGGCGGTGGCGGCCACTTCGTTGGCGCCGAGGTCGAGCTCCAGCAGGAGTGAGCGCAGGCCCACCGTCATGCGCCGCACCGATTCCGCGAGGGCGCCGATCTCGTCACCGGAGGTGTAGTGCAATTCGTGCCGGAGCTGGCCGGTGGCCACGGCGTCGGCGTGCCGGCTCACGTCGTCGAGCCCGCGCGTGAGGCGCGACGCCCCCCAGTACGCCAGGCCGAGGGCCAGCAGCAGCGCGAGGAGCGGAAAGGGCGCGAAATTCAGCAACTGCCATCGCAAGTCCGACAGGAACTGACCGGCCCGCAGCGTCGCGACCACGAACCCGGCAATGCTGCCGTCGCCGCGCCGGATCGGGACCTCGGCGCTCAGGAGCTGCCCCTCATCAGTGGCGTACACCCCGGTGTAGGCCTCGTGGCCCAGGCTCATGCTGTCTTCGAGTCCGGGCGGGGAGATCCACGGCTGCCGGTAGGCCGGCTGCCCCGGGCCCCATGAGGCATGCACCAGCAGCCGCCAGTTGCCCGTCGAATCCTGCCCGACGATGGCGAGTCCGTTGACCAGGTCGCTCTGGTTCCCGCCGTTGACCACCCACGCGTGCAGCAGCGCGGACCGCGTGGCGCGGAAGGCGGGAACCTGCTGTCCCCGGGCCGCCACCACGTCCAGCGAGTCGGCCTCCACTATCAGCGTGGCGCTGCGGGCCATGCCCAGCAGCCGGTCGCCATGGGCCTTGGCAAGCTGGTCGCGCGTGCTCACGTACACCGGTGCCATCACCACCGCCAGCGTCAGCACGACGGCTGCCGCGCTGATGGCCGCCATCTTGAGGCGGAACGGGAAGCGGATTTTGCCGCGGGTTGCGGGCGGCTGGGTCAGGGGACCGTCCTCTTGGGGTGGATCGCGGGGCGGGGGTTGAGCGAAAACTTAGGACCGGGCGGAGAGGGTGTAAAGCGCGGATGCTGCGGCCGTTGGCGTGCCCACCCGCGCGGACTAGCTTACGTCTTTGCCGAAGGGGGGCGCATGGGTCACGATGGCCTGATGGTCAGCGTTTCAGGAATTCGTGGGCGGGTGGGCGAGTCGCTGACGCCCGAAGTCGTGGCACGCTATGCGGCGGCTTTCGGGGGTTGGGCGGCGGCCTCGGGTGGGTCACGCCTGGTGGTGATCGGGCGGGACAGCCGCGTGTCGGGACCCATGTTTCATCGCATTGCCGTGGGCGCGCTGCAGTCGGTGGGGTGTACCGTCATGGACATCGGCCTCACCACCACGCCCACGTGCCAGTTGGCCGTGGAGCACCACCATGCGGCCGGCGGCCTGATGCTCTCGGCCAGCCACAACCCCATTGAGTGGAACGCGCTCAAGTGCATCGGGCCCACGGGCCTCTTTCTGGAGGCTGCGCAGGGCGCGGCCATGCGCGCGCTGGTGGACACCGGCATCCCGTATGTGACATGGGACCGGCTGGGGGAGGTGGAGCACGACGACCGTGCCGTATCGCGACACCTTGAACGTGTCCTTTCGCTACCGTACCTGGATCTCGCTGGCCTCAGGCGCCGGCGGTTCAAGGTGGTGCTGGACTGCTGCCGCGGGGCCGGTTCGGTGATCATGCCCGAGCTGCTGGAGCGGCTGGGCTGCGAGGTGACGGTCATCAATGGCGAGCCGGACGGTCGCTTTCCGCGCTCGCCGGAGCCGGTGGCCGAGAACCTGGGCGAGCTGGAACGAAACGTGCAAGAGTCTGGCGCGGATGTCGGGTTCGCGGTGGATCCCGACGTGGACCGCCTGGCCATCGTGTCGGACGCGGGGAAGGCCATTGGCGAGGACTACACGCTGGCGCTGGCCACGCGGCTGGTGCTGCGGCACCGGCGGGGGCTGGTGGTGACGAACCTGTCCACGAGCCGGGTGGTGGAGGACGCGGCCGAAGCGGGCGGATCGTCGCTGCGGCGCGCGCCGGTGGGGGAGGTGAACGTGGCGGTGGCCATGCGCGACAGCGGGGCGGTGATCGGGGGTGAGGGGAACGGCGGGGTGATCCTGCCGGAGGTGCACCTGGGTCGCGATGCGCCGGTGGGGGCGGCACTGGTGCTGCAGTTGATGCTGGACGAGGCGCATCCGCTGTCCCAAGTGGTGGATGCCTTGCCGCGCTATGTCATCGTGAAGGAGAAGCTGGACCGTCCGGAGGCTGACCTGGATGCCGTATATGCCGCGCTGGCGGCGGCGTTTCCGGATGCGGAGGTGGACCGTCAGGATGGGGCGCGGTTGAGTTGGGACGACCGGTGGGTGCATGTGCGTCCGTCGGGTACCGAGCCGATTGTGCGGGTGATAGCCGAGGCGCCGGACGAGGCAGGGGCCCGCGCGCTGGTGGCGCAGGCGCGGGAGCCGCTGGAGGCGCTCGCATCCAAATAGCGAGGTAGACTGCGGTATGTGTGGAATTGTGGGATATGTGGGTCCGCGTATGGCGACCCCGGTGCTGATAGACGGCCTGAAGCGCATGGAGTACCGCGGCTACGACTCGGCGGGGGTGGCGCTGCTGGGGCCGGACGGCGTGGACATGCGCCGGGCCAAGGGGAAGATCGCGGCGCTCGAGTCCACCGTGGCCGCACGGCCTATTACCGGCTCGGTGGGCATTGGGCACACCCGGTGGGCCACGCATGGCGCGCCCTGCGAGAAGAACGCGCACCCGCAGCGCGACTGCACCAACACCATCGCGGTGGTGCACAACGGGATCATCGAGAACTTCGGGGCGTTGCGCAAGCAGTTGATGGCGGTCGGGCACGTGTTCAAGTCGGACACGGACACTGAAGTGCTGGCGCACCTGATCGAGGCCGCGTTCACCGACAACCTGGAAGCCGCCGTGATGGAGGCGCTGGACCTGGTGGACGGCACGTATGGCATAGCCGTGATCAGCAGCCGCGACCCCGACAAGATCGTGGCGGCGCGCAAGGGCAGCCCGCTGCTCATCGGGATTGGCGAAGGCGAGAACTACGTGGCCAGCGACGTGGCGGCCATCCTGGAGCACACGCGGCAGGTGGTGTACCTGGACGACGACGAGATGGCCGTGCTCACGCGCGACGGGTATCGCGTGGTGGATCTCCAGGCCAACGACGTGCCCAAGGACGTGAAGCGCATTGACTGGGACATTGCGCAGATCGAGAAGGGCGGCTTTGAGCACTTCATGCTCAAGGAGATCTTCGAGCAGCCCACGACGATCGAGAACACGATGCGCGGCCGGCTGGTCACGGAGGAAGGGTTCACCAAGCTGGGCGGCCTCAACCTGACCAAGCAGGAGATGCTGGACCTGGAGCACATCGTGATCACCGCCTGTGGCACGAGCTGGCATTCGGCGCTGATCGGAAAACTCATGCTCGAGGACCTGGCGCGGATCCGCGTGGAGGTGGAGTACGCATCGGAGTACCGGTATAGGAACCCCATCGTGGACCAGCACACCCTGTGTGTGGTGATCTCGCAGTCCGGGGAGACGGCCGACACCCTGGCGGCCATGCGCGAGGCCAAGCGCAGGGGCGCGCGCACGCTGGGGCTGGTGAACGTGGTGGGTTCCACCATTGCCCGCGAGGACGACGGGGGCATCTACCTGCACGCGGGGCCGGAGATCGGCGTGGCCAGCACCAAGGCGTTCACCAGCCAGGTGATCGCGCTGGCGCTGCTGACGCTGAAGCTGGCGCGACTGCGGTCGTTGTCGGTGGAGCGGGGGCGCGCCATTGCCCAGGCCATGGAGGCGCTGCCGGCGCAGTTGCAGTCCATCCTGGACCGTGCGGGCGACATCGAGAAGATTGCCGACCGGTTTCGCAACGCCACGAATTTCCTGTACCTGGGGCGGGGGTACAACTTCCCGGTGGCGCTGGAGGGCGCGCTCAAGCTGAAGGAGATCAGCTACATCCACGCCGAGGGGTATCCGGCGGCGGAGATGAAGCATGGTCCCATCGCCCTCATTGACGAGAACATGCCGGTGGTGTTCATCGCCCCGCACGACAGCGTATTTGAGAAGGTGGTTTCGAACATCAACGAAGTGAAGGCGCGTGGTGGGCGCGTCATCGTGATCACCAGCCGGGACGAGCCCAGCCTGGAGGGGAAGATCGACTTTGAGATCCGCATCCCCGAGACCATCGACATGCTGTACCCGGTGCTGGCGGTGGTGCCGCTGCAGCTCCTGGCGTACTACATCGCCGCCAGGCGCGGCTTGGACGTGGACCAGCCGAGGAACCTGGCCAAGAGCGTGACCGTGGAGTGAGGAGGCGGTGGCCGAGCGCGGCGCACAGCGACTTGCGCCCCCTGCCGGGGCGGGCTATTTCCGGTGCCGGAGCCGCGTTCTCTTCTCTACGGAGGTCTCTCCCATGCCGAAATTCGTGATCGAGCGGGACATTCCCGGCGCCGGCAAGCTGACGCCGGCCGAACTGCAGGGCATCTCGCAGAAATCCTGCGGCGTGCTCGGCAAGATGGGGCCGCAGATCCAGTGGGTGCAGAGCTACGTCACGGATGATCGGATCCAGGGACGTTATTCACGCCGCACGAGGAAGTGGACGTGCGGTGGGATGCGCGCGCGCGGGGAGCAATGCGCGCGGGACGAGCACTTCAGGAGCCCGGGCCAGCCCTCGGCTCGCCCCCAGGCGGCCAATCGCGCGTGGTAATGACTGTTTGCTGAGGCCTCTGGCGGAAGGCGATTGACTGGATCGTACCACAGGGTTCTTCAGTTATGCCTCAGTGAAGAACCTCTTGAGAACCGGCATAGAGGTGCATTGCCGGACACTCGGCGTTCAGGACCACGTCTGCGCAGGATATGTTGCCGGGGTTTGCAGCATACTATACAGTGCGTCTGGCTGGAATGCGGCAGTTAAGATAATGCTACGGAAGAGTTTGACTTGTGGCGGGAGGAGAGGGGTGGCAAGATATGCAGTGTGAAAGCGCGGCAATGAGCACAGTTCCGCAGGATAGTATGGTTGTATAATTGTAGTTAGGCAACCTCACGCTGAATGGCTTAGGTTTGGTTCAAGGCCATTTCCGGTTTGTGCATTTTTTGGTCTTTCCTTCGGCAAGTCCGGGTTGGCCTGCTTGCTTCACGTTTTCGGGCTTCGGTGGCCATGCGGCATGCAGATGCGGTTTGGCCTTCCAGCCATTTGGCCCGCAGGGGTTGCGTGTGTTGGCTTCGGCCACAAGGGCATGCTTCGGCAAGCCGCAAGCTAGCCTGCAGGTGAAGGTGTCATGTGGCGTGTCGCCTTGTCGCGGTGGGCGCGGGTTGGGTTCAGGCCAGGGCACAAGCTGTAGGCCGCGCAGTGCGTGGCAACGGTGGGCTTTCGGTGCGCCTGTCGTGTGTGGTGCCTGCAGGCGTTCGGGTTTGTCGTGGTTGTCGCCAGGTGGCGGGTGGGGCAGTATGGCTTTGGCCGGCAACGTCGCTAGGTCAGGGCGGTTGCCTAACAATTCAGTCAAGCCGACCGCCAAACCGCTACGCGGTTCGTCGGCGGCTTACTTCAAGCGTTAGGCCCCCTCACGCAGAATGGCTTGGGTTTGGTTCAAGGCCGTTTCCGGGTTGCGCATTTTTTGGTCTTTCCTTCGTCAAGTCCGGGTTGGGCCCGCTTGCTTCAGGGC
>DASSOG010000056.1:0-88374 GCA_035700805.1 Gemmatimonadaceae bacterium | reverse complement strand
CGCCGTGATACCGCCCGTTCTCGATGAACACCTTGTTGGCATCGAATCCGGCCACCACCACGCCGGCAATGAACACCCCGGGCACGCTCGTCTCCAGCGTCCCCGGATCGTGGGCCGGAATGCCAGTAACCGCATCGATGGGCACGCCCACGTCGCGCAGGAGCTGCACGTTGGGTGCAAACCCGGTCATGACGTACACCAGCGACGCGGGCAGGCGTTCGCGCGCCGAGCCGGCTCCAGCCTTCGGGGCGCGTGACGCGCCCCCGGCAGTTGTCACGCCACCGGCGGGCTCAATCACCACGCCAGTCGGCTCGATGGCCACCACGCGTGAGTGCCAGCGCACGCCGATGGCGCCTTCCTTCGCTCGATTCTCGAAATCCGGCAGCACCCAGGGCTTGATGCGCTTGTCAAACGTGGGACCAAAGTGCACCAGCGTCACCCGAGCCCCCGACCGCCAGAGATCCAGCGCCGCCTCAGCCGCCGAGTTCCCGCCGCCGATCACCACCACATCCTGCTGGAACGCCTCGTGCCCTTCCCGGAACACATGCGTCACGTGCGGCAGCTCCTCGCCCGGCACGCCCAGCAGGTTTGGCGATCCGAAATACCCGGTGGCAATCACCACGGCACCAGCCCGGATCACGCGAGCTTCACCCAGGCGCGGACGCGTGTGCACGCGAAACTTGCCCTGCGAGCCCTCGATGGATTCCACGCGCTCGTACTGGCGCACCGCGATGCCAAAGTGCGTGACGGCCGCGCGATAGTACGCCAGCGCATCGCGCCGGCTCGGCTTTTCAGCCGCGACCACAAAGGGCATCCCGCCCAGCGCCAGCTTGTCCGCCGTGGAGAAGAAGCGCACGTACGTCGGGTACTGGGCTATCGAGCTGCAGACCGCGCCCGCGTCCACCACCAGCGTCCGCAGCCCCGCCGCCTGCGCCGAGATGGCCGCGGCCAGGCCGCACGGTCCCGCGCCGACAATCAGGAGGTCGACGTCGGAGCGCTCCGTCCCCGCGCCGCCCGTCATTCCAGTCCGATAATCTGGTCGCGGCGCGTCCCCACGCTCACGAAGGTGACGGGCGTGCCAACGGACTCCTGCATCCGATCCAGGTAGCGGCGCGCCGCGGCCGGCAGGTCCTGCAGCTTGCGCGCGCCCGCCGTGGAGCTCTGCCAGCCATCCAGCCACTCGTAGCGCGGCGTGATGCCCTCGAGCGCCGTCAGGTCCGCGGGAAATTCCGTGTGCAGTTCCCCCTCGAACTCGTAGCCCGTGCACAGCGCGATGCGGTCAAACTCATCGAGCACATCCAGCTTGGTCACCGCCAGGTCTGTCAGCCCGTTCACGCGCGCGGCATACCGCACCACCACGGCGTCGAACCAGCCGCAGCGACGCGGACGCCCGGTGGTCGCCCCGAATTCGTTGCCAAGCCGGCGCATCCGTTCGGCCCCGGCCTCGTCCAGCTCGGTGGGCAGCGGCCCGTTGCCCACACGCGTGGTGTACGCCTTCACCACCCCCAGCACCCCGTGGATGGCCATGGGCGAGATACCCGCGCCCACCGCCGCGCCCCCGGAGGTGGTGTTGCTCGACGTCACGAACGGGTACGTGCCGTGGTCCACGTCCAGCAGCGAGCCCTGCGCGCCTTCCAGCAGCACCGCGGCGCCGGTCTTCGAGGCACGATAAATGACCAGGCCCACGTCCTCGGCCAGCGGCAGCAGGCGCACCGCCAGGCGATCGAGCAGCGCCATTGTCTCGTCGCACGACGCGCGCTTCTCGCTTCCAAAGCGCTGCAACTGCGCGTTGGCGTGCGCCGCACCCTGCTCCACCAGCGCCTGAAGCCGGCCCCGGTGGCGCAGGTCCACCACGCGCACGCCGCGACGCGCGATCTTGTCCTCGTACGCCGGACCAATGCCCCGCCCCGTGGTGCCGATGGCCTGGCTGGCATGGCTCTCCGCGTCCACCAGCTTGTGATAGGGCAGCACCAGGTGGGCACGGTCGCTCACGTACAACCGGCCCTCCACGTCAATGCCATCGCGCACCAGCTCGTCGATTTCGGTGAACAGCGTGTCGGGGTCCAGCACCACGCCATTGCCAATGGCGCATCGCACCCCGGGGTGCAGGATGCCGCTCGGGATCTGGTGAAGCACAAAGTGCCGGTCGCCCAGGTCCACGGTGTGCCCGGCGTTGGCGCCGCCCTGGTAGCGCACCACCCACTGCGCCCGTTCGGCGAGCACGTCCACGAGCTTGCCCTTGCCCTCGTCGCCCCACTGCGCGCCCACGACGACGATGGTCCGGTGGTTGTCTGTGAACATGCGATCCCTGGGGGAGGTGGCCGCCCGCACGAAAAAACGCCCCGGGATACCCGGGGCGTTGAGTCAATCTACTCCCGACCCAAGGGGTGTCAACGACGCGCAAATCGGGCCACGGCTCGCCTGCCGCCGCGCGCGGACTCCCTCAGATCACCACCGCCGAGATGATCCACACGGCGATCACCGCACCGATGGCCACCTTCATCGCGGCCGCGGTCACGCGACCCAGCAGGGCCCCGGTGGCGGCGCGCGTGGCCGTACGACGATCAGCGCGCACGGTGTATTCGGCAACGAGCGCGCCAACGAACGCGCCCGCAAAGGCGCCGATCACGGGGCCCACGATGGGCACCGGCACCCCGGAGAATGCGCCGACAAAGCCGCCGAGGATGGCGCCCCAGCCCGCGCGCCGCGACCCACCGTACTTGCGCGTGTACCGTGAGGCCAGCGTGAACTCCAGCAGTTCCGCCACCAGCGCGAGCACGGCCGTGCCAACCAGCGTCACGCTGCCCACCGCGCCCTTGACCACCAGGCCGTACACCAGCGCGGCACCCACCATCAGCCAGGTGCCCGGCAGTCCCAGCGGAATCAGGAGCAGCGCCCCCACCAGCACGAGTACGAGAATGGCAATGGCAATCACGGTGCTTCCTCCACGATGGCGGCCAGCAGCGCCGCCGCCGACGCGATGGCGCTGCCCTGCATTGCCCCTACGCAGTCGCGCGAGGTGTGGATTCGGGCCAGTGTGCGAAGCGTGGATCGGGTGAGCGTGGCGGTTGACCAGCCCGCGCGGGCCAGCGCGACACCGTCCGTGAGCACGCCGGGCGGGAGCCGGCGCACGCGACAACGCTGGCTGGTGCGTTCCGATGCACGGACAACCGCACCCCGCAACCCGCCACCGCGGGCGCCGTGCATCAGCAGTCGCAGGGCGCCTGCATCGTCCAGGGTGTCCACGTTCACGGCCATCCCAGGGCGGCGCGACGCGGCCCAGGCGTGCGCGCCGGCCAGCCCCAGCTCCTCGGCATCCGTGATCACCACTCCCACCGACACGCCCGCCGGCAGGAGCGACGCGGCCTGGATTACCGCGGCCACGCCCGATGCGTTGTCCACCGCGCCTGGCGAATCATTTCCCACGGCCCCGAGCCCCAGCAGCGCCGCCCCCACCACGCCCACCAGCAGGATCGTGAAAGCCAACGGCGAGCGGCCTCCCTGCGCCACCGCCGTGGCGAGCACGGCACCGGCCCACGCCGCCAGCAGGAGCGCCCCGCCCAGCGCCCGCCACGCCAGCGGATACCGCTGCGACTTGGAATCCAGGTGCGCCACCAGCCACAGGCGAGGTTCCGGGCCGCGCGTCGCCTGGAGGTTCACGCCGGAAACGCGCGCCCAGCGCAGGCGTTGCGCCCCGGGCCCAGTGAGCCACCGCACCAGGAGCGTGAGCATCGCCACCGCAGTGGCCATCGCCATCCACGCGGCCCGCGGCCCGCGCGACCCGTGGCCCCAGAGCACGATGGCCAGCAGCAGCGTACTCGCGCCGCCCACCACCGGCATGCCCCATCGCGCCGGGAATATAGAGAACTCGAATGGCTGCTCGACCACGCTGAACCCCAGGACCACCAGCGCCGCGCGGCACCGGTCCCTCGCGGCAGTCAGCGGTTTGGTGCCGCTGAATCGCGGCGAGGCGGCGAGCGCGCGCCAGAGCGCCACGCCATCCACGGCCACGGTCAGCTCGCGGCGGCCAGTGCCTCGCTGGCGAGCAGCGCCCGCACCTGACGGACTTCCGCTGGCTCCAGCGCGTGGAGCGGGGCGCGCACCGGCCCCCCGTGCAGCCCGATGGCGGCAAGGGCAGCCTTCACGCCGGGCACCCCCAGCGCGCCCACGATCGTCGCCGACAGCGGGGTCAGGCGGTCCTGCGCGGCCACGGCGGCCGCCTCGTCGCCGCGCTGCATCGCCTGGAACACGGCCAGCGCCAGCTCCGGCGCAAAGAGGGAGACGGCCAGCACCGCGCCACGCGCCCCCGCGGCCAGCGCGCCTTGCACCAGCGACCCGCTGCCGTTGAGCACCGAGAAATCCTCGCGCTGCGCGTTCACGTACACGCTCACCAGGTCCCGGTTGCCCGAACTGTCCTTGAGGCCCACGATATTCGGGTGCGCCGCCAGGTCGGTGACGACGGCCGGCCCCAGGCTGAACCCGACATATTTCGGAATGTTGTAAAGCAGCACCGGCACCGGACTCGCGTCGGCCACGCGGCGAAAATGCGCCAGCAGCGGCCCGGCCGTCATGGCGGATGCGTAATACCGCGGCGACACTACCAGGACCGCGTCCGCCCCCGCCGCCGCCGCCCGCCGGGCCCGTGCCACGGTCAGGCGCGTGGACTCGGCGCCCACCCCCACGATGAGCGCACGGTCGGCGGGCACCACGCCCCGCGCCGCGTGCGCGAGCTGGTCGAGCTCCGCCTCGTCGAGCAGCACGGCTTCCCCCGTGGAGCCCCCCACCACGACGCCATGCAACCCGGCCGCCAGGTGCGCGCGGATGTTCGCGACAAACTCGGCCACCGCCACGTCCCCGGAGGCCGAATCGAAGGTCGTCACGACGGGGCCGAACACCCCACGCAGATTCAGGCTCATTGCCCCAGGAAGTTGAACCCACCGGTCTGCACGCCGTCCAGCGACGGGCGGTCTTCCTCCACCGCGGGCGCGGCCATCGCCTGCTCCTCCGCCTCGGTCACCGCCGCCATCTGCACCGACTGCGACAGCCGCCCGAACATCCGCAGCTTGAGCTCGAAGTCCGCCGGGTTGGTGGACGCCGCCATGGCCGTCTCGAACATTACTTCCTTATTATGTACCAGGTCGGCCAGGTGCTGGTCAAAGGTCTGCATGCCATACTGCTCACGGCCTGCCTCGATGTAATCCCGGATCTCGCCAATGCGCTTGCCATCGGCAATCATGTCGCGCACCGCCGGGGTCACGATGAGCACTTCGGCCGCCACGGCGCGCCCCTTGCCGTCCCGGCGCTTGAGCAGGCGCTGCGACACCACCGCGTGCAGCGACTCCGCCAGGCGGATGCGCACCACGTCCTGCTCGTCGGGCGGGAACATCGCCATGATGCGCAGGATGGTGCTCTGCGCGTCGGGCGTGTGCAGGGTGGAAATGAGCAGGTGCCCCGTCTCGGCCGCCTTCATGGCCGTGTCAATCGTCTCGGCGTCACGGAGCTCGCCGATCATGATCACGTCCGGATCCTGCCGCAGCGCCGCGCGCAGGCCCATCTTGAAGTCCGTGGTGTCGCTGCCAATCTCGCGCTGGGTGATGGCCGAGTTGATGTCCTTGTGCAGGAACTCAATCGGGTTCTCCAGCGTGAGGATGTGCCGGTTCTCGTGCTGGTTGATGTAGTTGACCAGCGCCGCCATGGTGCTGGACTTGCCCGAGCCGGTCACGCCCGTCACCAGCACCATGCCCCGCTCTGCCTTGGCCACCTGCGCCAGCACTGGCGGGAGCCGCAGCTTCTCAAATGAGGGCACGTCCAGCGGAATGGCGCGCATCACGATCATGAACGTGCCGCGCTGCTTCATGATGTTCACGCGAAAGCGCCCGACGTCCGGCACCTCCCACGAACAATCCAGATCCGTCATGGTGTCGATGCGCTTGCGATCCTCCTCATTCCCCATGAGGTGCAGCGCAATCTGCCGGGTCTGGTCGGCCGTGAGGGTCTGCTTGGTCAGCCCCACCAGCTTGCCGTCAATGCGCGCGCGAAAGACATCGCCCGCCTTGATGTGGATGTCCGACGCGCCGCGTTCCACGGCGGCCTTGATGATCTTTTCCATGATTCAGTATCCCGCCTCTTTATCCACCAGGTTGCGCATGGGTTCGCCCCGCACGTAGCGCCCCCAGTTTTCCATGAACAGGTCGAGCTGCCGCGGCCAGAACCGGCGCGGTGAGACGGCCGAGATGTGGGGGGTGAGCAACGCCGCACGAAGCTGCCACAGCGGGCTGGACGGCGCTAGGGGTTCCTCGCCGAAAACATCCAGCACGGCGCCACGCAGCCGCCCCGACTCCAGCCGTTCGGCCAGCGCCGCCTCGTCCACCAGTGCCCCGCGCGCCACGTTGACCACGATCGCGCCCGCCGGCAGCAGGTCCAGCCGGCGTGCCCCGAGCAACCCGTCAGTCGCCCCGGTGAGCGGAACGGCCACGACCACCACGTCCGCGCGGGCGAGCTCGGCGTCCAGGGCGTCAAGACCCGCCACCCGCGCGAACCCCGCCGGTGCTCCGCGCTCCGGGCGCCGCCGGATACCGGTGCATGCGGCCCCCAGCGCCGTGAATCGCCGGGCGACCTCCGACCCGATGCCCCCGGCGCCCACCACCAGCACGCGGCAGTCCGACACCTCGCGCAACGGCGTGTGCGCGGAGACAAAGAACCGCTTGCTCCACTCCCCGCGCCGTTGCTGTTCCACGGCCACATCCAGCCCGCGCAGGAAGTGCAGCACGCCCGCCAGCACGCTCTCGGCCATGGGCGGGCCGTGGATGCCCGCCGAATTGGTGAGCACCAGCGGCCCGTCCACCACTTCCGGAAAGAGCAGCCGCCCCACCCCCGCGGTGGCCGAATGCACCCAGCGCAACCGCGGCGCGGCCAGCAGCAGCGGACGCGATATTCCAAAACCAAAATAGACTTCGGCGTCGGCAATCGCCTGGAGCGCCTCGGGGCTGGGCGCGGGCGCGCCGTCGCCGTCCGACGTCGTGGACGCGCGCACGAAGCGCACCGACCAGCCGGCCGGCGCCCCGTCCACGATCGCCGCCTCGGCCTCCGGCGGCAGTGCCCAGGTGGGCGCCGTGGACAGGAGGTCCACGACGAGCCGTCGCGAACCGCTATTCGAGTTCGAAGGACTGGACATCATCACGCCCGGCCAGGCGGTCACGCACCTCGTCGAATTGCCGGGCGGGGCCGGACAGGCGGAGCTCAAGCGTGCGATCGTGAAGGTGATCGAACACCTGCCGCGAGACCACCCGCACGCCCAGGGCCTCCAGCAGGTCGCAGACGCCCTCCGGCGCGGTGCCCGGCACCAGCTTGATCCGGGCGCTCAACCGGCGACGGATCCGCCGCACACGACGCTCCAGGCCCCCCAGCCCGCCGAGCACAATCATCACGAGTGCCGTGCCGCCCAGCGCCGAGACGTAATAGCCCGCGCCCACCGCCGAACCAATGGCCGCCACCACCCAGATCGTCGCGGCGGAGGTGAGGCCCACCACGGTCCCGCGCGCCTGCATGATCGTGCCGGCGCCGATGAACCCCACGCCCGTGACGATCTGCGCGGCAATGCGCGTCACGTCCCCGTACGGATGGCCGTCGGGCATGGAGAAGCCAATCTCCCCCACCACGATGGACAGGTGCATGAACAGCGCCGCGCCTACGCAGATAAGGATATTCGTACGGAGGCCGGCCGGCTTGCCGGCAATCTCACGCTCCAGCCCGACCCCCGCCCCAAGCAGCACCGCCATGGCCAGCTTGAACAGCACCACCAGTTGAAAGGAATCGAGGAGGGTGGACATCAGGAAAGCCCCATACGGTCGCGCACGTCGTGCATGGTCTGGCGCGCGATGCCACGGCACGTCGTGGCGCCCGCCTCGAGCACATCATCCACCCGCCCCGGGTCGGCGCGCAGCTCCGCCGCGCGCGCGCGAATGGGCGCCAGGTGCCCATCCATGCCGTCCAGCAGCACCTTCTTGCAGTCAATGCACCCCCACCCCGCCGTGGTGCACTGGTCGTGGACGTTTTTCACCGTGGGCTCGTCGCTGAAGGCCCGGTGCAGCGCGTAGATGTTGCATACGTCCGGATGCCCCGGATCCGTGCGCCGCACGCGGGCGGGATCCGTGACTGCCGGACGCAGCTTGGCCCAGATCTCGTCGCGCGACTCCAGCAGGGCAATGGTGTTCCCCATGGACTTGGACATCTTGGCCTGCCCGTCCAGCCCCATGATGCGCCGAGTGGGCGTGAGCATGGCCTGCGGCTCGGGAAAGTAGTCCTCGCCACGGCCAAAGGCCGCGTTCCAGCGGCGCGCGATCACGCGCGACAGCTCCAGGTGCTGCACCTGGTCCTCACCCACCGGCACCAGGTCGGCACGGTAGAGCAGGATGTCGGCGGCCTGCAGCACGGGATAGTTCAGGATGCCCGCCATCACACTCTCCTGCCGGCTCGACTTGTCCTTGAACTGCGTCTGGCGCTCCAGCTCACCCAGCGGCGTGACGGTGTTGAAGATCCACTGCAATTCGGTATGTTCCCGGACAGAGGACTGCACGAACAGCGTGGCGACTTCGGGGTCGATGCCGGCGGCCAGCAGCGAGACCGCCATCTCACGGCGCCGCGCGCGCAGGACGTCCGGGTCGTACGCCACGGTGATGGCATGATAGTCGACAATGCAGATGATGGTCGGATGCTCACGTTGCAGGCGCACCCAATTCTGCACGGCCCCCAGGTAATTGCCGAGATGCAGCTCGCCGGACGGCTGAATCCCGCTGAAGATCCGAGACATTGCGTGAAGCTATGAGCGCACCAGAACCCTTGCAAGCAAAGCCCGCGTACGCCGCACCGGCGCCGTCCGACCCTCGCTCCCTGCTGGCCAGTTGCGTGGCCGCCGCGGCCCGCGGCGCGGACATCGTCCGCGCCGGCGCCGCCAGCCTGGGCACTCTGACCTGGGAGGTGAAGTCGCCGGCCGACTTCGTGAGCGACGTGGATCGCGACTCCGAGCAGGCCATCGCGGAACTCCTTCGCGTGCGCCACCCCACGGCCCGCATCGTGGGCGAGGAAGGCACCCCTGACGCGGCCGCCAACCTGTCGGGCCTCAGCTTCGTGATCGACCCGCTGGACGGCACCACGAACTTCCTGCATGGGTATCCATGGTACGCCGTCTCGATCGCGGCCGTGGTGGACGGCGCACCCGTGGCGGGCGCCGTGCTCAACGCGGCGACCGGCGAGCTCTTCACGGCCACCGCCGGCGGCGGCGCACGCCGCGCCGGCGCGCCCATCACGGTCTCCACCCAGGACACTCCGGAGCGCGCGCTCATCGGCACGGGCTTCCCGTTCCGGGATCAGGACCTGGTGGATCCCTACCTCCCCGCGTTCGAGCGCATCATGCGCGCCACGGCTGGCGTCCGCCGGGCAGGCGCCGCGGCGCTGGACCTGTGTGACGTGGCGTGCGGGCGCTTTGATGGGTTCTGGGAGCTGCGGCTCGCCCCGTGGGATGTGGCCGCCGGCCTCCTCATTGTGCGCGAAGCGGGCGGCCTGGCGACGGACCTGGAAGGAAAACCCGCGCCGATAACGCACGGACCGATTGTGTGCGGCAACCCGGCCATGCACGCCTGGCTCCTGGCGCAGATCCGCGCCCTCTGACGCTTCGCTCCACCCGTCGCCTCGGCCCCACCTGCCAAATGGTAGTTTCCAACGGGGTCGCACCGCACCACCCCACGACCGTCGACATCACCCGTTCCCTCCCAAAGCCCTGCCATGCCCCTCATTGAGTGTGTCCCGAATTTCTCCGAAGGCCGCCGCCCCGAGGTGATCGCCGCCATCCGTGACGCGATTGCCGCCGTAGCCGGCGCCACCATCCTGGACGTCTCCTCAGACCATTCGCACAACCGGACCGTGGTCACCTTCGTGGCCACGCAGGAAGCCGCCGTGGAGGCCGCGTTCGCCGGCATGCGCACGGCCCGCGACCTGATAGACCTCAACCAGCACACGGGCGAGCACCCGCGCATGGGTGCCACCGACGTCGTGCCCTTCATCCCGCTGGAGGGCAGCACGATGGCCGACTGCGTGGCGCTGGCCCGTGCACTCGGAGAACGCGCCGCCACCGAGCTGGAGATTCCCGTCTACCTGTACGAGCGGGCCGCGACGCGACCTGACCATGAAAACCTGGCCGACGTGCGCCGCGGGCAGTTCGAGGGCATTCGCGATGAGATTGGCAAGGTGCCCGCCCGCAAACCCGATTTCGGACCCGAACGCGTCCACCCCACGGCGGGGATCACCGCGGTCGGCGCGCGTCCGTTCCTGGTGGCCTACAACGTGTACCTTGGCCCCGCGTCCAACCTGCCGGTCGCCAAGGAGGTGGCCAAGGCGGTGCGCGGGTCGTCGGGCGGACTCCGCTACGTGAAGGGGCTGGGGCTGGAGGTCGAAGGCCAGGCCCAGGTATCCATGAACCTGGTGGACACCGAAAAGACGCCCATGCACCGCGCCTTTGACATGGTGAAGATGGAAGCCGAGGCGCGCGGCGTTTCGCCAACGTGGAGCGAGATTGTCGGGCTCGTGCCGGAGCGCGCGCTCTTTGATACGGCCGCGCACCACCTGCAGCTTCGCGGCTTCAACTCGGCGATGGTGCTTGACCGCCGGGTGCGCGAGGCCGTGAGCGGGGGCATCTCGCTCGAGGCCTTCGTGGGATCGGTGGCGGGTTCAGCGCCGGTGCCCGGTGGCGGCAGCGTCGCGGCCCACGTGGGCGCGCTCGGCGCCGCGTTGACGCAGATGGTGGCCGGCCTGACCGCAGGGCGAAAGAAGTACGCCGCCGTGGACGCCGAGATGAAGGACATTGTGGAGCGCGCGGCCGCGCTCACCCGTGAGCTGTCGGTGCTGGTGGACGAGGATGCCGCGTCGTACGCGGCGGTCAGCGCCGCGTACAAGCTGCCAAAGGAAACCGACGCCGACGTGGCCAGGCGCAAGGAAGCCATTACCGCCGCGCTGCTCAGCGCCGCGGAGGTGCCGCTGCGCACCGTCCGCGCCTGCGTGGAGGCCTGCCGCCTGGCCGCGACTGCGGCTGAAAAGGGCAACTCCAACGCGGTCTCCGACGCGGGCGTGGCGGCGCTGATGGCGGAAGCGGCGTGCCGTGGTGCGGCGTACAATGTGCGGATCAACATTGCGTCCCTGGATGACAAGACGCTGGGCGCGGCGCTGACCAGGGAAGCCACGCAACTGGTGGCCCAGGCAAAGACCCTCGCCACGCAGGCCGCCGCGATGGTAGAGAAGGCCATCGGCGACTGAACACGGCAGGGCGCCCGACCGGCGTGAAACACGCAGGGCGCGCCCCGGCCATCCTCAGCCGCCGCGCGCCCTGCGTGTTCTCGTATACAACACCGGCAGCAGCGCTGCCGGCTGGCAGTCCTACCGCAACCCGGCGTAGATACCGTTGAACACCAGCTTGAAGTCACCGTGCGGCTGGCCGCGGAACAGCACCTCGGGGCCGTAGAGCAACAGCTTGCCGCGTCCAATGGATGCGCTGGCCACGGCCACGCCACCCTGCAGGTACCCCTGCCCCCACGCCCAGCCGCTGCGGAGCGGGGTGGCCGTATCGAACCAGGCCACTGGCGTCACACCGCTGCTCACCGCGTTGGGCAGCAACCGGAAGGTGGGCGAGTTCTGGAACATCACGTCCACATGACTGCCCATGCCCGTGCCCAGCATCGTGGTGGAATCCAGGGCCACGGTCAGCACTGAACCTGGCACGTAGAACTGCTCGCCGGTCAGCGGGCGCACCTCACCAGCCGGAGTGCGCTCGGTGAGCTGGTCTTCCACCGGCAGGCCCAGGTCGTACGCGAGGCTGGTGGAGCTGCCGACGGCGATCACCGTGCCGCCATTCTCCATGAACGTCTTGAGCTGGGGCACCGTCTGCGCCGTGGTGAGGCTGCCGAGCATGAACTGGTACTTGGCGGGCACTTCTGCATCCCCACGCCCGCCGCCAAAGCCTCGGCCCCCGCGTCCCCCTTGCCCCTGGAACCGGGAATCCACGAACAGGATCACGTCGTACTTGGCGTTCAGGTTGCCGGCATCCAGCTCCTTGGGGTAGATGAGCTTGTACGGAAACTCAAATTGCTCCAGTTCATACCGCGTCCACCCGGACGGCATGGAGCCGCCGTACTGGTCAAAGAGGGCAATGCGCTGGGGGCGCAGCCTGGTGGCGCCGGCATCCGGCGCCCCCTGCACGCCGGTAAAGCTCACGCCCAGTTCCGCCGCCGCCTTCTGGATGACGGGCAGCACGGCACTGGAGGCCGTGACATAGAACGTGCCCGTCGGCCAGGTGGTGCCACCGGCCTGCATCGGCGCGCCCAGCCAGTACACGTCGGCATTGGCGCCGAACAGGCGGTTGATGACGGTGAAGGCGTCATTCTGCGTATGACTGAACACAAATCCACGGGCGCCGGTGGCGCCCGTCACGGTGCCGGGCACCGGGCTGGCGATGCCGTCCACCGCCTTGAAGGGGCCACTGAACGCCTCGAGTTCGCGATCGAACTGGATGCCCATCTGGTAGGCCAGCGTCCACCCCGCGCTGTCGTACGGGCGGATGGGCGGCCCGCCGGGGTAGGCAAAGTCGTTGGGGTAGTGCTGCGGTTCGAACATGTCCAGGACGTGCGGGCGGAACGCCTGCGCCGTCATGATCACGTAGGAATCCTTGGGGTAGTGCTTGCCCGCGACGGTGAAGTCGGCGGTGGCCTGGAGCACGTCCACGCCGTTGTACCGCAGGGTGTTGATGAACTTGGTCACCGTCGGAAAGTCGGGCTGGTCGGCCGTGATGATGTAGCCGCGCGGGTCACGGTCGGCGGGGTTGCGCAGGTACTGCTTGTACATCGCGTCGGTGGCGCGGCTGCCGCCAAACCTGCCGCCGGCCTCTCCCCTGCCGGAGCTCGCCGCGTCCACGGCGGAATCCACCGCGGCAATCATGGGCGGCACCACCGTCCAGCTATCCTTGCTTCCCGCCTGGATGGAATTGCGGCCCATGCTGTAGATGCCATACAGGAACTCATCTGACCGGCGGGCGGCAATGTCCAGCACGGCGTAGTTGGCCGTCACTTCATAGGCGATGGACTGGGCAAAGTGCCACTCCTGCGGCGCCACCGGGTACGGCAGGTCGTTGTGCGGGAGCTGGCGGTCGGGCACGAACGGGATGCGCATCGGCGTCGGGTTGCCGATGGTCTCGGTGAGCAGGCCGATCATGTTGTGGAAGTACGGCGCGGTGCGCATGCCGCCATTCCACCACGTGGAGTAGGTGGCCCCCGAGCGCATGGTGAACCCTGGCTTGCCCTCCACGGTGAGCCGGCTGTGGATGGCGGAGCCCAGCATGTCCACGCCCATGATCACGAGCGGGTTGTAGTAATAGTTGAATGGATCGCGGAAGGGTGGCGAGAACATGACCGTCCCGGCCGGCCCCGTCTGGTGGTGGTCGTACGCGATCTGCGGAAACCACTCCCAGAACAGCACCTTCAGGTCGTTCCGCGTCTCCGGCAGGTTCGCCATGTAGAAGTCACGGTTGTCGTCGTGCCCCGCGTACTTCTCGTACAGCACCGGGATGTTCATGTTGCGCTTGAGCGAGTCCGGCTCCTGCATGTACCAGTTGGCCACCAGCTGCATCCCGTCCGGGTTCAGGTTGGTGAACAGGATGATCACGTTCTTCAGGATACGCATCGTCTCGGGATCGTTGCGCGAGAGCATGTCGTATTCCGTCTGGATCAACTGGTTGGCGCCCAGGACCTCGGTGGCGTGCAGCCCGCCGTCAATCCACACCACCGCCTTGCCTTCGCTGGCCAGCTGGTGGGCCTGCGCGTCGGTGAGGCCCTTGGCCAGCGCCAGCCGCTGCGAGATCTGCCGGTAGTGCTCCAGGTTCTTGATGTTCTCCGGCGCGGAGACCACCAGCGTGTACTGCGTGCGTCCCTCCGCCGTCTTGCCGATGTCGAGCAGCGTGGCGCGATTCGACTCCTTGGCCACCTTCTGCAGATAGGCCGCGTACTGGTCGTAGTTGGGCAGCCAGTAGTCCGAGCCGATGGCGTGCCCGAAATGCTGTTCGGGGCTCGTGACCCGGCCCTGGGCCTGCGCGGCGCTGGCCAGCACGACCAGGGGAAGCGCAAGGGCGCAGAACAGGCGGGAAGGACTCAACCGCATGACGGAACCTCCAGAGGTGGAACAGGGACTGCGGACCGGACCTGCCGGCCCACCGGATGGGAAGGGACTTCTGCAGAACTTACGACGCGGACGCCCGGACCGCTGGCTTTCCACCGGCCCCGCGCGTGAGCACCAGCGGCGCGCCATCGGTGATGGCCACCGTGTGCTCAAAATGCGCCGACCGGGACCCGTCCGCGGTCACGATGGTCCAGCCGTCCTTGAGCGTCTGCACGGCGCGGCCGCCCGCGTTCACCATCGGCTCGATGGCAATGGTGAGCCCCGGCATCAACTTGGCCCCGCGATGCGGCTTGCCGTAGTTGGGCACCTGCGGGTCCTCGTGCATCGCCTTGCCCACGCCGTGCCCCACCAGTTCGCGCACCACCGAGAAGCCGGCGGCCTCCGCCACCTCCTGTACGGCCGAGCCGATGTCGCCCACGTGATTGCCGGCCACGGCCTGCGCGATGCCCGCCTCCAGCGATTCACGCGTCACCTCCAGCAGCCGCTTCGTCTCCGCATCCACCGCCCCGACGGCCACCGTGATGGCGGAATCGGTGAAGAGGCCCTGGTAACCGACGCCGGCGTCCAGCGAGACGATATCGCCACGCTGCAGCACGCGCTTTTTCGCCGGGATGCCGTGCACGATCTCCTCGTTGACCGACGTGCAGATGTTGCGCGGAAATCCGTACAGCCCCTTGAACGCCGGGACGGCGCCCTCGTGGCTCCGGATGAACTCCTCGGCCAGCCGGTCCAGGTCCAGCGTGGTCATGCCCGGCTTCACGGCCTCGCGCAGCAGGTCCAGCGTGGCGGCCAGGATCTTCCCGCCGTGCGCCATCACTTCCAGCTCGCGCGCCGACTTGAGCTTGATCATGCCGGCCGTCCCAGGGCGCGCAGCGCCCGCGCGGTGACCGCTTCCACCGGCCCCGTGGCATCCACCGTGACCACGTGGGTGTCGTGCGTCGCGTACCACGCGAACACCGGCGCGGTCTGCCGCTCGAACACCTCCAGCCGGTGGCGGATGGCGTCCGGCTCGTCGTCCTTGCGACGCACCAGCGTGCCCCCGCACTTGGGGCACCGATCGCCCACGGCCCCCGTCATGTACGGGGTCTGGCAGCGGTCGCACACCAGGCGACTGCCCAGCCGCCGCACGATCTCGTCGTTGGTCACGTCAAAGTGCAGCACGGCGTCCACCTGCCGTCCCAGGCTCGTCATCACGTCGCGCATCCCTTCGGCCTGCGGCACGGTGCGCACCACGCCGTCCAGGATCACGCCGTCCGCGTAGCGGGGGTCCGCCAGCGTCTCGCGCACGAGGCCCAGGATCACGTCGTCGGGCACCAGCGCGCCGCGGTCCATGTAGGCCTTGGCCTCCAGGCCCAGGCGGGTGCCAGCCTGCGCGGCGCCACGGAGCACGTCCCCGGTGGCCAGGATCGGCACCCCCAGCGCCTGCGCCAGTCGAGGAGCCTGCGTGCCCTTGCCCGCCCCGGGCTTGCCGAACAGCACGATATTCATGACCCGAAGAATGCCACAGAACACGCGTCAGGGGAATGGAACGAAGAACCCCGGTGCGTCAGTGTCGCACCGGGGCTCAACAGGACTGATCGGCTGGTGCCGTGCGGGGCGTCAGAAGCCGCCACCGCCACCACCGAGGTTGGCGCCGCCGCGGAACTTGATGCGGCCCTTCTTCATGAAGCCATCATACTTGCGCAGCAGCAGGTGTTGCTGCATCTGCTGCAGTGTATCCAGCGCCACCCCCACCACGATCAGCAGCGACGTCCCGCCGAATACGAAGGGCGCGTTCGCGGCCTGGATGAGCCACATGGGGAACAGCGCGATGAACGTCAGGAAGATCGCGCCCGGCAGCGTGATGCGGGACATGACGTTGTCGATGTACTCCGCCGTGCGCGCCCCCGGCTTGACCCCCGGAATGAACCCGCCCTGCTTCTTCAGGTTCTCGGCCAGGTCCACCGGGTTGAAGATGATGGACGTGTAGAAGTACGTGAAGAAGATGTTGAGCACGGCGAACGACACGTAGTACGCCACCGTGCCGGGATTGAACATCGTGGACCACTCGGTGAGCCGCGGATTGCCCATGAACTGCGCGATGGCCGCGGGCACCACGATCACCGACTGGGCGAATACGATGGGCATCACGCCCGCCGCGTTGATCCGCAGTGGCACGTAACTTCGCGAGGCCTCCCGCATCCGCCCCCGCGCCATGGTGCGCTGCGGGATCTGGATGAGCACCTTGCGCGCGCCGATGGTGATGTACACCGTGGCCGCCACGACGGCGACCATGACCACCACCAGCACGAGCAACGCAAAGCTGCCCAGCGCGCCGGTGGTCACGTACGTGAACGCCTGGCCGATGCTCGGCCACATGCGTTCCACAATGGAGAAGAAGATCATGAGGCTGGCGCCGTTGCCGATGCCCTTCTCCGTGATCTGCTCACCCAGCCACATGACGAAGATGGCGCCCGTGGTCAGGAAGAAGGTGAACTCCAGCCGGAACGCCATGCCCGGATTGGCCACCACGCCCTGGATCCCCTCGGCAAACAGCGCGTAGCCCCACGCCTGGACGACGGCCAGCGCGACCGTGGCATACCGCGTCCACTGTTCCACCGTTTTCCGGCCTTCCTCTTCCTTCTGCATCTTCTCGACCTTCGGCACCACCGCCGCCGCGATCTGGAAGAAGATGCTGGACGAGATGTACGGCATGATGCCCAGCGCAAACACCGTGGCGCGCGACAGCCCGCCGCCGGTGAACAGGTCATACAGGCCGAGCAGGCCGCCCGATTGACTCTGGAAGAACTGCGTCAGCCCCAGCGGATTGATGCCCGGCGCCGTGACGTGCGCGCCCACCCGGTAGATCAGCAGGCACAGCAGCGTGAAGAGGATCTTCTCCTTCAGGATGGGGGTCTTGAACAACCCCTGCACCGCCGCCATCGAGTTTGACTGGGCCATTTTACTCCTCGACGCGGCCTCCGGCCGCCACAATCTTCTCGCGGGCACCGGCGCTGACCTTGATTCCCTTCACCGTCACCGCCTGCGTGATCTCGCCGTTGGCCAGCAGCTTGCCCGGACCCTTGTTCGCCCGGATCAGGCCGGCCGCCACCAGCGACTCATGGGTCACCTCGCTGCCGGCCGGCAGCTTGGCGAGTGCATCCAGCCGCACGATCTGCGCCTCCACCCGGAACGGGTTGGTGAAGCCGCGCTTGGGCAGCCGGCGCGTGAGCGGCATCTGCCCGCCCTCGAATACCGGCTTGCCGCCACCCGGACCGTGATGGCCCGAGCGCGCCTTGATACCCTTGTGGCCCTTGCCTGACGTCTTGCCCGTGCCCGAACCCGGGCCGCGGCCCAGCCGCTTGCGCTCGCGGTTCGACGCCGGCGCCGGCGACAGGTTATGCAGGCCGATCTTTTCCGTAGTGCTCACGTGATCACTCCTTCACCGGCGTCACTTCAACCAGGTGACGCACCTTCTTGATTTGGCCGCGCAACGACGGCGAGTCCTGGTGGACCACCGCATCCTGGTGATGATGGAGCCCCAACGACTCCAGCGTCTGCCGCATGCCCTGTGAGTGTCCAATCTTGCTGCGAACCTGGCGGATGCGGACCTTGCCCTTGGTCAGCGTATCGGCCGCGGTCTTGCCCGGCCCCTTGCTGGGGTGCCACACGAATGTCCGCGCCATGTCAGACGGCCTCCTTCACGTGCGCGCGCGACCGGTAGCCCACCGAGCCGGGTTCAATGCCCCGCTCCCGCGCCACCTGTTCCACCGTGGTCAGCGACTGCAGTCCCTGCATCGTGGCACGCACCATGTTATGTGGATTCGTGGAACCCAGGCTCTTGGTGAGGATGTCCGCGATGCCGACGCACTCCATGACGGCACGCACCGCGCCGCCAGCAATCACGCCAGCACCCGGCGCCGCCGGCTTCATGAGCACGCGCCCGGCCCCGAAGTGGCCGGTGATGGCATGCGGAATCGTGGCGCCCGTGAGCGGCACGTGCACCATGTGCCGTCGCGCGGCCTCCACGGCCTTGCGCACCGCCTCGGAGACTTCGTTGGCCTTGCCGGCCGCGAAGCCCACCTGGCCCTTGCCGTCGCCGACGGCGACGAGTGCGTTGAACGAGAACCGGCGGCCACCCTTCACCACCTTGGCCACGCGATTGATCGCCACCACGTTCTCAATGAGGTCGCTGCCATCGCCACGGTCGCCGCGCGAATCGCCGCGACCACCATGCCCATCGCGCCCGCCAGGTCCGCCGCGACCGCCGCCGGGCCCACGACCGCCGCCCGGCCCGCCGCGCCCGCGACCCCCGGGTCCGCCCCGGCCTCCAGGACCACCCGGGCCGCCACGTCCACGGCCGCCGCCAGGACCACCACGTCCCCGCCCGCCACCGCCACCGCCGCCACCACCGCGCCTCGGCGCGGGAGTGCCCGGCGCACTCGGGGTGCTGGGCGTGCTCGTCTCCTGCTTCTGCGTCTCGTCCATATCAGAACTCCAAACCGCCCATTCGGGCGCCGTCGGCCACTGCCTTCACGCGGCCATGGTATTTGTAACCTGCACGGTCGAACACCACGCGCGTGATCCCCGCCGCCTTGGCCTTCTCGGCAATCACCTTCCCCACCTGCGCCGAACGATCGGACTTCTTGCCCTCGGTCACGATCTGGCTGCTCACGGTCGCCAGCGTCCGCCCCGTGGTGTCGTCCACCAGCTGGGCGTAGATGTGCTTGAGCGAACGGAACACCACGAGCCGCGGCCGCTCGGCCGTACCCGTCACACGGTGCCGCACCCGGAGGTGCCGGCGCACGCGCTTCTGCGCGCGCGTCTTCGGAATGACTGCCATTACTTTGCCCCCGCCTTGCCGGCCTTGCCGGCCTTGCGCCGGATCTGCTCGCCGGCGTACCTGATGCCCTTGCCCTTGTAGGGTTCCGGCGGCCGCAGGCCGCGGATCTCCGCCGCCACCTGTCCCACCAGTTCCTTGTCGGCGCCATCCACCAGGATCTGCGTGGGCTGCGGCGCCGTCAGCTTGATGCCCTTGGGGGCCTTGAATTCAATCTGGTGCGAGAAACCCAGCGCGAGCTGCAGGCCATACGCCTTGGGCTCCGCCTTGTATCCCACACCCGTGATCTCGAGCTGCTTCTGGTAGCCCTTGGTCACGCCTTCCACCATGTTGAACACGAGCGTGCGCGAGAGGCCGTGCAGCGACTTGTGCTGCGCCTCGTCCGAAGGCCGGGTCACCGTCACGACGTCGTCCGCCACCGCCACCGAGATATCCCGGTGCAGCGTCCGCGACAGCTCGCCCTTGGGACCCTTCACCTGGACGGACCGGCCGTTCACCGTCACGGTCACCCCCTTGGGCACCTTGATCGGCAGCTTTCCAATACGCGACATGTATGCGTTCCCCCTACCAGACGAAGGCGAGGAGCTCGCCGCCGGTGCGGTGCTGCCGCGCCTGACGGTCGGACATCAGCCCCTGTGAAGTGGAGAGGATCGCCATGCCCAGCCCGTTGCGCACCCGCGGAATCTCGCGGACGCCCACGTAGCGGCGCAGCCCCGGCGTCGAGACCCGCTGGAGATCACGGATCACCGGCACCCCGCCGGCGTACTTGAGCCGCACCCGCAGCAGCTTGCGGCCGTCTTCCGTCTCAATGGCCTGGTAATCCTGGATGAAGTTCTCCTCCTTCAGGATCCGGGCAATCTCCGTCTTCATCTTCGACATCGGCATGTCAACTCGGCGGTGCTTCGATCCGCAGGCATTGCGGAGCCGGGTCAGCATGTCGGCAATCGGGTCGGTCATACTCATGGTGGTATTCCCTTCCGCCGTATCCTCGCGGACGTACGGAACGTTGAATGGTGTTCGACGTCGGCGCCGCCCGACCGATGCCCGGTCGGCTGGCGCCGTTTTCCCTGGTCCTACCAGCTCGCCTTGCGCACGCCCGGGATCATCCCGTTCAGCGCCAGTTCCCGGAAGCAGATGCGGCACAGCCCGAAACGGCGCAGGTAGGCGCGTGAGCGCCCGCAGCGACCGCAGCGATTGTGCTGCCGCACGGCGAACTTCGGCTTCCGGTTGGACTTCTCGATCATGGCCTTTCGAGCCATAGCTCTCTCCCCTGGTTGGAACGCCGCGCCCTACGCGCGGCCGCCCTTCTTCTCATCGCCCTTGAAGGGCATGCCCAGCTCCTTCAGCAGCATCAGCGCATGGTCATCGCGGCTCGCCGTGGTGACGAACGTGATGTCCATCCCGTGGATCTGCTCGATGGAGTCGTAGTTGATCTCCGGAAAGATCACCTGCTCCTTGATGCCCAGCGAGTAGTTGCCGCGCCCGTCAAACGACCGGGTGGGCAGCCCACGGAAATCGCGCACCCGCGGGATCGTGACCGAGATGAACCGGTCCAGGAACTCCCACATGCGCGCCCCGCGCAGCGTCACCGCCGCGCCAATCTCCTGTCCTTCCCGCAGGCCGAAGTTCGCGATGGACTTCTTCGCGCGCTTCCGCACCGGCTGCTGGCCGGTGATCGTGGCCAGCTCCTCCACCACGGTGTCCAGCAGCTTGGGCTGCTTGATGGCTTCGCCCAGCCCCACGTTCAGCACGATCTTGGTCAGCGTCGGCACTTCGTGCGGGTTGGTGAACCCGAACTGGGCCATGAGGCTGGCCCGCACCTTCTGCTGGTAGTGCACGCGCAGCCGAGCCGGCGGCACCGGACGCCCCGCGCCCGCGTGCGCGCCGCGTGTCTTCGGCTCGCTCTTGCCGCTCTTCGGCTTCTTTTCCCTGGTCGCCATGGTCTCCTGGTCCCCGCTCAGCGCTTGGGCGCGGCAATGGACTCGCCGCTCCGGACGCTGATGCGCTCCTTGGTCCCGTCGTCATTCTTCTGCACCCGCACCCGCGTCACCGAGCCCGACTTGGGATCGATCAGCATGACGTTCGACGCGTGCATGGGCGCCGCAAACTCCACGATCTCGCTCTTCTCCTCGGCGCTCCGCGCGCGACGGTGACGCTTGGCCAGGTTGACTCCCTCGACCATCACGCGCCCCGTCTTGGTGTACACGTGCAGCACCTTGCCTTCCTTGCCCTTGTCGTCGCCCCGCACCACGCGCACCGTGTCACCCTTGACCACGTGCACCGGCTCGTGCGACCGGTTGAGCGCGTGCCGGCGGCGATTGGTCGCCTGCGGGCGATCGGTCTTCCGGTATTTGTTGTTCCGCATGCTACAACACCTCCGGCGCCAGCGAGACGATCTTCATGTACCGCTTGTCGCGCAGCTCGCGCGCCACGGGGCCGAAGATGCGGGTGGCCCGCGGCTCGCCCTGCTCGTTGATGATCACCACGGCGTTCTCGTCAAAGCGGATGTAGCTGCCATCCTTGCGCCGCGTCTCCTTGGCCGTGCGCACCACGACGGCGCGCGCCACTTCCGACTTCTTCACCGTCCCATTGGGCAGCGCGTCCTTGACCGCGATGATCACGACGTCGCCCAGTCCGGCGTACCGGCGCCTCGTGCCGCCCAGCACGCGGATCACGAGCCCCTTCCGGGCGCCCGAGTTGTCCGCCACGCGGACCATCGATTCCTGTTGAATCATTGGTCGATATCCTCAGCGCGCCCGCTCGATGATCTCGACCACGCGCCACCGCTTGTCCCGGGACAGCGGACGTGTCTCCATGATGCGCACGGTATCGCCCTGCTTCGCCGAGTTCTCCTCGTCGTGCGCCTTCACGTTGTGGCTCCGCACCATCATCTTGCCGTAAATGGGGTGGGCCACGCGTCGTTCCAGCGAGACCACCACGGTCTTCTGCATCTTGTCGCTCACCACCAGCCCCACCCGCGTCTTGCGCGAGGTGCGGGCCTGGCCGGCCGCGATGTGGGAATTCGTCATATCTGCCATGTCGTTGGTCGCTCCCCGCTACCGTGCAGCCTGTGGCTGCGACTTTTCGCGCAGGATGGTCTTCAGTCGCGCGATGTCGCGCCGAAGGTGGCGCAGCCGCAGCGGCTCCTCCAGCGGCTCCGATGCGCTTCGGAACTTGAGCCGGAACTGCTCTTCTTCCAGTTGGCCGATCCGCATCGTGATATCCTCCGCGGTCAGCTCGCGTACTTCCTTAGCCTGCATTGGTGTGCGCCTCCTCGCGGGCCACGAACTTCGTCCGGATCGGCATCTTGGCCGCGGCCAGCTTCATGGCCTTCTGCGCGATCTCCTTGCTGATGCCTTCCAGCTCGAACATCACGCGGCCCGGCTTCACCACCGCCACCCATGCCTCCGGCGACCCCTTCCCCTTGCCCATGCGGGTCTCGGCCGGCTTCTTCGTGATCGGCTTGTCGGGGAAGATGCGGATCCACACCTTGCCCCCACGCTTGATATGCCGCGTGAGCGCCACGCGCGCCGCCTCGATCTGGCGGTTCGTGATCCACCCGGGCTCCATCGCCTGCAGCCCGTAGGTACCGAACGCCACCGTGCTGCCGCGCTGCGACAACCCCTTCATGCGGCCCTTGAACATCTTGCGGAACTTGACCCGCTTGGGACTGAGCATTGTTAGTCGCCTCCCTTACTGGCCGGAGGAATACGTGGTGCCGTGCCGATCTTCCACGATCTCGCCCTTGAAGATCCAGACCTTGACCCCGATGGTGCCAAAGGTGGTCTTCGCCGTCGACGTCGCGTAGTCGATGTCCGCCCGCAACGTGTGCAGCGGCACGCGCCCCTCGTGGTAGCCCTCGACGCGCGCGATTTCCGCGCCGCCCAGCCGGCCGCCACACTTGATCTTGATGCCCAGCGCGCCCATGCGCATGGCACTCTGCACCGCGCGCTTCATCGCCCGCCGGAACGAGATGCGACCCGCCAGCTGGCTGGCCACGTTGTCGGCCACGAGCTGCGCTTCCAGCTCCGGCCGCTTGATCTCTTCCACGTTGATCCCCACTTCCTTGCCCGTCAGGTGCGCCAGCTCGTCGCGCAGCTTGTCCACCTCGGCGCCCTTCTTGCCAATCACCACGCCCGGTCGCCCGGTGTGCAGCGTCACCACCACCTTGCCCGGCTTGCGCTCGATGACGATGTCGGCAATGGCCGCGTGGCCCAGGCGCGCCTTCAGGTACTTGCGCAGCAGCTCGTCCTCGCGCAGCAACGCCGGCAGGTCGCGCCCCGCGTAATACCGCGAGCGCCACTGCCGCGACACGCCAAGGCGGAAGCCCACCGGATGCGTTTTCTGTCCCATTAGTGTCCGTCCCTCTCGCCCAGCTCGATTTCCACGTGGCTGGTGCGCTTCTGGATTGGAGTCGCCCGGCCCATGGCCGCCGGCGTGAACCGCTTCAGCTTTGACCCTTCGTTCACCACCGCCCGCGTGATCACCAGCGTGTCCACGTCCAGCGACGTGCCCGCCTGCCGCGCGGCCTGCTCGGCGTTGGCCACGGCCGACCGTACCACCTTCGCGATCTGGTGCGCCGCGTGCTTCTTGGAAAACGCCAGGAGCGCCAGCGCCTCGTTCACGCTCTTGCCCCGGATCTGGTCAATGACCAGCCGCATCTTGTACGGCGACTGCCGCGCCGTGCGCTGGATCGCCCGCGCCTGGGTGGCCATGCTACTTGCCTCCCCTGGCCGCCGGGGCCGGCGTCGCCGCTGCCGGCGCGGACGTCTTCTTGTCCGCCGCCTTGGCGCCCGTGTGCCCGCGGAACAGCCGCGTGGGCGAGAACTCGCCCAGCCGGTGTCCCACCATGTTCTCGGTCACGTACACCGGCACGAACTTGTTGCCGTTGTGCACCGCGAACGTATGACCCACGAATTCAGGCAGCACGGTGCTCGCCCGCGACCAGGTCTTGATCACGCGCTTCTCGTTGCTGGCGTTCAGGACGCTGACCTTCTTGACCAGCGCTTCCTGGACGAACGGTCCCTTCTTGACGCTTCTTCCCATAGTCTCGTTCCCGGGTTACTGCGTTGCCTTGCCGCGCTTGCGCCCGCGCACGATGTGTCGCTGCGACGCCTTCTTCTTCTTGCGGGTCTTCACTCCCTCAGGCTTGCCCCACGGACTCACCACGTTCCGGCCACCGCGCGTGCGGCCACCGTGCGGGTGATCCACGGGGTTCATCACCTCACCACGCACCTTCGGGCGCCGACCCTTCCACCGGGTCTTGCCCGCCTTGCCCCACGACACCAGCTCGTGCTCGGCATTGCCCACTTCACCAATGGTCGCCATGCACCGCGCGTGCACCAGCCGCATCTCGGTGGACGAAAGCCGGACCGTCACGTAGTCGCCTTCCTTGGCCACCACCTGCGCCGACGTGCCCGCCGACCGGCAGATCTGCCCGCCCTTGCCGATCTTCAACTCCAGGTTGTGCACCGCGGTGCCCAGGGGCACCTCGGCCAGCGGCAGCGCGTTCCCCACACGGATGTCGGAACCGGCGCCGGCGACAATCGAGTCTCCCACGCCCAGCCCCTTGGGGTGCAGGATGTAGCGCTTCTCGCCATCCTGATATTCCACAAGCGCAATACGCGCCGAGCGATTGGGGTCGTACTCGATCTCGCGCACCGTGCCCACCACGCCGTGCTTGTTCCGCTTGAAGTCAATCACGCGGTACATGCGCTTGTGCCCGCCGCCCCGCCGCCGCATGGCGATGTGGCCGTGGTTGTCGCGCCCGCCTGACTTCTTCAGCGGCTCCACCAGCGACTTCTCCGGCGTGGTCCGCGTGATGTCGCTGAAGTCCGACACACTGCGAAACCGCGTGCCCTTCGTCACCGGCTTGAACTGACGAATGCCCATCGGCTCAGCCCTCGAAGATCTCGATCGAGTCGCCCGCACGGAGCTTCACGATCGCCTTTTTCCAGTTCGGGCGGCGCCCGGCCGTCGTGCCCACGCGGCGCAGCTTGCCCCGCTGGTTCGACGTCCAGACTCCGGTCACCTTCACTCCGAACAACTGTTCAATCGCCTGCCGGATCTGGTGCTTGTTCGCCTTGGGGTTCACCTCGAACGCGTACTCGCCGCGCTCCTGGAACGCCGAGGAGGTCTGCTCCGTGATCACGGGACGCACAATGATCTGGTGTGTGGTCGCCATCGCCTATTTCCCCTTCTTCCTGGGCGCCGAGGGCTTCCTGGCGGCCGTCTTCTTCGCGGCCGGCCGCTTGGCGCTCGACTTGCCCGCGGCCTTCGTGGCCGCCGGCTTCTTCGCGGTCTTCGCGGCGGGCCTGGCCTTTGCCGCCGCCTTCTTCGCGCCGGCGTCCTTTGCCCCGGCCTTCTTCGCGGCCGGCGCGGCCTTCGCGTCCGCCGACGGCGCCGGCTTGGGCGCCTTGGCCTTGCGGGGCTTCACTTCCGGCTCCGTCTCGGCCACCGGCGGCAGCGTCTGACCCAGCGCGCCCGCCTCCACCAGCACCACGTCCGACCAGAGCAGGTGGTACGTGGACACGTCGGCGTACGGCAGCACATGCACCGTGGGCAGGTTGCGCCCGCTCAGGAACACGTTCGGCTTCACGCCGTCGGTGAGGATGAGCACCTTGCGGCCCGTGAGCTCCAGCCGGTCGATGAGCGCCTGCAGGCGGCTCGTCTTGGGCGAGTCATACGCAAACGCGTCAATCACCAGGAGCGCGTCCTCGCGCGCCCGGGCGTTGAAGGCGCTCTTGCGGGCCAGCGCGCGCATCTGGCGCGGGACGTACTGCGCGTAGCTGCGCGGCGTGGGACCGAACACCGTGCCGCCGCCCACCCACTGCGGCGCGCGCGTGGAGCCCTGACGGGCCCGTCCGGTACCCTTCTGCCGCCACGGCTTCTGGTTGCCGCCAATGACGTACTTGCGGATCTTGGTCGCGGCGTTGCCCTGGCGCTGGTTGGCCAGGTACGCCTGGACCGCGCGGTGCATCACCGGCATGTTCACGGTGCCGTCGAACAGCGCCTCGGGGAGCGCGACCTTGTCGCGAGCCGTCCCCTTGGCCGTGTACGCGGCCGCCTGGAAGTTGGTTGGTTCAGCCATGATTCCTTACCCCTGCTTCCGTACGACGACGATGCCGTTCCGGGGACCGGCCACCGAACCGCGGATGTAGAGCAGGTTGCGCTCCGCGTCGATGCGCTCCACGCGCAGGTGCGTCTGGGTGTGGCGTGCCGCGCCGTAGTGGCCCGGCATCTTCTTGCCCTTGATCACGCGCGACGGATCCGTACCCGGTCCGATGGAACCGGGCCGCCGGTGCTTGGTGTTGCCGTGCGTGTTTGGTCCGCCGCCAAAGCCATGGCGCTTGACCACGCCCTGGAACCCGCGGCCCTTGCTGGTGCCGGTGACCTTCACCGTGTCGCCCGGCTGGAAGATGTCCACCTTGATGACGTCGCCCACCGCGTACGTAGGCACCTCGGCGCCCTTGGTGCGCGCGTCATCCAGCCGGACGCTCCGGAGCACCGCGGGCGGCGCCTCGAGTCCGGCCTTCTTCGCGTGCCCGATGACCGCCTGGTCGGCCCGCCGCCCACGCGGCGTGCGCTCGCCCTTGGCCGAGGCGCGCGCCAGGCGCTGCGTCCCGAGCCCGAGCTGCACTGCGGCGTAGCCGACTCGCGCCGGGTCGCTCACCGCGACCACCGGATTCGGCTCGGCCTCGATCACCGTCACCGGGATCTCCAGCCCCTCGTCGTTGAAGATCTGGGTCATGCCCAGCTTCTTCCCAATGATTCCGATCATGATTATTGAACCTTGATTTCCACGTCCACACCCGCCGGCAGGTCGAGCTTGGTCAGCGCTTCCACCGTCTGGGCGCGGGAGTCGAGGATGTCGATCACGCGCTTGTGCGTCTTGAGATGGAACTGCTCCCGCGACTTCTTGTCCACGTGCGGCGACCGCAGCACCGTCCACAACTGCGACTTGGTGGGCAGCGGGATGGGGCCCGATACCTGCGCCCCCGTCTTCTCGGCCGTCCGCACGATGTCCGCCGACGCCTGGTCAATGACCGCGTGGTCGAACGCCTTCAGACGGATGCGAATTCTACCTGTCATGGCTGGTTCTCAGGTCGTGACGGCCCGGCTATCCGGCCGCCGGGTGGCGGCCGGACCTCGCGGGCTTCTGCGTTACTTCAGGATCTTGGTGACGACACCCGCGCCGACGGTGCGACCGCCCTCACGGATGGCAAAACGAAGCTGCTCTTCCATGGCGATCGGCGTGATGAGCTCGATCGTCATCTGGATGTTGTCCCCCGGCATCACCATCTCGGTGCCGGCCGGCAACTCGATCGCGCCGGTCACGTCGGTGGTGCGCAGGTAGAACTGCGGACGATACCCCTTGAAGAACGGCGTGTGGCGGCCGCCCTCTTCCTTGGTGAGGACGTACACCTCGGCCTCGAACCTCGTGTGCGGCGTGATGGAGCCCTGCTTGGCCAGCACCATGCCGCGCTCGATGTCCTTCTTGTCCACGCCGCGGAGCAGCAGCCCGACGTTGTCGCCGGCCTGGCCGTCATCCAGCAGCTTGCGGAACATCTCGACGCCCGTCACCACGGTCTTCTTGTCGGTGCCGAAGCCCACCATCTCCACTTCGTCACCCACCTTGACCTTGCCGCGGTCAATACGACCCGTGGCCACCGTGCCGCGGCCGGTGATCGAGAACACGTCCTCGACCGGCATCAGGAACGGCTTGTCAATCTCGCGCACGGGCTCCGGGATGAACGTATCGAGCGCGGTGTACAGCTCCTCGATCTTCTCCACCCACGCCTTGTCGCCTTCGATGGCCTTCAGCGCGGACCCGCGAATCACCGGCGTGTCGTCGCCCGGGAAGTTGTACTTGCTGAGGAGCTCACGCACCTCGAGTTCCACCAGGTCCAGCAGCTCGGCGTCGTCCACCATGTCGCACTTGTTCAGGAACACGACAATGGAAGGCACGTTCACCTGGCGGGCCAGGAGGATGTGCTCGCGGGTCTGCGGCATCGGGCCGTCCACCGCGCTCACCACGAGGATGGCGCCGTCCATCTGCGCCGCACCCGTGATCATGTTCTTCACGTAGTCGGCGTGGCCCGGGCAGTCCACGTGCGCGTAGTGGCGCTTCTCGGTTTCGTATTCCACGTGCGACGTGGCGATGGTCATGATCTTGCTGGCATCACGGCGGCCCTGCGATTCCGACGCCTTGGCCACCTCGTCATACGCCACGTACTTCGTGCCGAACCCCTTGTCCGCCGAGATCTTGGTGAGCGCCGCGGTGAGGGTCGTCTTCCCGTGGTCCACGTGGCCGATGGTGCCGACGTTCACGTGCGGCTTGGTACGCTCAAACTTTGCCTTAGCCATGGTCCTGTTCCGATGAGTTTGGTCTGCTGCGTTCTTGACGATGGAAGGAGCGCGGCCCCATGCCGTACCCTCCCGCTTCCCGACTAGCCCTTCACCTTGTTGACAATCTCTTCCGCCTTCGACTTCGGTACTTCCTCATAATGGGCGAATTCCATGGAGTACACCGCGCGCCCCTGGGACATGGACCGCAGCTTGGTGGAATACCCGAACATCTCGGAGAGCGGCACCGTCGAGGTGATCACCTGCGCTTCACCCCGCTGCGTCATGCCCCCGATCTTGCCCCGGCGCGACGAGAGGTCGCCCAGCACGTCACCCATGTACTGCTCCGGGCTCACCACTTCCACGTGCATCATCGGCTCCAGGATCACCGGATGCGCCCGCTTGGCCGCCTCCTTGAATGCCATGGAACCGGCGATCTTGAACGCCATTTCGCTGGAGTCCACTTCGTGGTATGAGCCGTAGATCAGCTGCACCTTCACGTCCACCATGGGATACCCGGCCAGCACGCCGTTCTCCAGCGCTTCCTTGATGCCCTGCTCCACGGGACTGATGTATTCGCGGGGAATCGTGCCGCCCACGATCTTGTCCTCGAAGATGAAGCCGGCACCGGGCTCCGACGGCTCCATGTTGATCACCACATGGCCGTACTGCCCCTTGCCGCCCGACTGGCGGATGAACTTGCCCTCCACCTTCTCCACGCGCTTGCGGATGGTCTCGCGATAGGCCACCTGCGGACGGCCCACGTTGGCGTCCACCTTGAACTCGCGCATCATCCGGTCGACGATGATCTCCAGGTGCAGCTCACCCATGCCCGAGATGATCGTCTGCGCGGTCTCCGGATCGGAGTGCACGCGGAACGTCGGATCCTCCTCGGCCAGCTTCTGCAGCGCGATGCCCAGCTTGTCCTGGTCGGCCTTGGTCTTGGGCTCGATGGCAACGTCGATCACCGGATTCGGGAACTTCATCGCCTCCAGGATGATGGGATGCGCGTCGTCGCAGAGGGTGTCGCCCGTGCGCGTGTCCTTGAGCCCGATGGCAGCGGCAATGTCGCCCGCGCGCACTTCCTCGATCTCCTCGCGCTTGTTGGAGTGCATCTGCAGCAGGCGCCCCACCCGCTCCCGCTTGTCCTTGGTGGAGTTGTACACGTACGAGCCCGAGGCCAGCACCCCCGAGTACACCCGGAAGAACGTCAGCTTTCCCACGAACGGGTCGGTGGCAATCTTGAACGCCAGCGCCGCCAGCGGCACGTCGTCGCTCGACGCGCGCTCCTCGAACACGTCGTCGTGCTGCGGCACATGGCCCTTGATGGGCGGCACGTCCACCGGCGACGGCAGGAAGTCGATCACCGCGTCGAGCAGCGCCTGCACACCCTTGTTCTTGAACGAGGCGCCGCACAGCACCGGCACGAACTGCAGCGCGCAGGTGGCCTTGCGAATGGCACGCCGGATCTCGTCAAAGCTCAGCTCGGCGCCGCCCAGGTACTTTTCCAGCAGCTCGTCGTCGTGCGCCACCGCGGCCTCGATCAGCTCGTGCCGCAGCGTCTCCACGCGATCCTTGAACTGGGCCGGCACGTCCACGACGGTGAACTTCTTGCCCAGCGACTCGTCGTCGAAGATGTACTGCTTGCGCTCAATCAGGTCGATGTGGCCGGTGAACAGCTCGCCCGACCCCACGGGGATCTGCAACGGGTACGCATGGCGCGACAGGCGCGCGCGCACCATCTCAAGGCAGCGGTCAAAGTCCGCGCCCACGCGATCCATCTTGTTGGCAAACACCAGCCGCGGCACATGGTACCGGTCGGCCTGGCGCCACACCGTCTCGGTCTGCGGCTCCACGCCGGCCACCGAATCCAGCAGCGTGACCGCGCCATCCAGCACGCGCAGCGAGCGCTCCACCTCGACGGTGAAGTCCACGTGGCCCGGCGTGTCGATGATGTTGATGCGGTATTCGACGTCCTGCCGGGTCCAGAAACAGGTGGTCGCGGCCGACGTGATCGTGATGCCGCGCTCCTGCTCCTGCTCCATCCAGTCCATGGTCGCCGTGCCGTCGTGCACCTCACCGATCTTGTACGCCTTGCCGGTGTAGTACAGGATCCGCTCGGTCGTGGTCGTCTTCCCGGCATCAATATGAGCCATAATGCCGATGTTGCGATAATGATCGAGTGGAGTGTGGCGTCCCATTTTGTTCCCGGTCTTTTCCCGCACGTCGCGCGCAGGCGACTGTTCTTGAACCTTGAGTGTCATGTCGATCGTGAAAGGCCAGCGTCCACCAGCAAAAATGCGGGTGGACCAGGGCGCCCCATGAGGGCCGGTATCCATCCGCTGCCGCCGGGTGTGCCCGCCACTGCAGCGCGAGCCGGGACCCAAGGCGCGCCGAGCACCCATTGCTCGACGTCAGATTGTCCTGCGTTGCTTTTCGGGAGCCTCGGCGCCACGGGCGCTTTGGCCGGTCTGAAGTCCCCTCGCTCACAACGGCGAGCCCATACGGGTCGGCGCGCAGTCCGCCGACGATCCTGCTGCACGGGAGAACCAACCAGGATTTCCCGTAGCCCCTTGAATTTATTGGAGGTTGCCCGCATGTCAACGGGCAACGAACACGGCACCTCCCTACCGGACTCTTCCATGGCCACCACCCTTCACCGCCTCACCGCCAGGCCGCGCCTCGCCCGCCCCTTCGCCCGCCCCCGCTGGCCCCTGATCGCCGGCACGGCACTCGCCCTGCTCCTGGCCGGGTCCGCCGCCGCGCGAGGCCAGTCGGCCATCCAGACCGGGGCCACGCAGGGGCCGGACCTCCGCGTGTTCCCCTTCCTTGGCATCCGGGCCGGGACCCCCCAGCGCATGTCCGTCTCGGCGGGGGTCGGTTTCGACCTCGACCCCACCGCCGATCCCAGCCGCCCATCGCGGGAGTTGCTCCTGGTCGTCGCCCCAGGGCTGGGGGCCGAGCGCGGCTCGCTCACCCTGGTGCATTCCACCGGCCGGTACGGAGGCGGCGTGGCGGGCGGCTTCACCGTCATCCGCACCGTGGGCCACCCCTGGCAGGCCCCGGCCAACACCACCTACGTGGGCGCCGACCTCTCCATCCTCCCCATCATCGCCATGGGTCCCAGGCTGGGGCTGCTCCGCCGGGTGAGCGGTAACACCGCCGATCGGCCATGGCTCTGGACGCTGGACTTCGGGTTCGGGTTCTAGCTGCGGGACGCCGCGTTATTCGGCAGGCGACAGCGCTTACCAGCGATAGTGCGCGAACGCCTTGTTCGCGTCAGCCATCTTGTGGGTGTCTTCCTTTTTCTTCACCGCATTCCCTTCGCCCTTGGCGGCCGCGATCACCTCGGCCGCGAGCTTCTCGGCCATGGACTTCTCGCCGCGTTCGCGCGAATACAGGATGAGCCAGCGCATGGCCAGCGCCGTGCGGCGCTCAGGGCGCACTTCCACCGGCACCTGATACGTGGCGCCACCTACGCGACGGCTCTTGACTTCGACCACCGGCTTGATGTTGGACAGCGCCTGCTTGAAGACGTTGACGCCAGGCTGGCTGGTCTTGGCCTCCACCACGTCCATGGCGCCGTAGAAGATGCGCTCGGCCGTGGACTTCTTGCCGGCGAGCATCAGCACGTTCATGAACTTGGAGACCGTCTGGCTGTCGTAGCGCGCGTCGGGCAGGACGCCGCGCTTGATGGCACTCTTGCGTCGGCTCATGGCTTATTTCCCCGCCTTCGGCTTCTTGGTTCCGTACTTGGAGCGGCTCTTGTTGCGCCCGTTGACGCCGGACGCATCCAGGGAGCCGCGGACAATGTGGTAGCGCACGCCCGGCAGGTCCTTCACGCGGCCGCCGCGCACGAGCACAATGGAGTGCTCCTGCAGGTTGTGGCCTTCGCCGGGGATGTAGGCAATGATTTCGAAGCCGTTGGTGAGGCGAACCTTGGCGACTTTGCGGAGCGCCGAGTTCGGCTTTTTGGGGGTGGTGGTGTACACCCGGGTACAGACGCCGCGGCGGAACGGATTCGACTTGAGCGCCGGGGACTTTTCCTTCCTGGACACGTCGCGGCGGGAGCGCCGGACGAGCTGATTGATAGTCGGCATGACTGGTGGCTGTTCGCGGATCTGCTTCTACGTGGATCGCCCCAAGTGGGCGGCACGGAACAGACTGGGAAAGGTAGCGGGGTTGGATAGATGCGTCAACTTCGCAATGCGCGTGTGAAGTGCGACCCCAAGCCAGCCCGCGACCCGTTTCGTCACCGTTTCGAAGAATCGCTGACCGCCTTCCGCGCCGAATCGGCTTTCACGCTCTTCTTCCTCGCCGCCTCGATGGAGTCGTATTCCTTTTGCGTGACCACCCGGAATGGCCCTGGCGGCGGCGCCGCCTTACCCATGTCCGGTGGAGGCGCACTGTTGGTGTCCGTGGGCGGGGGCGGGGCCGCCTTGTTGCCACACGCCATCTGGAGCACGGCAAGCAGGACCACGCCAATACCACTGATCTTCACGCGCATGACGATTTCCTCCAGTTGATCGCAGCGGCCCGGTCGGCGGGTTGCCGACCTTACTCGCTGCGGAATGCCTCCATGGGATCCGCCCGGGCCCCCCGTGACGCCGGGATGACCGCGGCAATTGCCACCGCACTGAACAGCACCCCCAACGCGACCATGAGCGATCCGGGGCCAGCCGTGGGAGCGTCGGGAAGGAGCCCCGACAATATTCGGGCCATGCCCAGGGTGGCCAGCACGCCAGCGGCAAGCCCGGCGCTGCTCCATATCGCTACGCGCCGAAGCACCCGCAGCACCGCGCCCGATGGCGTGGCGCCCAGCGCCACACGAACCGCGATCTCCCGCCGCTGTGCCACCACGCGGTACGTCGTGAGCGCATACACACCCACAGAGGCGATGCATAGTGCGATCAAGCCGAACCCAGCCAGCAGGATACCAGCGGATCGCTGGCCAGCGACGGTGCGCAGGACCAGAGTTTCCATGTCCTGGATATTCGACACCGGTTGTTGGGCGTCCACTTGTCGCACTGCGTCCCGAATCCTGGCCGCCGTCACGGACTTAGACAGGCTCCCTCGAGCCACAAGGTTCACCGAGGTTGTATAGCTCGCGCCGAATGGCACATACATTTGTGCCCTGGGGGCGGTCGCCAGCTGCCGCGTACGGACGTCACCCACTACACCCAGAATCGTATGTGGCACCTTCCCGATGAGGACTTGGTGCCCAACGGCCGATGCGCCATGCCACAGTGTCCTGGCGGCCAGCTGATTCAGGATCACACCCGTGGGCTGCGGTTCACTCCAGCGAAAATCCCGCCCAGCGAGCAGGGGAATTCCCATTGTCCGGAAGTAGCCAGGAGTAACCGCGTATCGTAGCGGCCGGGCGGAGTCCGCCGGAGCATCTGCCCGGACTATGGTTTCGCCGAACCCGCCACGACCTGCAATAGGCAGTATGTTCACCGCCGCGGCGCCCTGCACGCCAGGCGCGCGCAAGAGCGACGTGATCGTCTGTGTGACGAAGGTTGCAATAGCGGTATTCGACTCATAGCTCGCCCGGGTGAGCGTGACCGACCCGGCCATCACGCCATCCAGATTCATGCCCGTGTCCACCGTCGCCAGTTGGTACACCCGGCGGGCCAGCGCGACCGCACCGGTGACGAGCAGCACTGCCAGCGCAATCTGCAGACCACCGAACCATTCACCAGCACGCCAACCCAGACCAAGTCGGGTGCGATGGCGCGTCGCTCCACGGATATCCATAATCCGACCACCGGCTACCCCGGCGAATACCAGCGTGACCGCCGCTGCCACCAACAGGCTCGCGCCAATGGCAACGAGCATGATCGTGGGGTCCACCGAGGGCCGAACCACGGCGAGCACCCGCGGCGGAAGCAGCCGCCCCAGCATGGGCATGCTGCCCCATGCCACGACAATCCCGCCTGCGGCGCCCGCCACAGCCAGCAGCAGGGCCTCCACTGCCACTGCGCGCGTGACGTCGCCGCGCGAAGCACCGAGCATACGGCGTACTCGCAGATCGGGCAATCGGCGCACGGTGCGTGCCGTCAAGAGCCCGGCAAAATTGAGGGTGGACAGAACAAGCACCAACAGCGCGGCCAATCCGATAGTCAACAGTGCGTGTCGCGAGCTGGCAGTCATGAGCGATCCCTGCAGGGGTCGCACCAGGGCTCCAGCGGAATCCGCCATGTAAGACCAGGTCGCATACTGCTGTTCCAACCGGGCGACCGCGAGGTTCGCCGCAGCAAGGGACACCCCGGGGCGAAGCCTCGCGATTGTCTCGGTGGGGATGAAGTTGCCGAACGCTTCGAAAACCGAGGTATTCGAGATCGGCAAGGGCAGTGGCAGCCAAAGAGCCGGCGCGGACGGAAACACAAACTCCGTGGGCATGATCCCGATCACCCGGTACGTGTGCCCATTCAACATTATCGTATTGCCCACGACACTCAAGGCGCCAGCAAAGCGCTGCATCCAGAGCCTGTGCGACAGTACGGCCACATGCCAGTCCCCACCCGCTGTCGCTTCCCCGGGCATGAACGTCCGCCCGGCAAGCGGGGCCACCCCCATGGTGCGAAAGTAGTCCCCGGAGACGTACGCGACCGGCACGCGTTGCGCGAAGCCACCGCCTCCCAGGTTCATGGCGCCCACCGCCTGTGCCGCAACGCTGGCGAAGACGTTGAGACGCGCCACCTCCTTCACATTCGCATAGACCTGCCGGACATTCAGCCCCAAGTTGTAGTCGATGTCGACGTTTTGGATCGCCACCAACTCCTGTGGCCTTGGCAACGGAGGCGGCCGAAGCACGGCCGCCCGGATAGTGCCGAAGGTGGCAGCGGTAGCGCCAATGCCGCCCGCGATGAGCAGGATGCACGCCGTGGTATATCCCGGCGAGCGCAGGAGGGCCCGGACACTCACCCGCATACCGTGCGCACGCAGCCAACCTGGCCAGCCTCTTCGGCGGGGTCCCGCGCTCATCGCGCGTAGGACCTCAGGAGTCGGAGCCAAGCTGGGACCGGCTCATCCGTTCGCTCCTGTTGCCATCCATCAGGTGCAAGTGCCCGCGCATTCAGCGGCAGCGTGTATGATGCCAACAGGATACTGTCCTGTGCCTGACTCAGCACGAAGAGGCGATTCGGCGCTCCGGCGATACGCAGGGCAGGGCGGGGTAGTGCCAGCGTTTCCAAATACCGTCCGTCCGCAAACGAGTAGAGGTCAATTGCCTTTCCGTCCGAAGGCAACACGGCGATTCCACCAGGAAATACCGTGATGTCGCGTGTGATGACGGGCGCAGGCTGCCGGCTCCCGTGGAACCAGTGCACGATGCGCGAAAGCATGGGTGGACGGCGGGAACTCCACCGAAGCACCCAAGGCGCACCCAGCGTCGTGTCCGGAATGGGCACGACCTCCCGCCAGCTCGGCGCCCATAGGACGCACCCCGCTCCCATCAGGCCGGTCAGGGTTGCTGTTTCCCATGGGGCGTTAGCATTGCCGTTAGCCGATAGCACAGTGCCGCCGACTCGATCGCCGGCCTGCCCAAGCGATTGAAATCGCACTGTATCCCGGGAAGCGGATTCGAGAAATATAACGGTTCGCGCGTCCGGCGCGCATGCCGCCTGCACCTTCGACAGCGAATCCAACACGCCAGCGATCAACAATCGGCCCCCACCGGCCCCCCACACCCCGACGGCCGAAGTATTCTGATCCAGAATAAGCACAAAGCCGTCGACCGTGACACCGACGATGCTCGACGGTGTCGTCGTGGTGAGTCGGCTCACCCCCTGGTGCGGCGACCACCCCAAGTCTCTACCAACGTCGAATCCCCGCGATGGAGAATCATAAAAGAAGGTGTACCCTCGACGGGGAATCTGCGTCACGAGGGCCGTAATGCCTCCCCCAGACCCGAATCCTAGCACCTGCAGCTGGCGCCCCCGCGGAAACCGTCGCTCGATTTCGTGCTCCGGTACTTCCCACTCCTGGTTCGGCGTTACCAGAACCTGCGCCGTGCGGTGCCCTTGCTCGCTGATCGGTGCGCCGAATCTCCCACAAGCAAGCACAACACCGAGGCCTGCCGCAGTCAGTATGCCCCGCCCGCATCCCGTCACCCAGGTTCGACAACTGGGGCGAGTCACTTGCTTCCATCGTCGGCCAGTGCCCGAAGGCTGGCCGCTGTGACTGGTTGCTTCAGCACGCCTCCAGCAGTCACAAGCATTGGGGTTCCGGCGATCCCGAGGGTATTCGCGACCGCGATCTCCTGCGCCAGGCTTTTTCGGGTCTGCTCGCTGCCCTGGCAGGCGACAAATGCGGCGCTGTCTATGGGTTCGATAGCAGGCACGATCGACGAATCGTCGCTAGCCATCCACTCAATGTGGTTCATCAGATATCGATGGATCTTGGCGAATCGCCCGCTTCGTGCGCCACACAGCGCCGCCAGGGCAGCCACGCGGGCTCGAGGATGGATTGACAGTGGGAATTGCAATACCGCAAGCCGAACCCCATCGCTTACCGCAGAGTCCACCATGGGCGAGGCGGCCCGACAGAACGGGCACTGATAGTCCGTGAATTCGACTACCACGGGTGGGCCAGGCTCAGAGTAAAGAGGTTGCGACATCTGAACCAGCGCGGACCATTCCTTTTGGATTGCTGCCGTCATGTGGCGTTGGACGAGCCACCTGTGCACTGGATTGTACAGGGCCCCGCCCGGAAGACTCACAATAAGAATCGCAAGCAGGAGCACCACGACCGTGGCGAGATCGATGAGCGAGACTCGCGATTGCTGTTTTGCGAACATCTCTTGTCGGCTCCGGAATTTGGAGTTGAGGGGCGCTTGTTGCCATGGGCTGGTTGATCGCCCACCCGGGCCCTCTCGAAGGCCGTTCCGCCGACCCCAGGGAGGAACGGACGGAGTCCCCCGCCCGGGTCTGGCCGAAACTTGGCTCCAGCTACTGAATCGCGCTCATGTCCCAGCAATTGTAGCCATTGTTGCACAGATATACGCACCCCGTGCCGTGGTCACAGAGGTACCCTGTGAAGCCGCACCCGCCATATGTTGGGTCGTCAAATTCGAGAATCCCAGGACAGTACGGGTGCGCCGATGCGGTCCGAGAAGTCCCGGCGATCGCAAGGACAAGAATGGAGACTGCAAGCAAGAGACGCTTCATTTGGATTGTCCTCCACAGATAGGTAGGAGTGCTTATGGTTGGCATAATACATCATTGGGGGGGGGCAAGAGTGACGTTTGGTGGCAAGTGCGAAAAGGTCGTTGAAATCAGCAATGTATCAACAGTTATACGGTGTCACGTTTTCGAACGCTGCCTTATCAAGGGGCTCTACGCCCCTGCGCACAACCTGTTACACCCAATGGTGTCTTATATGAATACACCTGCCGGATGCCTTCGCCTGCCTTCGCAGCATCGCCGGACGGATAACTCGATGCAGGGGGCGTTCGCGTGCTCCTCGGTGCCGGCCGATCGGATACTACCTTCTCACAACCCAAGCGGCAGTGAATTCGAACAGCTGGTGTCCCCGCGCAACTGGCAGGCGACGATGGTCTCGGCACGCACATCGGCTACTTGGCCCGCATCAAGTTGCGGTTCGACCAATGGCAGGCCGGGCGGGGTTGGTTGATGGGCGGCATGACCCGGTGGAGGTTCGTGGATCTGCTTCTCCGTGGATCACCCCGACGGGGCGGCGCGGAAGAGACTGGGCTAGGTAGTGGATCCGGTAAGGGCGGTCAACCGAGCCGACCGGGCCGGGTGCAGCCTGCCATGGCGAGCCCGGCGCTGGCACCCGGTGCCACCAGAGCTGTCGTGGGACTGATGGCAACGCGGGTGATTCCGAACGCGGCGTCAAGAGCAGAGTAGTCGGCGGTCAGTAGAGGCACGCGTCGAGAATTGAGAGGACTTCCTCCATCAATGCTGGCGACGCTTTCTGGATGCGCTGGGCTTTCCGCGCCCGGTAGTCAATTGACTTGACCTGTTCCACCATCACAAAACCCGTGACCCCGTCGTCCCTAGGGACTGCAACGTGGAACGGATAGTCCCGATCGGTACTCATAATGGGACACGCAATACAAAGACCTGTACGTTTGTTGAACAGGGCCTTGCTGACCACCAGCGCCGCGCGTCGCCCCCGCTGTTCATGCTCTGCCTGCGGGTCAAAGGTCAGGACAATCAGGTCCCCTTGGCGCGGAATGGATTCAGCCACTCACCACGCCTCATGTCCAACCGCCCCCCCCTCACACGGCACCAGGTTCACGGATTCCTAAGGAAACCGCAACCCCCACCACCCCGTGGCCACGCTATGCTGGACGAGGGAAGCCCGCTGCACGTGGCGAACACCCCAACGGAGGTCCCGATGAGAAGACTCGCACTGGTCGTGGCGATTTCGTGTATCCCGCTCAGCGCAGGCCACGCCCAAGACTCGGCGTTCATCGCGTACAGGGCGCTGACCCCGGCGCAGCAGGCGACCTACCGCGACATGCTGGTCAGGCACCGCAGCTGGTCGAAGGCATTCGCGGAGCGGATGGTGGCCGTCGACGCGAAGCATCTCTACCCCGCGGAGGCCTTTCGCGCGGCATTCTCTCAGCTACACCCCGACGAGGAGTTGGCCCTGGAATGCTTCGTTAGCATCTTCATTCCGCCGCTCACCGTGCTATTCGTGGCGTCACCCACCGGACGGACCGTCACGACTTCCACCGTCCGGTGCGCAGAAGCCACCGGGGGCATCGTGTGCTCGGCCCCGCTCCGCCACGACGAATATTTTCTGGATTCTCCGGTCCACCGCTTCACTCTCGGCGACTCTGCATCGCTGCAGGAGGCCGTCAGCATCCTCACGGTCTTTCGCGACTCCGGCATCCCCGGGCTCCAGCTCGGGAAGTGGCACCCCGACTACCACCAGGTGTACCACATTGCCCGGCATGGGGACGTGTACGCCCTCAGGGTGGTGACCTCACCGTGTGATGGGTGCTATGCCACTCTCGCCGTGAAGGTCGGGAGCGATGCGGCCGGCCAGCCGATGCCATACCTCGTCCACGCATTGGGAGTGGTCTGCTACTGAGGGGGCGGGCAGCCCCCCGTTTGCGAGCACACCCGTGAGCACACACTATCCATACACCACTGACCGCACGAGGTATTATGGCACGGATGCGCAGTGGAGTTGGGTTGGTCAGCGTACTTGCCGGCACCGTGTTGGCACTGGCGGTGCTGGCCGCGCCTTGCCACGCGCAAGTCGTGCGAGGTACCGTCGTCTCGGTCGACTCCATCCCACTGCGCACGGTGGACCTGCCGGTGCTGCCCGACTCGCTCCGCACGGTCACCAGCGACTCGAGGCGGTTCACGGTGGGGCCGCTGGCGCCCGGTATGCACACACTTCGATTCCGCCGCATCGGGTTCCTACCCGTTACGCTGCGTGTCCATGTTCCTGCCACCGACACCTCGCCGCGCGTTACCATGGGGTCCGTGGTCGCTACGCTGGATACGGTGCGCACTCACGCGCTCGCGCAGCAGCTCCCACACGTCTTCCGCCGGCTCCGTGCCCACCTCGGGGTCGTGGTCTATGGCGATACGTTGAGGGCTTTGTTGAATCGAATGCCCGGGATGAAGATCGACGACCTGCTCACGTTGGACCGCCATTTCGGGCCGAAGTTGATGATACCCCCTGGTGCATTCTGCTCACGTTTGTGGATGGAAAGCCCGCTGCTGGGCCAGTCCGGATGTACATCAGCAAAGATGAGATTGCTGCCGTCGAGCTGTTTTCGTCTGCGGCGTTTGTGGACGAACCATTTCTGGTCCCGTTCAAGCACGTGAAGAAGTGCTTCTATTTCCTGCTCTTCTGGTCCACGCACTACCAGCAGCACGCATACGGCGGCGGGTAGCCCACCCCGCTCCGCACACACAACGGCCCGCCGGATTCCTCCGGCGGGCCGTCCGTTCCTGCAGCGTACTGCTTCAGACCTCAGAGCTCGTCCGGCACCGTGGTCCTGGCGCCCGGCAACTCCACCTCGGCCTCGCTCACCGGCGCAAACACCCCCGGAAGCGTCTCCGCCATGGTCGGCAACGGCCCAAAGCTCTCCGGCCGCTCCACGTCCATCTCGATGTTCTGATACCGGTACATCCCCGTCCCCGCCGGGATCAGGTGCCCGATGATGATGTTCTCCTTCAGCCCCAGCAGGTCGTCCTTCGCGCCCCGAATGGCCGCGTCGGTCAGCACCCGCGTGGTCTCCTGGAAGCTCGCCGCCGAAATGAACGACTGCGTGGTCAGGCTGGCCTTGGTAATGCCCAGCAACAACGGCTCGGCCACCGACGGCTCTTCCTTGTGCTTCTTCGCCCGGTCGTTCTCCGCCCGGAACACGCCCTTGTCCACGTGCTCGCCTTCCAGGAACTGCGTGTCGCCAGGCCCCAGGATCCGCACCTTCTGCAGCATCTGGCGCACGATCACGCCAATGTGCTTGTCGTTGATCTTCACGCCCTGCAGCCGGTACACCTCCTGCACCTCGTTCAGCAGGTACTCCTGCACGGCCCGCGGTCCCTTGATGCGCAGGATGTCGTGCGGGTTCACCGGCCCCTCGGACAACCGGTCGCCGGCCCGCACGCGGTCCCCTTCGTGCACCCGCAGGTGCTTGCCCGCGGGCACCTCGTACAGGTGCGCTTCCTGCGTGTCGTCCACCGCCCACTCCGTGAGCGACGCCTTGATGGGCTTCACGAAAATCTCACGCTTGCCGCGCTTGATCTCGCCAAACTGCACGATGCCGTCCACCTCGGAAATGGTGGCCGGATCCTTGGGCTTCCGCGCCTCGAACAGCTCGGCCACCCGCGGCAGGCCGCCGGTGATGTCGCGCGTCTTGTACGCCTCGCGCCCCACCTTGGCCAGGTTGGTACCGGCCGAAATCTGCTGGCCGTCCTCCACCGTGAGCTGCGCCCCCACCGGGATCACGTAGTCGCGGACGCGCTTCTCCTTGCCGCCCTTCTCCTGCACGATCTCGATGTGCGGGTGCAGCTTCTTCTCGCGATCCTCGATGATCACGCGCTGCCGCAGGCCGGTCAGCTCGTCCAGCTCCTCGGACACCGATTCATCATCGATGATGTCCACGAACCGGATGGTGCCTTCGCAATCGGCGATGATGGGATTGGTATACGGATCCCACGTGAAGATCACCTGGTCCCGCTTCACCTCCTCCCCATCCTTCACCATCAGGATGGCGCCCAGCGGCACCTGCAACCGCGCCGCCAGCCCGGCCCCCTTCTCGGTGGTCGGCCGGATGCTGATCTCTCCCTCGTACGCGGTCACGATCTCCTGCCCGTCCGGCGTGGTCACCGCATTCAGGCGATCGCCGAACTCCACCACGCCCGCCACCTTGGCCTTGCGCGCGGTCTGCTCCGCAATACGCGACGCCGCGCCACCAATGTGGAAGGTGCGCAACGTGAGCTGCGTCCCGGGCTCGCCAATCGATTGCGCCGCGATGATGCCCACGGCCTCGCCCAGGTCCACCATCTTCATGGTGGCCAGGTTGCGACCGTAGCACATCCGGCACAGCCCGCGCTTGGCCTCGCAGGTGAGCACCGAGCGGATGCGCACCGATTCGATGCCCGCCTCCTCGATGGCCTGCGCGGTCTCCTCGTCGATCATCGTGCCGGCTTCCACCAGCAGCGTGCGACGCCCCGCCTCGTCAATCTCGTGCGGATCTTCCACGTCATCGGCTGCCACGCAGCCCACGATGCGCTCGCCGAGCGGCTCGATGATGTCCTCACCCTCCTTGAGCGCGCCCACTTCGAGGCCCTGGATGGTCCCGCAGTCTTCCTCGGCAATGGTCACGTCCTGCGCGACGTCCACCAGCCGTCGCGTCAGGTACCCGGCGTCGGCGGTCTTGAGCGCCGTGTCGGCCAGGCCCTTCCGGGCGCCGTGCGTGGACGTGAAGTATTCCAGCGTCGAGAGCCCCTCGCGGAAGTTCGACTTGATGGGCGTCTCGATGATTTCGCCAATGCCACCGGTGAGCTTCTTCTGCGGCTTGGCCATCAGGCCGCGCATGCCCGCCAACTGCCGGATCTGGTCACGCGACCCACGGGACCCGGAGTCGAACATCATGAACACCGGGTTGAAGCCTTCCTTGGATTCGCGCATGGCGCGCACCATCGCCTCGGCCACGTCCGAATTGGCGTGGGTCCAGGTGTCGATGACCTTGTTGTAGCGCTCGCCGTTGGTGATGTTGCCGCCCTGGTACGCGCGCTGGAACCGCTCCACGCGCTCCTCGGCCTCGGTAAGCAGTTCCCGCTTGGCCGATGGGATCTGCAGGTCCTCGATGCCGATGGACACGCCACCGCGCGTCGCATTGAAGAAGCCGAATTCCTTGAGCCGGTCCAGGAACGACACCGTGGCGGCCAACCCGGCCCCGCGGTAGCTCTCGAACACCAGCTCGGACAGCGCCTTCTTCTTCATGTCGTAATTGCGATAGCCCAGCTCGCGCGGCAGGATCGCATTGAACAGCACGCGACCGGCCGTGGTCTTCTCCCACCGGTTGCCCGATTCCTCGGTCACCCAGTACGCCACCGGCGTGTGCATGTTCATGCGCTGCACGGCGATCTCGCTCTCCACCTCGGCCACCGCGACCACGTGCGGCAGGTCCTCGATCTTGAGCTTGTCGTAGCCCACGGGCGCCTTGGTGGCGAAATAGCAGCCAAGCACGATGTCCTGGCTGGGCTCCGCCACCGGCCGCCCGTCGGACGGCTTGAGGATGTTGTTGCTGGACAGCATGAGCAGCCGCGCTTCCAATTGTGCCTCGAACGACAGCGGAACGTGCACCGCCATCTGGTCACCGTCAAAGTCCGCGTTGAACGCCGCGCAGACCAGCGGATGGATGCGGATGGCCTTGCCTTCCACCAGCACGGGTTCGAACGCCTGGATGCCCAGGCGGTGCAGCGTGGGCGCGCGGTTCAGCAGCACCGGGTGGTCGCGGATAATCTCTTCGAGAATCTCATATACTTCGGGACTCTCGCGTTCCACGATCTTCTTGGCGCGCTTCACCGTCTCGGCAATGCCCTTCTCCACCAGCTTGTGGATGATGAACGGCTTGAACAGCTCCAGCGCCATCAGCTTGGGCAGCCCGCACTGGTGCAGCCGCAGCTCCGGCCCCACCACGATCACCGAACGGCCCGAGTAGTCCACGCGCTTGCCCAGCAGGTTCTGGCGGAAGCGCCCCTGCTTGCCCTTGAGCATGTCGGACAGCGACTTGAGCGGCCGCTTGCCGCGGCCGCGAATGGCCTTGGACCGGCGCCCGTTGTCGAACAGCGCGTCCACCGCCTCCTGCAGCATGCGCTTCTCGTTGCGCAGGATGACCTCCGGCGCGCGATGCGAGATGAGCTTCTGCAGGCGGTTATTGCGGTTGATGACGCGGCGGTACAGGTCGTTGAGGTCGGACGTGGCAAAGCGCCCGCCGTCCAGCGGCACCAGCGGCCGGAGGTCAGGCGGAATCACCGGGACGACGTCCAGGATCATCCACTCGGGCTTGTTGCGCGTGTCGCCCGCGTCCCCGGAATTGCGGAACGCATCCACGATCTTCAGCCGCTTGAGCAGCATCTTCTTGCGGTGCTGCGAGGTCTCCACCACCACCTGCTCGCGCAGCGTGCCGGCCAGCTTGTCCACGTCCAGCCGCCGGAGCAGCTCGCGGACGGCGGGCGCGCCGATGTCGGCCAGGAACGCCCCGTCCTTCTCGGCCTTGGCCTTCTGCTTGAGGGCGATGTACTCGTCCTCGTTCAGGAGCTGGTTGACCTGCACTTCCTGCGCGCCGGGGTCAATCACCACGTAGTTGGAGTAGTAGACAATCTTCTCCAGGTCACGCAGCGTGACGTCCAGCAGGTTGCCCATGGGACTGGGCAGCGTCTTGAAGAACCAGATGTGCGCCACGGGCACGGCCAGCTCGATGTGGCCCATGCGCTCGCGCCGCACCTTGCTGAGCGTGACCTCCACGCCGCACCGGTCGCAGATCACGCCGCGATACCGGATGCGCTTGTACTTGCCGCAGTGGCACTCCCAGTCCTTCACGGGTCCGAAGATCCGCTCGCAGAACAGGCCGTCCTTCTCGGGCTTGAACGAGCGGTAGTTGATGGTCTCGGGCTTGGTCACCTCACCCCACGACCACCAGTTCCGCAGGCCCTGCATCTCCAGGCGCTCGCGGTCCTTGGGATCGCGGGGGCCCCGGATCTCCTCGGGCGAGGCGATCCGGATATGAATGAAGTCAAATGCCGAAGCGCGAGTCTCGCGCACATTCCGGAAGTCAATCATCGCTTAATCCTCGCTCCCGTCATTGGAACCCTCGCCGTTACCGCCAAACGCGTCCGCGGTCTGGCCCATGGTGACCTTCAGGCCGAGGGCCTGCAACTCCTTCACCAGCACATTGAACGATTCAGGCGTGCCGGGCTCGGGCAGGTTCTGCCCCTTCACGATGGCCTCGTACACGCGGCTGCGGCCGTTCACGTCGTCCGACTTCACGGTCAGGATTTCCTGCAGCACGTGCGCGGCGCCATACGCCTCCAGCGCCCACACTTCCATTTCTCCAAACCGCTGGCCGCCAAACTGCGCCTTGCCCGCCAGCGGCTGCTGCGTGACCAGCGAGTACGGACCGATGCTCCGCGCGTGGATCTTGTCGTCCACCAGGTGCGAAAGCTTCAGCATGTAGATCTCGCCTACGGTCACCGGCGACGCGAACGTCTCGCCGCTGCGCCCATCGCGCAGCCAGATCTTGCCAAACGGCGTGAGGCCGGCCAGGCGCATCAGCTCCATGGCCGCCGCGTCCACGTCGGCTTCGGCCTTCCTGCCGAGCATCGTGGCCAGTGCCGGCAGTTCGTCCTCGGCCAGGCGCGTCACGGCATCCTTGGCCTCGTCCTTCTCCAGCGTCTTCAGGGCCGCCTTGTACGCCGACTTCCGCGACGGCGTGGCGTCCTCGTCTTCGGCCTGGTGGAACGCCACCTGGTGGCCCACCTCCGCCGCCTCACGTTCGGCCAGCTCGGCCGCCGCGGCGGCCAGGAAGTCACGCACCCGATGGTACACGTCCCGCGTGCCCTGCGACAGCGTGCGGCCGCCCAGGTCATTCAGGTTCGCGTCATGCAGGTACTCGAATGTCTCCTCGCCCTTGGTGCGGTCCGGCTTGATGTCGGCCAGGATGCCGCGCACCTCGACGTCGGAGATGTTCACGGCCGGCGCCTTCAGCGACAGCGCCTCCCGCGCCCACGTCACGCCCGCCAGCTTGAGCAGCAGCCCGATCTCGCGTTCATTCGTGCCCTGGAATACCGGCGTCTTGGCATAGAAGCCCAGGATGCGGGCCGCCCAGCCCAGGTGCGTCTCCAGGATCTGCCCCACGTTCATGCGGCTGGGCACGCCCAGCGGGTTCAGCACGATGTCCACGGGCCGGCCGTCGGGAAGGAACGGCATGTCCTCCTCCGGCACGATGCGGGCCACGATGCCCTTGTTCCCGTGCCGGCCGGCCATCTTGTCACCCACCGAGACCTTGCGCTTTTCCGCCAGGTACACCTTCACCAGCTGGATGACGCCCGGGGGCAGTTCATCCGGCTGCAGGATGCGATCAATGCGATCCTCGGCCTTCTCCTCGATCTTCGCCTTCTCCGCATTCGAGAGGTCGATGACCGCGCGCACATGCTCGTTGACCTTCTTGTTGTCCACCCGGAAGGTCTTGAGGTCCAGCGACGAGATCTTCAGGTCGCGCAGCATCGCGGCCGTGAGCTTCGTGCCCACGGGAATGGCTTCCTCCACGGTGCCGGCCGCCAGCGCCAGCGCCACCGTCTGCCCATCCAGCAGGTCCATGAGCTCGGCGTCGCGCACGTCGTTGACGCGCAACTTCTCCTCCGCCTCGAGCCGGCGCACTTCACCGATGCGCTCGCCACGGTCCTTCTCCACCACCTGGTCCTCGATGCGCGAGAAGATCTTGACGTCAATGACCACGCCCTCCATGCCAGGCGGCACCTTGAGGGACGAGTCCTTCACGTCCTTGGCCTTCTCGCCGAAGATCGCCGTGAGCAGCTTCTCCTCGGGGCTCAGCTCGGTCTCGCCCTTGGGCGTGATCTTGCCCACCAGGACGTCGCCCGGCTTCACGTGGGCGCCGATGCGGACGATGCCGCGCTCATCCAGGTCGGTGAGCGCCTCCTCGGCCACGTTCGGGATTTCCCGCGTGATCTCTTCCTGCCCGCGCTTGGTGTCGCGGACGTGCAATTCCAGTTCCGAGATGTGGACCGACGAATAGACGTCGTCCTTCACCACGCGCTCGGAGAGCACGATGGCGTCCTCGTAGTTGTGGCCGTAAAACGGCATGAAGGCCACGGTCACGTTGGCGCCCAGGGCGAGTTGCCCCTTTTCCGTGGCGGCACCGTCGGCCATGACATCGCCCACCTTCACCTTCTGCCCCTGTGTCACGAGCGGGCGCTGGTTGATGGCGGTGTCCTGGTTGGTCCTCCAGTACTTCTTGATGCGGTAGCGATCGTGCTGCGCCAGGCGCGCCAGCGGGCGGCCTTCATCTTCCGCCTTCTTGCGCTCGCCGGCGCCCGCATCGACGATGATCTCGTCGGCGGTCACCCGCGTGACGGTGCCGGCGCGCTTCGCGATGATCACGGCGCCGGAGTCCACGGCCACCTTCTCCTCCAGCCCGGTGCCCACCAGCGGCGTGCGCGGGTTGAGCAGCGGCACGGCCTGCCGCTGCATGTTCGAGCCCATGAGCGCGCGGTTGGCGTCGTCGTGCTCCAGGAACGGGATCAACGCCGCGGCGATGGACACGAGCTGCTCCGGCGCCACGTCCATGTAATCGATGCGGTCCGGCGGCGTGAGCGGCACGTCGCCCTGCATACGGCAGAGCACCAGCGCGTCCACGAAGGATCCGTCGGGGTTCACGCGGGCGTTGGCCTGCGCGATCACCGCGTCCTCTTCCTTGTTGGCGTCCAGCCACGCGATCTCGCCGGTGACCTTGCTGTTCTTCACCACCAGGTACGGCGTCTCGATGAAGCCCAGGTCGTTCACGCGCGCGTAGCACGCAAGCGACGTGATGAGCCCGATGTTCGGGCCTTCCGGCGTCTCCACCGGGCACATGCGCCCGTACTGCGAGTAGTGCACGTCGCGGACCTCGAAGCCCGCGCGCTCACGCGTGAGGCCGCCCGGTCCCAGCGCCGAGAGGCGGCGCTTGTGCGTCAGCTCGGCCAGCGGGTTGGTCTGGTCCATGAATTGCGACAACTGCGACGACCCGAAGAACGCCTGGATCACCGCGGACACCGTCCGGGCGTTCACGAGGTCGTCCAGCGAGATCTTTTCAGGATCGGTATTGATCGACATCCGCTCCTTGACCAGCCGCGCCATGCGCGACAGGCCCACGGAGAACTGGTTGGCAATCAGCTCGCCCACCGAGCGGATGCGCCGGTTGCCCAGATGGTCGATGTCGTCCACGTGCCCGCGGTTCTCGTGCAGCTCCACGAGGTAGCGCACGATCTCCACGAAATCCTCGACGGTCAGCACCGTCTGGCTGGCCGGCGTGTTGAGCCCCAGCCGCTGGTTGATCTTGTAGCGTCCCACGCGGCCCAGGTCATAGCGCTTGGGCGAGAAGAACAGCCGCTCAAGCGCCTGCTTGGCGGTCTCATGGTCGGGCGCGTCGCCCGGCCGCAGCAGCGAGTAGATCTGCGACAGCGCGATGCGTTCGCCCTCTTCGCGCGTGACGAGTCGTTCCGTGGTCGTCTTGTCCGGTCCCTTCTCCAGCACGCGCGCCGTGGGATCCTTGGCCAGCGTGTTCTTGATGAGCGTGGACTCGGCGCGGCCGGACGGCACGAACACCTTCACCTTGGTGATCTCGGCGCGGCGGATGCGCTTGATCAGCGTATCGCTCAGCGTCTGGCCGGCCTCCGCCACCACCTCGCCCTCGGCGTCCGCGACGTCCAGGGCCAGGATGCGGCGCACCGGGCGCTCACCGCGCTCGATGGCTTCCTGCTCATCGCGCAGGTCAATGGTCATGTACGACGCGAACACCTTCACCTTCTTGATGTTCTGCCGGCGGAGGCGATCAAACACCTCTTCCGTGAGCTCATCGCCCTCGTGCACCAGCAGCAGGTTTTCCGCGCGGGCACGCTCAGCGCGTGCCTTCTTGGTCCGCGCCTTGGGCGCGTCGGCCGCCGTTTCCTCGCCGGGCAGTTCGATGTCCTCGGCGATGATCGCGCCGAGCACCTCGCGCTGGTCGATACGGCTCTCGCGCTTCTTGGTGAGGTCCAGGTCGCGCACGGCGAAGAACAGCCGCAGGATGTCGGAGTTCGACCCGAACCCGAACGCGCGCAGGAGCGCGGTGGCCGGGAACTTCTTCTTCTTGTCGATGTGGACGTAGATCACGTCATGGATATCCACCGTGAACTCCACCCACGACCCGCGGAACGGGATGATGCGCGACGAGATGAGGCGCTGGCCGTTGGGGTGCGTGGACTCCTCGAACACCACGCCGGGTGAGCGGTGGAGCTGGCTCACGATGACGCGCTCGGCCCCATTGATGACGAAGGTGCCGAGGGGGGTCAGCAGGGGCAGCTCGCCCAGGTAGACTTCCTTCTCGATGATGTTGCGGGGGCGCTTGGTGTTGTCGGGCAGCGTCTCGTTGACCACAAGCTGGAGCGTGGCCTTGAGCGCGGCGGAATACGTCATGTCGCGCTCGATGCACTCTTCCACCGAGTACTTGGGCTCACCCAGGTTGTAGCGCACGAAGTCCAGCGAGAAGTTCTCGTGGACGTCGGAAATGGGAAAGAGGTCCTTGAACACGCGCTCAAGGCCAATGTCCTCGCGGTCGTGCGAGGCGGCATCAAGCTGGAGCAGGGCGTCAAACGCCCTGGTCTGGATGTCCAGGAGGTGCGGCATCTGCATCCCCTGGTCCAGCTTGGCAAACGACATTTCGGTCAACAATTCAGGCATGGCTCACCCGGGCGCAAGCGAAAACACGACCACGGCCCCACGTCGCGCGAAGCCGCGCGAGGGGCAGGTCGTGACCAACCAGTACAGTGGTTGTGGTGCTGGGATTTAATATCACTAATAGCGGTCCGGCGAAGGGAAAGGAGGCGGGGTGGGGTCGCGGCACGCGCCGCGGCCCCACCGCCACGGCTCACTTCACTTCGACGACCGCGCCCTGCTCTTCCAGCTTGGCCTTCACGGTCGCGGCTTCCTCCTTGGTCACGCCGCTCTTCACCGTCTGCGGGGCGCCGTCCACCATGTCCTTGGCCTCCTTGAGGCCCAGGCCGGTGAGCTCGCGCACCACCTTGATCACCTGGATCTTCTTGCCACCGGCTTCCTTGAGCACGACATCAAACTCCGTCTGCTCCTCGGCCGCCGGCGCGGCCGCGCCACCGGCACCGCCGGCGGCAGGGGCCCCGCCCACGGGGGCGGCGGCAATCGTGACGTTGAACTTCTCCTTGAAGGCCTCGATCAGCTCGGACAGCTCGAACACCGACATGTGGCCGATCGCGTCGAGAATCTCGTCCTTGCCCAGCGTTGCATTAGCCATTGTAGTTCTCTCCTCAGTAGTTCCCAGGGTCCCCTGGGGCGTTGGTCAGGCGATACACCTGGGAATCATCAGGCGCCTTCGCGCTCCACCTTCAGCGCGTCGAGCGCACCCGCGAACATGTACAAGAGCCCGTTGAGCGCGCCCACCAGGGCGGCCAGCGGCGACTGCAATCCGGCGCCCAGCTCGGCGAGCATCTGCTCGCGCGACGGCATGGCGGCCAGCTTCTGCACCTGCGCCGGCTCCAGCACGCGGCCATCCATCAGCCCGCCCCGGACCACCGGCTTCTCGTCGTTCTCCTTCGCGAACTCCGCCAGCAGCTTGGCCGCGACCAGCGCATCGCCCGCCAGCACCAGCCCGGTGGGCCCGCGCAGCGGCTGCTTGAGCAGCCCTGCCTCTTCCACGGCCCGCAGCGCCAGCGAGTTCTTGATCACCACGTACTCCACCTGCGCCTTGCGCAGCCGGCGCCGCAGCTCCGTCATCCGCTTCACGTTCAGCCCGGTGAAGTCGGTGTAGTAGAGCGTGCTGGCCCCCGCCATCTTGTCCTTCAGCTCGGCGATGAGCTGGTCCTTGTCGGCTCGTTTCATCGCGCGTTACCGGTAGGGGGTGGAATCGATGGTCACGCCGGGCCCCATCGTGCTCGAGACGGCCACGTTGCGCACGTACACGCCCTTGGCCGCGGTGGGCCGGACGCGCACGACCTGCTCCATGAACGCCACGAAATTCTGCTCCAGCGCCTCAAGGGCAAAGGAGACCTTGCCGATGGCGGCGTGCAGGTTGCCCGCCTTGTCCACGCGGAACTCGATCTTGCCCGCCTTGGTCTCCTTGACCGCGGCGCCCACGTTGAACGTCACGGTGCCGGCCTTGGGGTTCGGCATCAGTCCGCGGGGCCCCAGGATCCGGCCCAGCGCACCGAGCTGCCCCATCTGGTCGGGCGTCGCGATCAGCACGTCGAAGTCGAGCCACCCGTCCTTGATCTTCTGGATGTACTCAACCCCGGCGTAGTCCGCGCCCGCGTCCTGCGCTTCCTTCAGCTTGTCGCCCACCGCGATCACGAGCACCCGCACCGACTTGCCCGTGCCAGCGGGAAGGACGACCGTGCCGCGCACCGCCTGGTCCGCCTGGCGCGGGTCCACGCCGAGCCGCACCGCCACTTCGACGGTCTCGTCGAACTTGGCGAACGCGGCCGACTTGACCAGCTCCAGCGCCTGCCGGGCCTGGTACGCCGTCTTGATGTCGCGGCGCTGCGCCGCGGTGTTGTACTGCTTGCCGTGGGTGCGCATCAGTCCACCACCTCCAGCCCCATGGACCGCGCGGCCCCCGCCACCATCTTCATGGCGGATTCCACCGTGTCGCAGTTGAGGTCCGGCATCTTGAGCTCGGCGATCTTGCGCACCTGCGCCCGGGTGACGCTGCCCACCTTGTTGCGATTCGGCTGCCCCGATCCCTTCTCGATGCCGGCTTCCTTCTTGAGGAGCACCGCGGCTGGCGGCGTCTTCAGGATGAAGGTGAACGACTTGTCGACGTAGATCGTGACCTCGACCGGCAGGATGATCCCATCCTGGCTCTGCGTGCGGGAGTTGAACTCCTTGCAGAACGCCATGATGTTGATGCCCTGCGGGCCCAGTGCCGTACCGACCGGTGGCGCGGGATTGGCGCGCCCGGCCGGGATCTGCAACTTGACGAACCCGGTGACTTTCTTGGCCATAGCACTCCTTGTGCGTTGACCGCGATCCAGCTCGCGGCAAACTCCCACTGTTGTTTTCGCGCGTCGGAGTGGTGGCCGACGACCTGCCCGTTACGATTCCTGCCCCACTGCGAAACGGCCCGGCGGGCCGCCCGTCAATACGCCTTCAACTGCAGGTAATCCAGCTCCACCGACGTCGGCCGCCCGAACAGCGACACCGACACCCGCACCTTGCCCTTGTCCGGCATCACTTCTTCCACCGTGCCATTAAAGTCCGTGAATGGGCCTTCGGTGATGGCCACCGCCTGCCCCACGAGGAACGGGATCTCCTCCACCGGCGCCGTCTCTTCCACCTCCTCGGCAATGCCAAGCAGGCGGTTCACTTCGTCGGGACGCAGCGGCTGCGGCAGCCGGTCCTGTCCCACGAACTTGATCACGCCCTGGATCGAGTTGATGACATGCAGGGACTCCTGGTTCATGTCCATCTCGACCAGCACGTAGCCGGGGAACAGCTTGCGCTCCACGTTCACCTTCTTGCCGTTCTTGATCTCCACCACGTCCTGCGTGGGCACCAGCGCCTGGCGAATGGCACGCTCGGTGGCCGGGCGCGGATCGCCCTCGATCTTGCGCTGCACCAGCGTGCGGACCTTGTTCTCATGGCCCGACGTGGTCTGGATGGCGTACCAGCGATGCTCCATGGCCGCTATCCCTGGAAAAGCGTCGGCAGCCACCGTACCAGCACTCCGTTGAGGACAAAATCCATGATCGAGATCATCAACCCGATGATGAGCACGAAGATGATGATCGCGATGGTGGCCGAGCGCACCTGCGGCACGTCCGGCCAGGTCACCTTGCGCAGCTCCGCCACGACCGAGTGGTAGTACGCGATGCTCCCGCGGATGAACCCGAGCTTCGGCGCATCCCCCGTCTGGGTCACGTCCGCCATGGCTACTTGGATTCCTTATGGAGCTGGTGCTTGTTGCAACGCGGACAGTACTTCTTCCACTCCACGCGCTCCGGATGGAGGCGGCGGTTCTTCATGGTGAAGTAGTTCCGGTTCTTGCACTCGCTGCACGCGAGGATGATTCGTTCCCGAGGCATTGCCGTCCCTGTGTTGACCGCGCGACACCGCGCGGATGCTGCCAGCCACTCACCTGCCGTCCAGAGCTCGCGATCGGGATTGAACCGATGACCTCACCCTTACCAAGGGTGTGCTCTACCAACTGAGCTACGCGAGCAACCAACGTCCTGCCGGAAGTCCCCAGAGCGGGAGACGGGGCTCGAACCCGCGACATCAAGCTTGGAAGGCTTGCGCTCTACCAGCTGAGCTACTCCCGCGTTCTCCCCCTCCTGCCTGCTCCCTACGCGCCGCTCTCACACCTTATGGTGGGGGAAGGATTCGAACCTTCGAAGGCATGAGCCGGCAGATTTACAGTCTGCTCCCGTTGGCCGCTTGGGTACCCCACCGACGCACGCGCCCACCCCAGCCTGCGCGCCAGACCTCGCGCGACCAGTTCGATCCAGAGCTGACGGCGAGAATCGAACTCGCAACCGCCTGATTACAAATCAGGTGCTCTGCCAATTGAGCTACGTCAGCAACCGGGCAGTTTTGCGCGAGACTCGTAGGATACCAAGACGTATTTCAAGTGTCAAGCGATGCTGGTACGCCGACTTAGCCGGCCGCCCACCCCCGGCCGGCCAAACAAATGAATTGGCTCAGCCCACCACCTTCCACTTGGTACCCTGCGCCGTATCCTCAATGGCCACCCCGCGCGCCTCCAGTTCCGACCGGATCCGGTCCGCTTCCGCAAAATCCCGCCGCCCCCGGGCCCCCCGCCGAGCCTCCAGCCGCTCCTCTACCCAGGCCGCCAGCCCCGCATCCTCCACGGTCCGGTCGGGAATCAGGTCCAGCACGGCGTTCATCCGCTCAAAGGCCGCCCGCGCCTGCGCCAGCGCCACCAGGCCAGCCTCCCCTCCGCCCCCAGCCCCCGCCCCCCGCGCCCGGTCCAGCTCCGCGTTGGCCGCATGGATGAAGGTGAAGAGCGCGGCCACGGCACGCGGCGCGTTCAGGTCGTCAAACAGTGCCTCCTCGAAGGTCGCCACGGCCGCCTCGGCGGCCACCCCCAGTGCCGCCGTGCCCGAGGTGGCGCCGGCCAGACGCTCCGCAAAGTCCCCCACCCGCCGCACCGCCTCGCCGCTCGCCTCCAGCGCCTCATCCGAGAGGTTGAGTTCCTTGCGATAGTGGGCGGTGAAGAAGAAGTGCCGCACCGCTGCCGGCGACACCCGGGCTTCGCGCAGCTCACGCACGGTGCTCACGTTCCCCACCCGCTTGGCCATCTTGGTGCCGTCGGTGAGCAGGAAGGCGCCGTGGCACCAGAAACGCGCGAACGGCTTGCCGGTGGCCGCCTCGGACTGCGCGATCTCGTCCTCGTGGTGCGGAAACGCGAGGTCGATGCCGCCGGTGTGGATGTCGAGGGTCTCCCCCAGCAGGTCCATGGCCATGGCGGAACACTCCAGGTGCCAGCCGGGACGCCCGCGTCCCCACGGGGAATCCCACGCCGCCCCCACGGCTTCATCCTCGGGCTTGGCGGCCTTCCACAGGGCGAAGTCCTGCGCGTTTTCCTTGGCGTAGTCGTCCTGCGCCACGCGCGCGCCGGCCTGCACGTCGCGCAAGTCCAGGCGCGACAGCCGGCCGTACCCGGGAAAGCGCGCGATGGCAAAGTACACCGACCCGTCGTCCGCCTGGTACGCGACGCCGGCATCCATCAGGCGCTGCACCAGGGCGATCATCTGGGGGATGTAATCGGTGGCCCGCGGGTATTCCTCCGCCGGCTGGATGCGCAGGAAGTCGCGGTCCGCCAGGAAGGTCTCGGTCACGGGGATCGTGATCTCGCCGATCTGCCGTCCCTGTTCCCCCGCCCGCCGGATGATCTTGTCGTCCACATCCGTGAGGTTCATGACCTGCCGCACGTTCCACCCGCGCAGGCGCAGCACGCGCCGCAGCAGGTCGTTGAACAGGAAGGTGCGGAAGTTGCCCAGGTGCGCGGGGTTGTACACCGTAGGCCCGCAACTGTAGAACCGCACGGTCTGGCCATCGGCGGGCGCGAACGGCTCCACCTTGCGGGTGAGCGAGTTGTAAAGGCGGAATTCCGGCGCGGGCGGCATGGCCGGAAGCTAGATGCCGCCCGCCGCGACGGTCAACGGACAACTGCGGGCGCTGTTGGCGCTTCCGCCACGCGCGCCGCCGCGACGCGCCGCTCCGGACGCGCCAGCGGACCCAGGCGTCCCTCCGTCAGGTGGCGACATTCCGCCGAGAGCGCCGCCACGGCCACGCGGTCGCGGCCCGCCATCAGGACGGCGCCGCCATCGGCGGCGTGCGCCCGGAGCAGGGCCCGGACGATGGGGCGCGACGCGGCCGCGAGCGCGTCCACGGTGCCGTCCAGGAGCAGCAGCGGGTGCGGGATTCCGAGGGTGATGGCGAGCGCCAGGCGGGCGCGTTCATCGGTGGTGAGCACGGCCAGCGTCCGGCCCGCCAGCGAGTCGAGTTCCAGCAGCGCGAGCGCTTCGTGCAGGCGCTCCGGCGAGACGGCGTCGCGCGCGCTGGTGCGTTCCACGACGTCACCGACGGTCTCAAAGGGATGGGCCGCCGGGGCCAGCGCCGTGATCACGGGGCTCGCGGCCCCCGGGGCCCAGCGCAGCACGCCGGCGTCGGGGCGCGCGAGACCGGCTACGCAGCGCAGGAGCGTGGTCTTGCCGCTGCCGCGATCGCCCTGGACGCCCACCACGTGCCCTGCGGCGAGCTCGAGGTCCACGCCGTCGAGTACGCGCACGACGGCGGAGCAGCCGGGCGCGCCGGCGGCATAGTGCTTGGCAAGGCGGCGCGCGGAGAACAGCATGGGGGTACGGGCTCCGGGTTGGGGGACGCGCCCACGATGCCGCGGAGCGGCCGCCGAGTCCCCACCTGAACATCGCACGGCCCACCAAACGGGCCCGCGGGTCAGCCCACGCGGGCCCGGTGAAATTCGCTGATGGCGTCCACCAGCGGCGTCGGGTCGAATCGCACGGGGTCGGTGGCGGGCAGCGCCACTTCGCGCGCGGTGCGCTGCACGGCGGCCGCGGCCTCCGCGTCCGCCAGGTCGGACGTATTCAACGCCACGCCAATCACGGGCGCGGGCCGCAGGGCCACGCGCTCGTGCAGCGCGATGAACTCCCCCAGGGGCGGTATAGGCATCCACTCATTATGCCGGATGGCCGTGCGCGAGGGCTGCGTACACATCACCTGCGCGTGCGGCAGGGAGCCGTGCAGCAGCCCGTACGTGACGCCGGAATAGCTGGGGTGGATAATGGACCCCTGCCCTTCCACCAGGACGATGTCGGCGTCCGGCGCGGCCTCCAGCACCAGGCGCTCCGCGGCGCCGGCAATGAAGTCCGCGATCACGGCGTCCACCGCGATGCCCTTGCCGTCCACCAGGATGCCCGTCTGGCCCGTGCCGGCAAAGGCCACGCGGTGCCCCCGGGCGCGCAGGCCGTGCAGCAACTGCAGCGCCGCGGTCATCTTGCCGATGTTGCAGTCCGTTCCCACGGTGAGCACCACGGTGGCGGCCACGTCGCGCACGCGTCCGCGCGCGACATCCAGGCGGGCGGGGGGCCGCCGGAGGTCGTGGATGGTGGCGCCGGTACGCGCCGCCCGCGCCGCGAACTCGGCGTCGTCGCCCAGCAGGACGTGCAAGCCACTCCAGACATCCATCCCGTCGTCGAGCACCCGGCCGATGATGCCGCGCCACTCCTCCGGCAGTTGTCCGCCCTGCGGCGCGATGCCGATGAGGAGCGCGGTGGGCCGGTGCGCCAGGCCCTCATCCACTGATCCAACTACTGGTATACCGCCGCCAAAGCCCAGCACCTGCTGCGCGGTCTTGCCGCGCTGCGTGGAGTCGAGCACCGCGGCCACGCGCTCCGGGGTGTAGCGAATGCAGGCATTGGCCGTCTTGGACCGCACGGGGTCGAAGGACCCCTGGGCCAAGACCAGGAACTTGGGTGCGTCGGGCATGGGAAGGAACGGGTGGGCGTCAGCCGCCGACGTCAGCCGGGCGGCGGCGCGGTGTCGGTGTCGGTGTCGGTTTCGGTCGCGGCGCTGGTCACCGTGTGGAGCGTGGGCGTCACGCTGATGCCGCCCTCGTAGATGCCATGGATCAGTATGCGCCGCACCAGCACCATGACGATGGCCAGCGTCGGCACGGCGATGAGCAAGCCGAGCGGGCCGAGCAGTTCGCCCATGATCAGCACGCCCAGGATGCTCAGCACCGGCGGCAGGTTCACCCGTTCCGACATGAGCAGCGGCGCCACCAGGTTGCCCTCGATCAGGTGGATGACCACGCCCAGCCCGAGCACCAGCAGCGCCCGGGTGCCCCCGCTCGGGCCATTCAGGACAAAGAGCGCCGGGAGCGTGGTGGACACCAGCGTCCCGAAGAACGGCACGATGGCGGCGAGCCCGGTGAACACGCCAAACGTGAGCGCGTAGGGGACCCCCAGGATGTAGAGCCCGATCGCGGTCAGGACGCCCAGGACGGACATGGTGAGGAGCTGGGCCACGATGTACGCACGCAGCGTACCGCCCAGCTCGCCCAGCAGGTGGCGCACAAACGGACGGCGTGCCGGGGGAAACAGCGACTCGACAATGTCGGTGTACGTGGCAGGCTGGATGGCCAGGTAGATGGCCATGACCGCCACCGAGAAGATGTAGATGAGCGCATGGACGCCGGCAAACAGCTTGGGCACGACATTCTGCACGGTGCTCGCGAGCTGGTCGTAGATGGCCAGGACGAGGCTGTGCTGCCCCGGGGAAATGACATCCGTCAGGCCCGGCACGCGGGCAATGAACGCCTCAAAGGCCGCCTGCCAGGCGCCCAGGTACCCCGGGAGCAGCTTGAGCAGTTCGCGCGTCTGCGTGACCACGGGGGGCACGAGGATCGCGAACAGCAGGGCGACGGCACCCAGCGTGGCAACGAGCGCGGCGGGAAAGCCCAGCCGCCCGGGCACGTGGAGGCGGCGGCGGAGCGCCGAGGCCAGCGCATCGAGGTACACCGCGATGAGGATGCCCAGGAACAGCAGCATCAGCACGCCGGCAACGGAGCCGACGAGCCAGAGCAGGAGGACGACCAGGACTGTCGCCGTGAGAACCGGCGCGATCCTGAAGCGCCGTGCTTCGTCGCTCAAGTCGATTTCTTCTCTTCGGTGGTGTCGTCCTCGATTTCCGCCTGCACCGTCTGCTCGTCGTGGCCGGCGTTGAGCTGCCTGGCGGCCTTGGACGATCCGGCGGGCAGCATGCCCATCTTCTCCTTGAGGGCCAGGAGTTGCTGATCCACGGAGGCGCCGGCGCTGCCGCGCTCGAGCTGCTTGAACTGGCGCTGCAGGGTGTCGCCTGAGAGTTCCTCGTCGATCTCGGTGGACGCCTTGAGCTGGCGTTCACTGGTCTCGATGCGCTCTTCCATGCGGTTGAACGCCTCGAACGCCGACTTCTCAGAGAGCGACGACATGGTTTCGGAAATGCGCTTCTGCGCCTGCGCGCGGCGCTGACGCGCCACCAGCAGGTTCTTCTTGCGCTTGGCTTCCTCGATCTTGTCGTTCAGGTCGCGCAGGGAGTTCTTGAGCTTTTCCGTCTCCAGCCGGTGCGCATCCCAGGTCTGCTCCAGTTGCTGCGCGTTGTTGGTGTGCTCGGCCTGCCGCACCAGCGCCTGCTTGGCCAGGTCGTCCCGGTTCTCCTGCACGGCGAGCACGGCCCGGCGCTCCCAGTCCTGGGCCTGCTTGTACTCGGTGTCCGCCTGGTCGCGCAGGCGCTTCTCGTCGGCAATGGCGCTGGCCACCTGCTGCTTGGCCTTGGCCAGTTGCGAGCGCATGTCGCCCAGGATCTGGGTGAGCATCTTCTCCGGGTCTTCCGCCCGGGAGATGAGATCATTGATATTGGATCGCAGCAGCTGCGACAGACGGTCGAAGATCCCCATGGGTCAGTGTGCCTCGCGGAACGAGCCCAGCTCGCGCATGTGCGATGCCAGTGCCAGGGTCATGCTCTCATAACTTGCCAGGAATTCCTCGTAGTCCAGGTGCTCCAGCTCCAGCGCCTCGGTGAGCACCACGGAGTCTCCCTGGATGCCGTAGGACCCGTGCATCAGGTCGCTGGCGTTGAGCTCCAGCAGCCGCCGGCTGAGCGTGGCCAGCTTGGCGTTCGCGGTGGGCAGCACCATCACCTTGACACGCAGCAGCACGACCGGCGGCGAGAAGTGCACCACCACGTCAAAATCCTGCGCGCCCCCCGGCTTCACGACCCAGAGGCCCGGCTCAACCTCGGTGTACGAGGCTCCGTCGGCGCTCAGGCGATCCAGAAAGCCTTCGAGTTGTTCCTTGCTGACCATGGGTGATATCCCGGCGTGGCGATTGAAGACCCCGTACGGCCCGTGGGCCCCGGCGTTTCACGCTTCCCGCGGGAAGCTACCGCCCGAAAGAGGAGTGGGCAACGGAGGCCATCGCCCCCGCCCCTACCATATGAAGGGCACCGCGTCCACGGGGCGCCGGCCCCGGGCCATCGGCTGGCTCAGCCCGCCCGGCGCTGGCGCGGGGCACGGCGCGGCGCGGCCACCAGTGGCTTGAGGTACTCACCGGTGTACGAGCCCGGCGTGGCGGCTACCTGTTCCGGCGTCCCTTCCGCGACAATGCGGCCGCCGCGGGTGCCACCCTCCGGCCCCAGGTCCACGATCCAGTCGGCCGTCTTGATGACGTCCAGGTTGTGCTCGATCACCAGCACCGTGTTGCCGCGGTCCACCAGCTTGTGCAGCACCTCCAGCAACAGGCGCACGTCCTCGAAGTGCAGCCCGGTGGTGGGCTCGTCCAGGATGTACAGGGTCCGACCGGTGTCGCGCTTGGCCAGCTCGGTGGCCAGCTTCACGCGCTGCGCCTCGCCGCCGGACAGCGTGGTGGCGCTCTGACCCAGGTGGACATATCCCAGGCCCACGTCACACAGCGTCTGCAGCTTCTGGTGGATGCGCGGCTGGTGCTCAAAGAAGTTGCGGGCGTCTTCCACGGTCAGGTCCAGCACGTCGGCTATGGACTTGCCACGAAAGCGGACTTCCAGCGTCTCCCGATTGTAGCGCTTGCCCTTGCACACCTCGCAGGGCACGTACACGTCGGGCAGGAAGTGCATCTCGATCTTGACCAGGCCGTCGCCCTGGCACGCTTCGCATCGGCCGCCCTTCACGTTGAACGAGAAGCGCCCGGGCCCGTAGCCGCGGATCTTCGCCTCGGGCATCTCGGCAAAGAGTTCGCGAATGGGCGTAAAGAGTCCGGTGTACGTGGCCGGGTTGGATCGCGGCGTGCGCCCAATGGGACTCTGGTCGATGTCAATGACCTTGTCGATGTGCTCCAGCCCGGTGATGCGCGCGTGGCGCCCGGGAATGGTGCGCGCCCGGTAGAAGTGCCGCGCCAGCGCGCGGTGCAGGATGTCCTCCACCAGCGTGGACTTGCCCGAGCCCGACACGCCGGTGACCGTGACAAACAGCCCCAGCGGCAGCTCGACGGTGAGTCCGTGCAGGTTGTGTTCCTCGGCGTCCTCGATGCGGATCACCCGATCGGCGTTGAACGGCCGCCGAGTGGCGGGGACTGGAATCTGCAGCGCGCCGCTCAGGTAGCGGCCCGTGAGCGAAGCCTTATTGCGTACGATGTCGTCTATGGTTCCGGCCGCGATCACGCGGCCGCCATCGCGGCCGGCACCGGGCCCCAGGTCGATGACGTAGTCCGCCGCGCGCATCGTCTCCTCGTCGTGTTCCACGACGATGACCGTGTTGCCCAGGTCGCGGAGCTGCTCGAGCGTGGCCAGCAACCGGGCGTTGTCCCGCTGGTGCAGCCCGATGCTGGGCTCATCCAGGATATAGAGCACGCCCACCAGGCGCGATCCGATCTGCGTGGCCAGGCGGATGCGCTGCGCCTCGCCGCCGGAGAGTGACTCCGCGGCCCGGCTGAGCGTGAGGTAGTCGAGGCCGACGTCCACCAGGAAGCGCAGCCGCTCGCGCACTTCCTTCAGGATGGGACCGGCGATGTCGGGGTCCAGCCCCGGCCGGCCCGGCGCCCGCAACGTGAGCCCGTCCATGAACTCGCGGGCCGCCACGATGGACAGGTCGGCCAGCTCCCCGATGTTGCGATCACTGATGGTGACCGCCAGCGACTCGGGCCGCAGCCGGAAACCATGACAGGCGTCGCACGGCACCTCGATCATGTACGCCTGCAGCTCCAGCCGCGTGGCGTCGGATCCCGTGGCCTCGTAGCGATGCTCGATGTTGGCCAGCACGCCCTCCCATTCGGCATCCGCCCCGCGCCGCCCCTTGGCCGCGGCATCACCGTGCAGGATGGCCGTCCGCACGTCCTCGCCCAGCTCACCCCACGCCGTATTGAGGTCAAACCCGTACCGACGCGCCAGCGCGGGCAGGATCACCCGCCGGAGCTGACCCGAGGGCTCGCCCCATGGCAGGACCACGCCTTCCAGGATGGAGATGCGCGGGTCCCCGAGCACCAGCGCCTCGGCCACGCGCTGGCGCGTGCCCAGCCCGCCGCATTCCGGGCACGCCCCAAAGGGCGAGTTGAACGAAAACTGCCGCGGCTCCAGGTCGGGCAACGAGATGCCGCACACCGGACAGCCGAAGCGTTCCGAGAAGAGTTCCGTGGTCTTGCGGCCCGTGTCGTGCACTTCCACGAGCCCGTCGGCCAGCTTGAGCGCCGTCTCGATGGAATCGGCCAGCCGCGCGTGGTCCTCCGCGCGCACCGTCGTGCGATCCACCACCACGCTGATGCTGTGGTTCTGCCGCCGGTTGAGCTTGGGCGGCGATGCCACTTCAATGAGCTCGCCGTCCACCCAGGCGCGGATGAACCCCTGCTTGCGCACCGACTCAAACAAGTCGCGGAACTCGCCCTTGCGGCCCTGCACCAGCGGCGCGCGGATCTCAATGCGCGCATTGGCGGGCCAGCCGAGCACCACGTCCGCGATCTGCGCGGCGCTCTGGCGCTGCACCGGGCGGCCGCAGTTGGGGCAGTGCGGCGTACCCGCCCGGGCGTAGAGCAGGCGCAGGTAGTCGTAGATCTCGGTGACCGTGCCCACGGTAGAACGCGGGTTGTGACCCGCGCTCTTCTGCTCGATGGAGATGGCCGGTGAGAGCCCCTCGATGGAATCGACGTCGGGCTTCTCCATCAGCCCCAGGAACTGGCGGGCGTAGGCGGAGAGCGATTCGACGTAGCGGCGCTGGCCTTCGGCGTAGATCGTGTCGAACGCGAGCGACGACTTACCCGAACCCGACAGGCCGGTGATCACCGTCAGGCGGTCGCGCGGGATCGTGACGTTCAGGTTCTGGAGGTTGTGCTCCCGGGCACCGCGGATGATCAGAGCATCTTCAGCCATAGCCTGCGAAAGCTGGCCGATGACTGGGGGGGAGACAAGCCGGGGGGGTCGGACGTTATGTTTGGGAGACTCCACCCCTGCCCGCCATGCCCCACACCGATGCCATCGTTGTCCTGACCACGGTCGCCTCCGACGAGGAGGGGGTCCGACTGGTCCGGGCACTGCTCGAACGGCGCCTCATAGCCTGCGGCACCATGGTCCCCGGCGCCCGGTCGCTCTACCGCTGGCAGGGCAGGATTGCCGACGAAAAGGAGGTCGTGGTGATCCTGAAGACCCGGTCGGCGCGACTCGAGACGCTCCAGGCCGCGTTCGAGGAACTGCATCCATACAAGGTTCCGGAACTGCTGGCCCTGCCCGTGTCCGCCGGGTTGCCGAAGTACCTGGAATGGATCAGCGGCGAGACGACGCTGGCGCTGGCCTGACGGTGCCACCCGCCATCGCCGGCCGCTACGCCACGGGGCACGGCCGGATGATCTCCGCCACGGGGACCGCATGAGCCGACGCGGCATGGCGGCCCTGGGCATCGTGGTGCTGTGGGCGGCGGGCGTGGGAGCGCTGATCCGGCGCACGTATTTCCAGCCGGACGTCGCCCGGCTGGCCGAGGCCGCGCTGCGCGTGACGCCGAGCGCGCTCTTCTACACCGTCACGCAGGGCGACCGCCAGGTGGGCTTTGCCTCGTCCACCATCGACACCCTGACGCGCGGCATCGCGTTCACGGATTACCTCGTGGCTGACGTGAGGATCGACGGCGCCCCGCGCCGCATCCAGGCGCGCACCACGGTGGAGACGTCACGCACGCTCCGACTGCGCACCTTTGACATCAGCATTGATTCCGGCACGACGTCCCATCGCGTGGGGGGGCGGGTGGAGGGCGATTCGGTGATCGTGTACGCGACCGCGCTCCAGGGCGACTCCACGCCCGCCGACTCGCAGCGCGTCCGGATTGCCGGTCCGGTGTTGATGCCCTCCGTGGTACCGCTGGTCGTGGTGCTGGGGGAGGATCCCCGCGCAGGCGCGTCGTTCGTGCTGCCGGTGTTCGACCCGCGCGCCCTGGTGGCCCGCGACGCGCGCATTGGCATCTCGGCGGAGACGACGTTCGTGGTGAACGACAGCGCCGTGCTGGATCGGCGGACCCAGCGCTGGCGCGGGGTGACGCCGGATACGCTCAAGGCGTGGCGCCTCACCTCGTCGGACGAGGTGGGGATCTCGGGATGGGTGGGCCCGCAGGGACGCCTGCTGTCCATGTCGTGGCTGGGCTTCCGCCTGGCGCTGCATCCATATGAAGTTGCATATGAGAACTGGCGCATGGACCAGGCGGCGGATGGCGTGCCCAGCGCCGGCCCGGCGTCCGCCATCCTGGAAATGACGGCCCTCGCGGCCAACGCGCGCGCCCCCGGCACCATGGACCGGTTGCAGGTGCGAGTGCTTGGCGTGGACACCCGGAAGTTCGCATTGGATGGTGGGGACCAGGTCCAGCGGGGCGATACCGTCACCATCACCCGCGCGGTGCGCGACAGCCTGCCATCGAGGTTCTTCACGGGGGTCCCCCGACCCGCGGACGCGGAACAGGCGCTGGACCCGGAACCGCTGGTGGAATCGCGCAGCCGTGACATCCGGGAGATGGCCGCGCGGCTGGTGGGTGGCATCCACGACCCGCGCGTGGCGGCCGAGCGGATCAATCAATGGGTGTACGACTCGCTGCGGGCGCGACCCACCGACGGCGTGCCCGACGCGCGATACGTGCTGCGCACCCGCAGCGGCGACGCCAATGAGCATACGCAGTTGTATCTGGCGCTGGCGCGCGCGGCCGGCATTCCGGCGCGCGCGGCGTCCGGGCTCGCCTACGTGAATGGAAAGTTCTACTATCACGCGTGGCCCGAGGTGTACCTGGGCCGCTGGGTACCAGTTGATCCCACCTTCGGCCAGTTTCCCGCCGATGCGGCGCACCTCCGCCTGGTCACGGGAGGCCTGCTGCGCCAGGCCGAGCTCGCGGCACTGCTCGGCGGCCTGCGCGTGGAAGTGATCTCGTCGCGCCGGCACCCCTGACCTCATGCCTGTCCTGTACCCGTTGGTGCCACTCCTCCCTCGTTCCGGTCCATGATCCGACTCCAGCAGCTCACCAAGCGATACGGCACCTTCACGGCCGTGAACGCCATTGATCTCGAGGTACCGCGCGGCCAGTTGTTCGGCTTCGTGGGACCCAACGGCGCGGGCAAGACCACGACGCTCCGCATGATCGCCGGCATCCTGCGTCCCACCGCCGGCACCGTGGAGATTGGCGGCGTGGACATTGCCAGGGACCCGGTGGCCGCCAAGATGAAGCTGGGCTTCATCCCCGACCGGCCGTTCATCTATGAGAAGCTCACGGGCGCGGAGTTCCTGCGGTTCGTGGCGGGGCTGTACGACCAGGAGGGGCCCGAGGTGGAGCATCGCGCCCAGGAGCTGATGGCGCTCTTTGACCTGGAAGCCTGGAAGGATGAGCTGGTGGAGAGTTACAGCCACGGGATGCGGCAGAAGCTCATCATCGCCAGCGCGTTCGTACACCGGGCGGAAGTGATCGTGGTGGATGAACCCATGGTGGGGCTGGACCCGAAGGCGGCACGTATCCTGAAGGACCTGTTTCGGGAATACGTCAATCGCGGGCACACGATCATGATGTCCACGCACACGCTCGAGGTGGCCGAGGCGCTGTGCGACCGCCTGGCCATCATCCAGACGGGCAGGATCCGCGCGGCGGGCACGATGGCCGAGTTGCGCCGCGGCGCCGAGGGTGGCGCGCAGGGGCTGGAGGAAATCTTCCTGAAGCTGACGGGCGACAACGCGGCGCGGGAGCTGGTCGAGGTGCTGAATGCCTGACGTCGCGGTACCGGCGGAGGTGGGGTTGCCATCGCGGGCCGTGGCCGATCCGTCGCTGCTGCACCTGCTGGTGCCCAAGTGGCTGACCGCGCGGGCGCGCCTGCTGGCCGGCGAGCGCGGCCGCGGGGCGCGCTTCACCGTGCTGGGCGTGTTCGGCGCGCTGTTCTGGGCATTCATCTACCTGGTGCTGTACCGGTTGCTGCACTACTTCCGCGGCGTCGAGGAGATCGGGCCCCTGCTGGCGGGCAAGCTGCTCGGGCTCATGCTGCTGGGCTTCTTTGCCATTCTGATATTGTCCAACATCATCACCGCACTGTCCAGCTTCTTCCTGGCGCGCGACCTGGACCTGCTGGTCTCGGGGCCCGTGGACTGGCTCAAGCTCTACCTGGCCAAGCTCATCGAGACCACGGTGCATTCGAGCTGGATGGTGGTGCTGCTGGCCATCCCGATGTTCGCGGCGTACGGTCGCGTGTACGAGGGTGGCTGGTGGTTTCCGCTGGTGAGCATATCAGCGTTCCTGCCACTGCTGATCATCCCGGCGGTGCTCGGCTCGGCCATCACGCTGCTGCTGGTGAACATCTTCCCGGCGCGGCGCACCCGCGACATCCTGAGCGTCATTGCCGTGCTGTCGGCGGGCGGCATCGTGCTGCTGTTCCGGCTGGTGCGGCCCGAGCGGCTGGCGCGGCCCGAGGGATTCCGGTCCCTGGTGGATTTCGTGACCGTCCTGCGCACGCCCACGTCGCCCATGCTGCCCAGCGAGTGGGCCTCCCAGGGCGTGATGAGCTGGCTGCAGTACCGGATGGACTATCTGCCTTTTTACCTGCTGTGGACCACAGCCGCGGCGGCCGTGGTGTTCGGCGCGCTGCTGCACCGCCAGGTCTACCTCAAGGGATTCAGCAAGGCGCAGGAGAGCGGCGCGCAGTGGGTGCGTCCCGGCGTCTGGCGGGCCATCAGCCGGTTCGTGCTGGGCCCGCTCTCCGTGCTGCGGCGCGAGCTGGTGCTCAAGGAGCTGCGGCTGTTCTTTCGCGACACCACGCAGTGGTCGCAACTCATCCTGCTGGCCGTGCTGGTGGTGGTGTACGTATTCAACATCAAGTATCTGCCCCTGCGGGGCGACGGCATGACCTTCTTCCTGGTGAACATCGTGCCGTTCCTGAACCTGGTGCTCGCCGGGTTCGTGCTGGCGTCCATCGCCGCGCGGTTCATCTTCCCGGCCGTGAGCCTGGAGGGGCGCACGCTGTGGCTGCTGCGGTCCAGCCCCATGCGGGTGCGCGACCTGCTCTGGGCCAAGTTCTGGGTGGGCACGCTGCCGCTGCTGGTGCTGGCGCTCGGCATCGTGGGCGTCACCGACTACCTGCTGGACGTGAGCGTCTTCATGTTCACGGTCTCGGTGTTCACCATCGTGGGCATGACATTCGCCGTGAGCGGCATGGCGCTCGGGTTCGGCACCCTGTTCCCGCAGTTTGACACGGAGAACGCCGCGCAGATCCCCACGTCGTTCGGCGGGTTGCTCTTCATGATGGCGTCGGTGGCCATGATCGGCGTGATCATCGTGCTGGAGGCGCGTCCAGTGTACTCATATCTCTCGGCACGCGTGTACAACACCAGTCCCGATCCCGTGGCCATGTGGATTGGCTTTGGCGCCGCCGCGGTGCTCTGCGTGGGCTGCACGCTGGTGCCAATCCGCATCGCGCTGCGGCGCCTCGCGGCGGTGGAGCGGTAACGACCTAGCGCGAAAGCGGGCGTCCGCAGTTGGAACAGAACCGCGCATCCTGTTCCGGGCGCGGACCGCACACGGGACACTCACCCGCCACCGCCCCGCCGCGCGCCGGGAGCAACGGCCAGAGCACGTACGCCAGGAGGGCCAGCGCCAAGACCAGCGCAAGCAGTTGCGCCACCGTCATCGCACACCTTCCCGGGTCCGCCCGCGGAATGCGAGCGTGGCCGCGCCGCCCACCACGCACAACAGCGCGCCCAGTGGCAGCAGCCAGGCAAGCGGCACGAAGCTGACCCGCACCTCGCCGGCATCGGTCTCGCCAGAGGTGAGCACCACGCGCAACGCGCCCAGCGGACCGGGCACCAGGGCCGGGTCGGCTTCCGCACGCAACGCGGTCGTATCGGCGAGCGTCCCGAACATCAACTGCCGCGCCACCAGCAGGCGCGGCGTCTCATCACCGCGCGTCGCCTCCACGGTGAATGCCGACACGCCGTGGTCGCCCCTGGCGAACTGCGACATGCCCTGGCCCACCATCCGCCAGGTACCACCCATCCCCACGGACACTGACACCGGCTGGCCCGTGGGCAGGTGCACCGTCGTCGTGGTGGTAAAGAGATTCCCTATGAACGCGATTCCCGCGACGACGGCGCCGGCGTGCGCCACGTGCTGACCCACGCGACTCGACACCCGCCCGGCCACCGGATCCGGGGCATGCAGGGCTGCCGCCGCGGCCAGCCACACGAGCGACGCTCCCATGATTTCCGGCGCCGGATACCACAGGCCGACCACCGCCGTGTGCAGCCAGGCCTCCCGCAACAGCAGGCCAAGCGCCACGGACAGCAGCGTCCACGCCCCCACCACCCACGGCTGCACGATATCCAGCCACGCGTCCGCCGGACGGACGCGCCAGTGGCCGAGCGCGACGGCCGCCGCCACGCCGGCACACGCATACCCGGCCAGCGCCGCCAGCCGGGCGACGACGACGCCGGCATGGCGCATCCACGGCGTGGCGCCGGCGCCACTGACCGGGGTGCCCGTGAGGCGATGATATGGATTCATGAATGCCACCACCACCACGAGGGCGGCGAGCAGCAACACGGCCGCCGCGGCGCCCGCGCGCGGGTCACCCCGGCGCGCAGGCACCGCGCGCGCGGCCACCAGCAGGGCGCCCAGCCATACGGCCACCAGCAAGGCGCCGGACGCGCCGCCCCACGTGGCGGCCAGCGTGGACCAGCCGCCCATGCCGAATGCCGTATGCCGCGCCACGTAGTCCATGGCGAAGTCATGCGTGAACAGCGCCTGCACCAGGCCGGCCACGGCCACGGTGAGGGCCAGCGCCGTGGCCACCAGGGCGCGCCGCCCGCTCTCCACCAGGTCGGCGCGGCGCATGGCCACACCGCCCGTCGAGGTGACCACCGCCCAGGCTGCCATCAGCAGCGCCACCCACGGCGCGAGCTCGCCCGCCACCGCCAGCAGCCTACCGGCCATGTGGCGCCTCCGCGGTCACGGCCGAGTCGCGCGCCCACGCCACCGCGGCGCGCATGGCCCGCGCCCACCCGCGGCGCCACTCGTCCACCATGCCGCGGGAGGCCGACGGCTGGAACGTGGTCAACTCCTGCGACGCGTGAAAGGCGGCCGCATCGGGCCAGACACCCGCGGCAATTCCCGCCAGCCCCGCCGCGCCGAACGCCGTCGTCTCCACGTGCCGCGGTCGCTGCACGGGGGCGCCCAGCACATCCGTCTGGAATTGCATGAGCCAGTCGTTGCGCGTAGCCCCGCCATCCACGCGCAGGCGCTGGAACGCGGTGCCGGAGACTGAGACCATGGCGTCCAGGACGTCGGCCGTGCCGTACGCCATGGCCTCCAGCGCCGCGCGGGCCAGGTGGGCGCGCCCGGTGCCACGCGTCAGGCCGACAATGGTGCCGCGCGCCCGCGGCTCCCACGCCGGCGCGCCGAGCCCCACCAGCGCCGGCACGAAGTACACGCCGTCATTTGACTCCAGCGACTCGGCCAGCGCGCCCGTCTCGGCGGCGTCCGTCACGATGCCAAGGCCGTCGCGCAGCCATTGCACCGCGGCGCCGGCAATGAAGATCGCGGCCTCCAGCGCGTAGGCCGGCTGGCCGGCGGCATCACAGGCCATCGTGGTCAGGATGCCCTGGGGCGCCGACGGACGTTGCGCACCGCTATATAGCAATACGAATGCGCCCGTCCCATAGGTGTTCTTGCCCATGCCGGCCTGCCAGCACCCCTGGCCGAAGAGCGCGGCCTGCTGGTCCCCGGCCACGCCCAGGATCGGCACCACCGCGCCAAAGTGCCCGGCGCCCGCGTGGCCGAACGACCCACTGGACGCGCGCACCTCCGGCAGCGACTCGCGCGGCACGCCGAACAGCGCGCACAGCTCGTCGCTCCACTCCCGCGCGTTGATGTCGTAGAGCATGGTGCGCGACGCATTGGTGTGATCCGTGGCGAACACCGCCCCACCCGTGAGCTTCCACACCAGCCAGGCGTCCACGGTGCCGATGGCCAGTTGGCCCGGCGTGTACCGTTCCAGCAGCCGCTGCTCGCGGATCAGCCACTCGATCTTGGTGGCGGAAAAGTAGGGATCCACCACGAGCCCACTCCGCTCGCGGATCCACGGTTCGCGATCCTTCAACTCGGCGCACCGGTCGGCTGTCCGGCGATCCTGCCACACGATGGCGCGGTGCACCGGATGCCCGCTCGCGCGCTCCCACACCACCACGGTCTCCCGCTGGTTCGTGATGCCGATGGCGTCGGGCGTGTGCCCCGCCTGGCGAATCGCCTCGCGCCCGGCCTCGAGCGTACGCGCAAACAGCTCGTCCGCATCGTGCTCCACCCAACCCGGGCGGGGAAAGTGCTGGGTGATTTCGCGATAGCCTCGCCCCGCCACCGAGCCGTCGGCCGCGATCACCAGGCAGGTGACCCCGGTGGTTCCCTCGTCGATGGCCAGGACATGTTTCATGATGCGCAGAATGTACCGGCAGGGCATTGCGCGCGTCCACACGGCCAGCCGTTAGATTCGGTGGAGTCTCCCGCCCTCCCGCCATGCCCGATTCCGTGCTCACCCTCGACGTCGCGGACCGCATCGCGACCATCACTGTCAACCGCCCCGACAAGCTCAACGCCCTCAACGATGAGGTGATGGGCGCGCTGAGCCGGGCCGTGGACGACGTGCGCCGCCGCGGCGACATCGCCGGCGCGATTGTCACCGGCGCCGGACGCGCCTTCGTGGCCGGCGCGGACATCGGCGAACTCCAGCGCAAGAACCCGCTCGAGGCGCTGGCGCTGTCGCGCCGAGGCCAGGCCATCTTCCGCCACCTCGAACGGCTGGACAAGCCCGTGATCGGGGCCGTGAATGGCTTTGCCCTGGGCGGCGGATGCGAACTGGCCATGGCGTGCCATGTGCGCATTGCTTCGGAGCACGCGAAGTTCGGCCAGCCCGAGGTGAAGCTGGGCACCATTCCGGGTTATGGCGGGACGCAGCGCCTGCCCCGCCTGGTGGGCACCGGACGCGCGCTCCAGCTCCTGCTCACCGGCGAGGTGATCGACGCCGCCGAGGCGTATCGCATCGGGCTGGTGAATGCCGTGGTGCCCGCCGCCGAACTGCTGGACGCCGCGCGCCGCATGCTGGCGCTGATGCTCGGGAATGGTCCGCTGGCGCTGGCCCACTGCATAGACGCCGTGCATGGCGGCGCCGACGTGGGCCTGGATGACGCGCTGGCGCTGGAGGCCACGAAGTTCGGGTTGCTGGCCGCGTCGGCCGACATGAAGGAAGGCACCGCGGCGTTCCTCGCGAAGCGGCCGGCCAAGTTCGAGGGCGCGTGATCGCGGCCGCCGGTCCCGCTGTCCGGCTCACGGCGCTGGCACTGCGGGACTTCCGCAACTTCGGCCGGCTCGACCTGGCGATTCCGGGAGACGGGCTCGTGGTGGTGGGTGACAACGGGCAGGGCAAGACCAACCTGCTGGAGGGCATCTACTACCTGCAGTTGCTGCGCAGCTTTCGCGGCGCGCGCGACGTGGACGTGGTGCGCTTTGGCGCCCTGGGGTGCCACGTGGAAGGCACCCTGGCCACCGGCGAGCGCGTGGGCGTGGGATTCGAGCGCGCGTCCCGTCGCAAGCGGGTCACCATAGACGGCGCCGTCATGCAGCGGCTGGCGGACGGCATTGGCCATGTTCCGTCGGTGCTGTTCTCTCCCGGCGACGTGGAGCTGGTGGGTGGAGCGCCGGTGGTGCGCCGCCGCTACCTGGACATCCTGCTCGCGCTCAGCGTGCCCGGCTACCTGCCGGCGCTGCAGACCTACCGCGCCGCCCTGGCGAGGCGCAACGCCGCGCTGCGCGACGCAGCGCGCACCGGGCGCGCGGATGCGCGCATCAGCGTGTGGGAGACGCCACTGGCGGAGGCCGGCAGCGTGCTCTGGCGGCGGCGGCAGGAGTGGGTGTGCGGCGCGATGCCGCGGTATGCGGCGCTGTGCGCGGCCATCGGTGAAATGGGCGTCCCCACCATGCGGTATGCGAGTTCGCTGGAGGCCGCTGACAACCCGGCGGCTGCCCTCGCCTCGGCCCTCGAGGCGCGGCGCGCGCTCGACGTGCGGCGCGGGATGACGCAGTCGGGCCCGCACCGGGACGACCTCGCGCTGGACCTGGACACGCGCGACCTGCGCACCTTCGGCTCGGCGGGCCAGCAGCGCTCGGCGGCCATCGCGCTGCGCCTGCTGGAGTGGGAGACGCTGCGGGCGGCGTGCGGCGCGGCGCCCCTGCTGCTGCTGGACGATCCCTTTGCGGAACTCGACGCGCGGCGCGCGGCGCGGATCCTGGAGCTTTTGTCGGAGGCGGGCATCGGCCAGGCGGTGCTGACGGTGCCGCGCGAGCACGACATCCCGGTGGAGTTCATGCGCGCCGAGCGGGTGCGCATTGCGGGGGGCGCCGTACGCGCCTGGCAGGCGGCATGAGCGAACGCAAAAAAGGTCGTCCGTCGCGCCTGGGCGACGTGGTGCCTGCCGTGCTGGAACAGAGCGGCCTGGGCGCGCGACTGGAGCAGGCGTGGGTGATCGTGCACTGGCCGACCGTGGTGGGGCGCGAGATTGCGAAGGTTACGCAGGCCATTTCGGTGGACCGGAAGGGCGTGTTGACGGTGGCCGTCACGAGCCATGCGTGGATGGCGGAGCTGTCGCTGATGGCGCCCGAATTGCTGCGCGTAATCAACGAGAAAACCGGGGCGCAGAAGGTGGAGCGAATCCGGTGGCGGCTGGTGCGGTAACCCGTTGTAACGACGCCGGTTAGACCAGCAACTCCCCATTGCGTCCAAGGTCCGTTTTCGTTAGATTTCCGCAGTTATGGATTGCCAGTTTTTTCGGCATTTCTTCGGGATGCTTTTTCACCAGATCGGGGGCCCATGAGCACGTCTGCCGACCAGTCCGGCCAGAAGTACGACGCAGGACAGATTCAGGTTCTCAAGGGGCTGGAGGCGGTGCGCAAGCGCCCCGGCATGTATATCGGATCGACGTCGGAGCGTGGGTTGCACCACCTGGTGTACGAGGTGGTGGACAACTCGATTGACGAAACGCTCGCGGGCTACGCCGACACGATCAGCGTCACGATCCACGCCGACAATTCCATCACGGTCACCGACAACGGGCGCGGCATTCCCGTGGACATTCACCCGACGGAGAAGATCCCGGGCGTGGAGCTGGCCATGACGGTGCTGCATGCCGGCGGCAAGTTTGACAAGCGATCGTACAAGGTGTCGGGCGGCCTGCACGGCGTGGGCGTGTCCGTCGTGAATGCGCTGAGTGAGGAGATGAAGGTGTGGGTGAAGCGCGACGGGAAGGAGCACTACATGGACTTCCAGCGCGGCATCACGCATACCAAGCTCGAGGTGCGGCGCGAAATCGCCAAGGGCGAGACCGGCACCACGGTCTGGTTCAAGCCCGACGCGCAGATTTTCACGGTTCTCACATACCAGTACAAGACGCTGGCCGAGCGGCTGCGCGAGCTGTCGTTCCTGAACAAGGGCGTGGAGATCACGCTCAAGGATGAGCGCGCGGGTGAGGAGCGCGAGGAGACCTTCCACGCCAAGGGCGGCCTCAAGGAGTTCGTCCACCACCTGAACGCCGGCCGCAAGAACCTGCATCCCGAGGTCATCTACCTCGACACCAGCCGGGACGACATCGGCATCGAGCTGGCGCTGCAGTACAACGACGGCTACAACGACACCACGTTCTCGTTCGTGAACAACATCAACACGCACGAAGGCGGCACGCACCTGACCGGCTTCAAGTCGGCGCTCACGCGCGTGATCAACTCGTATGCGCAAAAGGGAAACTTCCTGAAGAAGGCGGACTTCAGCCTCTCCGGCGAGGACGTGCGCGAGGGCCTCACCGCGGTGCTGTCGGTCAAGGTGCGCGAGCCGCAGTTCGAGGGGCAGACCAAGACCAAGCTCGGCAACTCCGAGGTGGAGAGTGCGGTCAAGACCGTGGTCGGGGAGTGGCTGTCCAGCTACCTGGAGGAGCATCCCCGCACGGCCAACGTCGTGATCGAGAAGACGGTGTCGGCCGCGCGCGCGCGCGAGGCGGCGCGCAAGGCGCGCGACCTCACCCGGCGCAAGTCGGCGCTGGATGTGGGCAACCTGCCCGGCAAGCTGGCGGACTGTTCGCTGGCCGACCCGGCGCTGTGCGAGCTGTACCTGGTGGAGGGTGATTCCGCCGGCGGGTCGGCCAAGCAGGGGCGCAAGCGCGAGTTCCAGGCCATCCTGCCGCTGCGCGGCAAGATCCTCAACGTGGAGAAGGCGCGCATCGACAAGGTGCTCTCCAACGAGGAGATCCGCACCATCATCACCGCCGTCGGCGCGGGCATCAAGGAAGAATTCACGCTGGAGTCGGCGCGCTATCACAAGGTCATCATCATGACCGATGCCGACGTGGACGGCGCGCACATCCGCAACCTGCTGCTCACGTTCTTCTACCGGCAGATGCCGGAGCTGATCGAGGCCGGCTTCGTGTACATCGCGCAGCCGCCGCTCTACCGCGTGGCCAAGGGCAAGGAGGAGTTCTACGCGTTCGACGAAAAGGAACGCGAGGAACTGGTCAAGCGGCTGGGCAACGGCGATGGCAAGGCGTCGGTGAACATCCAGCGGTACAAGGGCCTCGGGGAAATGAACGCCGACCAGCTCTTTGATACCACGATGGACCCCGAGAAGCGCACGCTGCTGAAGGTCACCATCGAGAAGGCCACGGAGGCCGACCGGATGTTTCGCGACCTCATGGGCGACGAGGTGGAACCGCGCCGGCAGTTCATCGAGGCCAATGCGAAGTTCGCCAGCAACCTGGACATCTGATACCCAGCATCAATCGCTGAACGCACAATGGGGCGCCCATCCGGGCGCCCCATTGTGCGTTTGCGGCAGTCGCGCTGGTGGAGCAGCTCAGTCCGCGCCCAGCGGCTGACCCACTTCCTCCCCGTCGCGGGCAATGAGCAGGATCTGCCGGCCCAGCACGTGATGCAGCAGCACCAGCAGGACCGTCACGCCGCCCAGCGAGATCCACGTCACCCACTGCAAGGTCACGTCCATGCCACCCAGCGCGGTGTGCCGGCTGAAGTACGCGACAATCAGGAAAAGGACGACGAGGCCGGCCGCAGCGGCGTACGCGCCGAGTCCGATCAGGCGGGCAATCTTCTTGGGCATCGATGTTGGCTCCTGAGATCCAGCGTTTGGTTGACCCTCACAATCTGGGGCACGATCCAGCCCGCGTCGAGTGGGTGCTCAGTACGGCGCCACGCGCGCCACAACAGAACCGTCGGGGCGGCGCTCCGTCCACGCCCGGTACCACGCGCGGTCACCGAACCGCGCGCGCAACGCGGCATTGTGCGTGCCCAGGTCCGCGACGTACACGATGTCGCCCCCGGGCCGACCATCCGGCCCGACGGTCTCCTGCACCAGGCCGGCGGCAAAGGGCATACTGCCATACTGCGCATCGAGCGCCAGGGCGGCCCGGCACGCTGGCGTCAGCGAGGCCGGCGACGAGATGCGGATTTCCGGATCAGCCGCGCGAATGGGGAGCGCGCCGGGCGCGTAGGTGGCCGCATGCGCGGCGATGGCGCTGGGCACGAGCAGCGAGTCCGCCTCACCAAGGGTGACCGCGTCCAGCAGCGAACACGCGTCGCTATGCCGCAGCAGGGATTCCGCCTCGCTCCGTGAAAAGCCGAGCCCCCACAGGCGGCGCTGCAGGCGCATGCTGAACGGCTGGTGGATGAACACCACCGCATGCTTCACCCCCGCCTCGCGCACCGCCGCCGACAGCCCGAGCCTCGCGGGCGCGCCGGAAGCCCGCGCCGCCTGGACCAGTCCCAGCGCACCATACGGCGGCATCGGCACCAGCCACGCCACGCCCACCAGCGCGAGCGCGGCCAGTGGGGCGCCGTGACGCCAGTACCCTCCCCAGCGCTCCGCCACGAGGAAGGGCGTGCGGGCCAGCACCACCAGCAGCGCCGGCAGGGCCGTGTACAGCAGGCGCGCGTCGGCCATGCCGGCGGCCGGCGTGTACACGCCGCACGCGAGCACCAGCGCGCCGAACAGGCCGAACAGGAGTGCATCCCACGGGCTCGTGCGCCGCATGGCCAGGATGCCAAGACCGGCCACGAGCAGTGCGGGCAGGGCCCAGCCCGCCACCTGGAAATTGAGCGCGCTCACCAGTTGGGCGGCATGCAGGTCCGCGCGGAGGGGAGCCGCCAGCGTGTCCGCGACGCCAAACGGAAAGCCGGGACTGTGCGCGGCACCCCACGGCGCTCCATACGCAAAATGCCATGCTCCGCCAGGGCCACCCCAGCCCAGCAACAGCAGGGGCGCCAGCCCTACGACCCCGCCCGCAACCTCCGCCCCCAGCTCCTTCCACCGCGACTGCTCATCCCCGGTCGCCACCACCAGTTGAAACACCCCGATGGCGCCGGCCACGACCAGGCCGTCCAGCGGCCGGACAGCGATCGTCGCGCCGATCGCCAGGCCAATCCCCGCAGCGCACCACCGCCGGATTCCAACTCGCTCGGCGCGCTCCCACTCCGCCACCAGCATCAACGCGGTCACCGACAGCAGCAGGGTGGGCACGTGGTTCGTGTACCCGGCCGCCACCAGGAGCGGCATGGCGGTAACCGAAAAGAGGACCGCGGCCACGCGCCCCTGCGCCTCGCCGCAGGCACGACGCGCAAATTGGTATAACGCCGCCGCGGTCACCCCACCCAGCAGGGGATAGAGCAGCCAGGGCGCGCGGATCAGGAAGCCAAGGGCCAGCACGGCCGGCCCGCCCAGGGGAGAGGGCGAGAACCAGCCACGCCGCGGGATGACGCTGTCCACCGCGAAAAACTCCCAGTGGGGATCGGCGGGCAGCGCCACGTGACCCTGCGCCAGCAGGCGCGCGTGGAACACCTGCGCCACCTCGCCCCCCGTAACGGGAGCAAACCCGGACACATACCACGACACCCACACCGCAAGGCCAGTGAACACCACCACGACCACGGCGGCAAACGCAAGGGGCGGCGGCCGCCGCAGCGCGCGCAGCAACCAGCTCGGCGCGGCGTGGAGCCACGGGAGGTCAACGGCGGCCAGCGCGAGCACCGGCCCAAGGGTGAGCAGGCTGGCGCCCGCCCAGAAGCGCGCGTGTTCCGCCCACAGGGCCGGATGCCCCGGAACGCGCCAGGGAAGCGGATAGAACCCGAACACCAGCAGGAATGCCACGGCCAGGACTGGCAGCCACGCGATGCGCGCACCGCCTGGGCCGCCACCGCGCCTGGCGCGCTTCGCGCCACCGGTGCGGGCACTCATGGCCGGTTCATCCTTCGCTCGGCGATATATACGTTTCCATCTATGGCGTGGGTGGCCGGCGCGATGGGACCAAAGCGCGCCGTGTCAATCAGGCCGCCCGCGATGGCCCATGGCACCGTCTGCCCGTAGCGCGCGTTCAACACCAGGATCTCGCGGAGCGTTCCGCTGTCCGGCGCGGCGAGCATCGCGGTGTCGGCGCCCGCGCGCAGCAGGTAGTACCGCAGCGGCGCGCCCGACGGACCCGATACCTCAACGCGATCGCCCGGCTGCACCTGCGTCGCGAGGAGGTCCGCGATGTCCGCCGCGCCGGCGAACACGCCTGTGTCCATGGACCTGCCGACCGCGCCGGAGAGACTTCCCCACGTGACGCACGCCGCCGCGAGCGCGGTGGCAATGCCCGGCAGCCAGGTAACGAGCCGAGCGGCCCGCCGGTGTCGTCCCAGCGAGGCCAGGGCGCCCCCCGCCGCCAGCGCCAGCGGCGGCACCACCCACAACCATGCGCGACCCGGCGGCATGTGGTGCTGGACGCACATCAGCACTGCCGCCCAGACATATGCAGCAAGCAGGATCGACACGCCTCCGCGGCGGTGGCGCCCATCGCGGGCCACGCCCACGACCGCGACGACTCCGAGCACAATCGCCCCGGCCAGCGGATACGGCTCCGCCCAGCTCCCGACTGCGCGCGCCAGGCTGGGCAGCAGTTGCGCGAAGAACTCGGGCCAGGGCACGGGCGCCACCGCGGGGTTGGTCACCAGCGTATCCAGCCCATGGGCGCGCAGGATCGGCGCATATGCCAGTACGGCAATAACCCCCGCGGCTGCAACGGCCCCGGCGAGCCCGGCCAGCACCCGCCACGGGCGCGGCTGCCGCGAGGCAAGCGCTGACAGCGCGATCCATGTGACCGCGGCGCCGAGCGGGTAGAGCATCAGCGGCATCGTGACGAGGCCGGCGGCGGCTATGAACGCGAAGGCCACCCACCGGCCTGCGATTGGCCCATCGCGCAGGATGCGGTCACCCACCAGCAGCAGCCCCAGGTAAGCCACCACCACGAAGATGTACCCGCGACCATTCACCGAATAGAGCACGAGCGGCGTGGCCGCGGCCGCCAGCGCGGTCCCGAACATGGCGGCGGTGCGATCGTACCGCGCGCTGCCCAGCGCATAGGTGAGTGGCAGCACGGCGACGCCGGCGGCGAACGCCGGCAGGCGCAGGGCCCAGGGGGCGTCGCCACCCAGCGCGCCGCTGAGCTTGGCCGCCAGCGTATAGAGCAAGTGATTGAGGGGAAGCTGATAGCCGGCGATCACGCTGGCCCACGGCTGCGAGATCACCTGGAGGTAGCTCGCCGCCTCGTCGTGGCGCATTGGCCCGTTGAGCAGGGCGAGGCGTCCCAGCGCGCCCACGAGCACGATGGCCGCCACCGCGAGCGTGACCGGCTGCTCCTCGTCCCGCCACCACTCGCGCACGGTGCGCATCAGGGGGCCGGATGGCGTTCCACGCCCGCCTGGCTCACGCGATGCGCCACCAGCGGCAGCGGGGGCTCCGCGCCGTCGGCGATGACGATGGCCTGGTCCAGCGCCGCGCGCCCGGCCGCGATGCCGGCCTCATCCCGCGCATAGATGGACGCCAGCGGCTGCCCCGCTTCCACCCAGTCGCCGGGCCGCGCCGTGATCACGAACCCCACGGTCGGGTCCACCGCGTCGGTGGTGCGGGTGCGCCCGCCCCCGAGTTTCGTGATTCCATATCCCACGGCGCGCGGCGCGATCTCCGCGACGAACCCGCGCCGAGGCACGGCGTAGATCTCGCACTCCGCGGCCTGCGGCAGCAGGGCCGGATCGTTCACCACCGCCGGGTTCCCGCCCTGCCTCTCGATGATCCGCTCGAACTGGCGCGCGGCGCTGCCGTCAGCAATGGCGCCCTCCATGCGGCGCCGCGCCTCCCGTCGGTCGGCCACCACGCCCGCGAGCAGCAGCATCTCGGCGCCCAGCGCGTACGTCACTTCCATCAGGTCGGCCGGTCCTTCGCCCTGCAGGGCATGGATGGCCTCTTCCGTCTCCAGCGCATTGCCGCACGCGTGTCCGAGCGGACGGTCCATGGCGGTGAGCAGCGCGACCACGGGGCACCCGTGGTCCTCGCCGAGGGAGACCATCGTGCGCGCCAGGGCAATGCCGTCCTCCTCCGCCGGCAGGAACGCCCCCGACCCGTACTTCACGTCGAGCACGAGCCCGGTAAGCCCCTCCGCGAGCTTCTTGCTCATGATGCTGGCGGCGATGAGCGGCCGGGCCTCCACCGTCGCGGTGACGTCGCGCAACGCATACATGGCGCGGTCCGCGGGGGCGATCTCCTCGGTCTGCCCCATGAGCGCGCACCCGATGGCCTCGAGCGCGGCGCGCGCCTCGCGCAGCGAAAGTTGCGTGCGGAATCCCGGAATGGCCTCGAGCTTGTCGAGCGTGCCCCCCGTATGCCCCAGGCCACGCCCCGACATCATGGGGACGGCCACCCCCAGCGATGAAATGAGCGGTGCGATCACCAGCGACACCTTGTCGCCCACGCCGCCGGTGGAATGCTTGTCGATGCGCGGCTTGCCCAGGTGTCCGAGCTCGAGCGTGGCACCGCTGTGCAGCATCGCGTCCGTGAGCGCTGCCGTTTCCGCGCGATCCAGCCCCCGGATGAAGCACGCCATGAGGAAGGCGGCCATCTGATAGTCGGGCACTGTTCCGGCGGCATACGCCGAGATGAAGGCGTCCCATTCGGCGGGAGACAGCGCGCCGCCATCGCGCTTGGTCCGTATGAGGTGTCGTGGGTCCATTGACCGGTTTTCGGGGTACTCCTAACGTTCAGGCAGGGAGCGGCCACCCGTTCCCACCGGCCACCGCCGGCCCCCCCATGAGGAGTAGTGCACATGCGATACCATCTTGCGGCGCTCGGCGCTCTCATGATCGTGGGCACGGGACTCAAGGCCCAGACCGCCGCGCGCGACATTGCCGCCGGCGACAGCGCGCACACCGCGCTCAATGCCTTGCTCGCCCTGCGACATTATGAAGCCGCCATCTCGCTCGATTCGCTGAATGCCGAAGCCCTCTGGAAGGCGTCTCGTGACGTGGTGGACCTGGGCGAGGCCGCCGGCTTCGCGGGCAACGACCAGACGCGCGACAGCCTCTACCGGGTGGGAGAACAATACGCCACACGCGCCGTCCAGGCGAACCCCAATTCGTCCATGGCGCACTTTGCCATGGCCCGGGCGCTGGGACGAGCGGCGCTGGCCGTGGGCAGCCGCGAACGCATCAAGTACGCCAAGCGCGTCCGCGAACAGGGCTTGAAAGCCATTGAGCTCGACTCGCTGAACGACGGCGCTTGGCATGTGATGGGAGAATGGAACGCGGAGATCATGCGCCTCAACGGCTTCGTGCGCTTCCTGGCCAGGAACCTGCTGGGCGGCCAGGTGATGGGCCAGGCCAGTTGGGACAACGCGCAACACGACCTCATGCGCGCCGTGGCCTTACGGCCGGACCGCATTGTCCACCATCTTGACCTGGGTCAGGTGTATGCCGACGTGGGCAAGAAGGACCTGGCGCGGGAGCAGTTCAACCAGGTGCTCTCGCTGCCCGCGGTGGAGTACAACGACGTCAACTACCAGCACCAGGCGCAGCAGGCGCTGGACCGCCTGAAGTAGGGATTTCGCATATGGAAGAAACACACGAATCGCCAGCGTCCGAGGCCCCCGGGGACGCGGCGCTCGAGATCGAACGGCTGCATGCGCGGCTGGATGACCTCCAGCGCGAGCGGGACCACCTGGTGGCCGTGGTGGACATCCTGCAGGAGATCTCCGCGTCGCTGCACTTCGTGGACATCCTGCAGGCCATTGCCCGCAAGCTGGGCGAGACGTTCGGGCTCGACCGCTGCGCCATCTTCCTGTCGGGCAACAAGGACGAGGTACGGCTGGTCGCCAGCTACGAAGACCCCACCATCCGCAACCTGGTGGTGGACCTGCGACGCTACCCCGAGCTGCAGCGCGCGTTCGAGTCGGGGGAGACAGTGTTCATCCCCGACGCGGCCTCCGACCCGTCGCTCAAGGCCATCCGCGCCACGCTCGACACCCGCAACGTGCGCTCGATCGTGGTGGTGCCCATCCAGTGGCAGGCGACAGTGATTGGCGCCATCTTCCTGCGCACCGAACGCGACGCGCAGCCGTTCAGCGACACCGACGTGCGCTTCTGCCAGGTGATCGCCTCGCTCACGGCCAAGGCCCTGCACAACGCGCACCGCTACGAGGCGGCGCTCAAGTCGCAGCAGTCGTCGTCGCGGGACCAGCAGCGCGCCACGGCCCGCCGCGTGGCCCTGGTGGCCTTCCTCCAGCGCCTGCTGGCGCGCCACGCCGCCACCGAGGCCAGGGACGAAAGTGACGCCGGCCTCTCGCGCGCCTCCGACGAGGAACTCGAGCGCCTGGTGTCGGTGGCCATGGAAGTGCTGGATGAGGAGTCCAAGGGGTGAGCACCAAGTCGGTCACGGCCGCGGAGCGCGCCGCTGAGCTCCGCGCACAACTCGAGCGCGCGAATTACGAGTATTACGTGCTGGCCCAGCCCACGCTGGCGGACCGCGAGTACGACCGCCTGTTCCGCGAACTGCAGGGGCTGGAAGCCGGGCATCCCGACCTGCGCACCCCGGACTCCCCGACGCTGCGCGTGGGCGTGGAGCCGCAGGCACAGTTTCGCAAGCACGAGCACCTGGTGCCCATGATCTCGCTGGGCAATGCGTTCACGGCCGCCGAACTGGCGGCCTGGGAGGAGCGCATCGGGCGGCTGGGCGCCGACCCCGCGCGCCACGGCGGGTATGCGTGTGAACTCAAGATTGACGGCGCGGGCGTTTCCCTCACCTACCAGGATGGGGTGTTCGTCACGGGAGCTACACGCGGGAACGGCACGACGGGCGAGGACGTGACGGCCAACCTGCGCACCATCCACGACATCCCGCTGCGCCTGCGCGGCGCGGGATATCCTCCGTTGTTCGAGGTGCGCGGCGAGGTGTACATGCCCTTCAGCGGCTTTGAACGCATGAACGAGGAGCGGGTGCGCGACGGCGAGCCGGTGTTCGCCAATCCGCGCAACTCGGCGGCCGGCGCGCTGCGGCAGCTCGATTCCGCCATCAGCGCGCGGCGGCCACTGCGGTTCTTTGCCTACTCGGTGGCGCTGCCGGGCGACGCCATGCCCGCAGCACGCACGCAGTGGGAACTGCTCGAGCAGTTCGCGGCCTGGGGGTTCCAGGTGGCGCCGCACCGAGCCCGGTGCGCCAACCTGGACGCGGTGCACGCGTGGGCCGAACGCGTGGAACACGAAGTGCGCGCGGAGCTGGACTTTGCCATTGACGGCGGCGTGGTGAAGGTGGACTCGCTGGCGCTGCAGAAGGAGCTGGGCGTGGTGGGCAATCGCGAACCCCGCTGGGCCGTGGCCAGGAAGTTCGCGCCCGATATCGCGGAGACCCGGCTGGTGCGGATCGGCGTGAACGTGGGCCGTACGGGTTCGCTCAACCCCTACGCGGAACTGGAGCCGATCGAGCTGGGCGGCACCACGGTGCGCATGGCCACGCTGCACAACTTCGACCAGATCCGCGACAAGGACCTGCGCGTGGGCGATGTCGTGCAGGTCAAGCGCGCGGGAGACGTGATCCCGCAGGTGATCGGGCCAGTGCCGGAAAAGCGGGACCCGACCCGGCCCCCCGCGGTGTTCGTGCCGCCCACCAGGTGCCCTGAGTGCGGCACGCCCGTGGAGCGCGACGAGGAAGAAGTGGCCATCTACTGCCCCAACGTCGCCTGTGGCGGACGCCAGCTGGAGGCGCTGGTGCACTTTGCGTCGCGCGCGGCCATGGATATCCGCGGACTGTCGTACGCGCGCATAGCACAACTCGTAGAGGCCGGGCTGGTGCACGACGCCGGCGACCTGTACACGCTGCGCGACCGCCGCGAGCAGTTGCTGCAGCTCGAGCGCCTGGCCGAGAAGAGCGTGGACGCACTGCTCGACGCCATCGAGACGTCCAGGGCGCAGCCGCCCTCGCGCCTGCTCTTCGCGCTCGGCATCCGGCACGTGGGGTCAGGCGCGGCGGAACTGCTGGCGCGGCACTTCGGCTCCATGGCGGCACTGCGCGAGGCCGCCGGCCGGCCCGACGCGACCGAGGTGATAGCCGGCGTCCATGGCATCGGGGACACGATTGCCGGCGCCGTGGCGGACTGGTTCCGCAACCCGACGGCCGCCGAACTGCTGCGCAAGCTGGGCGAGGCGAAGCTCGCGGGAGTCACGCACGCGGAACCCAGAGCCGAGCGCGCCGGCAGTGCCCTTGCCGGTCAGGTATTCGTCCTCACCGGGACCCTCCCGACGCTGACGCGTACGCAGGCCAGGGAGCTGATTGAGCGCCTGGGCGGTCGCGTGAGCGAGGGCGTCTCGAAAAAGACCACCGCCCTGGTGGCGGGCGACGACGCAGGCAGCAAATTGGAGAAGGCCCGCGCCCTGGGCGTGGAAATCATTGACGAAGCCGAACTCATCCGACGCACCGCGTCTTCCGGAGACACCGCATGACGGACTCAATTCAGCTTGGCGGCAGCGGCATGCTGGCGCTCACCCGCGACGCCCTGGCCGCCCTGCGTACCGCGTTGTTCCGTGACGTGGGAGACGCCGCCGCCGGCTACCTGCAGGAGGCCGGCTATGCGGGAGGTGCGGCGCTGTTCGCGGCGTTCGGCACCTGGTCGCGGCAGCACGGACACGGCGCGCCCGAGCAGATTCCGGCCGCTGATTTTCAGGCGCGTGCCACGGAGTTTTTTCGCGATCTGGGCTGGGGCTCCCTTACCCTCGGCTCCCTGGGCGATGCCATTGCCACGCTCGACTCAGACGATTGGGGCGAAGCAGACCCCGCCGCCGGCCTGGAGCTGCCGAGCTGCCATCTGACCACCGGTATGTTCGCCGACTTCTTTGGGCGGCTGGCCGGGACGACCATGGCTGTAATGGAAGTCGAATGCCGGTCCATGGGGTCACCGCACTGCCGGTTCCTGCTGGGCAGCGGCGAGTCGCTACACCATGTGTACGAGGAGATGAGCCAAGGGGCGACGTATGAGGTGGCGGCGACGACACAGGGTAGGTATGACGTGGCGGATAACTGATCAAGCTGCCGAGCCACTCGCGTAAGGACGGCATCGGGAAGGGCCTCGAGTTCCTACTGCGCCGAGTGGACCAGCCGAAGCTCATACATCCGTGTTCAGTCCGTAGGGCGCCGCTTGGTCACGGGTTTCAGCCGGCCTCCACGTTCCAGCCGCCGCCGCACGGCGGCCCAGCGCGCGGTGGGCTCGGATGCACGCTCTTCCGCCAGCGCCGCGTCGAGCAGATCTTCCCAGACGTCCCCGCTCTTTTCGAGATCAATCAGGACGGTCGTCTTGCGGCCACGGGCATTGTAGAGGTATTTCACGCCACGCATGGGTAGCTCCTGGAGAGGCATCCGCTGGTAAGATAACCGCGGCGTCACGCGGCAGGCGACCACCTGGCAAGCCGTGCGCGCAATTTTACGCAAGGTAACTATCCCCCGGCAAAGCCGGGGGCTTGAGGGTGTGCGCCGCTCAAAGCGGCTGAGCGGGGACGCGGACGCGGCCCCGAGGATTGGGGCCACCAGATTAGTGGCCTGGTTATTGTCTCCACCTGTTCAGCTGATCGAGCCGATGATCCGCGTCCTCTTGCTGTCGGATGTACTCCCGAATCACCGTCTCGTCGCACCCCACGGTCGACACGAAGTAGCCCCGGGCCCAGAAACCGCCCCCAGCCCCGAATACGCACTGTCCAGCGTCAGGGCGTCGCCCATGCCGAGGGCTTTGCCCCGATTGGCGGTGGTGCGACGGTTCATAACGACAGACCGCACTCATAGTGGCCTTACCGCTTGAGACGCTGGCGGTGATGGTCAAGATGCTCTACCTTGATTCTCAGGTCGAACAAGAGACTTCGATACGATATTATTACCTATTACCTGCATATGCCAATTCGCTGCCAAATCAATGATTTACGTATTTTACTGAGTAGGCCGACGTTCCTTCGCGACTGCCGATCATGGAATTTTAGATCGATCATTACTCATCTGCCAAATCGCTCTTCGGAGGGACATAGTAACAATGGTCAATCCAGCCGCTTCCCGTCAGCAAATCGACCTTCGACTCGAGCAACTACGATCACGACAGTATGTGGATCTATTGGCCCTTCCACCATTTGCCATTGAAGAAGTCCCATTTGGTGGTGAAACGTGGTCAGTGACGACGTACCGGAGCCTCGAAAAGGAAGCCGTGCGAATCGTGGTGCAAATCGGCCCGCCACAGCCCAAGTTTCTGCTGATGCACGTACAAGCTGCCGGCTTCCGCATGAATCGGAGCGGCATGATTTCACCGCTGTCGGAACGTGAGCTGGACGAGTTCATGTAGGCAGGGTCATTCATCGGGCACGCCAACCTGAGCCGTCGCATAGATGCGCTGGTCGCGATTACTTGATGAGATTCTTGATTGCCTCAAGAACCTTGGCCGATGTCCAGTGCGTACCCTCCTTCCGGGTGAGCCAATCAAGAATTCGGCCTGAAATACGGAACTCACGCTGCCCCCGAAACGTTCTCATCCCGGCACGCAGGTATTGGTTCAGACCGAGGGCTTCTCCTGCGCCTGCAACCATCCCGACGGTAGTTGCGGCCAACGCAATCGCGGCCCCTTCGCAGTAGGCGCTTTCTCCACACGAAGCACCTAAACCAAGCACCGTGTTGACGACCGTCCCTTCCCCTTCAGCGACCGTGTAGGCGTAGTAGCCGGAGGTTCCCTTCTCGCAGTCGTCGAGCCGCTCACTCTTGCCATCACCACCGACGTCCTTGGGGCACAACCCAAATGGGTCCCGGTTGTTCACCGGATCGCCGTTCGCGTACGCGTAACTGTTCAGCCCACCCGCGATCCCAATCGGATCCGGCTGCGTAAACCGCCCGCTCGCGGGATCATAGTACCGGTGCCTTCGGTACAGCAACCCCGACGCATCCTGCTGCTCGGCGACGAGGCTCCCCATCCAGTACAGCGCCGTGTCGCCCGGCACCTGCTGCCCCAGGTCCACCGAGGCCCGGGCGCCGGCAAAGGCCACGAACTTGGCATCGGCGTACTGCGCCCCGCTCTCCGTCGTGGCTGTGACGTACAAGCCCCGCCAGTTCACCTGCGGGTAGAGCGCCGCGTACACGGTATACGTGCTATTGATCCGGATGAGCCCGAGCGGCCGGTCCAGCCCACCCGCCAGCGTATAGACCACCCGCCCGTAGGCTTCGGGCATCCCGTGCTCGCCGTTCCCGCCCGGGGTGTCGCTCTCCACGGTGGCATCGCTGGCCGCCGCGCTCGCGGGGCCCCGCACCTCGGCCACGAGCTGCGGCCCGGCCCACACAAAGCGCTCCACGCTGCTCTCGCACCCCTTCACAATGCAGCTGGGGTCGTGCAGCGTGTGCACCAGCACTCGCCGGCCCAGGGCGTCATACCGGTAGCTTTCGATCACCTGCGCCGGGTCGTTCGCGTTGTCCGTGTTCCCGAACCACCCGTTGTGCCGCTCCAGCTGTACCAGGTGCCCGCCGCCGTCGTAATAATGGGCCTCCTGCGTCACTTCGGTGAGGCTCGCCGTCAGCGCGTACGTGTGGAAGGTGGTCGGTCGTTCATTGTCATACCAGGAGTGGTGGTCGTCTTCGCTCGTCTGTTGCCCCGAATCGCCGGGCCATCATCCAGATCGCTCGGCTCACGGGGTCGCGCCTGGGCAACGTGGACCGTAGATTTCCCTGCAACAGGGGGTATTCCATGGCAGAGTCGCTATTCGACGAATTGGCAGCACGGGTTCGACGCCTGCCGCCCGCCCAGCGGGCGCAGGCGCTAGCGTATGTCCGCGCCCTGGAGGACGCCGCTGGCGGGCAGACCCTCGTGCAGTTTGCCGGGGCCATTTCTTCCGCGGACTTGACCAAAATGACTGCCGCCATCGAAGCCGGTTGTGAGCAGGTCGATGCCAGCGAGTGGTAGGGTTCTTCTCGACACCAACATTCTGATTGCGCTGTTCGCGGGTGACGCGACCGTTCTGGCCGCGGTGCAGACGACCACCGCGGCCTATGTGCCGGCGATTGCGCTCGGCGAGTTGTACTACGGGGCCTGGAAGTCGGCGCGGGCTGCAGCGAATGTTCAGCGGATCGCCGAGTTGGCGGTCACCGTGCCAATTTTGGCTTGCGATGCCGAGACGGCTTCGGTGTACGGTGAACTCAAGGCCGTGCTCCGGACCCGTGGAACTCCCATTCCGGAGAACGATCTCTGGATCGCGGCGCTCGCGCGCCAGCATGAATTGACTCTCGCCACGCGAGATGCGCACTTCGACCGCGTTCCAGGCTTGCCCATCGAGCGCTGGCTGTAATACGAATTTCCGACCTCGACAAGAGGCGCACTGTCCATGTGCGTGTGCACCAGCACCCGTCGGCCCAGGGCATCGTACCGGTAGCTTTCGATCACCTGCGCCGGGTCGTTGGCGTTGTCCGTGTTCCCAAACCACCCGTTGTGCCGCTCCAACTGCACCAGGTGCCCACTGCCGTTGAGCCACGACCCGCCGGTCGGCACCAGCGTTCACCCTCTCGCTGAGTCAGTCATGCCCCTTGCGGTGCACGTCCCAAACCACCAGCAAGGCTGTCGACGCGGATGAGGATCGGTGTGAAATCCGAGCCCCAGACCTGGCGAACAAACCTTCCGAAGACTGTTTGCTGCGTGCCGATCAGGCGACGCAGTTCCGTTGTATCCACGGCACCAGTCAGTTGGAAATTCTCGACCAGTTCTGGTACCGGTGCCGGGTGCTTTATCGCCGTGTCTCCACAGAAGCGGATGCGCTTCGGCGTGTGTAGCACAAAGATCTCCAGCTTCTCATCCCGTTTCGGCGTCTCACCGTACCCCGGAGGCCCAAACCGCTGCTCTCGCCGAACCGTTCCGCGGATCTGCACGGAGCCGCGGTCGGGCCACACACAGGTATCCAGCGTGGACGGGCCAGCCATTATCGACGCCGAGTCAGGCATTGTTGCTGCGGACTCAACGCTCCCGGTAGTGGCATTCTCTCGGCTCCCGCACCCGATGGCCTGGACCAGCAGCACCGCCACACCGATTAGCGCCAAGATGCGACTCGAAATGGAGAAGCCCCTCATGGTCGTATGGGCCGATAGTAAACCCTGCCGGCGCTCCACCCCTCGTGTACCTGCATCGCCCGAATCACATCGGATAGCGAAACCTCCGTCAGATCCGACAACTTGGTACCGATCGCGACGCCCGATGCACGACTCACCACGTCAATATACCGCCGGGTGTTGTTCTCCGAATTCGGAGCGTACTTGTTTATGAACTCCCCTAGCGTAAGTCCACGTGCGGCATCGCGATCGACTTGCTCCCACATCGCTTCATTGCCGGTCGCCCGATTGTTAAAAACTGCAAAGCCGCGAACGACTCCCGCTTGGAGACTTGACGATCGGAGATTTCCAGGGTTGTTATTCCGCCAAGCCGGAGTGCCGCCAGACCGAACCTCTTCGGTGCTGTCAGCGCAGACAATCACCGTCGTTCTATCACCTTCTGGATGCGCCGACAGCGCTTCCACTCCCTTTTTACACAATCCAAACGGATCGCTGAAATTGACCGGATCCCCGTTCGCATACCCATAGCTATTGAGCCCGCCCGCAATCCCGATCGGATCCGGCTGCGTGAACCGCCCGCTCGCGGGATCATAGTACCGATGCCTCCGGTACAGCAACCCCGACGCGTCCTGCTGCTCGGCGACGAGGCTGCCCATCCAGTAGAGCGCCGTGTCCCCCGGCACCTGCTGCCCCAGCTCCACCGAGGCCCGCGCGCCCGCAAACGCCACCAGCTTCGCGTCGGCGTACTGCGCCCCGCTCTCCGTCGTGGCCGTGACATATAAGCCCCGC
>DASSOG010000055.1:0-7519 GCA_035700805.1 Gemmatimonadaceae bacterium | reverse complement strand
TTTGTCCAGGTTCGCATGCGTAACCTTGTGTCGGGCAACACCTTCGACACCCGCTTCTCGTCCACCGAGAACGTGGAGACGGCCCGGCTCGACACCAAGGAACTGCAGGTCCTGTATCGTGATGCCAACGGCACCCACGTGATGGACGCCTCCACCTATGACCAGTACACGCTGGATGACGAGACCGTGGGCGACGCGGCGCCGTGGATGGAACCGGAAATGGTCTTTCAGGCCGAATGGCTGGAAGGGAAGCCGATCGGCATCAGCCTGCCGGCCGTCGTCGAGCTCGATGTGGTCGAGACCAACCCGCCCATGAAGGGCGCCACCAAGTCCTCCAGCGGCAAGCCGGCCAAGCTCAGCAACGGCGTCACCATCACGGTGCCGGAGTTCGTGGAGGAAGGCTCGCGGGTGAAGGTGGACCCCCGGTCGGGGCAGTATCTGGAGAGAGCGAAGTAAGGCGGCTGGTCGGCTAGACGGTTGGACGGCTAGTTGCCGAAGGTAAGAACCAGCCGTCCAGCCGTCTAACCGTCCAGCCGTCTCCTAAAACCCCAGAATCTTCTTGAACGCCTTCCCGATCGCCCCGCCGATGTCGCCCAGTGCATCCCAGAACGACCCGCTGTGTTCCTGGCAGATGCTGGTGGGTTCGGTGCCGGCCTTGAACCATTCCTGGTTGGTTACCGGACAATACTCGTTGGCCAGCTGGCCGTTATAGGAATCAATCACCCGGCTCACCATGCCTGGCGGCACCGCCCAGTCGGTCGTGTCCCGTCCGCGCCAGCCATTCCGATAGAAATCCGCGAACGCCGGTGCCGCCATGTGCCCGCCGGTGGCGCCGTAGCCGAGTGATTTCGGCGTGTCATATCCAAACCAGAAGCCCGCCACCATCGTGGGTGTGTACCCCACGAACCAGACATCCCGTCCTTCATTGGTGGTGCCGGTCTTTCCGGCAATCGGTCCCCGGATTCCCTCGCGCCGGATTTCGAAACCGGTGCCATGGTCCACCACCGCCCGCAGCATCGAGGTAAGCTGGAACGCCTCGCGCGGGTCCATGACCCGGGTGAGCTGGCGCGCCGTGGAATCTTCCTGCCAGATAATCGTGCCGTTGCGCTGGGTGATGCTGGTGACGAGGCGCGGGGTCACCCGGAAGCCGCCGTTGGCAAACGGTGCGTAACCGCGCACCAGCTCCAGTGGCGTCACTTCCGCCGGGCCCAGCGCGAGCGACGGGACATCGGGCAGCGGGCTGGTGATGCCGAGGTGATGCGCGAAGGTGATGACATTGGGCCGGCCCGCCATGTCGGCCATGCGCACCGCCGCGGCGTTGGCCGAGAGCATCAGGGCGCGCCGCATCGCGAGGTGTCCCGAATACTCGCCGCCGTAGTTGCCCGGTTCCCACGTCTCGCCCGACGCGAGTTCCAGCTCCACCGGTGAATCGTCCAGCACGGTGGCGGGCGTGAACCCTTCCGCCAATGCCGCGCCGTAGACGAAGGGCTTGAACGCGGAGCCCGGCTGGCGATGCGCATGCAGCGCGCGCATGAAACCGCCGCGCTCATAGTGGTTGCCGTTGACCAGCGCCAGGATGCCGCCATTGGCCGGGTCGAGGGCCACCATCGCGCCTTCCACGTCGTCGTCGCTCTTGCCGGTGCTGGCTTCCGCCTGGCGCTCGATCAGCACCGCATGGCGCCGCACCGCCTTCTCTGCGGCCGCCTGCGCCCGCGTGTCCAGCGTGGTGTGCACCACGATGTCGCCGTACGCATCGGCGCTGTCGCCCAGCAGGGAATCCACCATGATCCGTACCGGATCGAGCGCGTCCACCTCGGCCGCCTTGGGATACCAGCCCTTCTTCTCGACCGTGAGCGGCGTTGCCGCGGCTTTCCTGGCGGTGGAATCGGAGATGTAGCCCTCTTCCGCCATGAGGGAGAGCACCAGGTTGCGGCGGGCGCGGGCGCGGTCGGGGTGGCGGCGCGGATCGTAGGCACTGGGCCCCTTGGGCAGCGCCGCGAGGGTCGCCATCTCGGGCAGGGTGAGCTGCTCCACGTGCTTGCCGAAAAAGTCGCGGCTCGCCGCTTCCACGCCGTACACACCGCTGCCCATGTAGATCACGTTGAGATAAAGCTGGAGGATCTCATCCTTGGACAGGCTGCGCTCGAGCCGCCGCGCCAGCACGACCTCGATCAGCTTGCGGCGCAGGGTCCGCTCCTGCGCGATATCCGAGAGGAAGGCGTTGCGGACCACCTGCATCGTGATGGTGCTGAACCCCTCCGATACACCGAGGTCGCGCGCGTTGCGGAACGCGGCCCGGAAGACCCCGCGCCAGTCAACGCCGTGGTGCTGATAGAAGCGCCGGTCTTCCACCGCGATGAACGCATCGCGCAGCAGCTTGGGCGTGCTGTCGAGCGGGACGTTGACGCGGCGGACGTACTCCAGCCGCCCGATGAGCGCGCCCGACCGGTCCAGGACCTTGCTTCCCTCACGGGGCCGGAACGACTGGATGCTGGCGGTGGATGGACAGCCGCGGAAGCCGCAGGAAAAGGCGTAGCCCGCGGTGACCGTGGTGCCGAACAGCACCACGATGATGGCGGAGGCGAGCCAGTGCGCCCGGATCCATCGCGCCTGCGGGGAAGCAGACACCCGGTCGGCCACCGGTCGCAGCCTCACGCCCAGCCGGTCGAACGGGGCGCGTACGCGAGCCAGTACTTCCCGCGCGTTCATGCTGGTTCCAGGACGGGCTGTTCGCTGGTGTCGGCGGTGAGGCGGGTGCCGTCTTCCACCCGGTTGCGGCCGGCCCGCTTGGCCAGGTAGCACGCGGCATCGGCCAGCTCGATCATGTCCTCGGCCCTGACCGGGAACGAGGTTGTGCCGGCAGTGCCGAGACTTACCGTCGCGGCGATGGCTGCGCCGGACTGCCGTTCGAGCGGGGAGAGCGCTATCCGCGCCCGCAGCCGCTCGGCCAGCGCCACGGCCTCGTCGGGCGGGGTGTGCGGCAGCAGCAGCACGAACTCCTCGCCGCCCCAGCGGAAGAGGATGTCCTGCTCCCGGCTCTCCGCCTGTGTCACCGCGACGAGGTGCTTGAGCATGTCATCGCCCACGTCGTGGCCGTGCGTGTCGTTGATTCGCTTGAAGTGGTCGATGTCGAAATACACCAGCGAGAGGCCCCGCCCCAGCCGGCGGCTTCGTTCCACCTCGCGGTCGAACAACGGGGCAAAGGCGCGGCGGTTGAAGCATCCGGTCAGGGGATCGCGCTGGGCGGCGCCGCGTTCGCGCTCACCGATGCGCGCCAGTGCGTAGGCAAAACTGGTGGTGGTGAGTGCGCTCACCATGAAGAGCAGCCCAAGGAACAACCCCAGCTCCCGGAGCCGGGGAAGCAGTGCGAGTCCACTCGCGGTCAGCGTGCCCGGCGCCAGGTCGAGCGCCTGCACGCTCAGGCGCACACCCTCGAAGACCAGCACGGCGAGTACGCTGACGACGACGGCCACCAGCGTCACGGCGCGGGAAAAGCGGAAGGCGTGGCGCGGCGGGGTCCCCAGGAGCCGGTCGACCCACCCGCGCGCCGCGTGGCCCAGGTAATGGAGCACCGGGATCAGCGCGATCATCTGGAACACGTCGCCCACGATCCATCCGCGCCAGACCCGCTGGGCTTCGAGCAGTTCGAGCTGGCGCGACGTGATCCAGATCAGGCCGGCCAGCGAAGACGCGGTGGCAGCGATGACGCCGGCCACCAGGTACTTGCCGACATCCGCGCTCCCTTCGAGATCGGGGTGCGTGTGCAGGACGACCATCGCCCCCCATACGATCACCAGCTCGATTGGTGTCGCCAGGCCGAACAGGAGCGCGGAGGGGAGGCTGACGCCGGCGAGGAGCGCGCTTGTAGTGGTGGCGACCCACGCGGGTATGGCGCCCCAGGCGGGGCCGAGCCAGAGGGTGAGGAGCAGGGTGATGGCGAGCGGAGGGTAGATCGAGACCGGCACGGTCACGAAGCCCAGGTTGACCGGCATGCCGCTCCAGTCGAGGCGGGCCTCGAGCGCCGCCGCTGCTACCGCGACCAGCGAGGCCACCAGCCAGACGAGAACCACCTTGCGCGCCCCGGCATCGTGATCGATGCCGATCGCACGCGACAATGGCCACCAGCCGGGCCCGCGCTGTTCGTCGGGGAAGATGGGCATGGGGGAAATAAGGCGGGAAGGCGGGAAGACGGGAAGGCGGGAAGACGGGAAGGCGGGAAGACGGGAAGACGGGAAGACGGGATCTAGCCGTGAAGAATCGGTGGCTGGGGCATGTGTCACCCTGAGCGCAGCGAAGGGGCCGAAGCTCACCCGCAGCTCTGGCCCCTTCGCTCGCTACGCTCCCTCAGGGTGACACGATCTTCCCGCCTTCCCGCCTAGACCGCCAGCACACTCCTCCACCGGACCAGGTCATCCAGCACCAGGCCGGTGCCGCGGACGACGCAGGTAAGCGGGTTGGGATCCATGTGCACCGGGAGGCCGGTCTCGAAGGTGATGAGCTCCGCCATCCGTCGGATATGGGCGCCGCCACCGGTCAGCGTGATGCCACGATCGAGGATGTCGCTCGCCAGCTCCGGTGGCGTCACCTCCAGCGCCTGCCGGATCCCGTTCACGATCTTCTGCAGCGACTCCTGCATGGCATCGCGGATGCCGGCCGAATCCACCACGACGGTGCGGGGGAGGCCCGACACGAGGTCGCGTCCCTTCACGCCCATGGACAGCTCGTCCTCGAGCGGCATGGCGCTGCCGATGCGCATCTTGATGAGCTCGGCCGTGGGCTCGCCGATCAGGACGTTGTAGGTCTTCCGCATGTACTGCACGATGGACTGGTCCAGCTCATCGCCCGCGGTGCGCACGCTGGCGTCGCAGACGATACCGTTGAGCGCGATCACGGCGATATCCGTGGTCCCGCCGCCGATGTCCACGATCATGCAGCCGGTCGGTGCATCCACCGGCAGGCCCGCGCCGATCGCCGCGGCCATCGGTTCCGAGATCATGAACATGCGCTTGGCGCCGGCGCCCTCGGCCGAGTCCCGCACCGCGCGCCGCTCCACCTCCGTGATGCTCGACGGAACGCAGACGAGCACCGTCGGCTTGACCCGGAGCAGGTGGCGGTCGAGCACCTTCCGGAGAAACATCCGCAGCATCTGCTCGGCGACGCTGAAGTCGGCGATGACGCCGTCCTGCATCGGGCGCACGGCGCGGATGCCGTCCGGCGTGCGGCCGAGCATCCGCTTGGCCTCGTGGCCGACGCTCAGGATCTTGCCGGTGGCAATGTCCATCGCGGCCACCGACGGCTCGTCCAGCACCACCCCTTCGCCCCGGACCAGCACCAGGGTATTGGCCGTCCCCAGGTCAACGGCGATCTGGCGGGCGGGCCGCCAGGTCCGGCTCCGTGGAGTGGGCGCCTCGACTTCTCGACTTCTCGACGTCTCGACTGAACTATCAGGCTCGAGGGCAGCGGTCACGGGTCGTATTCCTTGAGAGCTGGAGGATGTTGCAGAAACTCCGTCCGCGTCGCGTTTCACCGACGTGAAACCGGCGAAACCGGGGGGAAGACGCGCACACGGCCGGCAATTCCAAATTCCATGCCACCTGGCGGCGGTGCAATTGCAGGGTTCTGCACCTGCTAGATTCCGCCGCCATGCCACGCCCTGCCTTGCTCGCCGCCCTGCCCACGCGCGCCACCTTTCGGGAGCTGCTCAAGCTGGCACTCCCGGTGGTGGTGGTGCAGGTGGGCCTGATGATGATGGGGGTGGTGGACTCGATCATGGTCGGCCGGGTGTCGGCGGCTGCCCTGGCCGGCGTGGCGCTCGGCAATGTGTACTTCTTTGCCTTTGCCATTTTCGGCACCGGCGTGGTGATGGCGCTGGACCCGGTGGTCTCCCAGGCGGTGGGCGCCGATGACGAGCCCGCCATCGCGCGGGCGGTACAGCGTGGGCTCCTGCTGTCGGCGCTGCTCACGATCCCCGTCTCGATTCCGCTTTGCTTTGCGGGACCGGTGCTGGCACTGCTGGGTCAGCCCGCGGACGCCGTGCCGATCGCGCATTCATACACGCTCCGCATCGTGCCGAGCGTGTTCCCCTTCTTTGCATTCATCGTATTTCGCCAGACGCTGCAGGCCATGGGCCGCCTGGCGCCCATTGTCTGGCTCACGCTCCTCGCGAACCTGCTCAACACGTGGCTCGACTGGAGCCTGGTGTACGGCCATTTCGGCATGCCCGCGCTTGGCGCCAATGGCGCGGCGTGGGCCACGACGATCTCGCGCTGGGCAATGGTCATCGGGCTGCTGGCGGTGGCGTGGCCCGAGCTGCATGGCCACCTCCGCTCGGTGCATCCCGACGTCTTTCGCACCGCACCACTCCGGCGGATGATCGCCATCGGCGCGCCGATCGGCGTGCATATGCAGCTCGAGTTCGGCGTGTTCGGCGCGGTGGGGCTGCTCATGGGACGGCTCGGTACCGATGCCGTGGCGGCGCACCAGATCGCCCTCAACCTCGCCTCACTCACGTTCATGGTGCCGCTCGGCGTCTCGGCGGCGGCCACCGTGCTGGTGGGACGCGCGGTGGGGCAGGGCCAGCCCGACAACGTGCGGGGCGCCGCCCGCGCCGCCTTGATCGTGGGCGTCGCGTTCATGTGCTGCACCGCGATCGTCTTTACCGCCATACCGACGCTCTTTGCCCTGCTGTATTCCAGCGACGTCGCGGTGGTGGCGCTCGCCGCGAGCCTGATTCCCATCGCCGGCGTCTTCCAGGTGTTCGACGGCCTGCAGGCCGTATCCGCCGGCGTGCTTCGCGGCCTGGCCGACACCCGCTATCCCATGGTGATCGGCCTGGTGGGGTTCTGGCTCCTGGGGCTCCCGATCAGCCTCTGGCTCGCGTTTTCCATGGGCCTGGGTCCCCAGGGGCTGTGGTGGGGGCTGGTGGCCGGACTTGTGGCGGTGGGCCTGCTGCTGGTCCTTCGGGTCCGGCACCGGCTGAGACGGGAGATGGTGAGGGTGGTGATTGATGAAGGGCGTAAGGAGTAAGGCGTAGGGCGTAAGGCGTAAGGCGTAGGGTTTGCGACTCTTGCGCCCTGTGCCGTACGCCCTGCGTCTTATTTCGGAAGCAGGTCCGGATTCACCGCCCCTCGCACATACGCCAGTGATGGTCGCGCCACGGTATCCGTCACCGGCGGGCCGGCGCGTTCGAGCAGGCGAGCGCGCTGTGCCTGATAGGCCGAGGCCCGGGCGCTGTCGGGGAACCGCAGACTGTCGCCCTCCACCGTCCACTGCGCGCTCGCCCCCAGGATATGCAGCAGGCTGTCCGCATCCGCCAGCAGCGACTCCGCGAGGTCGGCCGACTGGTAGGGCTCCTTGAGCGTGGCGCGGTGGTCCCATGCCGCGATCTGCTCGCGGGTCCATCCCGCCTGTGTGGTCTGGAAATTCGCCGTGTCTTCATAGGCGCGGTCGGTCATCACCTCCCGGCGATGAAACTGCCCCAGCACGTTGAGCGCGGAGGCCACGACGCGCCGTGCGGCCC
>DASSOG010000054.1:0-86394 GCA_035700805.1 Gemmatimonadaceae bacterium | reverse complement strand
GGCCGAAGTCGAAACCGACAAGGCCATCATGGAGCTCGTGGCCCGCGGCGACGGGATTCTCCGCAAGCGCCTCGTTGGCGAAGGCGATGCCAAGCCCGTGGGATCGCTGGTGGGGATCATTGCCGCGGCCGACGAGAACATCGACGCCCTGGTGGCAAGCGCGGGCCCGGCCCCGGCCGCAACCCCCGCCGCGACGACCTCGGCCCCGGCCACTGCGGCAGCCGCGCCGCCACCCGCACCGGCACCCGCGCCCAGCCCTGCCGCGCCGCCCGCTCCCCATGCCGCGGCCCCCTCGGCCACGGCGCCAGCCCACGCAGCCGCGCCGGGCACGCCGGGCAATGGCTCCGCACCACGGTCTTCGCCACTGGCCCGCCGGCTGGCGCGGGAGAGCGGCCTGGACCTCTCGCTCGTGCAGGGATCGGGCCCGGCGGGGCGCATTGTCAAGCGCGACATCGATGCCGCCCTCGCGTCGGGGGGCGCACGCGCCAGCGCGCCCACCACCCGGCTGGCGCCCGCGCCGGGCGAGCCGTTCCGCGACGTGCCACTTACGCAAATTCGAAAGACCATCGCGCGGCGCCTGGTCGAGTCCATCGGGCCGATTCCCACGTTCTACCTTACGGCCGAGTACGACTTTGAGCGCGTAGCCGAGATGCGCTCGGCCATGACCAAACTGGGTGACGAGTTCAAGGTGTCGTTCAACGACATCATCCTGAAGGCGGTGGCCACGGCGCTCGTGCAGCATCCGGAATGCAACGCGCACTGGATGGGCGACGGCATCCGTTACTTCAATGCGGTGCACCTGGGCATGGCCGTGGCCATTCCCGACGGGCTGATCACGCCGGTGATCTTTGACGCGGACCGCAAGTCGCTTCGGGAGATCTCGACGGAGACGCGCGACCTGGTGCAGCGGGCCCGCGACCGGAAGCTCCAGCCCACCGAGTACACGGGATCCACTTTCTCCGTGTCCAACCTGGGCATGTTCGGCATTGACCAGTTCACCGCGATCATCAACCCGCCGGAGGCCGGCATCCTGGCCGTGGGCGGCATCGAGGAGAAGCCGGTGGCGCAAGACGGCGCGCTGGTGGTGCGCAAGCGACTGCGCGTGACGATGAGCTGCGATCACCGCGTCATTGACGGCGCCACCGGCGCCAGGTTCCTGCAGACGCTGCGGCACATGCTGGAAAACCCGCTGATGCTGGTTTACTGAAATTCAGGTCCCTGTCCACCCTACCAAGAGCTGAACATGGCTTCCTTTGACGTGATCTTCCTTGGCGGCGGCCCCGCTGGCTACGTGGGCGCCATCCGCTGTGCGCAACTCGGCCTCTCCACCGCCGTCGTCGAGCGCGAGGGCCTGGGCGGCACCTGCGTGCTCTGGGGGTGCATCCCGGCCAAGGCCCTGCTGGAATCCTCCGCCATCGCCAACCGCGTGCAGCACGATGCCGCCGAGTTCGGCGTGAGCGTGGGCCAGGTCAAGCTGGACTATGGCGTGGCCATGAAGCGGTCGCGCGCCGTGAGCACGCAGAACTCCAAGGGCGTGGAGTTCCTGTTCAAGAAGCACAAGATCACGTACATCAAGGGCACGGGGCGGCTGGCGGGCAAGAAGGCCGTCTCGGTGAAGACCGCCGATGGCAAGACGGAGAAATACGACGCCAACAAGGCCGTGGTGATCTCCACCGGCTCGCGCGTGCGCGGGCTGCCACAGATCGGGCTGGAGCTCAACAAGACCACCGTGCTCTCCTCGGACGAGGTGCTGGTGCTGGAGAAGGCGCCCAAGTCCATGATCGTGGTGGGCGCGGGCGCGGTGGGATGCGAATTCGCTGATGTGTTCAACGCGTTCGGCACCAAGGTGACGATGGTCGAGGTGTTGCCGCGCATCCTCCCGGTGGAGGATGCCGACAGCAGCGCCGAGGTGGCGCGCGCATTCAAGAAGCGCGGCATTGAGATCCTGACGGGGGCGAAGATCTCCGGCGTCAAGGTTGGCAAGGCCTCGGTCTCCATGACCGTGGAGGTTGGCGGCAAGAAGGAATCGCTGGAGGCCGAGCGGGTGCTGGTGGCCGCCGGGCGCGCCGCCAACACCGAGGAGATCGGGCTCGAGGAAGCCGGGGTGCAGCTCACGGATCACGGCTGCATCAAGGTCAACGAGCGGATGGAGAGCACCGCCAGGGGGATCTACGCCATTGGCGACGTGGCCGGCCCGCCGATGCTGGCCCACAAGGGTTCGCGCGAGGGTGTCGTGTTCGCCGAATTCCTGGCCGGGCAGAATTCGCACGGCGTGAACTATAAGAATATTCCCAATGCTACCTACTGCCACCCGGAAGTCGCGTCCATTGGCCTCACCGAGCAGCAGTGCAAGGACCAGAAGCTGGAGTACAAGGTGGGCAAATTCCCCTTCTCGGCGAACGGGCGCGCGCGGACGGCAGGTCACACCGAGGGATTCGTGAAGATCATCCGGGACGCGAAGTACGGCGAGATTCTCGGGGCGCACATCGTGGGCGCGCACGCCACCGAGCTGATCCACGAACTCGCCGTGGCGCGGGAAAATGAGTTCACGGTGGAAGAAGTGGACCTGGCGATACACGCGCACCCGACGCTGTCGGAAGCCGTGGCCGAAGCGGCGCTGGATTCGATGGGACGCGTCATCCATACATGATCACCATGCCCAACATCGCCAGTCTCCACCCGCAAGTGATCCACTTCGTGGTCGCCCTGCTCATTCTCGGGGTGCTTGCCCGGGTCGTGTCGCTCATTCCGTTGCCCAGGAAGTTCGGGTTCGTGAGTCCGATGGCAGCAGTACTCATCTTCCTTGGCACGGCGGCGAGCGTGGTGGCCGTGAAGTCCGGACTCGAGGCGCATGAAGCGGTGGAGTCCATTCCCGGCGTTCGCCCCACGGTGAACCTGCACGAGGATGAAGGCGAGACGACGCGCGACATTTTCCTCGTGGTCTCGCTCGTGGAGATCGGCGCCCTTTCACTGGCCGCGCGCAAGCCAGGCATCTCCAGGGGATTGTGGGTGGTGTCCGCCGTCATCGGCGTGGTGGGAATCGGGTATCTGTACAAGACCGCCGAGCATGGTGGCGAGATCGTGTATGCCTACTCGGGAGGCCCCGGACTCCGAAGCAGGGACACCACTGACGTGCGACGATTGCTGGTTTCCGGACTCTACGCCAACGCCTTGCTCGATCGTGAGACGGGCGATTCCGCATCCGCCGCCGCGCGCATCGAAGAACTGCGTCACCTGGTGCCGAACGACACCTCCGTGCGCTTGCTGTATATCCAGTCGCTCGTGCGCGATCGCAAGGACGCCCGGCGTGCGCTGGCGGCGCTCGATTCCATCACCGTTCCCGTGACGAGCCGTCGCTATCTGATGCAGGCCGGTACGCTCAAGGCGGAGGCATACGAGCTGGCGGGCCAGCGCGATTCGGCGCGCGCGGTGCTGACGGCGCTCAAGGCGCAGATTCCGCAAGCGGAGGCGCGACTGGATGCCTTGCTTCAGAAGTTGAAGTAGCGGAGTGCGCGCTGGGTAGCCGCCCTTGCTCCGCCCAAGGACCAGGCGCGGCAAGGAACATCGGGTGGTGAATGCAATTCGTGGCCTTGCCGACGTTGCCGATTGAGCGCGCCCGCAATCTTCGATTTGTGAGTCGAGGTTGCCGCCTGCGCCTGCCCCAGGCCCTTCCCAAACGCACTACCTTACGAGGCACACCCGCACCCCCGCAATGTCCCAGCTCTCCCACGACCTCCGCACCCGCGACAAGCCGCGCATTCCGCCGGGACAGACGCGCACGGACAAGTGGCCCGTGCTGCATTACGGCAGCGTGCCCGCGGTGGACCTCGCCACTTGGCGCTTTGAGGTCGGGGGGCTGGTGGAGCATCCGGCCAGCTGGACCTTTGACGAACTGACGGCCCGCCCGCAGCAGGACACCGTCTGCGATATCCATTGCGTCACCAGGTGGAGCCGGCTGGACAACCGGTTCACGGGCGTGCCGGTGCAGGACCTGTTGCGCGAGGTGCGCCCGATGCCGGACGCCGCATTCGTGCTCATCCACGCCGAGCAGGGCTTCACGACCAACCTGCCGCTCTCCGACCTGGATCGCCCGGGCAACCTGCTGGCCACGCATCACGACGGCAGGCCGCTCACGCCGGACCACGGCTGGCCCATGCGCCTCGTGATCCCGCATCTGTATTTCTGGAAGAGCGCCAAGTGGGTGCGCGGATTCGAGCTCATTGCCGAGGACGAGCCGGGGTTCTGGGAGCGCAACGGCTATCACATGCGCGGGGACCCCTGGCACGAGGAGCGCTACGGGGCGCCCGACGTCCAGCAGTGGATGATCAACAAGTTCCGTAACGCTTCGCGCCGATGACCGGCCCGCGGGTGCCCGAAGGCGCGCCTCGCGTCTATCCGGCCCGCCCGCGCGACGTGCCGCCATCCACGCGCGACCTGCGCGCCGAACTCAACGAAGCACAGTACGCGGCGGCTTCGCACGGCACGGGCCCGCTGCTCATCATCGCGGGCGCGGGCACGGGCAAGACACGCACGCTGGTGTACCGTGTCGCGCACCTGATTGACACGGGTGTGCCGCCGGAGCGCATCCTGCTGCTCACCTTCACCCGGCGCGCGGCCCAGGAAATGCTGATGCGCGCCGAACGCCTGGTGGGCTCGGCCAGCGGTCGCGTGCACGGCGGCACCTTTCACAGCGTGGGACATCGCATCCTGCGCCAGTACGGCGCGGCCGGCGGGCTTCCATCCGACTTCACCATCATGGACCAGGCCGACGCCGAGGACCTGATGCAGCTCTCGCGCGCGCACCTGGGCTACGCGCAGAAATCCAGGCGGTTCCCGAAGAAGGAGACGCTGCACTGGGTGTATTCGCGCCACCTCAACACCGAAGAGCCCATCGAGGAGATCCTGTATCGCGACCTGCCCCGGTTCGCGGAGAACGCCGAGGACTTCACGCGCATCTTTGCCGACTTTGCCGCGCGCAAGTCCGACCGCAACCTGGTGGACTACGACGACCTGCTGCTCTTCTGGGCGCTGCTGCTGGAACAGGCGGAGGCGGTGTCCGGCCGCATCGCCGGCCAGTACGACCACATCCTGGTTGACGAATATCAGGACACGAACATCCTGCAGGCGCGCATCCTCAAGGGGATGTGCCGCAGCCACCAGAACCTCTCGGTGGTGGGCGACGACGCGCAGGGCATTTATTCGTTCCGCGGGGCCAACTTCCGCAACATCATCCAGTTTCCGGCCGCATACCCCGGCACCCGCCTGGTGACGCTGGAGCAGAATTATCGCTCCACGCAGCCCATCCTGGATGTTACGAACACGCTGATCTCGCGGGCGGAGGAGCGCTTCACCAAGAACCTGTGGACGGCGCGCGAGGGCGGTGAGAAGCCCTGGCTGGTGACCGCGCGTGACGAATCGCAGCAGACACGCTTCGTGGTGGACCGCGTGCTGGAGCTGCACGAGGCGGGCACGCCGCTGCGCGAGATGGCCGTGCTCTTCCGCGCCGGATACATGAGTGCCGACCTCGAGATCGAACTGACCAACCGGAAGGTGCCCTTTGAAAAGTGGGGCGGGCTCAAGTTCCTGGAGGCCGCGCATGTGAAGGACGTGCTCGCCTTCCTGCGCGTGGCCGACAATCCGCGCGACGAAGTGAGCTGGTACCGTATCTGCCTGCTCATGCCGGGCATCGGCGACGTCACGGCACGGGCGCTGATTGCCAGCATGGCCGAGCGGGCGTGGGACCCGGACGCGTTCACGCACTTCGTGGCGCCACCCAGGGCGCGCGACGCGCACCAGGCGCTCTCGGTGCTGCTGCGCACCCTGCGCCGTGGTGGCAACGACGCCGTGGCGCTGGCGGGCGAGATCGGCGCCATCCGCGGGTTGTACGACGACATCCTGCGGCAGCGCTACGATCGCCCGGAGGCGCGGCTGGCCGACCTGGACCAGCTTCGCACCATCGCGGCAGGGTATCCGGGCCGCAGCGCGTTCCTGGCGGCGCTGGCGCTCGATCCGCCGTCGAGCACGCAGGACCTGGCCACGGGCGCTTCCGACGCCGACGACGATGCGCTCATCCTGAGCACGGCCCACTCGGCCAAGGGCAAGGAGTGGGACGCGGTGTTTGTGATCTGGGCCGTGGATGGGTGGTTTCCGCTGGCCCGCGCGGCCGGCAGCGACGACGAGCTGGAGGAGGAGCGCCGGCTGATGTACGTGGCCATGACGCGCGCGCGGAACCACCTGGCGGTGAGCTATCCGCTGAACACCTACTCCTCTCGGCGTTCCATGGACTACTCCATGGACCAGGTCTCGCGGTTCCTGGATCGCGGGGTGCGCGAGTTGATGGAGCGCGTGATCCTCGGAAACGACGATGATGCGGATTCCCCGCCACCACCTCCAGCCCAGCTGCCGCCCATTGACCTCCGCGCGTTAGTGCGCAGACGCTTTGAGGGAGGCGGCTGAGGCCGCGACGTGCAGCGCCTCGAATGGATCGTCAGGATGCGCCCTTGCCAGTTCGATGATACGTGACACCGTGCGGTTGAGGTTGTGTCCTTCCTTGTCATAGAGCGCGTCGAAGTCGTCCAGGTCGGTGTGATAGATGCGCTGGGCCAGGAGCACCGCGTTGTCCAGCGGCATGTCCGCCAGGTACCGCGGGTCAATCGTGGCCAGCCGTGGCGCCAGGCTGTCCACCAGCTCCAGCCGGGCGCGCGCATACACGGAATCGTGCGCGGCCACACGTGCCTGGACGCTGCCGGGATGCGCGCGGTACACCGAGTCGATGGCCTGGTACAGCCGAGCCCAGAAGGCGGCCAGCAGCTTCTCGTCGTGCCAGCGGGCCGCCACCACGCGCGCGGCCAGCGAGTCACCCCGCGACCGGAAGAACCATTCGGCGCCGCGCGCGCCCACAAAGTTGGCAAAGGATTCGTTGAAGTCGGCGTGCCCCGCGGCGTAGAACGTGTTGTGCGTCAGTTCGTGGATCACCGTGTTGGCCAGCTCCAGCGAGTCGGCCTCCAGCGTGGTGGAGAGCAGCGGGTCGTTGAAGAAGCCGAGCGTGCTGAACGCCGGTGAGGGACGCACGTAGGCATCGAAGCCCCGGGCGCGCAGCGCGCTTGCGGCACGGCGTGCGGCGGCAAAGTCGAAGTAGCCCTTGTACGGCACCCGCCCTACGACGGGGAACCACCACGTTACCGGCTCCAGCCGGTCGCGGTAGGCCCCCGAAAGCACCAGCACCAGCGTGTCGTGGTCCAGCCGGGAGTAGGTGGTGAAGCTCTCCTTGGCTGTCAGGTGGAGCGAATCCTGGGCGAACGCGCGCGCGTCCAGCACCACTTGCAGCTTGGCGCGGACGCCGGGGCTCGTGGCGGAATCCGCGATGAGTGCCGCAATGGGCCGGCGGCGGGCCAGAATCCGGCCCTCTTCCCACGCCGCGCGCAGCAGGTAGCGGCCGGTGGGGGCCACCACCAGATAGCCCACCACCGCCACCGCAAGACCGGCCAGCACCCAGAGTCCCACTCGAAATGCCCGTTTCACGCCCTCTCCCGTGGAATGACGCCGCCCCGGCCGGAGGGTATCTTACCCCGGATGTCCTTCGTACATCTGCACTGCCACACCGAATACTCGCTGCTGGACGGCGCCAACCGGATCGATGAACTGATCCGCCGCGCGCAGGAGTTCGAGCAACCGGCGCTGGCCATCACCGACCACGGCAATCTGCACGCCGCCTGGGAGTTCCAGGAAAAGGCCCACAAGGCCGGCGTCAAGCCGATCATCGGGATGGAGGCCTACGTGGCCCACGCCGCGCAAACCAGGTAGCGGCCCGTGGGCGCCAGCGCCGGGTAGCCCGCGTAAAGAACCACGATCTCCAGCAGTACCCAGAGCCCGACTCGGACCTATCGACCGCACGCTATTGCTTTTGCCACACGTACGTGTCGACGGAGACCCCAGGGTTGCACGGCAGGTACCAGCTAAGCCAGGCCGAAAAAACGTTATAGATGCCGGTGACCCCTCCACAGTGACTCATCGTGATGATCCCCTCACGCGTCGCGGTATACGACCCGCTGTCGCTCTCAGCGCGATTCCCAATGAGCACCGTATACTGATACGTCGTGTCGGTCATGTGTAACACCCCGGACATTGCCTGCCCGCCGTTGGTGCTCACCGCCGTGTATTCGCCCGCCAGCGAGACATTATCGGGGTTGGTGGTTCCGGTGGGTCCGGTATGATCGCTGCCACAGGCAGCAGCCGCCGCAAGGGTTGCGACGAGCACGAGAGTGCGGACGGGATAAATAAGCCTCCGCATATACCTTCCTCCTTCTTTGTAAATGAAGTCCCGCCACAAGTGCGGCATACCGGCTCCGCCCTATTTCCGTTTCCACACGTACGTGTAGACCTCGACCCCGGGGTCGCCGCACAGCAGATACCAGGTCAACACCCCCTCCGAAAGGGAATACACGCCGGTGAGCCCCATACAGCGACTCACCGTGATGAACCCCGCACGCGTCGCGGTATATGAACCGCTGTCGGACGCAAACTCGCTCGGCGCCGAATGAAACTCATACTGATACGTCGAATCAGTCATCTGCAAGTCGCCATCTATTGGCCCGCCATCGTAACTCACCGCCGTGTATTCACCGGCCAGTGAGACGTAGTCGGGGGGGCTGGTGGTGGCACCATGATCGCTGCCGCAGGCTGCCACCGCCACGAAGATCGCGGCTGCGACCAGGGGGCGCGCAAGTGGCTTAAGCATTGGAATATATCTCTCTCCTTCTTCATGAATGAGATGCCGCCGTTCACAGGTCATGCTGGCGTCGTGCTATTTCATCTTCCATACAAACGTCTCCACGGACGCAGAGCCGCATGGCAGATACAACGTCAACACGCCCTCCGAAAGGGAATACACACCGGTACCCCCTCCACAGCGACTCATCGTGATGAACCCCGCACGTGTCGCGGTATACGAGCCGGCACTGCCTCTATGTATTACCCCCCCCCCAAAGTCGAAACTGAACACATACGTCGTGTCGCTCATGTGCAAATCCCCGTATATTGTCTCGCCGTCGTCACTCACCCCCGCGTACTCACCGGCTAGTGAGACGTAGTCAGGGGGGCTGGTGGTGCCACCATGATCGCTGTTGCAGGCCGCTGCCAGCACGATTGTAGCAGCAATGGCAAGGGTGCGAGCGGGGTGGGTAAGTATTTGCATATATCGTCCTCCGTTATTATGACGGGTACAGATTGAAGGCATGGCACATGCCCGGTAGAAATGCCCCCGAGTCGTCATTTCCCCGTCGGACGATAGGGACAGGTCATCGCATTACTGGCCACCGTGACGGGCAGCGACGCCACCGCGGGCACCCCGTTGCTGTCGGTGACGGTGAGTACCATCGTGAACGAAGCGCCGCCGTTCGTATAGTCATAGTCCTCACCCGTGTAACTGCCAGGCTGCCACGCATACGTGTAGGAGGGAGAGGACGCCTGGGCCGGCACGCCGCCCGTCACGGACGTCCACCACTCACACGTCGCGTTCGGCTTCACCTTCGTCGGCCCTTCGATCGCCGCAGCGTACTTGGTGTAGGCCGCATATTCCCGGTACGCCTTCGTCGACTCCGGATACCCGCTTTCGTAGTTGCGGGTAATGCCGCCCGGAGCGGGCCCGCTATCCGCGTACGCATGCCAGAAAAACAACTTCTTGAACGACGGCGCCCCGCCGGCCGCATAAACTCTGACGAACTGCGAGAGTGCCAGCGCATTTTTCACAGTGTCCGCCTGATCCGAGGGTTTGCCTGCCCCGGCCTCGGTCACCCAGATCTGTCCATAGGCCGGGCTGGTGGATTGGGCGGCATGGACGTCGGCATTCAAGTCGTTCAGAGTAGTGGTCAGTCCGTCGGTCCACGCATCCGTGCTGTAGTAGTGCACGGACAACACATCAATGCTGTCGCCGACGTCCCAGATTCCAAATACCGAATCGATGAATGCGCTCGGAAGGATTTTCCAGTCGGTGGAGTCCGACGATGTTACGTAGGCGATCACCCCCCCGACGACATAATCGCCCGCACTGTGGATCGGACCGGCCGCGACGCGGACAAGTCGCGCGTACTCTTCGGACTGGCTCAGACCGTTGTACACCCGAAAGTAGCCCACGTTGGGTTCGTTCCAGATCTCCCAGTACCGCACGTCGGGGTAGTGATGCACCACGGCGCTCACGTAGTTGAGCCACCCCGCCGTATCCCTGGGCGCCGAACGCTGGATATTCACGAGGCTGTCGCCCGTGATGGTATCCGAACTTTCCGACATTGGTGGATATGCGAGTATGCCCAGGATGTTGAGCCCGTGATGCCGCGCGAGATTGTACGACGAGTCCGGCCACGTCCAGTTCCACTTGGACGTATCGCGGTCGCTGCTGTCGGACTCGAACAAGTACCAGTCAAAACTCTCGCGCACCCACCCGATGCCCGCCGCCCACACGAGTGACGCGACGGAGTCCAGTCCGTGGTTATATGCCGAGCGGCCTTGCCAATCGTAGAACAGATTGACGTTGACCCCGAACGCGTTGGTGCTCGGCAACTGGCTGAAATCCAACAGTGGCATTCCAGCGCGAAGCGCGGACGGCGCCGGAGGCGTGGGCAGGGGCGGCTGATCCCTGCACGCAAAGGTCCCGACGGCCGCGGCGGCTCCAACAAGAGCCAGAAGGAGAGCCCGCGGCGCAGGAAGCGGTCGGGAACTCCGCTCGGAATACCGGTTCCGCGTTATTTCTTCTTCCATACAAACGTCTCTCTCCCCCGTGCACTCACCGGCCAGCGAGACGTAGTCGGCGCTGGTGGTTCCACCATGATCACCGCCGCAATGGCGGCGACCAGCACGAGTTCCCCGCCGACGTGAATAGGTCCCCGCATGTATCCTCCTCCGTCTTGATGACGGGTGCCTGGAGTGGAGTTAACGGCTCCTGACGCGGGTGGCAACCCAGCCTGAATACACGCGGACGCTCGATCCAGCCACCTCCCCCTCCCCCTGCAATGACGGCAGGCGCCCCAGAGAGTATCTTACCCCGGATGTCCTTCGTACACCTGCACTGCCACTCCGAATTCTCGCTGCTGGACGGCGCCAACCGGATTGACGACCTGATCCAGCGCGCGCAGGAGTTCGAGCAACCGGCGCTGGCCATTACCGACCACGGCAATCTGCACGCCGCCTGGCACTTCCAGGAGCGGGCGCGCAAGGCCGGCGTGAAGCCCATCATTGGCATGGAGGCCTACGTGGCCCCCGGCGCCCGCACCGAGCGATCGCGCGCGGCCAATGGCAAGGCCTACTATCACCTGATCCTCCTGGCCCGCGACCTGGTCGGCTACCACAACCTGTGCAAGCTGTCGTCGCTGGGCTACACCGAGGGCTTCTACTCCCGGCCCCGCGTGGACCGTGAGCTCCTGGCCCAGTACGCGGACGGCCTGATTGTCTCCTCAGCGTGCCTGGCCGGCGAAATCGCCATGCACCTGAACCTGGACGACATCGCCGGCGCGCGCGAAGCCGCCGCGTGGTACGCCGACGTCTTTCGGGACCGGTATTACCTGGAGGTGCAGGCCCACGACGCCGAAGGCCAGGCGCAGCTCAACCAGCGCGTGTTCGCGCTGGCCGATGAGATGCACCTGCCGGTGATTGCCACCAACGACGCGCACTTCCTTACCCCCGAGGCACACGAGGCGCACGACGTGCTGTTGTGCATCGGACTCGGCAAGGACCTCGAAGCACGCGACCGCATGCGCTACGACCGCGGGCTCTACTTCAAGAGTTCGCAGGAGATGGCCGAGCGCTTTCCGGGACATCCGGACGTGCTGGTCAACACGCTGAAGATCGCCGATGAGGTGGACGTCCAGTTCGTCAAGAAGTACCACGTTCCGTCCTTTCCCCTGCCCGACGGCGTCACCTCGGAGAACGACCTGCTGGTGCGGCTGTCCGAGGCGGGCGCCAGGGAACGCTACGGCGACCCCCTGCCGGAGAACGTGACCGAACGCCTGCAGTACGAGCTGGGCGTGATCACCAGGACGGGGTACGCCGGCTACTTCCTGATCGTGTACGACTTCATCCGCGCCGCGCGCGAGATGGGCATCCCCGTGGGGCCGGGGCGCGGCTCGGCCGCCGGCTCGCTGGTGGCTTACGCGCTCCGGATCACCGACATCTGCCCGCTCAAGTACGACTTGCTGTTCGAGCGCTTCCTGAACCCCGAACGCGTCTCCATGCCGGACATCGACGTGGACTTTTGCTTCGAGCGCCGCGGTGAGGTGATCGACTACGTGCGGCAGAAGTACGGCCGTGAGTCGGTGGGCCAGATCGTCACCTTCGGCACCATGAAATCGCGCGCCGCGATCAAGGACGTGGGACGCGTCCTCGGCTTCACCCCGGCGGAGACCGACGCGCTGGCCAAGTTCGTCCCCAACCAGCCCAACTACTCGCTCACGGTCAAGGAAGCCATTGAGCAGGTGCCGGACGTGAAGAAGCTGTACCGCAACGAGGACCGCTACCGGCAGTTGCTGGACTACGCGACCGCGCTCGAGGGGCTTTCACGGCACACCGGCGTGCACGCCGCCGGCGTGGTGATCGCGCCGGGTCCGCTGGACGAGTACGTGCCGGTGTGCACGCAGGCGTCCAAGGGCGCCGGCGCCGGGGACGGCGAGCAGGTGGTGGTGACGCAGTACGACATGTCGGCGCTGGAACATGCCGGTATGCTCAAGATGGACTTCCTGGGCCTCACCACGCTCACCGTGATCAAGGATGCCCTGGACGCCGTGGAGCAGCGCAGCGGCACGCGCCCCGACCTTTCCACCATCCCGGACGACGACCCCAAGGTGTACCAGATGCTGCGCGCCGGACGCACCATCGGCGTGTTCCAGTTTGAGTCGGCGCTGGCCACCGACCTGCTGCGCGGCATGCGCTGCGACCGCTTTGACGACCTCGTGGCGTCGAACGCCCTGATGCGCCCCGGGCCGCTGGATGCCGGCATGCACCGCGTGTACCAGCGTCGCAAGCGCGGCGAGGAGCCGGTGACCTACGCGCTCCCCGAGCTCAAGGCCATCCTGGAGCCCACGTACGGCGTGATCACCTATCAGGAACAGGTGATGCGCATCGCGCAGCTCCTGGCCGGCATCTCACTGGCCGAAGCCGACGTGCTGCGCAAGGCGGTGGGCAAGAAGGACGCCGACCTCATCCACCGCGAACTCGGCAAGTTCGTGGAGAAGTCGGTGGCGCGCGGCTACGACCGCAGGATCATCGAGGAGCTGTCCGGGCAGATCGAGACCTTTGGCCGCTACGGATTCAACAAGTCGCACTCCGTGGCCTACTCCGTCATCAGCTACCATACGGCATGGCTCAAGGTCCATCACCCGGCCGAGTTCATGGCGGCCCTGCTGTCGTCGTCCATCGGTGACACCGACAGCGTGGTGAAGTTCATCAACGAGGCGCGCGAACTCGGCATCGAGGTGCTGCCGCCCAGCGTGAACGAGTCGGGGTACAAGTTCACCGTGGTGGGAGACAAGCGCATCCGGTTCGGGTTGGGCGCCATCCGGAACGTCGGGTGGGGCGCCATCGAGTCCATCCTGGCGGCGCATGCCGAGAAACCGTTCACCGACCTGTTCGACCTCTGCGAGCGCGTGGACCTGCGCCTGTGCAACCGGCGCGTGTTCGAGGCGCTCATCGCCTCGGGCGCCGTGGATGAACTGGGCGGACACCGGGCGCAGTACCTGGCTGCGCTGGACACCGCGCTGCACGAAGCCTCGCTGAAGCAGCAGGAACGGGTGACCGGCCAGGTTTCGCTGTTCGGCTCGCTGGACGACGGCGAGCCCACCGCCACGATGCGCGGCAACCGCGTGATGCCGAACATCGCCCCGATGCCGGAGTCCGAGCGGCTGGCCAGGGAGAAGGAGACCCTCGGCTTCTACATCTCCGGACACCCGCTGGAGCCGTATCGCGTGGAGTGCGAGCTGTTTGCCACGCAGAAGGTGGCCGATCTGGGGCACTGGACCGCCGATTCGGTCACCGTGGCCTGCGTGGTCACGGCCATCAGGCGCCAGGTGAGCCGGAAGAGCGGCGCCGAATTTGCAAGATTGACAGTTGAGGATTTTTCGGGATCTTCGGAGGTGCTGGTCTTCCCGGAAGCCTGGCAGGCGCTGGGCAGCCGGGTGCGAACCGACGAACCCGTCCTCATCGAGGGCGGCTACTCGCGACGTGATCACGAAGCAGACAATGCCACCCTCATTCTCGCCAAGTTGAAGCCACTCTCGGAAGTGCGCGTGGACGGGCAGGTCGCGCTGGCCATCGAGTTGACGCCGGAAGAACTCACGAACGCGGATATCGTCCGCGACATCCGGTCCATCGTGGAGGCCCACTCCACATCGCACGCGGCCAGCCAGCCGCTGGTGGTGCAGTGGCGCGAGGGGTCCGAGGTGCAGACCTTCCGCTCCCGCTCGCTCCGCGTCCAGGTGACGCACGCCGCGCTCACCGAGCTGCAGGCCATGCTCGGGCGCGACCGCGTCCGTCCGGTGAGGGCCTGAGCATGGCGACCGCGACGCTGGAGTTCGAGAAGCCCATTGCCGAACTGGAAACCCAGATCGACGAGCTGAAGCGCCTGGCCGTGGAACGCAAGCTGGACGTGGCCAGTGAGATCGCGCCACTCGAGCGGAAGCTCGTCGAGCTGCGCGAGGAGATCTACCGGAACCTCACGCCCTGGCAGCGGGTGCTGGTGGCGCGCAACAACAAGCGGCCCTTCACGCTGGACTACATCGCGCTGGCCTTCACGGACTTCGTGGAACTCCACGGCGATCGGCTGTACCGCGAGGATCCGGCCATCGTCGGTGGCTGGGCGCGCCTGGACGGCGAGAGCGTCATGGTAATTGGCCACCAGCGCGGGCGCGACACCAAGGAAATCGTGAAGCGCAACTTCGGGATGGCAAACCCCGAGGGCTATCGCAAGGCGCTGCGCCTCATGAAGCTGGCCGAGAAGTTCCAGGTGCCCGTGATCACGTTCATTGACACCATGGGGGCCTGGGCCGGCCTGGGCGCCGAGGAGCGCGGCCAGTCCGAGGCCATCGCGCACAACCTGTTCGAGATGAGCCGCCTGACGGTGCCCATCCTGGCCACGGTGATTGGCGAGGGCGGCTCGGGCGGCGCGCTCGGCCTGGGCGTGGCCGACCGCGTGCTGATGTTGGAGAATTCGGTATATTCGGTTATCACCGTGGAAGGCTGCGCGGCCATCCTCTGGAAGGACGGCAAGAGCCAGGAAATGCGGGAGAAGGCCGCGTCCGCCCTGAAGATCACCGCTGCCGACCTGTACGAGCTGCGGGTGATTGACGAAATCATCGCGGAACCGCCGGGCGGCGCGCACGCCGACTACCAGACCACGGCGGCGTCCGTGAAGGAAGCGCTCATGCGGAATCTGGAGGACCTGGCGCGCCTGAAACCGGACAAGCTGGTGCGCCGGCGACGCGAGAAATTCCTGCGCATGGGGCAGTTCCTGGAGTAGGCGTGGCGCATCTCATCGAAGTGGCATTCAAGGGCAACCGAAAGGACTTCTTCATCTGGGAGCAGGACGACCTGCCGGCGCTCAAGGCGCCAGTGGTTGTCGAAGCCGACCGGGGAGAGGACATCGGCAGCGTTCACGCGGTGGGAGAAGCAGCCACTCGGCGCAACGCTGGCGTGTCGCATGGCTACGGCGCCGGCCTGCCCGCGCGGCGCGCCCGCCGCCTGGCCACGCCGGAGGAGGTGGAGCGTCTCGCCACCCTGCGCACGCAGGACGACGACGCGCGCCGTCGCGCGGCTGAGCGGGTCCGCGCCAATCACCTGGACATGAAGGTGTCGGACGCCGAATGGCAGTGGGACCGCAAGAAGCTGACGTTCTACTTCGTGGCCGAGCGGCGCGTGGATTTCCGCGACCTCGTGCGCGAACTGGCGTCCACGTTCCGCACGCGCATCGAGCTCAAGCAGATTGGCGTGCGCGACGAGGCCAAGCGGCTGGACGGCGTGGGGCGCTGCGGCCGCCAGTACTGTTCCGCATCGTGGCTGCCCGAGCTGCTCCCGGTCAGCCTGGGCGTGGCCAAGGACCAGCGCCTGTCGTTGAACCCCACGCAGATCTCCGGCGCGTGCGGCCGACTGATGTGCTGCCTGCGGTACGAGCACGAGTTTTACGTGCAGAGCCGCAAGCGGTTTCCCAAGGAGGGCCGGCTGCTCACCACCGCGCGCGGCGAGGAGAAGGTGCTGGCCAACGACATCTTCCGTGAACGCGTGACGCTGCGTGGCGCGGACGGCGAGACGCACGTGATGCCGCTGGCCGAACTGCGTGACGCGGTGATGAAGACCGACCCGGAAGCCGCGTGGCTGCGCGGGGGCTCCGGCCCGGCGCGCGCGACCAGGCCCGACGAGCCAGCGCCCGCCGCGCCGGCGGCCCCCGCGGGCGACCGCGCTGCTGCTGAGGGACGCCCGGGCGAACCGCGTCCGCATCGCCGTCGGGGACGGCGCGGGGGGCGCCGCAACCGCGGCGGCCAGCGTCCCGATGGATCGAGCGCGTCCGGACGTCCCACCGACGGCGACGACGGCTCCCCGCCCCCCGATCCCACTGGAGACTGAGTGTCCAAGTTCTACATCACGACCGCCATTGACTATGCCAATGGCGATCCGCACCTGGGCCACGCGCTGGAGAAGATCGGCGCGGACGCCATTGCCCGTTACCGCCGGCTGCGGGGGGACCAGGTCCACTTTCTCATTGGCATGGACGAACACGGGCAGAAGGTGGCGCAGGCCGCGGCGGAACAGGGGGTCCCGCCACAACAGCTCGTGGACCGCATTGCCACCGTGTTCCAGGCGATGTGGGACCGGCTGGACATTTCCCGTGACCAGTTCATCCGCACCACGAACCCCGCGCACAAGGCCGGCGTGCGCGCGTTCATCGAGCGCATCCGCGAGAAGAACCCCGACGACTTCTATGAGAAGACATATGAAGGCTGGTATTGCGTCGGCTGCGAACTATTCAAGCGGAAGGACGAGATCGTGGACGGCAAGTGCGTGCTGCACCCCACGCGCGAGCTGGCCTGGACGCAGGAGCGCAACTGGTTCTTCCGGCTCACGCGGTATGAACCGTTCCTGAAGACGTTGTTCGCGGAGCACCCGGAGTTCCTGCGCCCCGAGACGCGCCGCAATGAGATCCTGGCGCTCCTGGACCAGGGGCTGGAGGACATCTCGATCACGCGCTCGCGGCTGGCGTGGGCCATTCCGTTCCCCTTCCCGACGTCGGACGGCGTGGACCAGGGCACCTGGGTGTGGTTCGATGCCCTGCCCAACTACATCACGGCCGTCGGCTATCCCGATCCGTCATACGCGGACCAGTGGCCGGCGCAACTGCACGTGGTGGGCAAGGACATCACGCGCCTGCACTGCGTGATCTGGCCGGCCATGCTCCGGGCCGCCGACATGCCGCTGCCAGACGCCGTCTGGGCGCACGGATTCGTGTCGCTGGGTGGCGAACGATTCAGCAAGTCCGCCGGCGTGAAGCTGGAGCTGGGCGACGCGGTGGATCGCTACGGCGCAGACGCATTCCGGTATTTCCTCACGCGCGAAGTGCCGTTTGACGGCGATGGCAGCTTCTCCTGGGAGCGGTTCGAGGAGCGCTACAACGCGGACCTGGCCAACGCGTGGGGCAACCTGGCCAGCCGCTCCATCGCGATGGTGGAGCGCTACCGCGGTGGCACGGTGCCCGCCGCGCCACGCGGAGCGCTGGACGAGGCGGACGCCGCCGATTACGCCAGTTACCACTCCGCCATGGATGGCTCTCGCGGCTACCTGCTGCATGAAGCCCTGCGCGCCGTGTGGCTCACCGTGGCGCGCGGCAATGAGTACGTGGACCGGCAGGCGCCGTGGAAGCTGGCCAGGGATCCGGCGCAATCGGACGCGCTGGACACCACGCTCGGCACCCTGATCCGGCAGCTCGCCCGCCAATGCGTGGCCCTGCAGCCCTTCATGCCCACCAGGACGCAGGCGTTGTGGGAACAGCTCGGAGGGCCGGGCGCCGTGGCCGACCAGCGGCTTGACGGCCTGGCCTCGCTGGATGCCGCGGGATGGACGGTGAGGAAGGGAGATCCGCTCTTCCCCAAACCGGCGGTGCCAAAATAAGGCGGGGCGGGCGGCCGAGTTCCGGCCGCCCGCCCCGCCCTTCACACCAGCACGTGCAGTTAGAACGTGAGCCCGAACGTGATCGGGAGCGAGTTCCACGAAGACCCGGTGGCCGAGACATACTGGTACTTGGCCTCGAGGTACGCGGTCATGCTCGACAGCGACCACTTGTAGCCGGCGCCGATCCCGAACCCGAAATCATTCTCCGAGTTGCCGCCGTTGGAGGAGCTGAGGTGGTGTATGCCAATGCCACCCACCAGGTAGGGCGCGGGGCCCATCGGGGACAGCGGGAGCAGGGCATCCACCGTGAATCCCAGGTCGCGCAGCGAGCCGCTGCCGACCTTGGCGCCGTACGAGGTAAAGTCCACCGCACCACGCACCGCCACCGGCCAGGCCGGCGCGGTGATCTGGGCAGTACCGCCAACCGTGAAGCCCGAGTTGACCGCATTGCTCAGGTCACTGAAGGGCACGGCCAGGCCGGCGCGGACACCAAAGTCAACCGACGGGCTCACCTTCTGGGCATGGGCACTGACGGCGGGCACCGCGGCGAGCGCGATGGCGGCAGCCGTGGACATCACAACGCGCGAAACTCTCATTAGGTCTCCTGTACAAGGTTTGGACTGCGATCCTGCCTGCATACCCCCGGACATGCCCGAGGTTACACAGCCCAGCTTCCCACATGACGACCGAGACTACCGTCCGGTATCAGCGGGGTTGGAAAAATCGACCTTTGGGACCACATTCGCCTGTTCGGTGGCCTGGTAGTACTTGCGCGCTGTGGCCCCCGTCACCTTTGCGGTGAGCACAGCCGGGAACCGGCGGATGTAGGCGTTGTACGCCCGCACCGCGTCGTTGTAGTCCGACCGCGCGACCGCAATGCGGTTTTCCGTGCCGGCGAGCTCATCCTGCAGATTCAGGAAACTCTTGTCGGCCTTCAGGTTCGGATAGCTCTCCGAGATGGCCAGCAGCCGGCCCAGCGCCCCGGTCATCTGCTGGTTGGCGTTGGCCATCTGCTCGGGGTCCTTGCTCTGCACGGCCGTGAGCAGGCGAGACCGCGCCTGGGCCACGTTGTCGAACACGGCCTCCTCGTGCTGCGCATAGCCCTTGACCGTGCTCACCAGGTTCGGGATCAGGTCCGCCCGGCGCTGGAGCTGTACCTCGATCTGGCTCTGCGCGGACGAGGCCGTTTCGTCAAGTGTCTGGATGCGATTGTACCCGCAGCCAGTCGCCAGGACGGCGAGCGGGAGTACCAGCCAGCGGCGTTTCATGGACATTCCCTCATCTCCTCAAATGGTGAACCGTCGGAATCCTGCGCCATCCTGCAGCGCACCACACCACCACCGCCTGGCCAGCCCGGTACAACCCGCCGAACCCACGCGGGTTCCGGCACGCGGGGCTACGCCTGCTCGCCGAAGCTGTCCAGGTACCGCACTACTGCCTCAAGCGACGCCAGGTACCCATCCAGCACCGCGGGCGCGTCGTTCGCCGCAATGGGCGACTCCCCGCGCACGTGGCGCACCACGCGCTCCAGCGCCGCCGGATCGGCACCCGCGGCGGCCGCCACCGACCGGCTGAGCAACACGTTGTCCTGCGCCGGCGCCACCCCCCGCAAGCGCTCCACGGCCCGCAGCAGCACCATCAAGGTGCTGAGCGTGGACCCCAGCAAGCGCAGCTCGGCCTTGCGATCCCCGGCCGCGGCCATGAGACCCTGCCGGAGCGCCAGCAGCTTGCCCCGCGCCTCATGCTCCAGTTGCAGCCGCAGGTTGGCACGCGCTACCTGCAGCCCTTCAAACGGCGAGTCGCCATGGAGCAGCCGGTGCCGGTCGATCATGTCGGCATACTCCATTGGGAATACGTCCACCGACTGGCGCCATTCGCGATCCGTAAACATCATCGGCGGCGGATTGCCGGCGTCGGCCCACGCACGCATGGTCGCCGAGAGGGCGCGCAGGTGCGCCGTGTCCAAGGCCCCGGTCACCACGAGCACGTTCAGGTCCGAGTGCCTGGGGATGTGCTCCCCCGCCGCGGCCGAGCCGTAGAGCACCACGGTCCGCAGCTCCGCGCCGAACACCGCGCGAAGCTGGGCCACCATGTCGTCGAGCGTCATCTTTGCCATGTGATCACCAGGAAGAACCGCCACCGCCGCCGCTGAACCCTCCACCACCGCCGAACCCCCCGAACCCGCCACCGCCAAACCCGCCGCCAAAACCACCGCCGCCACCCCAGCCACCGCGCCGGCCGCCGCCCATCCCCCACGGGAGGAAGAACACCAGCGGCGAGCACCCGCGCCGACGGCCACCGCCCAGCATGCTCAACACCACGATCAGGAGGATGAACCAGACGAACGCCGGGATCCCGCCCGACGGACGGCCACGACCCAGGTTCACCGGTGCCCCACCCAGCGACTGCATGGCCGAGTCCAGCGAGAAGTGGTATTCCTGCGCCATGGCCTGCGCCACCGACGCCGCCACCAGCGCCGTCCCCCGCGAATAGTCGCCTCGGCGGAAGTACCGCGACACTGCCGCCCGGCACATGTCGCCCGCGTCCGAATCCGTGATGTAGCCCTCGGCGCCGCGCCCCACCTCCACGCGACACTCCCCCTTGCCACTGGAGTTGGTCTCCTTGGGCACGATCAGGATCACCACGCCCGCGTTCCGCGTCGGATCGCCGGGCTGGCCCACGTTGCCCACCTTCCACTGGCGCCCGATGTCCAGGCTCACTTCAGAGACCGGGCGGCCCTTGAGGTCGGGCAGCGTCACGATGGCCATCTCGCCCGGGGAGGCCGTCCGCACCGACTGCGCCAACTGCGTCAGCACCTGCACCGTCTGCGCCGACAGCACGTGGGCGAAATCGTTGACCAGGCCGGTGGGCGCTGGAATCTGCAAGGCGCCGCCTTGCAGGAGCAGGGCGAGACCGGCGAACAGCGAAAAATTGAACACGAAAGCTCGATTGCGGGTACGAAGGCCGGATAAACCGAGTCTAGCGACCACCGGGCGTCGTGGCTACCCACCCGGCGAGTTCCTCCGCGGCACGGCAGTCAGCGTTATCTTCGTACGGCGCCGGAGGGTAGCTGGTTTCCCATGGCCGGCCCGAGTACCTCCACCCACCTTGGCCCGATGACAGCAATCCGGATGCTCCGACCCCTCAGCGCCGTGGCGCTCGCCGCCGTGTGCGTCGCGGCAGTTCCCGCCACAGCCCACCCCGCGCCGCGCCCGGCGCCCGTACAGTCCGATACGTCGCTGCTGGCCAGGGCAGACGCCGGCCGCACCCAGGGCTCGCCATCCGCCACCGTGTGGCTGGTGGAAGCCAGCGACTTCCAGTGCCCCTTCTGCAAGCAGTGGCACGATGCCGCGTACGATGCGCTGATCCGCGAATACGTGAAGACGGGCAAGGTGCGCTATGCCTTCCTGAATTTTCCGCTCAACAGCATCCACCCACACGCGCTCCAGGCCGCCGAGGCCGCGATGTGCGCTTCGGCCCAGGGCCGGTTCTGGCAGATGCACGAGTCGCTGTTCCGGACGCAGGCAAAGTGGGAGGCGCAGAAGGACCCGGCCGCGTACTTTGATTCGCTGGCCGTGAATGCGGGCGTGCAGCCCCAGGAATGGCGGCATTGCGTGACGGTCCATGCCACGCTGCCCCTCATTCAGGCCGACCAGTTGCGCTTGCGCAACAGCGGGGTGAGCGCCACGCCCACGTTCTTCGTGGCGAACCAGAAACTGGAAGGCGTGCAGCCGCTGGACACCCTCCGAAAGCTCCTGAACGCGGCGCTGGCCAAGTCCGGCGCGCCCTGACGACAGACCGTCCGCGCCCCGGATGAACGTCGCGCTTCGCCCGTTCTACGCCGCGGCGGCACAACTGGCGCGCGCCGCGGCCAGCCTGGCGCCGGCCGGCCCATCGAAGCTCGCGCGCACGTTTTCCGCGCGGCGCGGCGTCAGGCGGCGGTACGCCGCATGGGGCGCGTCGGGGCGGGATTCCGCCCGCCCGCTGCTGTGGATGCACGCGCCCTCCGTGGGCGAGGGGTTGCAGGCGCGCCCCGTGCTGCAGCGCATGCGCGCGCGGCATCCGACATTCCAGCTCGCTTATACGTGGTTCTCGCCAAGCGCGGAACGGTTTGCCGCGGGGCTGGACGTGGACTTTCGCGACTGCCTGCCGTTTGACACATCGCGCGATGCCCGGGTGGCGCTGGACGCGCTGGCGCCCCAGGCGCTGGTATTCAGCAAGCTGGATGTCTGGCCGGTGCTGGTGCGCGAGGCGGCGCGACGCGGCGTGAAGCTGGGGCTGGTCAGCGCCACGCTGGCACGGGATTCCTCACGCGCCCGTGGCCTGAGCGCCGCGCTGCTGCGCGACGCATATGCGCACATGGATCTGGTGGGCGCCATTGACCAGGAGGATGCCGACCGCCTGATCGGCCTCGGCGTGCGACCGGAGGTCATCCAGGTGACGGGTGACACGCGCTTCGACCAGGTGTGGGAGCGCGCGCGGCGCGCCGACGGTGAGGCACAGTGGGCCACGTCACTCGGCGCCGACCGGCCGACACTCGTGGCCGGTTCCACCTGGCCCGCGGACGAAGCCCACCTGCTCCCCGCCTTCGCGCAATGCCACACCCAGGCCCGCACCCGATTGGTGATTGCCCCGCACGAGCCCACCGCGCCGCATCTGGCGCCAATTGAGAAATGGGCGCGGGAACAGGGCCTGTCGCTTGCGCGGCTCGATGCGCCCGGCGCCGCCACCGCGGACGTGGTGCTGGTGGACCGTGTCGGCGTGCTGGGCGATCTCTACGCGCTGGCGGACGTGGCGTACGTGGGAGGCGGGTTCCACGCCGCGGGCCTGCACTCCGTGCTGGAGCCGGCGGCGTTTGGCGCGCCGGTGGTGTTCGGGCCGCGCCACGCGGGGTCGCGGGACGCGCGGCTGCTGCTCGCCGCCGGCGGGGCGGCGGGCGTGAGCGGCACCGCCGAGCTGGTGGCGGCGTGCGCGCGCTGGCTTCGGGATCCTGGCGCGCGACGCACGGCGGGCGCGGCCGCGCGGCACGTTATTGAGGGCGGACTGGGCGCCGCCGATCGCTCCACGGCCCTGGTGGAGCGTTTGTTCGGATCTTGAACGGCCGGCTTTCGCCCGCCAGTCGATTTGGCCATCTTGTGAGCGGCAGGACGTGGCCCACACAAGACCGCCGGCATCGGGAATCGTGACGCCAAGGCGCTGGTGACCCCTGGAGGCATTTGTGGAGATGCGCAACGTTGGGCGGATCGTGGCAGCGGCGCTCGTGGTCAGCGCGTGTGGCGTCAAGCGAACCGATGGCCTGGAGGGCCTGACCCCGGTCTCCAAACTGCACCCCGCCCCGCAGGTGCTGCAGTTCAAGGGCAACTACACTCCCGTCAAGCGGACGACCTCGGGCAGCGGGATGTACGCCGGATCCATCCGTATCACGGGCAGCGTGAGTGTCACCCGCCAGCCGGGAACCGCGGACTACTTCACGGTGGAAACGGACTTTACCACGCAGGATGGAAGCCAGGAGCTGCGCTGGAGCATCGTGGAGGGTAGCTGCGGGAGCGGCGCGATCCCGCTGGTGCCCGTGCGTACCCTGCCACCCATCGCGGTGCCGAGTGACGGGCGGGCGCATCTCACGTCCGACTTCCGCGCCGCACTCCGGCCGGCGAGCACCTACCACCTGAACCTCTACGCCCACGGCGGCGACGAGCTGGCTGACGTGGTGGGATGTGCGAACCTGAAAGCGGAGTAGTGGTCCCGGACGGCGCAGGCCAGCTGGTCAGCCCAGGCGCTATCGCGCGGTCGCGCGCTCCGTGACCACGCGGACGCGGTTCTCCACCACCTGCAGGAACCCGCCCTCCACGTCAAAGCGCCTGGCGTCGTCGCCCAGGCCGACGCGCAACTCCCCCTTGCCCAGCAGCGTCATCATGGGCGCGTGGCCGGTGAGGATCCCCACCTGGCCATCGAACGCGGGCGCGACGACGGTGTCGGCGGTGCCCTCGTACAGCACCTTCTCGGGAGAGATGACGGAGATGTTCAGCACGTCGCCGCTCAGCCCTGCAGCTTCTTCGCGTTGGCGATCACGTCGTCCGCGCCGCCGGCCATGAAGAACGCCTGCTCCGGGTACTGGTCGAACTCACCGGCCACCAGTCGCTCGAACGAGCTGATGGTTTCCTCGAGCTTCACGTACGTGCCCGGGATGCCCGTGAACTGTTCGGCCACGTGGAACGGCTGCGACATGAAGCGCTGGATGCGCCGGGCGCGGCCCACGATCTTCTTGTCCTCTTCCGACAGCTCGTCCATGCCCAGGATGGCGATGATGTCCTGCAGTTCCTTGTAGCGCTGCAGGATCTTCTGGACGTCGGTGGCCACCTTGTAGTGGCGCTCGCCGATGTACTGCGCATCCAGGATGCGCGAGCCCGACGCCAGCGGATCCACGGCGGGATAGATGCCCAGCTCGGTGATGGCGCGCGAGAGCACCACGGTGGCATCCAGGTGCGCGAATGCCGTGGCCGGCGCCGGGTCGGTGATGTCGTCGGCCGGCACGTAGATGGCCTGCACCGACGTGATGGAGCCGTTGACGGTGGAGGTGATGCGCTCCTGCAGGTCGCCCATCTCGGTGGCCAGCGTGGGCTGGTAGCCGACGGCGCTGGGCATGCGGCCCAGCAGGGCGGACACTTCCGACCCCGCCTGCGTGAAGCGGAAGATGTTGTCAATGAACACCAGCACGTCCGCGTTCTCGCGGTCGCGGAAGTACTCGGCCACGGTGAGGCCCGTGAGCCCCACGCGCAGGCGCGCGCCCGGCGGCTCGTTCATCTGGCCGTAGATCAGCGCCACCTTGTCCAGGACGCCGCCTTCCTTCATTTCGAGGTAGAGGTCGTTCCCTTCGCGGGTGCGCTCACCCACGCCGCAGAACACGGACTTGCCGCCGTGTCCCTTGCCGACGTTGTTGATGAGTTCCATGATAACGACCGTCTTGCCCACGCCGGCGCCCCCGAACAGCCCGATCTTGCCGCCCTTCACGAACGGGGCAATGAGGTCAATGACCTTGATACCCGTCTCGAAGATCTCGGTCTTGGGCTCCAGGTTCACGAAGTCGGGACGCTGCCGGTGGATGGGCCAGCGCTCGGCGTCGGCCGGGATGGGCGCGCCGTGGTCCACCGGCTCACCCAGCACGTTCAGGATGCGGCCCAGCGGCACGCTGCCCACCGGGACGCTGATCGGCCCGCCCGCGTCCACGGCGTCCATGCCGCGCACCACGCCGTCGGTGGAGTTCATGGCAACGGCGCGCACCTGGTTGCGGCCGATGTGCTGTTGCACCTCGGCCACCACGTTCACGGTGACACCGTCGGCGGTGGCTCGCACCGAGACGGCGTTGTACAGCTCGGGAAGCTGGTCGGCTTCGAACTCGATGTCGAGCACCGGTCCGATGACCTGGACCACGTGGCCGACGTTCTTCGTGGGAGCAGCAGTAGTGGCAGACATGGGCTAGCCCTGGAGTGCCGCAGCGCCGCCGACAATCTCGGCGATCTCCTGCGTGATCTGCGCCTGACGGGCGCGGTTGTAGGTGCGGGTGAGCACGTTGAGCATATCGGACGCGTTGTCCGTGGCATTCTTCATGGCGGTGCGCTGCGCCGACTGGAACGCGGCCTCGCTCTCCACCAGCGCGCGGAACACCGCGTTGCGCACGTACGCCGGCAGCAGCGATCCCAGGATGGCATCGGCCGATGGAAAGAGCAGGTAGTCCAACTGCCCCTTCTCGCGCACCGGGGGCGTGACCGGGAGCATGAGCTCGCTCACGGCCGGCGTGGACATCACGGAATTGAACTTGGTATATACCAGGTAGATGGCGTCCAGGCGTCCATCCGCGAAGTCGGCGCGGATGCCGTCCACCAGGTCGGCGGCGTTCTGCGGCGTCGGCTTGTCGCCGATGTCAGTGCGCGTGGAGGCCAGCGCGCGCCCCACGTACTTGTAGTACCCCACGCCCTTCTTGCCCACGGCGTGCAGCTCCACGTCCACGCCCTCCGCTTCCAGCCGGGCGATGAGCGCGCGCGATTCCTTGATGAGGTTGGAGTTGAACGCGCCGGCCAGCCCGCGGTTGGACGTCACGAGCAGCACGGCCGCGCGCTTCACCTGCGCCGGCTGGCGCAGCAGCGGGAAGCTGCCCGCCAGGTCGGGCGAGTACAGGTCGGCCAGCACGCCCGCCAGCGCGGTGGCGTAGGGCCGCGCGGCGTGCACGCGATCCTGCGCCCGCTTCATCTTGGACGTGGCCACCATCTCCAGCGTCCGCGTGATCTTGCGGGTGTTCTCGACCGACTTGATGCGATGCTTGAGCTCGCGACCCTTGGCCATGGATCAGCGCGCGGCGGCCGTGGACTTTGCCGCGCCCGGAGCGGCGGTCTGCTTGTACGCCTCGATGCCCGCCTTGAGCTCGGCCTCCACTTCCTTGGAGAGCACCTTGCCCGTGCGGATCTTCTCGCCCACCTGCGGATGGCCCGCTTCCATGAACTGGTGGAACTTGGCTTCCCACTGGCGGATCTTCGAGGGCTCCACGTCATCCAGGAAGCCGTTGGTCATGGCATACAGGATCATGACCTGCTGCTCCACCGGCATCGGGACATACTGGCCCTGCTTCAGGACCTCCACCGTGCGCGCGCCACGATCGAGCTGGCGCTTGGTGGCGGCGTCCAGGTCAGAGGCGAACGACGCAAAGGCTTCCAGCTCGCGGAACTGGGCCAGGTCCAGCCGCAGGCGGCCGGCCACGCTCCGCATGGCCTTGATCTGCGCCGAGCCACCGACGCGCGATACGGAAATACCCACGTTGATCGCCGGCCGCACGCCCGAGAAGAACAGGTCCGACTCCAGGAAGATCTGGCCGTCGGTGATGGAGATGACGTTCGTCGGGATGTACGCCGACACGTCACCCGCCTGCGTCTCGATGATGGGCAGCGCCGTGAGCGACCCGCCCGGCTTGAGGATGTTCTTGCCATCCACCACGCCCGGGTCCTCGCTCAGCTTGGCCGCGCGCTCCAGCAGGCGGCTGTGCAGGTAGAACACGTCGCCGGGGTAGGCCTCGCGGCCCGGCGGCCGGCGCAGGACCAGTGAAAGCTGGCGGTAGGCCGCCGCCTGCTTGGAGAGGTCGTCGTACACGCACAGCGTGGCCTTGCCCTCGTTGTACATGAAGTACTCCGCCATGGCACAACCGGAATACGGCGCGATGTACTGCATGGGCGCCGGATCGGACGCCGAGGCCGTGACGATGATCGTGTAGTCCATGGCGCCCGCTTCCTTCAGGCGCGCCAGCACCGAAGCCACCGTGGAGGCCTTCTGGCCGATGGCCACGTACACGCAGATGACGCCCTTGCCCTTCTGGTTGATGATCGTGTCGATGGCGATGGCCGTCTTGCCCGTGCCGCGATCGCCGATGATCAGCTCGCGCTGGCCGCGGCCGATCGGGATCATCGCGTCAATGGCCTTGATCCCCGTCTGCAGGGGTTCGCGCACCGGCTGCCGGACGATGATGCCCGGCGCCTCCGACTCCACCTTGCGCGAGACCGTGGTCTTGATCTCACCCCGGCCGTCAATGGGACGACCCAGCGCATCCACCACCCGGCCGATGAGTGCCTCGCCCACCGGCACCTCGAGCACGCGGGCCGTGCGGCGCACGTCGTCGCCTTCCTTGAGCTGCAGGTAATCACCCAGGATCACCGCGCCGATGTTGTCCTCTTCCAGGTTCAGCGCGAGCGCGGTGATCTTGTTGCCGGTGTTGGAGGACGTGATCTCGAGCATTTCGCCCGCCATGGCCTTGTGCAGGCCGTAGATGCGGGCGATGCCGTCCTTCACTTCAAGGACGGTCCCAACTTCCTCGACGTCCAGCGAATGGAGATCCGCGGCCTCGATTTCGCGAAGCAGGATGTCCTTGATCTCGCCGGGGCGAAGCGTCGTCTCGGTAGCCATGTGATGTGCGCGAAAAGTGCGTCAGTGATGGGGAGTCGTAAGCTTGTGAAAATTATCACAAGGCCCGGGGCCGTGCAAGCAACTCCCCCACCCCGCTCCAGCACTTCCAGCACGGCGACGTTCGCTTGTCCCGGCAGGGTTTGGATGCCGGTCCGCAGGGGGATGGCCACGACTTTAGCACCCATGGCAGGAACCCTCAAGGACCTCAAGGTCTGGCAGGAGGCCGTCGGGCTCGCCGCCGACGTGATCCGGGCCGTCCGGCACACCAACCGGCGCGAAATCAAGGTCGTGGCCGAGTCGATCATGGGCACGGCCCTGCTGCTGGCCAACCACATTGCCGAAGGTTTCGGGCGCTACACGGTGCCGGAACAGCGGCAGCTCTACCGGGCCGCGCGGCGCGACTTGCTGCGCCTGGAGACGCAGATGGCCGTGGCCCTCCAGGCGGACCTGCTCGCGCCGGCCCACCACGCGGAACTCGCCCACCGGGTGCAGGTGGTGGCCCGGCTGCTCGGCGGCTACCTCGTGTACCTGGATCGGCAGGTGGCCGACCCCGGCCGGGTCACCCGCGGCTCCGCGAGTGCCCGCGCCTGAACCGGTCCACCAGGTCCACGGCGCGCAGCCGGGCAAGCGACGCCGGTCGAGTTCCCGCGATGCGCAGGGCGGTGCTGGACAGGTGCGAGGACGACGCGAAGCCCAGCACGGCGGCCACGTCGCGCACGTCGTAGCCGGGGTTCTTGGCCAGTTCGGCCGCGCCGATCAGCCGCACGAGGTCAATGATGCGCTTGAGGTTGGGCGCGCCACGCGCCGCAAAGGTGCGGCTCAGGTGTTCGCGCGTGACGCCCAGCGAGTCGGCCAGCGCCGCCGTCCGCACGGGGCGCCCGGAAAACTTCACCACATACTGCCAGGCATCGGTCTGGAGCCCCTCGGAAAGCGCCAGGGGCGCGGGCGGCATCTCCAGGGCGCGCGCAAATCGGGTGGAGTACGCCTGGCGGAGCACCAGTTCGCGCATGGCTTCGTCGTCCACGTCTTCCATGAGGACGTCGGCAAATTCCAGCGCGGCGCACTGGGACAGGATGGGGCCGTCGGCGGCGCGGAGCGACGTGAGCGCAAAGAACGGCACGCTGGGATACTCCCGCGCCAGCGCCGCGGCCTGCCAGTTGTCCTCGTGCGCGGCGCCGAGGTCCACCACGGCCGCGTCGATCAGCTCCTCGTGGAAGCTGCGCGCAAAGTCGGCCGCCGACTTGCGCACCAGCAACCGCCAGCGTCGCCGCGGAAACGTCTCGTGCGCCATCACGCGGGTGCGTTCGCGAGCGGCGTAGAGGAGGATGGTGGGGGGTGGCCCCGCCGGCGCCACGTGCCGCGTCATGGGCTAGACGCTGGCCAGCCGAGCCGTGACCTGGTCGTGCGCACGACGCAGCACCTCGCGGGCGTTGCCATAGGAGATGCGGCGCTCCGCTTCCTCAAACGGCACCCATTTGCATGCGCTGATACCCTCGGCTCGCTGCGGGCAGGTGCGGATGGCGGCCGTCTCCATGAGGAAAAAGTGACAGATCTTGTGGATGGGGCGGCCGCGAAAGCTGAAGTACCAATCGATCACGTCGATGTCGCCACGCACCTCCACCAGGTCCAGGCCCGTCTCCTCGGCCACTTCGCGCACCGCGGCGTCCCTGGGCTTCTCCCCGTCTTCCAGGTGCCCCTTGGGAAAGCCCCAGTTGCGATAGCTGTCGCGGATGAGCAGGTAGAGCGGCTGCCCGCCCTGCAGGCGAAAGACCACGCCGCCCGCGGACGTCTCGAGCCGAGGACGCTGGCGGGTCATGGCGCCAGCTCGGCGGGGAGGGTGGTGCCCGGTTCGAGCGTGGGGCGTCCCTCGATGAACTGGCGCACCACCGGGTCGCGGGTCTGCCGGATCTCGTCCACGGTGCCGGACTGGCGGACTCGGCCTTCGTAGAGCATGGCGATGCGCGTGCCCACCGTGTAGGCGCTGCGCATGTCGTGCGTGATCACCACGCCGGTGACACCCAGTCGCTCGCGCAGGCGCACCATGAGCTGGTCGATGACCGCGCTGGTGACCGGATCGAGGCCCGTGGTGGGCTCGTCGTAGAGGATGTACTTGGGACGGGTGGCGATGGCGCGTGCGATGCCCACGCGCTTGCGCATGCCGCCGGAGAGTTCGGCCGGGAACTTCTCGGGCACGTCCTCGAGGTCCACGAGGGACAGGGCTTCATGGACGCGATCCGCGATCTCCGCGTCGGTCAGCTCCCCCTGCTTGCGGAGCCCCATGGCCACGTTGTCGGCCACGGTGAAGGAGTCGAAGAGCGCGGCGAACTGGAAGACGTAGCCCACGCGCGCGCGCAACGCGTAGAGCTGCTTGCGGCTCAGCTTGGGGACTTCCAGGCCATCCACCCAGACCTCGCCCTTGTCTGGTTCCAGGAGGCCGACAATGTGCTTGATGGCCACGGACTTGCCGCTGCCCGAGAACCCGATGATGACCATGGTCTCGCCTTCGGGGACGTCCAGCGAGAAGCCGCTGAGCACGGTCTTCGTGCCAAAGGACTTGTGGACGTTGAGGAGGCGGATCATGGGGGCGGCGGCGGCGGGGACGGGGCGCGATGAGCGCGCGAAGAAATGTGATGCACCGGCGGGTGAACCGCAAACTCCCGGGGATCACAAGGCGATGACCAGCGATTACAAGCGATCACAAGCGATCACAAGCGATCACAACGATAGAGGGCCGGCGTGAGCCGGCCCTCCGGATGCCACGGATACTGCAACCGCAGTTGTGTATTGTCGGCGCGCGTCAGTTGTACGGCGCGACCCGTGCTCCATGCAGGCCAGCGGCGTGCGCTGGCCCTGTGGCTGCCCTCAGGCCGCGAAGCTGCCCAGGGCGCGGCCCACGTCGCCTTCGCGCAGCCGCTTGAGGGCGCGGTCGCGGAGCTGGCGCACGCGTTCGCGCGTGACGCCCAGCATGGTGCCGATTTCCTCGAGCGTATGTTCGCGTCCGCCTTCCAGGCCGAAGTAGAGGCGCAGGACCTTGGCGTCGCGGGGTGGCAGCGTGCCCAGCGCCTGCTCGATCTCGTCGGTGAGGAAGCGGTTCATGGCCGCTTCTTCGGTGTCGGGCATCTCGTCGGCCACGAACCGTTCGATGAGGGAGCGGTCGCCTTCGGGGTCCATGGGGGCATCCAGGCGGACGTCGCTGGTGTTGAGCGCGGCGAGGGACTGGACGACTTCCACGGAGAGGCCCGTGAGGTGGGAGAGTTCCTCGGGGTTGGGCTCGCGGTTCATCTTCTGGCGCAGGATCTCGGACGCCTTGATGATTCTGGAAAGGTCGGCGGTGCGGTTCAGGGGTACGCGGACGGTACGCCCCTGGCGGGCCAGGGCCGAGAGGATGGCCTGGCGGATCCACCAGACGGCGTACGAGATGAACTTGACGCCCTGATCCGGGTCGAATTTCCGGGCGGCCGTGAGCAGGCCCACGTTTCCCTCACCGATGAGGTCGATGAGTGGGAGGCCGCGGTTCTGGTACTTTTTGGCCACGGAGATGACGAAGCGCAGGTTGCGCTTGACCAGCTCCTGGAGCGCGTCCTGGTCGCCGGCGCGGATTTTCCGCGCCAGGTCCAGCTCCTCCGTGCCCTTGAGCAGCGGGTAGGTGCTGACCTCGTAGAGGTATTGATCCAGGATGTCGCGCTCGGGCTCGCTGGGCGCGATGCCTGCCGGCGCGGTACGCCGACGGCGGCGCTTGACTTCAGTCATTGCTTGCCTCGAACGAACTGCGTGTTGAATGATCTATGAGCTGCGGCACCACGAGTGTCGCGAAGCTGGACTTCAAGGATGTGCGCGGCGGTTGGCGCACGGTTCCCATCCATGGTGAATCACCAGGCGATGGGAGGCGACAAAAAATACCGCTTTGCCCGGGAATCGCCAGCCCCTTTCGTTGACACCCCTTATACGCCGAGATATACTTCGCGGTTCCTGATGCCCCGCCTGTGGGGGGTATCCCCGGGGGCGTAGCTCAGTTGGGAGAGCGCTTGAATGGCATTCAAGAGGTCAGGGGTTCGATTCCCCTCGCCTCCATCGGCACCGGGCAACCGGCGCCGGCGGCCGGGCCGGACGGCAGCACCCAGACCACGGTTCGGATTGACGCGGGAATAGCTCAGTTGGTAGAGCACAACCTTGCCAAGGTTGGGGTCGCGGGTTCGAGTCCCGTTTCCCGCTCTCGGTACCGGACATTTAAGGAATCACCGCAGGGGCGAAAAGGTTCCCGGCGGCGCAGTCGGGCGGTTAGCTCAGTTGGTTAGAGCGCCACGTTGACATCGTGGAGGTCACAAGTTCGAGTCTTGTACCGCCCATGCCGCAAAATCCTGGCGGCCGTGGTAATTTGTCTGCGCGCGCCCGTGGCTCAATTGGATAGAGCATCTGACTACGGATCAGAAGGTTGGGGGTTCGAGTCCCTCCGGGCGCATGGGGTGGCACGTGGAAGGTGGGGGAAGGTCGGCGGGGCGTAGCTTAGCCCGGTAGAGCGCCTGCTTCGGGAGCAGGAGGTCGCTGGTTCGAATCCAGTCGCCCCGACCATAATAAGTGACTACTACCGAATCACTTGCACAGGGCGCTCCGCACTCATCATGCGGAGCGCTTTGTCGTTGGTAGCTCCTGGTGATCACGAGCGTGGCGGGGCCGCCACAGCTTCGCCCCCACTTCGGCTGACGTTCCGCGGCCGAGCCGACGCTGCTGCGCCATGTGGCCGGATCAGACGCAGATCACCGCAGCCGACGCAGAAGCTGGTGGGCCGCGCGCCGCCCACGCAGGCGTAACTGTACGCTCCCAGCGAAAACGGATCGTGAATCCAGTCGTGCGTGTGCGCGGCCCGGACGCGCCGCTCCATCGTGCGGACCGGCATGCCGAACAACTCGGCCGCCGAACGAACGGCATCGTGCACCACCTCCGCACGCGACTGCTCGGACATCGTCCACGCGCGTGGCCCCCCGCGCCATCCCACCAGCAGGGGCGCCGGCGCGGGATGGGCGGTCCACCACGTGGGGAATGGCAGCTCGACGCCGGCGAGCAAAAAGGACAAGTCGTCGAACGCGCGGTTGCCGTGACGCGCCGAAAACCGGCGTGATAACCAGAACGGCTCGTCAAGCACCAACGCCACGCGCATTGCCGCGCCCATGGCCAGCGAGTGCATGGCTCGCTCCCGCGACGGAATCGCCGGATGAAAGGCGATGCGGGCCTGGGCGCCGGGCGGTGCGGTGAGCACGCCAAGCGGCACGGTGATGACCACGGCACGCGCGGACACACTCGGCAGCGCACGCCCGGTCGCCGCCGACCGGACACCGACGTCGACCTCGCCGGGCTCCCACGTCACCGACGTCGCGATCCGCCCGCGCCTGATGCGCCGCCGCACGGGAGCGGCCAGCGCATTCACGATGCCGTCGTAACCACCAAGCACCCGCCGAGTGCGGCTGTCCTCCCTTTGCTCGCCGGCTGGCCGGTTGAGCGATCGCGCCAGCGCGCGTTCGCTGATGCGCGCCGGGTCGGCCGCCTCGAAGCCTTCGATATACTGCAGCGCCATGCGACGGTCAGCCGCGCGCACATTCCGAATGCCCGCCAGCACCTCGACAAACGAGCGGTCGCGCACACGGTCGGCGTGCAGATGCGAGAACACACGACCCATCCGCTGCCAGAGATGGACGGCCGGCTTCAGCGCGCCGCCGATACCGGTCAGGAACTCGCCGTCCGAGTCAACGATGGCGAGAGCAGACTGTCGCGCGACGCTGGCCAGCGGCGGCAAGGCACGCCGCGGCGGCCAGTCCCGAAACGCCCGCGCCGATAATGACGACGTCGGTGCGCATCGATTGACGCTCGACTATTCCGACCGCAACGCCACCATGGGATCGACTCGCGCCGCACGCCGGGCCGGCAGGTAACTGGCCACCACCGCGACAATCACCAGCGAGACAGCGGCACCGGCCAGCGACTTGGGATCGCGCGCCGACACGTCGTACAGCAGCGACGCGATGAACCGCCCCGCGCCCAGCGCCGCCACCACGCCAATGCCAGCTCCGACAATCGTGGTGACCAGTCCGGTTCTTACCACCAGGCGGACGAGCGCGCCGCGCTGGGCGCCAAGGGCCGCCCGGATTCCCAGCTCACGCCGCTGCTGCACCACGGCGTAGGCCAGCACCCCGTACAGTCCCACGCCCGCCAGCACCAGGGCCAGCAAACCAAAGGCACCGAACATCTGGGTGCCCAGCTGCCACGGCCGGTATTGCGGATCGAGTATATCCGTGAGTGGCCGCACGCTTGGATAGGGAATGTCCGGGCCCGCGGATTCCATGGCATGGCGCACCGGCGCGACCATCGCCCGTGGATCGCCGGACGTGCGCACTTCCATCATGCTCACCCCCATACTGGGCACAACCGACGTATCCTCGATGGGCACGTACAGCTCCTGGATCGCCGCGCTGGTAATCTGGTACTGCCGGGCGTCGGCCAGGATGCCGACGATGGTGGTGCAGTTGGGCTGCTTGTCGTAGGTGTGAATGCAGGCGCCGAGCGCGCCGCCGTGCGGCCAGTAGTAATCGGCGGTGCCCTGATTGATAATTGCGACGTGGGCCGACGCGCTGTGCTCGGCCGACGTGAACGCGCGACCCTGCGTGAAGCGTCGAGCCGTGGCACGGAAAAAGCCTTCCGACACCGCTCGCCCCATGGGTGCGGCGCGCGGTCGCTTCACCTCGGCGGCGGGGCCCTCAGTGGGGATGATGTTCACGCCCCAGCCGCTCCCAAACGGCTCCCCGATGGAGATACTCGCGGCGGTCACGCCCGGGACGGCGCGCACGCGCTGCAGCATGGCGTTGTATTGTGCCGTTGCGACCGCGTTGGAGATATTGGCGGCCTTGAAATCGACCCGGGCGTAGAGCAGGCGCTGCACGTTCATGCCCAGGTCCTCATTCCTGATATTTCGCAGGCTCTGCACAAACAGTCCGGCGCCGGCCAGCAGCACGACGGTGAGCGCCACCTGCCCCGCCACCAGCGCGCGCTGCACCAGGAAGCGCCCGCCGCGTCCGCTGGCTTCGCCCTTGAGCACGGCGTTGAGGTTGGACCGCGCAATCACGAGCGCGGGCGCCAGTCCGCACACGAGGCCGGTGCCCAGCGCCACCACGCCGGCAAAGCCGAGCACCCGCAGCGATATGGCGTGTCCCATCAGCGGCACGTCCGGGATCACCACGCGCCGCACGAAGGCCGACGTCCACACCGTGAGCACCAGCGCGGCAACGGCGCCGATCCCCGCCAGCACCATGCTCTCGGTGAGCAGTTGCCGAGCAATGCGCCAGCGTCCGGCTCCCAGCGAGAGACGGACGGCGATTTCTCGCGACCGCGCGACCGCGCGCGCGAGCAGCAGGTTGGCCACGTTGGCGCAGGCGACGAGCAGCACCAGCAGTGATACCAGCCCCAGCCAGAGCGAGACTTTCGTGTTCGCTGACATATTAGGCGCGCGGCCCACGGGAATGGGCGCGAAGATCACGCGCGTGCCCTTGCTCCAGGACTCCCTGGCGTGCTCGGATGCAAACGCCGCAGTCGCTTGCGCGGCCGCCACGTCGGGCGACACGTCGGCTGGGATCCGCGCAATGGTGCTCAGCCAGTAATTGCCGTCGTGCGAGAGCGCGTTGGACGAGAACATCGTGGTGGCCGCGCCGATGGGAAGCCAGGCGTCCACGCGCTTGAGGTCCACCCCGGTAAACTCCGGCGGCGCCACCCCGATCACGGTGTATTGCAGACCTCCAATGTTCACCGCTCGACCCAGCACGCCGCGATCGCCATTGAACCGGCCCTTCCACAGGTCGTAGCCGAGCACCACGGTCTTGCCGCCCTCCGCGCGCTCCTCGTCGGGCGCGAAGAACCGGCCCAGCAGCGGCTGTGTGCCGAGCGCGCGGAAGAAGCTTGGCGTCACGAGGACCGCGTCCAGCGGGCGGGCGTCCGAGCCGTGCCCGATGGTCGTGGTGTTGGACCAATAGGCGGCGATTTCCTTGAACGCCGGCACGTTATCCCGCAGGGCTTCGTACGTGCCGTATCCGGTAATCTGCGTGGCACTCACCGTGCCAGGCTTGCCGCCGGGATAGTTGAAATAGATGCGGGCCACGCCGTCGGGCTGGACAATGTGCGCGGGCGCCTTGAACATCAGCGCGTCCACGATGCCGAACATCGTGGCATTGGCGCCAATCCCGAGGGCCAGGCAGATCACGGCCACCGTAGTCATCCCGGGGTTGTGGATGAGCGCGCGCACGGCGTAGCGCACGTCTTTCAGCAGGGCGTCCATGAAACCTCCGGAGCGGTGGAATCGGGCGTGGGGGCCTTCACGGCCGACACATCGAGAATACCGAGGCTGGCGCGGCAGTGCCAGACCCGGAGCCTGGCTGGGAGCTGCAGCCGACAACCAGCATGAACCGAACTATGGCCCTGCACCCGATGCAACCGGAGCGCGAAGCGCTTCGCGGTCGCGCCGCCCGATCACCGTCGCAATCGCCAGGTCCACCGAGATGTTCGCTACCGTCCGCAGCGCATCAGGAATTGCATCTACCGCCAGCAGGATCCCGATCCCCTCGGCGGGCACGCCGGCAGCCAGGAACACGGGGAGCTGCGTCCACGCGCCGTTGGGCACCCCTGGCACGCCGAAACTCACCAGCACCGCGATCGCCATCATCGGAAGCAGGCGCCCGGGACCCAGGTGAATGCCATACACGCGCGCGATGAAGATGGCGCCGGTCACTGATGCGATGGGCGCCGACACCTTGAGGATGGCCGTGGCCAGCGGCAGCACGAAACCGCTGGCCTGGGGCAGGAGCTGGAGGTCATCGTCGGCGGCGCGCATGAGCGACGGCAGGGTGGCCAGCGACGATCGCGAACCAAAGGCAATGGCCTGCGGCGCAGCCAGCGCGCGGGCGAACCGCACCAGCCCCACCCGCCCCATGGTCGTAGCCATCAGGTAGGCGCCCCCGGTCACCACCAGGCACAGGATGGCCACCACCACCATGTAGCCGGCCAGCGACTGCAGCACGCCCAGGCCGATGCGCTGCGCCACGGGCAACAGCAGCGCAAAGACGCCAATGGGCCCGACTTTCAGCACCCAGCCAACAATCACGAGCAGCGCGTCCGCCACCGCCTGCGCCATTCCGGTAATAGTATTGCGCCGCGCGGCATCGAGGCGCGTGCTCGCGAACCCGAAGAGCAGCGAGAATACGATCACGCCAAGCATGGCGCCGTCGGCGGCCGCCTTCACCGGGTTGCGCGGCACGATGCTCACCACCAGCGCGGACAGGCTGGGCTGCGCGGCCGGCGCCACGGAGGTGGACGTGGCCGGGATCGGGATGGACCCGGCCTGCACAAACAGGCCCAGCAGCCACGGACTCAGCAGGGCGCAGAGCACGGCGCTGGCGGCCACCGTGCCGACAAACAGGACCAGGGTGCCCGTGGCGCCCCGCCGGGTCTCACGATGATCGGCCGAGGAGGCCGCCGCGACAATCACGCAGGCGATCACCAGCGGCACCACCGTCATCAGGATGGCGTTCACCCAGATGGTGCCCAGCGGGGCGATGATGGCGACAATCCGGTTGGCCGGTGCGCTGTTCGCCGCGGCGACCGCCAGCCCTGCCGCAGTGCCCGCCAGCACGGCCAGCAGCATTTGAACGGGAAGTCTTTTCATGACGCGGGGCAGCAGGTCAGAACGTCGCGCCGAAGAGGATCTCGATGACGGGCGCGGTGTGCAGGGAGCGCGTGCCGAAGGTAATGGACAGCGGGCCGGGCGCCAGTGTGGTACCGAGCGTGATGCCCACGCCCCGCAGGTAACGCCGCGCGCCGGCCGCCGGCGGCCACCCGTCGAACACGTTGCCGACGTTCCCGCGGACGCCAAGGATCAGGTTGTCCCTCACCTCGGCCTGCACACCGGCCTGCGCCACCTGCACGACCGTCCCCTGCGCAGACTGGGGGTCAATGCCGGGAAATGGCACGAAACTGGACGTCCACACACTGGATGGCACGCTGCCGCCCAGAAAGAAACGCTCATGCAGCGGAAGCTGGGCCCCGGATGCGGCGCCAAGCTCCACTCGACCCAGTACGGAAACGCCAGAGTGCACGGGGACCGCGCCCTCGGCGTTGAGCAGGTGGTGCTCCCATGAGGGCCCACCCCCGACGGTATGGCGCGATTCGAGCAGGACCGCCATGCCCTGGCTGGGCGCGAACACACGATCATATGTGTCAAGCGACAGCACGGCACCCAGCGTGGTGTAGGATTGCGACCGCATGGCGAGCACACCGTTCGTCCCCGGCACCCCGTCGATTGCCCGGCCCCGGGTGATTTCCAGGCCGGCGTATCCGGCATTGCCAATGACACGCGCGATCTGCGCGGCCAGTTCATGCACATCCAGCACCGGTGCCGAGCCGACGCCGGCGGGGCGGACGTGGGGCAGCGATGTGCGGCTCAACGTGGCGCGGTACGTCTGCAGAAAGCGCGCCTCGGGCCCCGCGCCCAGCATGAACCGGCCTTCATACTGCTGCTCGTCGCCGAGACGCGCCGTGAGCGTGGCCTTGGAACCTGGCGTCAGCCAGTCGTTGACCGTGGCCCCGGCAATGAGCGACGCGCCGCGCGGCGTATCATAGCGCACGCCCACGCCCACGACATTGCGGTCGCCCTCGGTGAGATCGAAGATCAGGGCGCGACCGCCGGCTGCCGGCTCCACGCGATAGCTCACCTGATCGAATCGACCGGTTGAATAGATGCGGGCCACCGCGGCCGACACCTGGTCGCGGGTGACCCACGAGTCCACTTTCAGCCCGACCCTGGCGCGAACGAGGGCCTCGGCGCCCTCGCTCACGGGCGTCCAGCTCACCTGCTTGAGCCAAATGGAATCGTCCGCGGGAAGCGGTGGCCGAGGTGGAATGTCACCCCGACCGGCCTGCTGCTCGCGGGCGAGTGCCTCCAGTGCCGGACGCACCGCCTCCGCGGCGCGGCGGCCGCGATCGATCCAGAACTGCCCCCTGCTGAAGTCAGTGGACGGGACACCCGTGACCTTGGGATCCACGATCACGTCGCAGTACGGTCGTTCAATACGATTGGACGCCTGCACGCGAAAGGCCACGGTCTGCTGCACCACGTCCACCAGTGAATGCAGGCTGTCCACCAGCGAAGGGCGTTCAGATACGTCAACACATATGAGCAGATCGGCGCCCATGTCGTGGGCGTCTTCGGCGGGCAGGTTGCGCACCACGGCGCCGTCCACCACCTGCCGGCCGTCGGCCAGGCGCACCGGCGCGAAGGCGCCCGGTACGGCCGCGCTGCCCTCCACCGCCTGCGCCAGCGAGCCGTGCTGCAGCAGGCTTGGCACCCCGGTATTCAGGTCCGTAACGAGCGCGCCAAAGGCCGTGGGCAGGTTGTTGAAATCCGAAATATCGTGGACCGGCCACAGGTACCGTTCCAGTCGCTCGGCGATGGCCTGGCGGGGGATCACGCCTTGCGGGAGCGCAATGCGGGCGTGCTCCAGCGGAAAGGTGATCATGTAGCGTTCGTTCGCCGCCTTCTCGGCGGGGCTCTGCTGACGCCGGTCGGTGGGGCGATGGAAGAGACTGCCCCAATCCTCGCGCGTCACCAGCGTGTCGAGCTGGTCGGGGGTGTATCCGGCGGCGTAGAGGGCGCCAATGATGGCGCCCATGCTGGTGCCGGTGACGATATCCACGTGGATGCCCATCTGCTGGAGCACCTGCAGGACGCCAATATGGGCGAAGGCCTTGGCGCTGCCGCCGCTCAGCACGAGGCCGACGCGGGGATGACCGACGCCCGTCACGGGGATGGGCGCGGGGACCGAGGACTGGGCGCCGAGTGGAGCGGCGCAGCCCATCACGGAAATCGCGACGAAAAGGCGTCTGACGGTGTGCAAATCCACGGTGGAAACATACCATCCACGAGCGTGATGTTCCCGGGACGGCCCGGTGTGGATTCGGGTGCGGAATCGCACATCCACCAGCCGGGCACCGACTTGACTGGCGGTCTGCCGTTCCGCGCCCGATGTTTTGGGCCGGGGTGGCGGATGGGGCCGCGGCCCGGTCGCCAATGAACGTCGGCTACAAACGGAGGACACATGGGATCGTTCATCACACTGGTATCAGGCCTCGCGCTCGCGACCTCCGCGCTGGTGACCGGCATGCCCGGGCCCACACTGCCCGTCCGCGCGACCAACGGCCTCGCCCTCACCCCGCCCATGGGGTGGAACAGCTGGAACCGCTTCGGCTGCAATGTGAGCGAGGACCTCATCAAGGGCATCGCGGACGGCATGGTATCCAGCGGCATGCGCGACGCCGGCTACCAGTACGTCACCATTGATGACTGCTGGCAGGTGGCGCGCGACGCGAACGGCACCATCGTGGCCGACTCCACGCGCTTTCCGCACGGGATCAAGTGGCTGGCGGACTATGTGCACTCGAGGGGGCTCAAGTTCGGCATCTACACCGATGCCGGTCGGCGCACCTGCCAGGGGCGTCCCGGCACCTACGGCCACGAGGTGCAGGACGCCAACACCTACGCGGCGTGGGGCGTGGACTACGTGAAGGTGGACTGGTGCAATGCACAGGGCATCGACGCGCCATCGCAGTATGCGAAGATCCGGGATGCCTTCCTGCATTCCGGGCGTCCCATGGTGTTCAGCATCTGCGAATGGGGGAGCAACCGTCCGTGGGAATGGGCCGACACCACGGGCAACCTGTGGCGCACCACGGGTGACATCTGGGACAGCTACGAGAGCATGCTGGCCAACGTGGACCTGAACATGCAGTACTCCGCGTCGGCCGGGCCGGGACACTGGAACGACCCCGACATGCTGGAAGTGGGAAATGGCGGGATGACGGACGACGAGTACCGGGCGCACTTCAGCCTGTGGGCCGTCATGGCCGCGCCGCTCATCGCGGGCAACGACATCCGGGAACTCACCGACACCTCATCCGAGCGGGTGCGGACCATCCGGGGCATCCTGATGAACCGGGAAGTCATCGCGGTGGACCAGGATTCGCTGGGCATCCAGGGCACCGTGGTACAGAACCACCCACCGGAGCTGCAGGTGTGGTACAAGCCGCTCCGCGACGGGTCCAGCGCGGTGGTCCTGTTCAACCGGGCATCAGTACCCACGAATATCTCAGCGAACTGGAGCCGAGTGGGCATCCATACGAGGACCGCCACCGTGCGGGATCTCTGGGAGCACAAGGACCTGGGGAGCTTTGACAATCACTACACCGCCATGGTGCCATCGCATGGGGTGGTGATGGTGAGGATCACGCCGGTGCGTTAGGCGCGGCGCCGCTCACGCCGCGTCCTCGCTCATCTCCAGCCCGGTCATCATCCGCAGCAGCAGGTCCTGGCTGGCGCGTTCCCTCGGCACCTCCCCGCACTGGCGGCCCTCGCGCAACACGAGAATTCGGGTCGAGAGGTTGAGCAGTTCGGGCAACTCGCTGGAAATGAGGAGGATACCGACGCCGCTGGACGCGAGCCGGTCGATCCAGGCGTGCAGCTCCGCCTTGGCGCCCACGTCCACGCCGCGCGTCGGCTCATCCAGGATCAGGATCCTGGAATTCGCCGCCAGCCACTTGGCCAGCACCAGCTTCTGCTGGTTGCCGCCGGAGAGGGACGACGTGGGCGCGTCCATGAGGTTCATGCGCACGTCCAGCCGCTCAAAGTACTCCGCCGCCAACGCGCGCTCGCGCCGCCGGTTGACCCACGAAAAGCGCGATAACCGCTCCAGGGTGGGCAGCGTCGTGTTCTCGCGGCACAGCAACGACAGCACCAGTCCCTGCTTCTTCCGATCCTCGGGCACGAGCCCGATGCCGAGTGCCATGGCGTCGCGTGGCGAACGCACGCGCGCGCGCTTTCCCTCCACGTAAATGCTTCCCGCTGCATCAGGGTCCAATCCGAAGATGGCCTGCGCCACCTCGGATCGGCCGGCTCCCACGAGACCGGCCAGCCCCACCACCTCGCCCGCGCGCACACTGAAGTTCACGTCCTCAAACCGGCCGCGGTGCGTGAGCCACTCCACGCGCAGCAGTTCGCCGCCCGGCGCGCGTCCCGCGTGGTCCGGAAAGTACTGGCTGAGCTTCCGGCCAATCATGAGCTGCACCAGGTCATCTTCGGTCAACCCTTCGGTGGGCCGACTGGCTACATGGCGGCCGTCGCGCAACACGGTCACGGCGTCGCATAGCTGGAAGATCTCGTGCATCCGGTGCGACACATAGAGGATGGTCACGCCGCGGGCGCGCAACTGCCCGATCAATTCGTACAGCCGCCGGGTATCCGACTCCGCGAGGCTGCTCGTCGGTTCGTCCAGGATGATGACGCGGGCCCCGCTCCCCACCGCCGCCGCGATCTGCACGCGCTGTCGCTCGGCGACGGTAAGATCGCCTACTCGGCGCGTCACGTCCGTGGTCGCGCCAATGGCCGCCAGGAACTCCCGGGCCCGCTGCCGCAATTCGCGCCGGGCCACGAAGCCGTGGCGCGCCGGGAGTGAACCCAGGCACAGGTTCTCGGCCACGCTCATGTTCTCGCAGAGCGCCAGCTCCTGGTGCACCATCGCCACGCCCGCCACCAGCGCATCGCGCGGACTGGCGAACCGTACCGGCGCCCCATCCAGTTCCAGCTGCCCGGCATCCGGCGTGATGAGGCCGGCGAGGATCCCGCCCAGCGTGCTCTTGCCCGCGCCATTCTCGCCACAGACCGCGTGACACGAGCCGGCTGCCACCTCGAACGACACGTCGTCCAGCGCCGTCACACCGGGAAAGCGCTTTGTAATATTCCTGAACCGCACGGCGGCCTGATTCCACCCTGCCGACTGCGAAGGCCGTGCCCGGGTATCTGCGTCCATGCGGCGTCAGTGCGGCAGCTTCAGGTACGCGGAATCGATGTCCGTGAAGCCCCACGCCTGCAACTGCCGGGCCCAGGTGCCCAGGTTGTCCCTGGTCACGCGAATCAGCTTCATCTGCACATGCTCCGGCACGTCCTTGTGCAGCAGCACATGGTCCACGATGGTGTGAACCGACACATATCCCCAGTCGTAAATGGGCTGGGCCAGCAACACCGGCGCGATGCCCTTGACCACATACGGCAACTCCGCGGGCAGCGCGTCAATGGCCACCACCTTCACCCGTGCCGGGTCCAGCGTGGTGAGCAGCGCCTTGGTGAACAGCGGCCATCCGCCGATCATGGCCCACCCCTGGATGTCGGGATACGCCACCATCGCCCGCGCCACCTCGGCGGCCGCGTCCTGCGGCGTCTCGGCGTGGTAGAACGTGCTGACGATAGTGATACCTGGATACGCCCTGGCCGCGTCCTTCACTCCCTGCACCCGCTTCTGCAGGTTGGGCGCGTTCTGGTTGCCGGCCAGGATGGCCACGTGGCCCTTGCCATGCAGCTCGGCCGCGAGTTCGTCCATCACCTGGCGGCCAATCTGCTCATCGTCGCCGCCGTAGAACGAGAAGCGCTTGGAGTTGGGGGCGTCGCTGTCAAACATCATGACGGGCACGCCACGGTCCACCGCGGCATTGATGGCACCTGTGACCTTGTTCGCGTCGCTGGTGGACATCAGGATGGCGTTGTCGCCGGCGTCCACCGCCTGCGCCACGCGCTGCGCCTGGACCTGCGCGTCTTCCTGCGGCGGCGTCAACCAGTCAATGCTGATGGCGACGCCGAGTTGCTTGCTCAGCTCGGCGGCGGCCGCTTCCGCGCCCTTGCGCCCGGTGAGGAACACCGGATTGGTGGAGCTCTTGGCGATCATCGCGATGCGGAACGTCCGCGGCAGCCCGTTGGCACCGGCCGCCGGTAACTGGCCGGCGGGAGCGGCATCCTTTGCGCTGCCTCCGCACGCCATTGCAACTGCGAGGCAGGCAACCACAAGGAGGCGGACTCCACGGATGGGACGGACAACTGCTGACTTACCAGACATGCGGCATCCTCAGGATTGGCGGGGCGACCCGGATTTCGCTGTATCCTGCTTCGCGGCGAGGCGTCGCGCCAGCAGGCGCGTACCCGCCTGGTCCACCACGACGGCCAGGATCATGGCCGCCCCGATGATGATCCATTCGTAGTTCTGGTCCATGTGCAGCGTGCGGATGGCCTGGCGGATGAGCACGATGAGCATGGCGCCCAGCATGGCGCTCACGGCACTGCCCTTGCCGCCCAGCAGGCTGGCGCCGCCCACCACGGCGGAGGCGATGACGTACAACTCATAGCCGTTGGCGTCGGAAGAGGTGGCCGAGCCGTAGTAGCTGGCGCCGAGGAACGCCGCGATCCCCGCGCTCAACCCCGACAGCACGAACACTCCCAGGTTGACACGCTTGACGCTGAGGCCGGCGTAGCGGCTGGCCTCCGGATTGCCGCCCACGGCAAAGACGTGGCGTCCCATGACGGTCCGTGACAGATAGGCCGCGCCGGCCGCGGTCACGGCCAGCATCACCAGCATTGGCACCGGGTATAAGCCTTCGCCCATGCCGAGCGGCGCCTTGGCCACCCCCGTGAGCGCGGACGGCACCAGGATGCTCTCCGCGCGGCTGATCACGAACGCGATGCCACGAAAGATCCACATCGTGCCCAGCGTGATGATAAAGGAATGGACACCGAGCCCAATGACCATGAGCCCATTCGCCAGGCCGCAGAGCAGGCTCATGGCCAGGCACGTCGCGAGCCCGACCGCCACCGTGGCCACCGGCCCCATGGGGCCCATGGCGCGCAGCACCATGGCCATCGTGACGCCGCAGATGGCGTACACCGCGCCCACGGAGAGGTCGATGCCACCGGCAATGATGACGATGGTGGCGCCGACGCCCATGATGGCAAACCCGCTGGCATCGGTGGCCATCTGGAGGAAGGTGTACCGGTTGAGGAAGTTGTTGATGGTGTGGCCGGTGAGCGGGTCCACGTGCGAGCCGGCCGCGAGCGTGAGCGCCACGCTGAGCAGGATGAGCACCGCCAGCAGGCCGAACTGCGGGGCGCGCAGGAGGGAGCGCATCAGAGAGCCCTCAACAGGTCCACCGGATCCGCGCGCATGGCCCGCCGCACCGGCGGGATGCACACCGCCAGCGCCACCAGCATCAGCACCGCCTCGGCACTCACCAGCGAGATCACGTCGGTGGGGAGCACCTGGTTCAGCCAGCCCTCGCCCAGGAGTGAACCGAATGCCATGGCGCCAAAGGCCCCGATGCCGGTGCCCGCGAGCACCATCACCAGGGCATCATGCCAGACGATGGCAAAGATGTCGCGGTGCTCCGCCCCCAGCGCAATGCGCATGGCAAAATCACGATACCGTTGCCCAACCATATAACTGAGAATGGCGTACACCCCGATGGCCGCCAGGGAGAGCGCGAACACCCCGATCATGATGAATATGCCCGCAATGAGCCGACGGGAAGCCACGATTGCCTCGTAGCCGGCCTTGGGCGATCGCACGTCCATCACCCGTGCCCCAGGCGCGGCGGCCACCAGCGCGTGGAAGATGGCGGTGGGGGTCCTGCCCTTTGTCTGCGCGACGCGCACACGAATGCCCGCCACGCCGCATGTGCTGGGCCCCACGACCACCGGATTGCCCCTGGCCGTGGCGGCATCGGGGTTTGACAGGTCATTCACCGAACCACTCACGCCGACCACGCGCACCCATGGCGCGTTGCTCTTTGACGCGCCCAGCTTCAGCATTCGGCCAATGGGCGATTGCACGGGCCAGAGGAGCGCGGCCGTGCCTCGGTCAATGATGGCAACGCCACCTCCCAGGAGGTCACCCGGCAGGAAGTCGCGACCCTTGGCAATGCCTATGCCGGACGCCTTGAAGTAGTCCGGCGTGGCCACCGTATAGCTCAACTCACGGGCCTCGGCCGCATTGGCCGCGTCGGATGTGATCCGGCGCCCAGGCAGCGCGACAGTCCTGTACGCCGTGGCGTATCGCACGTCCGGCGTGGAGTTCAGGTGGGCCGCGAGGTCCGACAGGTAGGTCCCGCTGGTGGAGGTGGAGCAGGCGGCAGCAGTTGGATACACCGCGGACAGCAACACATGATCAACGTCGTATCCCCAGGTGACGTTGGTGTCCTGGCGATTGGCCGCACGGATCAGCAGCCCCGCTGCCATCATCACCACCAGCGACATGGCCACTTCGGCAATCACCAGCGCGTACTGGCTGCGGGTAGCGCGGCCGGTGGTGCCGGCGCCCCCTTCCTTCATTGCCTCCCCCACCTCCACCCGACTGGCCCGGAACGCCGGCAGCACGCCGACCAGCAGGATGGCCGCCACCACCGTCGCGATGCCAATGGCCGCCACACGCCAACTGAGGTGGGGCGCCACGAAGCCAAAGCTCTCCACGGCGCGCGGCATGTATCGCTCCGCGGCCTTGACCCCCCACATGGAGGCGAGCAATCCCCAGCTTCCACCAAGCATGGCCAGTATGACACATTCTGTAAGCACGTAGCGGATGATGGCCCCGGTGCTGGCGCCAACGGCCAGCCGCACGGCTACCTCGCGCCGGCGCGCCAGCCCCCGCACCAGCATCAGGTTGGCCAGGTTGAAGCAGGCCACGAGCAGCGCCAGCAGGGCGGCGCCTGCCAGCGCGACATCCAGGGCGCGGATTGGCTGCGGCTCCGGGTTGAGCGAGAACACGCGATAATCGAACATCAACGGATCGTCGTGAGCGTCCAGGGCCACGCGCCTGGACACCTGCTGGAGCTGCGCCTTCACGTACGCGCGCGACATCCCGGGGCGCAGGCGTACGAAGGACTCTATGTTCACGGGACGCGCAAGCGTGCGCACCGAATCCACCGGCATGGGGACGAAGACCGAGCCGCTCATGGCAGCCGGCAGGACGCCAATGACTCGCCGGGATACGCCCCCGATTGTCAGTTTCAACTGATCGAGGTGCGGGTCGCCGCCGAACTGCGCCTGCCAGAGGCCGCTGCTGATCACCGCGCCCGAGGCATCGGCACTTCCATTTGCCCCGGCGTGGAATACACGACCACGGATTGCTGAAACGCCGAGGAGGTCAAAGAAGTTGGGCCCAACGTAGGACACGAACCTGTTCTGCATGCCCTCGGTCCCCTCCACCAGCTCCACGCTACTGACCATCGGCACCTGGTCGGCGTAGAGATCGCGACGCGCGACCAACGCTTCATACATGTCGCGAGCACCCGCCACCCGGTCGCGCCCCCAACTGACCGTACTGATGGAATACAGCTCCGCGGGATCGCGATACGGCACGTACGGGTGCCGGATCGCGTCAATCATCGAGAGCGTCGTGGTGTTGAGCCCCACCCCCAGCCCGAGCGATAACACCGCGATGGCCACGAACCCCGGGCTGCGCCGCAAGGACCGGAGCGCGGCCAGCACGTCAACATGCCCGGCGAACAGGCGCTCGAGCAGCGGTGTCCGCTGCCAGGAGAGACGCGACACGCGGCCTACCGCACCAGTCCCAGCGCCTTCAGCCACCCGGCCAACCCTGGATAGTCCGGGTTGGTGCGCGCCAGTTCCATGGCGGTCGCGCGAGCGGTCTCGATATCCTGGTTCAGCGCCGACGCCAGCGAGAGCTGGTACAACGCCTGCGGGTTGCGCGGATCCAGTTGCACTGCCTGCCGCAGGTACGTGACGGCCCGGGCGTAGTCCTTGGCCCTGGCCGCCAGCACGCCGAGTTCCAGCGCCGAGTAAATGGTCGCGTGGAGGTCCAGCGCGTGCTGCAGGTACCCGATGGCCTGTGCCGTGTCCCCCGCCAGCAGCAGCGCATGCCCGCCCAGTCGCCACGGCGGTTCGGCAATTGGCAGTTCACGTATGAGCCCGCGATACTCCGCAAAGGCGGAATCGGGGAATCCGTGCGTTTCATAGTACTCTGCTACGTCCAGCTTGGCCTGGCTCCACGAAAAGCCAGCCGACGCCATGAAGGCCAGGCTGTCCACCCGGCCAGTGGGTCGGTAGGTGCCCCGATAATCACGATTCTGCGCCACGGGCACGAACGGCCACCGCGTGGTCAGGGTCTGGACGGTGTGATGGACCATCTGCCGGTCGAATGGCGTGAGGTCCATGCCCGCCACATACACCGGCCACGGCTTCACTCGGCCGGCGTCAACGCTGTGCCCGGCAAAGGCCGTGCTGTCCATGGCATCCCAGAACTCCCGCGCAATGAGCGCCTGCCCGGCCTGGTTGGGATGCAGGTGTTCGAGGATCAGTGTATGCCCGATCACCCCGCCGGGCGATGCCGCGCGGAAGGCCTTGAGCACCGGCACAAAGGTGGCCCCCTGCTGTTGCGCCACTTCGCGGATCACATCGTTGAAGGCGCTGGGCGCGCGGAATCGCACCACGTCCAGGTCGCGCGCCCTCACGTACAACTCGCGGGCCTGCACCGTATCGCCGCGCGCCTCCACCGCCCTGGCCGAGTCGTACACCGCGTCCGCGCCACCGGGCGCCGCATTGGCCGGCGACGCAAAGGGTCGCATGTCACGTTCGTTGGTCACGAGGCTCGCGATGAACACCGGCACATGTGCCGCGCGGAACTTGCCGAGTATCCGCTGCAGGTTGCCGCGGAACTGGCGAATGCCCGCTTCGTATGCCCGGCCACCGAGGGTGATCTGCTGGTTGCCGGCTACCACTTCCATGAAGCTGGCCGCCTGTGGCTCGCGGCCGGAGGATCCAGCCAGCGATCGCCGCGCCCAGTTCACCCCGTCTCGCAGCAACATGAACGTGCGGAACCGCCCCAGCCACAGGTAGGTGCGCACCAGCCATGGACGCGAACCCACGGACTCGGTGGAGCCGACGCCAAGCGCCCCGTAGTACTCGTTCTGCCCCGAGTAAATGACGACGGCATCGGGATGTTGCGCGATGACTGCATCGGCCTGGTCGAGGATGGAATATGAGTTCGTGGCTGGGATGGCCAGGTTGATCACTTCCACCGAATCGGCGGGCATGGCATCGTGCAGCACGTCCTGCAGCAGCCGGGGAAAGGTGCCCGTGGGCGGCCACGGAAATCCGGCGGTGGTGGAGGCGCCGAGTGCGAACACGCGGAACCCATTGGCCGGCTTGTGCGCTGCGAATGGCTGCATCAGCGGCGCGGGCGGATGCGCCTGCAGCCCGAAGTAGCGCTTGCCCAGCGCGGGGTTGGGCATCAGGTAATCCCCCATCCCCGCGGGCGCGGGCACGAAGACGGGGATGGCCCCGCCCCGCCACGTGGCACGCAGCGTGAACTCCAGCCCGGCCAGCAGCGCAAAGGGCAGCAGCACCGTGATGCCTACGAACAGCCAGTACCGCGTACGCGTCATCAGAAAACCGAATAGATGAAGGGCGCCAGCGCCGATCCCTGCACCAGGATCAGCAGCGCACTGGCCAGGAGCAGGAGCACGATGATGGGCAGCAGCCAGAGCTTCTTGCGCTGCCGCATGAATTGCCAGAGCTGGCGGAGGACGCTCAACGTGGCCACACGATGCTCCCGTTCAGAATTGGCGTTCCAGCGCGCGCCGGCGCTCACCCTCGTCCTGCGGCGCGCGCGGAATCCAGTATGTCCTGGCCTTGGCATCCCGCGCCATGGGACTGCGACCAAAGGTACGGCGCAGGATGGCCACCGGCGTGAGCGCCATATAATAGATGACACCCAGCACCACGGGGCTGGTCACACGCCCGATGGCATGCCCGAGCCCCATCCACGCCCGTTCCACGGGGCCCAGCCACGTGGGCACCAGCAATCCGAGCATCAGCAGCACGGTGGCTACCACGAACAGCACGTACGCGGTCAGGACGCGCTGCCGCCACGCCGCGAGCGCCGAGAGCACCGCGAACGCCAGCCCCAGGGTGAACGCGAACTTCATCCCCTGGTGACGGGTCAGTCGAGCTGGAGTGGACGGTGCCATAGGGCGGGATCCTGGGTGGGTTGCTCCTGCTTCAGCAGGACGAACGGCGGCATGACAAGGGCATCGAGGTCGGTGCGCATGAAACAGTCATACGCGTCGGCCGCCGTGCAGACAATGGGCTCGCCGCGCACGTTGAACGAGGTGTTCACCAGCACCGGGCACCCGGTGCGCTGCTCAAACGCCCGCAGCACGGCATGCAGCCCGGGGCTTCGATCCGCCGTCACGGTCTGCACGCGCGCCGAATAGTCCAGGTGCGTCACCGCGGGGATGTCAGAGCGCGGCACGTTCAGCGCTTCGATGCCCCAGCGGCTGTCGGCCGGATCACGCGGCAGGCGCCGCGATTCGCGCACCGGCGCCACCACCAGCATGTACGGGGATTCCCCATCCAGCTCAAAGAATTCACCCGCGCGCTCGGCCAGCACACTCGGCGCGAACGGCCGGAACCCCTCGCGGAACTTCACTTTCAGGTTGATGCGCGCCTGCATGCCGGCATCACGCGCGTCGGCCAAAATGCTGCGCGCCCCGAGGGCGCGCGGGCCGAACTCCATGGCGCCATCGAACCAACCGATCACCTTGCCCTCGCTCAGGAGCTGGGCCGCGCGATCAACGGCCATCTCGCGGTTGAGGCTCTGCCACACGGCACCGAGCGGCCGCAGGTGGTCCGCCATCTGCTCGGGCGAATACGACGGGCCGAGCAGGGCCCCGCGCATGCCATCGCCGCTGCCCTCGTCGCCGGGAGGAGCGCCCCTCGGTTGCTCCAGGTAGCGATGCCACGCCAGCAGCGCCGCGCCCAGCGCGCCGCCCGCGTCGCCGGAGGCCGGCTGGATCCACACGCTGTCAAAGACGCGCGCGCGGAGCAGCTTGCCGTTGGCCACGGCGTTGAGCGCCACGCCACCCGCCATGCACAGGTTGGCCATCCCCGTCTCGCGCCGGGCGGTGCGCGCCATGCGCAGCACGATTTCCTCGCATACTTCCTGCACCGATCGCGCCAGGTCCATCTCGCGCTGCGTGAGCCGGGATTCCGGCTGGCGCGGCGGCCCATCGAACAACGCCGAGAAGGCGTCGTTCGTCATCGTGAGGCCCGTGAGGTAATTGAAATAGCGCTGATTGAGGGTGAATGACCCGTCGTCGCGCAGGTCCAGCAACTCGCGGTAGATGGTGTCCACGTATCGGGGTTCGCCGTAGGGGGCCAGCCCCATCAGCTTGTACTCACCCGAGTTCACCTTGAAGCCGGCGTGATAGGTAAACGCGGAATAGAGCAGGCCCAGCGAGTCGGGCCAGTGCAGTTCCTTCGTCAACACGAGCGATGCGCCGCTGCCCACGCCAATGGACGCGGTAGCCCATTCCCCCACGCCATCCACGGTGAGGACGGCGGCCTCGCGAAAGGGCGACGGGTAGAACGCGCTCGCGGCGTGCGACTCATGATGTTCGGTAAACAGCACGCGCCCCTTGTAGCCGTCCAGCCCTCGGCGGATGGTGCGGTCAATGTCCAGCCGATCTCGCGCCCAGAGCGGCGCGCCGTGCCGGAACGACGCGAGGCCGGCCGGCGCGACCCAGAGAAATGTCTCGAAGATGCGATCGAGCTTGAGCAGCGGCTTGTCGTAGAACGCCACGGCTTCCAGGTCATGCGCCCCAACCCCCGCCCGCTCCAGGCAGAACGCGATGGCGCGCGCCGGGAACGCCTCATCGCCCTTGTGGCGCGTGAAACGCTCCTCCTGCGCGGCCGCGAGCACCGCACCGTCGCGCAGGATGCACGCGGCGCTGTCGTGGTAGAACGCGGAAATGCCGAGGACGTATCGGGGCACAGGCGTTGCCGGGAAGCCGTGAGGAGCGGGGAGTGCGGCGGGACAGGGCGCCGACGCGCGAGGGCGGGAACTGCGGCACCAAGCTACGGTATTCCCGCGCACCGTGAAAGCTGCTAGGTTTCGCTTCCTACCCCGCGCGCGTAGCTCAGCTGGATAGAGCGTCGGCCTCCGGAGCCGAAGGTCACAGGTTCGAATCCTGTCGCGCGCGTCATTGCAGGTCCAACTGAAGGCAGGCGTCCGGCGGGTCCCGGGCGCATCCGCCCCCGAGGTTTCCCCTCCCCTCCCCCCAGCGGACTCCACGGTCGATTCAGCATCGACGCCGACCCTCCCGCCCTCCACCTCTGCCCCGTCGCTTTGCCGCGACACCCTGTTGCCCACGACCGCATGTCGCCTCCGTCGTCCACCACACCGGCACTCATCAGCATCGCCGACCTCAAGCGCAAGCCGCTGCCCGACCTGCACGAGATGGCGCAGGAACTGGGCGTGGAAGACCCGGCGTCGCTGCAACGCCACGACCTGACCTTCAAGGTGGAGCAGGCGCTGCTGGCCGGCGGCACGCTGCTGAGTGGCCAGGGGGTGCTGGAAGTGCTGCCCGAAGGCTACGGCTTCCTGCGCAGCCAGGATTACAACTACCTGAATGGCCCCGACGACATCTACGTCTCGCCGTCCCAGGTCAAGCGATTCGGGCTGCAGACGGGGGACACCGTGCAGGGGCAGGTGCGCCCCCCCAAGGAGTGGGAGCGCTACCTCGCGCTGCTCAAGGTGGAGTCCGTCAACGGCGGTGATCCGGAGCTCGCAAAGGAACGCACGCCATTTGACAACCTCCGCCCCCGCTATCCGGACGGACGCCTGCGGCTGGAAGTGGCCGACGGCGACCTGAGCATGCGCGTGATGGACCTGATCGCCCCCATCGGCAAGGGGCAGCGCGGACTCATCGTCTCGCCGCCGCGCGCCGGCAAGACAATCCTCCTGCAGAAGCTGGCCAACGCCATCGCCGAGAACTATCCCGAGGTCACCCTCATCATGCTGCTCATTGATGAGCGCCCCGAGGAAGTGACCGACATGCGGTTTACCGTGCGTGGCGAGGTGATCAGCTCCACGTTTGACGAGGCGCCACAGCGCCACGTGCAGGTGGCCGACATGGTGATCGAGAAGGCCAAGCGGCTGGTGGAAAGCGGCAAGGACGTGGTGATCCTGCTGGACTCCATCACTCGGCTGGGGCGCGCGTACAACGCCGTGGTGCCCCATTCAGGCAAGATCATGTCGGGAGGCGTGGATTCGCGCGCGTTGGAACGGCCCAAGAAGTTCTTTGGCGCGGCGCGCAACATCGAGGGGGGCGGGTCGCTCACCATCATCGGCACGGCGCTCATCGAGACAGGCTCCCGCATGGATGAGGTGATTTTCGAGGAGTTCAAGGGCACGGGGAACATGGAACTCGTCCTGGACCGCAAGATCGCCGAGCGTCGCATCTATCCGGCTATTGATATCAACCGGTCCGGGACGCGCAAGGAAGAGCTGCTGTTCACCAAGGAAGAGCTCAACCGCGTGTACCTGCTCCGCACCTTCCTGGGCGACATGCCCGAGACCGAGGCCATAGAGTTCCTGCTCAAGCAGATGTCACGGTCCAGGACGAACAAGGAATTCTTCGCGCAGATGGCGCAGGGCGGATAGCGGTGTCCGGCGATCGCGGTCGCTGGCTGGCCGTGGACTGGGGCGAGCGACGGATCGGGCTCGCCATCGGCGACCCGACCGGCACCATCGCGTCGCCGGCGGGCCATATCCAGCGACGGCGCGGCAAGCGTCCGCCCATTGCGCAGCTCATTCGCCGCGCGCAGGAACTGGAAGCGCGCGCCTTCGTGCTCGGGCTGCCGCTGGACGGCCAGGGCGACGACACTCCGCGCGCCACCGAAGTACGCCACGTGGCCGCCGAGCTGGAAAAGCGCACCGGGCTGCCCGTGCGGCTGCTGGACGAGCGGTTCACCACCGCGGCCGCCCTGCGCGCCGTGCACGAGATGGGCGGCTCCCCACGCGACCGCAAGGGCGACGTGGACGCGCTGGCCGCGACGGTGCTGCTGCAGCACGCCCTGCGTCATGATGCGTAACACCATCGCGCGCACCGCCGCCCTGATGGCGCTGTCGCTGGCGGCCGCGTGTGGCGGCGGGGACGGCGCCACCAGGCGCGTGGTCGTGCCTCGTGGCGCGTCGGTGAGCGAGGCCACGGATTCACTCGTGGCCGCCGGCGTGGTGCGCGCACGCCACCTGTTTCGCGTGTACGCCTGGCTCCGTGGCGGCGAACGGAGCATCAAGGCGGGCACCTACCTCTTTCACCAGGGCGACGGCTGGGGAACGGTGGTGGAGAAGCTGCGCTCGGGTCGCGGCATCATGCACACCGTGACGATCCCCGAGGGGTTTTCCATCAGCCAGATCACGCCGCTGCTGGTGGACCGGCTGGGCGTCTCCGCCGATTCCGTGAATGCCGCGGTACGCGACTCCGCACTGCTGGCGCGCCTGGGCCTCACCACGGCGACCATCGAGGGATACCTCTTTCCCACCACATACACCTTTGCTGACGGCACCAGCGCGCGTGAAGCCATCACCACGATGGAACGGCAGTTCGAGGCGGAGTGGCAGCCGGCGTGGACCGCGCGCCTGGACAGCATCGGCCTCTCCCGCAACCAGGTCATGACGCTGGCGTCCATCGTGGAAAAGGAGGCGAAGCTCCCGGAGGAACGTCCGGCCATCGCCGCCGTGTACATGAATCGCCTGCACGCGCACATGCTGCTGCAGGCTGACCCCACGGTGCAGTACGCGCTGGGCCAGCACCGGGCTCGCGTGTACTTCAAGGACCTGCGCGTGCAGTCGCCCTACAACACGTACCGGTATCGCGGATTGCCGCCCGGCCCCATCGCGTCGCCCGGCGTGGCCAGCATCGTGGCCGCGCTCTATCCCGCGCGCGTGCCATACCGGTACTTCGTGGCCTCACCGGATGGACACCATGAGTTTCGCGTCAGCCTGAGCGCGCATGAGCAGGCCGTGCGCGAGGCACGCCGCGCGCGCTCCAAGTCAGCCAGCGGGGCGGCCTCCCGCGACACGAGCACCACCACCTCGCGCTCCGCGCCGCGGGCACGCCCGTGAGCACGCCCGCGGACACGGGGGCCGTCGTCTCCACACGGGGCGCGCAACGCTGGGCACGCGGCCACCCCTGGATCTACCGCAGCGACGTGGCCGAGCGTCCAGCCGGGCCCGCCGGCGCCGTGGCCGTGCGCGACACGCGCGGCAAGCCGCTGGGGTGGGCGCTCTGGAGCCCCGCCTCGGAAATCTCGCTCCGCTTGCTGGAACGCGATCCTGACGCGCGCATTGACGAAGCCTGGTGGCGACGGCGCATCGAGGCCGCCATCCAACGCCGAGCTGGATTGCGCGGCGAGACCAATGCGTGTCGCCTGGTGCATGGCGAGGGCGACGGACTGCCGTCGTTCATCTGCGACCGTTACGACCGCTGGCTGGTGGTGCAGTTCATGAGCGCGGGGCTGGACGCCGCGCGCGGCGCGATCGTGGATGCGCTGCTGGCGCTGGAGCACCCCGACGGGATCCTGGCCCGCAACGACGCCGCGCTGCGCGCCAGGGAGCGGCTGCCGCGCACGGTGGAACTCCTGGCCGGTGAGGTCCCGCGCGAAGTCGAGGTGAACGAGCACGGCGTGCGCTACCTCGCCGCGCCGTGGGACGGTCAGAAGACCGGCGCCTTCCTGGACCAGCGCGAGAACCGGCGCCGCGCCGGCGAACGCGCGCGCGGGCGCGCGCTGGATTGCTTTTCCTACCACGGGTCCTTTGCGCTCCACCTGGCCCGCCACGCGGATTCCGTGGTGGCGCTGGACAGCTCCGGCCCCGCCCTGAAGCGCGCGCGAGCCAACGCCTCGCTGAACGCGCTGGGCAACATCGAGTTCACCGAAGCGGACGTCTTCGAGTACCTGCGGCACGCCGAACGCGCCGGCGAACAGTTCGACACCATCGTGCTCGACCCGCCGGCGTTCGCCAAGACCAGGGCCTCACTCGCCGCCGGCATGCGCGGGTACAAGGAGATCAACCTGCGCGCCATGCGCCTGCTCGCGCCGGGCGGCCTGCTGTTCACGGCCAGTTGCAGCTTTCACCTCACCAGGCCGCGCTTCCTGGAGATGCTGGAATCGGCCGCCGCGGACTCCGGGCGCCGCCTGGCCTTGCGGGAGTTGACCGGCCAGCCGGCGGATCATCCGGAAATTCTCACGATACCGGAGACCGGCTACATCAAGGGCGCGTTCATCGAAGCCATGGACGACGCATGACGCTTCCCACCCCCGACGCCCGCGATCGCGACCGCACCCGCGCCATCCGACGCGCCCTGCTGGTGGTGCTCCTGCTGAACGCACTGGTCGTGGCCATCAAAGTGGTGGTGTGCGCCGGCACCCGCTCGCTGGCGGTGTTCGGCGCCGCCCTCGAATCGGGGCTCGACATGCTGAACAATGTGGGAGGCATGGTCCTGGTCAGCATCGCGGCTCGCGGCCCCGATGAAGACCATCCGTATGGCCACGCCAAGTTCGAGTCCATGGGCACGGTGGGCATCGTGGTCTTCCTCTCCATTTCGTGCTTTGAACTGCTGCGGAGCTCCATTGGCGCGCTGATCCACGCTCGCGCCCCACGCCCGGCCGGCCCGTGGGAATTCGGCCTCATGATCTTCACGCTGGCGATCAACTTCTGGGTGGTCTGGTATGAACGGCGTCGTGCCCGCGCACTCGGCAGCGCCTTTCTCAGCGCCGACGCCGCGCACACCGCCAGCGACACCCTGGTCACGTTGCTCGCGCTCGCGGCGTTGCTCTTCACGCGCGCCGGCTGGCCGCACCTGGATGCCTGGCTGGGCATCGCGGTGGCCGGCCTCATTGCGTGGACCGGCTGGCTGATCCTCCGGGAATCGGTGCCCTTCCTGGTGGATGCGCGCGGCATGGACGCGGCCGAACTGCGCGCCATTGCCACGGGTGTGGCCGGCATCCTCAGCGTCCGCACGGTGCGTTCGCGCGGCACTCCCACGGGAAAACTGTTTGTCGAGATGACCGTGGTGGTGCCTGGTGCGTCCTCCGTACTGGAGGGCCACGCGCTGGCGGATGCGGTGGAGGAGGCGGTGGCGCGCGTGGCGGAAGGCGCCGAGGTCGTGGTGCACGTGGAGCCCGAATAGTCATTTGCCGCTTGCGCGGCACCACGGCCGATACAACATTTGTGAGTCCACACCCTGTGTGCATGGTCCAGCGACCGCTGCGGTCCCTTCGACATGAGTACGAACTCTATGTCGATGAGGAAATCGAGAACTACAAGGAGTCAATCCCGCGCTTGGCATTGCTGAGCATCGGGGATGAGGCCGTGTCGCGACTCAACGCCGGCTCGCAGATCCTGCTCACGGAGCTGCTGCTCTGTGAAGAGGTGAACCGGATCATCTTCCGGCGGCTGCGCCTTCCCGGCTTCGACACCTGGCGACGCAAGCGCATGAAGCTGGCGCGCGAACTGCGCCGCCCCGAGTACTGGGGACTGGCCGCCGACCACCCGGCAGTGCGCGCCGTATCGGAGACGCCGGAGGGACGCGTGCTGGTGGCGGGCGATGCCGCGGAGAGCTCGGCGTTGTTCCTGGCCGCCAACGGCTGCACCGTCACCACCGTCCACCGGGAGTCGGAGGCGCTGGAGCGCGTGATGCGCGCGGCCAACGACGCCGGGCTGGCCGAGCGTATCCGCGCCATTGCCGCGGATCTCACCACGTGGGAACCCGACACGCCACTCACCACGGTGATCTGCGCGCCGGCCGCGCTCTCCGGACTCACCATCAAGACGCGGCGGCGGGTGATCGAGGCGTTGCAGTCCGCCACATCAGAAGGGGGCATCCACCTGCTGCAGGCGGTGTCGTCCACCGCGCGCCGCCGGATCCCCTCGGTGGATGAACTGCGCAAGCGATACCAGGGGTGGTCGGTGACGGTTGAGGACGCTGGATCGGGCGGCGTGAACACGTTCACGGCGCGCAAGGCGATAGCCTGACCTGTATCACACCGACACGGTGGTGTGGAGTTGCGCCGTGTCACCGCGCGACACCATGGCGCCTGGCGCCTTACGACTGATCCCGTTTCTCGTTGCACGGCAAGGAGTTGGCTGCTGACCGCGCGTGGCATCGAGTGTGCTAATGGTCGGGGTAGAGGCGCAGCCCCAATGACGCTGCCTCCGGGGCGAGCGGCGACCCGTTCTCGCCGACTCGCCCCGCGTTTTCCGACCCTGAGCGGCAGTGGTGGTTCATATAATGAAGGCAGACGAGCAGGACCCGCGCCCCGCCGAGCCGGTGGGCATCGTGATCTCCACGGGATGGGCTGAGGAAAGGCCAAGCGTGTATCGCGCGTACGTGTGGGGCCCGGCGCCCGAACCCGGCAAGGGGAAATCCGCGGCGGCGTAACGTCGCGGGTCCAGGCGGCGACATGCAGCGGCGGCCAGGAGATGGCCGCCGTTCTTGTTGGAGGGGGGCGGGGGGACACACGTGGTGGGAGGACGCAAGAAAGCCGGCGCGTAAACGCGCCGGCTTTCTCGATTCTGCTACGAAGGACGGGCTACTTTCTCTTCTTACGGCCGCCCTTCTTCGCCGCACGCCGCTTGGTGGTCTTCTTCGCGGCCTTCTTCGCGGTCTTGCGGGTCTTCTTCTTCGCGGCCTTGCGGGCCTTCTTCTTCGCTGCTGCCATTGTCAAATCTCCAATCTTGGAGGTTGAACTACTCGAGCGATCCCCCGGTGGATCGACGAGTCAGCAACCGCCGGCCGAAGCCGTCGACTGCCGCCGCACCTATCTCCGCGGAGACAGGTGAAGCTGGGATCCCACCGCGATCAGGGCTTGCGATAGGAAAGAAGCATGGAGGTGGACCACGTCGTGGCGCCTGAACCGAGTGACGATCCGAATACCGAAACGCCACGCGCATGACAGCGCGTGGCGGTGGATGTCGTGGACAACGGAAGGGCGCGACGCGTACTCGGCCCGTCGGAGCGGGCGCAGCGAGACGAAGGAGCGGGGTGAAAGCGGAGGACGACGAGGGCGCCGACGACGGAATCCGTCGCGGCCGGCGGGAGTTGCACCTGGAGAAGCGCTCGTCGAAATGAATCCACCGAGTATCCTCAATTCGCGTCAAGACTTACTCCGCGCGAATATAGGAACACGGCAAATTGCGCGCAATAGCGAATTTGCACGCCATCCCCCGCAGTCGCGCGGGCTTCCCCCACTCCGCGCGCAATGCGAATTTCCAATCACGACCGCGCTATGTGGCGCGCGTCACCAGTTGGACCATCCGACGTGAGGCAAACGTGAGAGCGCTGGTCAAGCAGTCCGCAGCTCCTGGATTCACCATGCAGGACGTCCCGGTTCCCACCATCCGGGATGACGAGGTGCTCATTCGCGTCCGCCGCGCCGGCGTCTGCGGCACCGACGTGCACATCTACACCTGGGATGCATGGGCGCAGGGCCGATGCAAGCCGCCCTTCACCGTCGGCCACGAGTTTGCCGGTGACGTCGTGAAAGTGGGCGGGCTGGTCACCGACGTGCACGAGGGCGACCGCGTGACCGCCGAGGGACACATCGTGGACGGCCGCTGCCTGCTCTGCCGCACCGGTAACTCGCACGTCTGCCCCCACACCCGGATCATCGGCGTGGACCGCGACGGCTGCTTTGCCGACTACATCGCCATGCCGGCCACCAACGTCTGGCACCTGGACGACAACATCTCGTTCGACATCGGCGGCATCCACGACCCCATGGGCAATGCCTTCCACACCGCGCTGACCGCGGAGATTCCCGGCGCCACCGTGCTCATCACGGGATGCGGACCCATTGGCCTGTTCGCGGTGGGCATCTGCAAGGCCGCGGGGGCGTCGCGCATCATCGCCTCCGACGTGAACGAGACGCGGCTGGCGCTGGCGCGCCGCATGGGCGCGCACGACGTGGTGCACCCCAACGAAGCGGAACGCGCGGTACGCGCGGCCACCGACGGCCTGGGCGTGGACGTGGTGCTGGAGATGTCCGGCGCGCCCCCGGCCATCCATCAGGCCCTTGGACTGGTCCGCGTGGGCGGCCGCGTACAGATGCTCGGCATCCCATCCAAGCCCATCGAAGTGAACCTGGCAGAGGAAGTCATCTTCAAGGGCATCACCATCTATGGGGTGGTCGGGCGCCGCATGTATGAAACGTGGAACCAGGTCACCCGCTTCCTGCGCTCGGGGATGTTCGACCCCACGCCCGTGATCACGCACCGGTTCCCGCTGGAGGGCTTTGATGATGCCATCAACGCCATCCGGACGGGCGCGGCCGGCAAGGTGATCTTCGAGATCGCGTGACCCGCCAAAGCCGGGGCGGCATGCCCCGGCCACCCGGGCCGCACACCCACCACGTCACACCGGTCAAGCTACCATGTCAGTGAACCAGAATTTTGTCGGCGCCCTGAACTCCGAACTGGACCAGCTCAAGGCCGATCGCGTCTACAAGCGGCTCAATCACCTGGAGTCCCCGCAGGCCGCCCGCGTACGCATGGAAGGCCGCGGCGAGGTCATCATCCTCTCGTCCAACAATTACCTCGGGCTGTGCACGGAACCCGCGGTGATCAAGGCGGGCATGGATGCCCTGGAGCGGTTTGGCGCCGGCACGGGAAGCGTGCGGTTCATCTGCGGCACGTTCACGGTGCACCGCGAGCTGGAGCAGGCGCTGGCCCGGTTTGTGGGCTGCGAGTCGTCCATGAGCTACGTGAGTTGCTGGAACGCCAATGAAGGGCTCACCGCCACCATCGTCCAGGAGGGCGACGTGGTGCTGAGCGACGCCCTCAATCACGCGTCCATCATCGATTCCATACGCCTGGCCAAGTCCATCACCAAGTGCACCACCGGCGTGTACAAGCACGGCGACCTGGACGACCTGCGCGCCAAGCTGCGCGATGCCAGGTCCGCACGCCGCCGGCTGATCTGGACCGACGGGGTGTTCAGCATGGAAGGCGCCATCTGCAAGCTTCCGGAACTGATCCAGATTGCCCGCGACCAGGACGCCGTGCTCATCGTGGACGACTCCCACGCCACCGGCGTGCTCGGCAAGACGGGGCGTGGCACCGCGGAGCACTTCGGGCTCCTTGGCGAGGTGGATGTCATCACGTCCACGCTCGGCAAGGCGCTGGGCGGCGCCGCCGGCGGCTTCACGGCCGGCCCGGCCGCGCTCACCGACTACCTGATTCAGCGCTCACGTCCACAACTCTTTTCCAATGCCCTGCCACCCACCGTGGCGGGCAGCGCGCTGGCCTCCGTGCAGTTCATCGAGCAGCACCCGGAGCGCGTCCAGACGCTCCGCGAGAACGCGCGGTACTTCCGCGAGCAGATCGTGGAGGCCGGGTTCAAGCCCCTGGCCGGCGAGACCCCCATTGTGCCGATCATCGTCGGCGAGACCGCCGCGGCCATCAGGATGTCGGACATGCTGCTGGACCAGGGCGTGTTCGTCACGGGCTTCGGGTTCCCGGTGGTGCCCCAGGGACAGGCCCGCATCCGGTGCCAGATCTCGGCGGCACACACCCGGGCGGACCTGGACGAGGCCATCGCGGCCATCACCACCGTGGGGCGCAAGCTGGGCATCGTCCAATAGCGCGGCCCCAGGCGCCGGAAGGGCGCGGGAAGGGCGCCGGGCCCGCAGGACCTGGCGGCCGGCCGCCGATCCGGGCTTGTGACCATGCCCCCATGGCCTTCGTCCACTTGTCGGGGCATTATCGTCGGTCCGCCCCGCACTCCATCTCGAGGATTCGTATGAAAGCGATCCGATCTCTGGCCGCCGGCGTTGCGCTGCTTTCCGCCGTACCCGCCGTGGGAATGGCCCAGGCCAACCGCACCTTCCAGAACTCCTGGTTCTGGGGCGTGAAGGGTGGCGGCACGGTCACGTCGTCGCGCAGCAAGGCCACCGTCGTGGCGCCCATGGGTGGGGCCGACTGGCTCATCACCCGCAACCGCGGCGGCATCTATTTCTCGATCGACCAGTCGTTCCTGTCGCAGTACGCTGTCCTGGCCGACTCGGTGAACCCCAGCGACGTCCCCAGCACGGTGAACGTGAAGGACCTGCGCCGCTTCACCCTGGCCCTGATGGGCTATCCCGGGAACTGGGAACGCCTTCATCCCTACGTGGGACTTGGCATGGTCTACAGCCAGGTCGCGCAGACCACCAAGGTGGGCGCGTGGGGCTCGGCGGAGCAGTACAACCTGGCCCAGAAGATCATCGCCGCGTACAAGTCGGCCTTTGCGCCGGTCCTGCTGATCGGTTCGCAGTACCAGTTCCGCAATACGGGCGTGTTCGTCCAGGCCTCGGCATGGCAGGCGAACCAGCAGATGCTGCTGTCGTCGCCGTCGCACGGCATCAACGCGTCACTGGAACTCGGCGTCCGTTACAACTTCGGATCGTCGGTAGATTCATCGCGCTGAACCGCGCGCGTGGTTTCACCCCCGCGAATGCGCGGGGGTGCGCGACACCCAGGCATTGTCAGCCACCAGGAACCGCAGCGGCCAGTCGGCGGCCTTCCGAATGCCGATGCGTGGCGTGACCAGCACCTGACCATCGGGCACGCGAGCCCCCGCTCGAATCACCAGCGCCCCGCGCTGCAGTGAGACGCCGTTGTACCGCGCATCGATGCCCAGCGCCTCGCACACCTTGGCCGGCCCGTTCGTAAGGTCCCGATCGCGCCGAGGATGCCGCCGGCGTCCACGCATCAGCTCAATCCCGCGAACGGGCTCCAGCGCGCGAATCAGCACGGCGCTCGGTAACCCGCGCCGGCGCGTGACCGCGTTCACGCACCAGTGCATGCCGTAGACGAAGTACACATAGGCCGTCCCCGGCGCGCCGTAGAGCGGCGCCGTGCGCGCGGTGTACCCGGCGGCGGCGTGGCACGCGGCGTCGTGTTCGCCCAGATACGCCTCGGTTTCGACAATCCGGCCCGACGCCACGCCCCCGTCAGCCGACCGGCATTCCAGGATGCAACCCAGCAACTCGCGCGCGACAAACTCGGTGTCGCGCGCGAAGAAGCGGGCCGGCAGGGCGGCTCCTGACCCACGGCGCCGCGCAGCCAGCGCGGCGCCCGGGCTCACGCTTCGGCCTTTGCGGTGTCGTCGCTGCTCGCCGTCTTCCGGGCGGTGCGACGCTTGCGTGGCGCCTTGCGCGGGGCCGCCTTATCCGTGGCGGTGGACTCCGCATCGGACGCGGAAGCCGCCTTCTTCGCACTGCGCTTGCGACCACGCTTCCTGGGCGCGGGCTTCGAATCCTCACCGGAAGCAGCGGGCGCCTCTGCCGCCGCGACCGCGGGAGCTGGGGCCGGGGCTGCCGCAGCAGCCGTCTTCACCACGCCAACCGCCAGCAATTCGGGGGGCAGTTCACCCGCGCGCGCACGGCCGCGTGAGGCGCCACCGCGCGCACCCATGCCAAGCCGAGGTGTCCGGGCCGCAGGCGCCGCTGCCGGCGCCTGCGCGGCGGCGGATGCCGCGAGCTGGTCGGCCACGGCCGCCGCGGCCACCGCGCGGGATACCTCGAAGTCGTCGCCACGGCGGCGGAGGTCCACCACGTTGGCATCGTGCGCGTCCTGGAGGATGCGCGTGAAGTTGCGCTCGCTCAGGCTTTCACTGCCACGCCCCAGCAACTCGGCGGCACGCAGGCGCACCGCGCTTGCACGCACCACTTCGTCGGTGGTCGTGAGCGTCTCCACGGCGCGACGCACCAGGTCGAAGGCCTCGTTGCGCGTGAGCCGCTCGCCTTGCGCAGTCGCGCCGGCGCCAGCCGTTGCGGAAGCAGGGGCGGGAGCGGACGCGGGCGCAGCGCCCTTGGCCGCCGAGCCGGAGGCCAGCTCCAGTTGCGGAGCCTCTGCCCCGCGACGACCGCGGCCACGTCCGCCACGACGACCCCGACGCCCGTTGCGCTCCTCGCCAGTGCCGGGACGCTCCCCACGCGGCTCCGTCGCGGGTGCCGCGCCGGCGACTGCCGGCTTGGCCTCTGCACTGCCCGCGGCCGGCGCGATTTCAAGCTGGCCGTTCTCGAGCTTGGTCAGCGTGAGCAGCCCACGCGCCGCGGCATCCTGCACGAACTTTGAGAATTTGGAATGGCCCGTGTTCTTCTCATCGAACGAACTGTCGATGTCCTGCATCACCTGCTTCAGCCGGTCGGAGCGCATCACGTCGCCGTTGCGCTCCATGCGGTTGATGGCCTCGGTGACCAGTTCCCACGGGTCATACTTGCGCGCCCCTTCGTCCTCATGCGCCTTCACCAGCCCGGCCAGCGCGTTGTAGCTGTAGTACTCGTCGCAGTTCATCACCAGCAGGTCGCTGGAGGACTCGCGGATGCCGACGCCGATGACGTACTTGCCGTACTCCTTGAGCTTGATGACGAGGCTGGAGAAGTCCGAGTCGCCCGACAGCAGGATGAACGTGCCGATTTCAGGGCGGGTGAACACCAGCTCCAGCGCGTCAATGGCCAGGCGGATGTCCGTGGCGTTCTTCTTGGACGACCCGTACGCCGGCGCGAAGATCAGGTCGATGGACGCCTCGGTGAGCGGCACGATGTACTGCGGATAGCGGCGCCAGTCGGCGTAGGCGCGCTGCACGGCCACCTTGCCCTTGATGATGTCGGAGCCGAGCAGGTTGCGGAGTTCGTGCCCCAGGTCGGATCGGATCCCCATCGTGACGTTGTCAAAGTCGATGAGGAGCGCCGCGTTCGGTGCCTGGAAGGGCAGCGCGGAAACCGGGTGTGAGGCGATGGCCGTGGCCTGCGGCCCACGGTGGACGAGGGCGCCGTGCGAACGCGTGGGTTCGCGGCGCTGATTACGAGGGTTCATGCCCTTTCCTGTGCGGGCCCCTGAGGGGCCCTTGGCGGTTATGGATTCGGCCGCCAGGCGCGTGGGGCAGGTCGTCCGTGCATGACGTGCGCAGACGATCGTCACCGAGCAGCGCCCGTCGATCGGCACGCGACCCGCCGGCCGCGCCCGGAATGGCGCGGTACGAAGAGCCTTGGTTTGGAGGGCGCGCCACGAATGGGCGTCCTCCCGGCGGGCGTGCGACCGCCGCGGTGGCAATCCGGACCTGCAAACCGTGCACGCGCCAAGCCGGCGCGTCGCCCGGGGGACCGATTGTCAACCCAGATAATGTATTGGGTAAATGGAAATCCCGGAAGCCTTGGCCGCTGGTTGGCCACCCCCCCGCCCTGTATGTTGCGAGACGAAACTGCCGCCGACTGCTCGCGTACTCAGGGAGGGCTCGTGAACCGCATGGGGTTTCGCAGCCGGCTGTTTGTCATCCTGCTGTCGTTCGCGCTGGTGCCGTCTGCCCTGCTCGGCCTGGGGTGGTTCACCACCAGCCGGTGGGCCTTCTCGATGGTGGGCGCCACCACCGCGTGGGACAGCGTGGCCGCCAGCGGTTCTCGCGCCGCCGACGCCGTGCGCTCCGCCCCGCTGACGCAGGCCCAGCGCCGCGCCGTGGACGCCCACCAGCAAGCCCTCCGCCAGAACCTGCTGCACTCCAGGCAACTGGCCTACGTCGCCCAGAAGGCGGTGGTGGTGGCGGCGCTGGCCATCCTGCTCCTGGCCATCGTCGTGGGCCTCGGGGCCTCACGCGTGGCCGGCCACCTGAGCCGCCAGTTGAGTCGCCCGCTGGTGGAGTTGATAGGATGGACCGAACGGATCGGGCGCGGTGAACCGCTGCCCACTCCGGTGCACACACGGGGGGCGCCGGAATTCGAGGTGTTGCGCGCGCGCATGCGCGTCATGGCCGACGAGATCGAGCTGGGCCGCACGCGCGCGCTGGAGGCCGAGCGCGCGGCCGCATTGCGCGAGGCCGCGCGGCAGGCGGCCCATGAACTGAAGAACCCGCTCACGCCCATTCGCTTTGCAGTGGCGCGGCTGCGGCGCGAGGCGCCCGGGAACCTGGAGGAAATTGTGGACGTGCTGGCCACCGAGACATCGCGACTGGAAACACTGGCGCGCAGCTTCTCGCAGTTCGGGCGGCTGCCCGAGGGCCCGCGCGCGCCCGTGGACCTGGGCGACCTGGTGCGCTACGTCGCGCGGACCTCCGTGCCCCCTGAACTTCCCCTGGCCATCGAGGTCGACCCGACCACACCGATGATCCTGGGCCACCACGACGCCCTGCACCGCGCGCTGAGCAACGTGGTGCTCAATGCGGCTGACGCGTGCCGCGCCGTGGGCGTCGGGACCGCGGGCGGCGCCATCACGTTGCGCGTGGCGCCCGCCACCCTCCGCGGACAGCCGGCCGTGGCCATTGACGTGCAGGACACGGGACCGGGCATTCCACCCGACCAACTGGCGCACATGTGGGATCCGTACGTTACGTACAAGGCTGGCGGCACGGGGCTGGGACTGGCCATCGCCCGGCAGACCACCCTGGCGCACGAGGGCGAGGTCACGGCTGCGAGCACGCCGGGGGTGGGGACGACGGTGCGCTTCGTCCTGCCGGTGGGCGCGGCAGTCGAGGCTGATGGACACACCAACTCACTGGAAACGGGAGCATAGCAATGGACGGCCAGACGATGATCGTTGCAATCACGGCGCTCCTGGTTGGCGGATACGTCGTGACCAGTTTTCTGGGACTGTTCCGCAAGCGCCCGGAGCCCAAGGGGAGCGCGGCGGGCGGGTTGAGTGCCGAGACGGAAGCACGGATCGCGCGCATCGAACAAGCCGTGGATTCCATCGCGGTGGAGATCGAGCGCATCTCCGAGGGGCAGCGCTTCACCACCCGGCTCCTGTCGGAACGCGCGGCGGTGCCACTGCCCGCGGCCAAGTCAACGGTGCAATCATGATGCTCCTTCAGATGCCCATGAACGGCATTCCCAGCAACGCCGTCCCGATCGTCGCGATCGTGTTCACCATGGTCACGGCCATGGTGCTCGGCTTGCCCATCGTCCGGGCGATCATCCGGCGCTTCGAGCGCCGGGCGGAGCCGCCCGCCATTCCAGCGAATCTGGAGTCGCGTCTGGATCGCATTGAACAGACGGTGGACTCGATTGCCGTGGAGATTGAGCGCGTGGCCGAAGCGCAGCGATTCCTGACGCGTCTGCAGACCGAGACCAGGTCGGTGGGCAGCGGCCAGCCGCCCACGCGCTGACCAGCGCCACCCGGCCCCCGCACCCAGCATCAACATGCCCAGCGTCCTGATCATCGACGACGAGCCGAACATCCGGCGCATGGTGGGGGCACTGCTCGCCGCCGAGGGGTTCGAGGTGCGCGATGCCGCCGACGGCGCCTCGGGCCTGCTGCGCGCCGCCGACGCCGAGCCGGACGCGGTATTGCTGGACCTCTCGATGCCCGGCGCGCTGGATGGGATGGCCACCCTGCACCGGCTGCGCCAGGCGCTGCCCGACACGCCCGTGGTGATGATGAGCGGCAAGGCGGACCTGAGCGATGCCGTGAAGGCCACCAAGGAAGGCGCATTCAACTTCCTGGAAAAGCCGCTGAGCCCTGAGAGCGTACTCCTGGCGCTGGCGTCGGCCATCGAACTGCGACGCGTGCGCCGCGAGGCCCGGGCGCTTCGCGAGGAGGTGGGGCTGGGCGGCGAGATGGTGGGTCGGAGCGCCGCGATGGACCGCGTCCGCGGGTTGATTGACCGCGTGGCCGGCACGGATGCCCGCGTGCTGATCACCGGCGAGTCGGGCACCGGCAAGGAGCTGGTGGCGGCGGCCATCCACTTCGCCAGCCCTCGGCACGACCGGCCGTTCGTGCGCGTGAACTGCGCGGCCATTCCGCGCGACCTCGTGGAGAGCGAGATGTTCGGGCACGAGAAGGGCGCCTTTACCGGTGCTTCGGAGCGGCGCATCGGCCGCTTTGAGCTGGCGCACACGGGCACGCTGCTGCTGGATGAGGTGGGCGACCTGGGGCAGGAGGCGCAGGCAAAGCTGCTGCGCGCCATCGAAGCCCGGGAGATTGAGCGTGTGGGCGGCGGCGCCCCCATCCGCGTGGACGTGCGCATCCTGGCCGCCACCAACAAGGACCTTACGCGGGCGGTGGCCGATGGGAGCTTCCGCGAGGACCTCCTCTTCCGGCTGAATGTGATTCCCCTGCCGGTACCGCCGCTGCGCGAACGCCCTGACGACATCGCGCCGCTGGTGGAGCACTTCTCGCGCCTGCACCGCGCGCGCACCGGGCATCCGGCCCCCCCGTGGGGTGAAGAGGCCCTGCAGTTGCTCACGCGCTACCGCTGGCCCGGCAACGTCCGCGAGCTGGCCAACGTGGTGGAACGCCTGGCCATCCTGCACGCGGGCGGTGAGGTGACCGCGGCGGACGTGCGCGCGGTGGTCCAGATTGGAGGCAGCGAGGCGGGCGCCGAGCCGCCCCTTCCCGATCCCGCGCGACTGACCCAGCCGCTGAACGACACGCTCGACGAATTTGAGCGCACGCTGATTTCGCGGGCCCTCTCCGTGGCGGGAGGGAATGTGGCAGAGGCGGCGCGGCGGCTGCAGACGGACCGGCCCAACCTGTACCGCCGGATGCGTCGGCTGGGGATCGACAACGACGCCGAATGACGCCGGACCGACACGGTGCCGGTGCCCCCGGGTGAGGACACCGCGCAGTGCACGCCGTGGCGCCTGGAGAGGTAAGTAGTGGCGTGGGGGCGGGTTGGCCCACGCGGCCCGATTCGGCACGGGAGGTGCGTTTCCCCCGGCCAACTTACGACATTGAGGGATATGTCCATGCGTCGTCTCCTGCTCGCGATCGTGCTGTTCACCATGCCCCTGGCGCTCCGGGCGCAACAACCGGACTCCGGGCTCGACGGCCGCGCCCTCCCGCGCGACGTGGCCCGCGAAGCCGTGCGCCTGTACAACGCCGACGCCACCCTGCGTGTGGCGGGCGCCCTGGATGTGCACGCCGCGCGCGAGATCACCGGCGACGTGGCGGTGCTCGACGGGCCCGTGCAGGTGGCCGGTCACGTGACCGGCACGCTCCTGGCCATCAACGGCAACGTAACGCTGGCCCCGAGCGCGCGAATTGACGGCAACCTGCTCGTGGTCGGTGGCACGGTGATCGGCCAGAACGCCGGGTACGTGGGTGGGGAGATCCGCATCTACCGTGATCCGTTGCGCTACACCCGATCGGGCGACCGCATCCGCGCCACCGAGCAGGGGATTGATGAGGAGCCGTGGTGGCGGCGCGTGGAGCACGAGCAGGACTGGAGCGGCACGAGGCTGCACGTAGCGAGCGCCGGCGCCTACAACCGCGTGGAGGGACTGCCCATCAATCTGGGTCCCCAGATGGAGCGCGATTTTGATGGATGGACCGCGCGCCTGGACGCATACGCCGTGTTGCGCACGGCCAGCAGCTTCCGCAGCACCGACAACGACGTGGGCCACAACCTGCGCACGGAAATCCGGCTGGGTGGCCGCCGCGGCGTGCTGCTGGGCGCGGGAGCGTACGACCTCGTGACCCCCGTGGAAGCGTGGGGGCTGAGCAACCTGGAAACCGGCCTCACGTCGGGGCTGTTCCGGCGGGATTATCGGGACTGGTATAACCGGCAGGGTGGCAGCCTGGAGGCAGGGTTCTTTGTCGGGCCGGACGCCACGCTCAAGGCCTCGTATGCCAGCGAACACTGGAGCCCCCGCGCCGCGGCAAACGCGTGGAGCCTGTTCCGCTCGGATGCCGCCTGGCGTCCCAACCCGACGCTGGACGACGCGCGCGCGCACCTGGCCCGCCTGGCGCTGAACATCGACACGCGCAGCGACGAAGCGAACCCCTGGGCCGGCTGGTACGTAGCTGGCGAGTTCGAGCACGGATGGGTGCGCTTCGATTCGCTGGCGGGCACGGGCGTGGTGCGCAGCTATCCCGCCACCGATGCCGCGCAGTACAACCGGCTGTTCGTGGACCTGCGCCGTTACAATCGCGTATCGCGCAACGTGCAGCTCAACCTCCGCGTGGTGGCCGGCGGGTGGCTGGGCGGCGACGCGCTGCCCACTGAGCGCCGGCTCTCCGTGGACGGCTACGATGCGCTTCCCGGATTCGGGTTCCGGCGGCCCGTGTCCGGACTGGATGTGTCCACGTGCGCCTTTGGCGCGGTGCCCGCGGGAATGCCCGCGCAGTGCGACCGCATTGCCCTCGCGCAGGCGGAATACCGGAGCGCGCTGCACCTGCACCTGTTCGACTGGGACAACGACGACTGGGTGCGACCGCACCTGAATGCCAACGGCGCGTGGGTGCTGTTCCTGGACGCCGGACGCGGCTGGATGACCGGTCCGGGGAGCGGCAGCGGGCCGGTGCGCTACGGCCGCTGGACCCTGCCCGACCCGTCCACGTTCCACACCGACATCGGGTTCGGGCTCGACTTCGACAATGTGGGTGTGTACGTGGCCAAGGCACTGTCCGAGGCAGGACTGCCGGCGCGCGTGTTCATCCGGCTGCAGCATCGCTTCTAGCCCGTGCACCGGCGCCTCCACCTCCTGCTCCCGGCCCTGGCCCTTGCGCTGGCCATGCTGCCGCCGCGTGCCGCAGCGCAGGGCGCGCCGGGCGTGCGCGTGGACCTGGCCGCCGCACAAGCAACGCGCGTGCCGGCGGTGTCGGCCACGCACATCCTGGACGACCCGCCGCTCCAGGAACTGATGCACAACGGGTTTCCCGTGGAGCTGAACTTCCGCCTGGAGCTGTGGCGCAGCGGCGGGATGTTCAACCACCTGGAGAGCAGCACACACTGGGAAGTGCTGGTGCAGTACCTGCCGGATCCCTACCGACCCGCGTACCGCATCCTGCGGCGCGACGGCAAGCAGTCCGAGGACTTTGGCGCCATCACCTCGCTCGACTCGGCGCAGGCAGTGCTGGCGCAGCCGTATCGCGTGCGCCTGGCGCCGTCCCACAAGGGCGAGCGGTATTACTACAACGTGGTGCTTGAGGTGGAATCGCTGAACGCCAGCGACCTGGGAGAACTGGAGCGCTGGGTGCACGGCGACCTGCGGCCCGCCGTGAAGGGCAGCGGCAACCCCCTGTCCGCCCTCAGGAACGGCATCGGGCGGCTGCTCTCACGCGTCCTGGGCGGCACGCACCGGAGCTACGAGGCCACCTCGCCCACGTTCGTAGCCGGCGAGAAGTGACCCGCGCCAACGGCTGCGCATCCCCCGCCGGACAGCGCCGGGGTCGCGCGTCAGGCCAGCGCCGGGCCTCGATGCTCGAGCTGTTCGAGCTGGTGCAGCACCGTGTCGCCATAGAACGTCCGGATGTACCGCGCCTGGATGGGCGTGAGCCGGCGCACGGCCCAGCTCAGGTGCACAAAATGCGGTTCCACCGGGATCGTGTGCGGATGCATCCCGATCTCGTCGGGCATGCGATTGCCCTTGCGCGTGTTGCACGCGCTGCACGCCGCCACCACGTTGGTCCAGTCGTTGGTGCCGCCGCGCGAAATCGGAATCAGGTGATCGCGCGTGAGCGACTCGCGGGGCTTGAGTTCCGTGACATGCCGGTCGCAGTACTGGCACCGGTAATGGTCGCGCGCGAACAGGAACGTGTTGGTCACCTGCCGCCGGAAGCGGCGCGGCACGTGGATGAACTTGGTGAGGCGAATGACCACGGGGCGCGGCAGCGACAGGCGCTCCGAGTGCACGAACCGGTCATGGTCGGCTTCGACGATCTCGGCCTTGCCGTCGATCACCAGGCGCAGGGCCCGCTTGAGCGGCACCATGGTCAGCGGCTCGAACGACGCGTTCAGGGCCAGGCATCCGACGATCATGCCCGCCTCCCGACCGCGCGCCGCGCCACCGACAGGGGTCTCATCGTCCGGCTCCGGCGGCAACGACGGCGGGTTCCGGCACGGGCGTGAGCCAGCCGTGCGGGTCGGGCGCGCGGCCGTGCGCGGTATCCAGGTACAGCTTCTGCAGCCGGGCGGTCACCGGCCCGCGGTCGCCGCTGCCCACGGGCACGCGGTCCACGCTGCGGACGGGGGTGACCTCCACCGCCGTGCCGCAGAAGAACAGCTCGTCGGCGATGTACAGGAATTCGCGCGGCAGGAGCTGCTCGCGCACCTCCAGCCCCAGGTCGTGCGCGAGCTGGATGATCGTATCGCGCGTGATGCCCGGCAGGATGCCCGCCGAGAGCGGCGCCGTGTAGAGCACGTTGTCGCGCACCGCGAACAGGTTCTCGCCGCTCCCCTCCGAGATGAAGCCGGCGGCATCCAGCATGATGCCTTCGGCATAGCCGTCGGCCTTGGCTTCCATCTTGGCCAGTTGCGAGCTCAGGTAGTTACCGCCCGCCTTGGCCATGGTGGGAAACGTATCGGGCGCGGCGCGGCGCCAGCTCGAGACCCGCGCATCCACGCCGTGCTGCATGCCCTCGGTGCCCAGGTACGCGCCCCACTTCCACGCGATCATGTAGGTCTCGACCGTGGCCGCGGCGGCCAGCACGTCCATCTGCTCGCCCGTGCGGATGACCACCGGCCGGAAGTAGCACTCCCGCACCTGGTTGGCGGCGATCGTGTCCAGGCACCCCCGCACCAGCTCGTCCACGGAGTACTTGAGCGGAATCCGATAGATGCGGCAGGAGTCCACGAGGCGGCGCATGTGGTCGCGGGCGCGGAACACGGCTCCGCCAGAGGGCGTTTCGTAACACCGCATGCCCTCAAAGACGCTCGACCCATAGTGCACCACGTGGCTGATCACGTGGATCGTGGCGTCTTCCCAGTTCACGAGCTGGCCGTCCCGCCAGATTCGGGCGGTGCGTCCGGTCGCGGGCTCACCCATGACGGACTCCCCTCCTCCAGGTAGTGATCATATGATAAGCGGAGGACCTCAGCCGCCGCCACCGCCGCCCGTGCGTCCCGTGTCAAGACCGGCGCGCCCCGTGTCGATCCCGGTGCGCCCACGCGTGCTCGGCGGGAGGATGAACGGGTTGATGGAATCGGGCAACTGCGACCCCTTGGGCACCAGCACGCGCGGGGTCGTATCGGGCTTGAGCACGATCCCGTTGGGGGTGTGCACGTCGCAGGAAGCCGTGGGCTCCGTGCCCGCGATGTACCACTCGGTCATCACGTCCGCGGCCGGGCAGTACGGATTGCGGAGCATGTCCGTGGTGAAGTCGATGTCGGCGCTCACGATGCCCTCGGGCCTGGGCCAGTCGGGCGGCGCCGGCTTGCGACTGTACACCTCGTTCATGAACGCCGTCCACGCGGGCGCGGCCAGGATGCCGCCCTGCGCGTTGACCTTGATCTTGTCCGGCTGGTCCAGCCCGATCCACAACCCCGCCACCAGGTCCGCCGTGTAGCCAATGAACCAGACGTCGGCGCCGTCGTTCGTGGTGCCGGTCTTGCCCGCCGCCGGCAGGTGGAAATACTGCCCCACGGAGTACCGGGCCGACCCCTTGCTGATGACGTCCTTCATCATGTCCACCATCAGCCACGCCTGCTGCGGCGTGAGGATGGTGCTGAGCCTCGGCTTCTGCTGCCAGAGCACCGTGCCGTCGGCGTTCTCCACGCGGGTGATGCCGATGGGAGCGGCGCGGGTGCCCAGCGTGGCAAAGGTGGAATAGCCCGCAATGAGTTCGATGGGATAGACGTCGGCGGCGCCAATATGGATGGAGGGATACGGCGGGATGGACGAGGTGAGCCCGAACTTCCGCGCTTCATCGATCACGGCCTGCTCGCCGAGCCCCATGCCGATGCGCACCGCCGGCACGTTGCGCGAGCGATAGAACGCCACCCGCAGCGTCATCGGCCCGTCGAACCGCAGGTCGAAGTTCTGCGGCATCCAGAAACTGCCATCGGGCTGCGGCACCGCCAGCGGCACGTCGTCCACCAGGGACGACGGGGTCAGGCCCGACTGGATGGCCGTGGAATAGACGATCGGCTTGAACGTGGAGCCGGGCTGCCGCAGCGCCTGCGTGGCGCGGTTGAACTTGGAGTCGTCAAAGTCGCGCCCGCCCACCATGGCCAGCACCGCGCCGGTGCGCGGGTCCATGGCCACGAACGCTCCCTGCAGGTAGGGAGAGTTGGGCGCGCCCTGCGCGCCGCCTTCGCTGGACTGCGCCAGGTACTGCTCATAGGTGAGGTGATTGTACGGCCCGTACTTGCCGCCCTCGATGGCGCTCAACTGCGAATCGAGCGCCCGCTCCGCGGCGCCCTGCAGGTCCAGGTCGAGCGTGGTGTACACCTTGAGCCCCTGCTCGTAGAGGCGCTGGCCAAACCGGTCGTCCAGTTGCTTGCGGATCCATTCCATGAAGTACGGCGCCACGTCCCCCGACTCCGTCCGGCCCGCCAGCGCCAGGGGGTACGCGCGCGCCACGCTGGCATCCGCGTCGCTCACGAGCCCATCGTGGTGCATGAGCTCGATGATCGTGTTGCGCCGCTGCACCGCGCGGTCCGGAAAGCGCCGCGGGTCGTACCGGCTGGGAGCCTTGGGCAGCGCCGCGAGCATGGCGGCCTCGGCCAGATTCACGTCGCGCACCGACTTGCCGAAGTAGCGTTGCGCCGCCGTCTCCACCCCGTGCGCGCCGTTCCCCAGGTAGATCTGGTTCAGGTACAGCTCGAGGATGCGATCCTTGGAATACCGGTGCTCAATGGCCAGCGCCACGTGCGCTTCCTTGAGCTTGCGCACCAGCGACTTTTCCGTGGAGATGCGCTCGGGAAAGACGTTGCGCGCGAGCTGCATGGTGATGGTCGAGAAGCCCTGCGCGTAGCTGCCGCTGCGCAGGTTCCGCAGCGCGGCGCCGAACACCCGGATGAAGTCAATGCCGTGGTGCGAGTAGAAGCGCTTGTCCTCGGTGGCCAGGAACGCGTCGCGCACCACCACGGGGATGTCGGCCAGCGTGACCAGCGTCCGCCGCTCCTGCCCGAGCTCCGTGATGAACCGGCCGTCGGCCGCGTACACCTTGGAGGTCTGGCGCGGCGTGTACGCCTCGAGCACGTCCACCGAGGGACAGCGGCCCGCGCTGCACACCAGCTTCCAGCTCGACACGGCCACCCCGGCGCCAAAGCACGCGGCGAATGTCGCGGCAATGAGCAGCCGGCGGGTGAGGACCACATGTTGTTGGCGGAAACTGGCAAGGGGCAGGCGCACGATTCCGGGAAGCTAACGGCGGTCAGGTGGGGACACCAAGGCAGGGCCTGTGCCCGCTGTCGTGGTGCCCCTATCTTGGTGCCATGCCGTCCCACCCCTTGCTTGATGAATTGCAGTGGCGCGGGTTGCTCTACCAGCAGACCGATGGCCTGGCGGAGGCCCTCGCGTCGGGCGTTGTGTCGGGATACGTGGGGTTTGATCCCACGGCGCCCAGCCTGCACGTAGGCAACCTGGTGCCCGTCATGGGCCTGGTGCACCTGCAACGACACGGCCATCGCCCCATCGTGCTGGTGGGCGGCGGCACCGGCCTGATCGGCGACCCAAGCGGGCGGTCGAGCGAGCGACAGCTTACCGGCGCCGATGTGGTGGCCCGGAACGCGACAGCCATCCACGCCCAGCTCGAGCGGTTCATGGACTTCAGCGGTCCGCGCGGGGCCGTGATGCGCAACAACGCCGACTGGCTGGCGCGCCTGGGCGCGCTGGAGTTCATGCGCGACGTGGGCAAGCACTTCACCGTGAACTACATGCTGCAGAAGGAATCGGTGAAGACCCGGCTCGAGGGCGGGCTCTCCTACACCGAATTCTCCTACATGCTGCTCCAGGCATATGATTTCCTGGAACTGTGGCGACGCGATGGCGTGTCGCTGCAGCTCGGGGGCAGCGACCAGTGGGGCAACATCACGGCCGGCATCGAGCTCATCCACCGCGTGGGCGGCCCCGGCGCGCAGGGCCACGCGCTCACGCTGCCGCTGGTGACCACCGCCAGCGGCGCCAAGTTCGGCAAGAGCACGGACGGCGCCGTCTGGCTCGACGCGGAGCGCACGTCTCCATACCAGTTCTACCAGTACTGGATCAACGCCGACGACCGGGATGTGGGGCGCTTCCTGCGCTTCTTCACGCTCCTCCCGCGCGATGAGATCACGGCGCTGGACGCCGGCGTGGCGGAACACCCGGAACGGCGCGACGCGCAGCGCGCGCTGGCGCGCGACGTCACGCGCCGGGTGCATGGGGAGGCGGCGCTGGCCGCCGCCGAGGAAGTATCCGGGTTCTACTTTGGCAGCGTGGAACCGGGGGCGCTGTCGGCCGACGCGCTGGCCCAGCTCCGCAGTGATGCCCCCTTTACCGAGGTGGACGAGACCGCGGTGGCCGGCGACAAGGCGGGCGAGCTGGACGTCTTCAAGCTGCTCACCGCCACCGGCATGGCGAACTCCAACGGCGCGGCACGACGCCTGCTGGAGCAGGGAGGCGTCTCGGTGAACCGGCGCCGGCTCGCGGCAACCGACCGGTTCGTGGACGCGGAGGCGGTGCTGCTCACCGGCCGGCACGTCATCGTGGGCAAGGGCAAGCGCGAATACGCGCTGTTGCGCATTCGCGGCTGAACCCCGTCCACCGGGCGGGGACGCTCAGCGACCCTCGATGGCCTCGATGGCCCGCGCCACGTCGTCGTCGGTATTGAAGCCGTGCACGGCCAGCCGGATGGCCCCCTCGCGGAGTGAATGCGCCACACCCGTGGCGTTCAGGCGCGCGCTGACGCCGCCGGCGTCCGGGGGCACCAGGCACACGATGCCGGCGCGGTGAGCAGGCTCGGCGGGGGTCACCAGCCGCACCCCGTCCCGGCCGCGCGCCCAGCGCACCAGCTCGCCCACCAGCCGCTGGACATGCGCGGCAATGGCGTCGCTGCCCAGCTCCAGGAGCAGCTCGAGGCTGGCGTTCATGCCGGCGAAGTCCTGGAATGGCAGCGTCACCATCTCGAACCGGCGCGCGTCATCGCGCCAGGTCATGTCGTAGTGCACCAGGTTGCCAAAATCGTCGGAGCCGCGCACGGCCATCCAGCTCACCAACGGGGGCTGCATGGCGGCCACCAGGTCGGGACGCACATATGTAAACCCGGATCCCCAGGGCGACAGCAGCCACTTCTGGCCCCCGGAGCTCAGCACGGCGGGCTGCACCTGGCCCACGTCCAGCGGCGTCACGCCCAGCCCCTGGATGGCGTCCACCACCAGGTGGACGCCGCGCGCGCGGCAGCGCCGCCCCAAATCCACGATGTCGTACCTGTACCCGGTGGCAAACCCCACCCACGACACGGCGATGACCTTCACCGCCGGATCATCCACGGCCGCGTGCAGCGCCTGCTCGTCGGGGAGCCCGCCGGCTGCCAGCGGCAGCATGCGCACCGTCGCGCCCCGCCTGGGCGCCAGCGCCAGCCACGGATACACATTGGCGGGAAATTCGCCTTCGGACACCACCACCACGTCCCCCGGCCCCAGCGGCAGCGCGCCCGCGGCCACGTTGATGCCGTAGCCCGTGTTCGTGCCCAGCGCGATGTCCCGCGACGCGGCGCCGATCAGCCGCGCCACCAGTTCGCGCGTCCTGGCCAGCGTGTCGAACTGCAGCTTGTCGGGAATGCGGTGCGGAGTCTGGCGCAGCGCGTTGAACGCGTCCAGCGCGTTTGCGGCACGACGAGGGATCGGGCCCGTGGATGCACTGTTCAGGTACACCGCCCCGGCGGGGTCCATCCAGGGGAATTCGGCGGCGCGCAGCGCCTTGACGTCCAGGCTCATGTCTGTGGAATCTCGGGAAGGGCCGGGGAACCGCCAGCGCCGCGCGGGTCCAGCGCGTCGCGGAGCGCATCCCCCAGCAGGTTGAACGCCAGGACCGTGAGGCCGATGGCCAGCCCCGGCGCCACCGAGGTCCACGGGGCCGAGCGGAGCTGCGCCAGGTTGCGCGCGTCGGCAATCATGGACCCCCAGCTTGGGGCGGGCGGCTGCACCCCCAGCCCAAGGAACGACAGCGACGATTCGGCCATGATGGCCGCCGCGATGCCCAGCGTGGCGGCGATCACCACGGGAGCCACCACGTTGGGCAGCACATGCCGGAGCATGACGCGGCCGTCACGCGCGCCCAGCGCGCGCGAGGCCTGCACGTATTCCAGTTCGCGTACGACCAGCACCTGTCCACGCACCAGGCGCGCCATGGCGGCCCACCCCACAAAGCCGATGGTCAGGAACACGACGGTCAGCGAGGGCTGCAGCGCCGCCACGAGCGCAATGAGGAGCAGCAGCGTCGGGAAGGCCAGCGTCACGTCCGCCAGGCGCATCACGAGTTCGTCCATCCAGCGCCCGTAGTAGCCGGCCGCCAGGCCGGCGCCCAGGCCCAGCACCAGCGCAATGACCTGCGAGAACACGCCCACCGAGAGCGACACGCGCGCGCCAAAGACCAGCCGCGCCCACACGTCGCGCCCCTGCACGTCGGTGCCCAGCCAGTGCGCGGTGCTGGGTGGCAGGAGCTGCGCGCGCAGGTTCATGGCCAGCGGGTCGTGTCGCGCCACGAGCGGCGCCGCCACGGCCGCGAATATGAAAAGCACAATCACCCCACCGGCCACCCACGTCCGCGCGTCGCGGCGCAAGGCAGCGACGGCCCGCGCGCTCATGTGGGGTCCCCCAGCTCGGGCGGCGTGCCGGGCTGCTGGTGCTTCCACCGGCGATGCTGCCAGAAGTACTGGTCCGGCACACGGCGCACCCAGCGTTCCAGCACCTGGGAATACGCGGCCACCATGGCGTCCACGTCGGCGTCCAGGTTGCCCGTGCGCACGACCGGCACGGATTCAAAGCTGAAGCAGAAACGCCCACTCGGCAGGCGGATGGGCGCGCCAAAGACCATGGGCGCGTCCAGTCGCAGCGCGAACACCGCCGGCCCCCGCGGCGTCTTGGCCATGCGCCCGAAGAAGGGCACCCAGGTGGAAGCCAGGCCCGCGGTGCCCTGATCAAACAGCAGCGCCACGGCCCGCCCGTCGCGCAGCGCGCGCGGCACCACGCGCACCGCGTCCGCGTCGTGGATCACCTGCATGCCGATCCGCCGCCGGGTGCGGGTGATGTAGCCGTCGAACAGCGGGTTTTCCATGCCGCGCGTGACGGCGGCAAAGGGCACGCCCCGCGCGGCAAGATAGGCCCCCGCCACTTCCCAGTTGCCCAGATGTCCGGCGAGCATGATCACGCCGCGCCCCTTGGCCAGCGCCTGCTCCATCGCGTCCCACCCTTCGACGCGCTCGAACAGGTCGAGCACGCGATCCGGTGCGTATGACGGGAGCACCGCCGTCTCCACGAACGTGCGCCCCAGGCTCTGGTAGCTGGCGCGCGCCACTGCGTGCACGCGCTCCGGGGTCCAGTCGGGGAAGGCCGCCCGCAACTGGCGCTCCACCACGATGCGCCGGATCCCAAAGGGGGCGTACCCCAGCGCGCCCAGCCACGCGCCCACGGAGCTGGCCCCGTGAAAGCCGGCCAGGCTGAGCGCCCCCACCACCCCGCGCACCGCAGCGTACTGCGCCCGATGCGCCAGGGTCACCCTCGGCTGCACGGCCGGGCTCATGCGTCCGCGGCATCCGGCCGCGCGGCGCCGACCGTCGGCGCGTCGGCGCCGGGTTCCGCCTCCGCCTCCGCCGAGCCGTCATTAAACTGGAGCGCATGCAGCCGGTGGTAGGCGCCGCCCAGTGCCAGCAGCTCCTGATGCGTGCCGCGTTCCACAATGCGCCCCCGGTCGAGCACCAGGATCTGGCTCGCATTTGCCACCGTGGAGAGCCGATGCGCGATCACGAATACCGTGCGGCCGGCCAGCAGGCGATCGATGGCCTCCTGCACCAGTCGCTCCGACTCGGTGTCCAGCGCCGAGGTGGCCTCGTCCAGGATGAGGATGGGAGGGTCAACCAGCAGCGCGCGGGCAATCGCGATCCGCTGCCGCTGCCCGCCCGAGAGACGCGTCCCGCGCTCCCCCAACACCGTGCGGTATCCCTCTGGCAATTCGCTGATGAACCCGTGCGCATTGGCCGCGCGCGCCGCCGCCTCCACCTGCGCATCGGTGTATGCGCCGTCACTGCCGTAGGCGATGTTGTGGCGCACCGTGTCGTTGAACAGCACGGTGTCCTGGCTCACGATGCCCGTGAGCGCGCGCAGCGACGGGAGCACGATCTCCCGCGTGTCCACGCCATCCAGCAGGATGCGCCCCGACGTGGGTTCATAGAAGCGCGGGATCAGGTCCACCAGCGTGGTCTTGCCCGCCCCGCTCGGTCCCACGAGCGCCACCACCTCGCCCTTGTGCGCCTTGAGGCTCACGTTCTGCAGCACCGGCTCGTCGTCGTACGCAAAGGTGACGTCGTCAAACTCCACGCGATCGTGGAAGCCCGTCACGCGCACGGTGCCGCGATCCGTGGCGGCTTCCGTGGGCTGGTCGAGCACGCCGAACAGCCGCTCCGCGGCCGCCATGGACTGCTGCGCCGTCGTGGGCATCTGCGAGAGCTGCTTGAGCGGCGGCAGCAGGCGCATGACCAGGATCATGAACGTGATGAGCGTGGCGCCGTCCAGCTCCGGCGCGCCGCCGGGGGCCAGCACCGCGCGCGCGCCAATCCACAGGATCACCACGGCCACGCTCGTCCCGATCACCTCGGTGAGGGGCTGCGAGAGCACGGCCGTGCGCGCCACCCGCACCATGCCGCCGGAGTAGCGGTGGCTGGCGGCCGTGAACCGCTTGTCTTCATACGGCTCGGCGCCAAACGACTTGACCAGGCGGATGCCGGACACCACTTCCTGCAGCACGCTGGTGATCTCGCCGTAGTCGTTGCGAAGCCGCCGGTACGCGCGCCGCAGCGTGCGCAGGATGGGCTGCAGCGCCAGGGTGAGCAGCGGAGCCACCACGAGCGAGAGGATGGTGAGCTGCACCGACATCGTGAGCAGGATGACCACCGTGGCCAGGATCTGGGCCGCGTTCTGGATGCTCTTGGTCACGATCTCGGTGACCAGCGTCTTGGTCTGCTCGGTGTCGGCCAGCACCTTTGCAATGACCTGCCCCGTCTTGGTCCGCTGGAAGTAGCCCAGCGGCAGCCGCTGCAGGTGGGTGAAGACCCGGTCGCGCAGGTCGCGCGTGACCAGCTCCTGCAACGCGGCGCCCAGTTGCCCGCCCAGCCACACGAACACGTTCTTGATCGCGACAATGACCACGATGGCCACGATCATGGCCTCGAGCGACTGCAGCGGATGTGCCGGATCCAGGAACGACCCCACCAGCCGGCCCTGCAGCGCCTTCAGGAAATCCGATGGTGGCGCCAGCGTGGCCTGGTGGAACAGCGAATTCAGGAACGGGATGAGCAGCGTGAACGAGAACGCGTCGAGCACCGCCGCGATGATGCTGCTCGCGATGGTTCCCGCCATGCGCCACCAGTGCGGGCGCACGTAGCTCAACAGCCGGCGGTAAAGGCCCATCAGCGGGCCCCCGTGCGCAGCCGGCCCCGGCAACGGGGTGCCGTCGGGCTTTCGATGGTGCGCTGGAACTTCTTGTCTCGCAAGAATATGCGGGGCGGCTCCAGCATCTCCGCCTCATCGTCCACCCGGAGGACGGATTTCGCCCAATGCGCCATGTGCCCAGAATGTAGTGGCGCGAAAAATCGCGAGCAACGGACGGAGCCCGTCGGCTGGCGACGGGACGCCGCCGCCCCCAGATTGGCCGCGTGCCCGCCCCGCTCCCACCCTACGGCGTAACTCCGCCCGCCTTTCCCTTTCCCGCGCTGGCCGCCAGGGCTGGCAACGCCGCGCTGGGAGGAGAGCGCGAAGCGCTGATGGCCGCGTACGTGGCGGCGCGCCTGGTGCGCGACGCGCTCGATGCGGGACACGGCGCCGTGCCTCCGTCGCTCCGCGCCGCGCGTGCGCGGGCGGCCCGCGCCTGGCTCGGGGCGCTGGCCGTGCCCGCCGGGGTGCGGGGCGCCGCGGCCAAGTTGATCGAGGCGTCGGCAGGCACGGACCCCGACGCCATGCGGACGCCCCTGGACTCGGTGATTCAGGTTACGGCGGCGTACCTGGATCAGGCATCACGTTCTGAGCTCGACCGGCTGGCGCAAGCCCTTGCGGCGTAAGGCCATCTTGCTTGCTCGCCCCGCCCGGTCGGGCGTATAATCCCGCATGCCACGGAGCACTGACATCTCGCCTATCTCGCAGCTCCTGTCCCAGGTGGATGCCATTGCTGATGGCGCCCCGGCGCTGGACACCATCCCCAGTGGATTTCCGAGCATCGACCAGGTGCTGGGCGGCGGCATGCGCCGCGGCGACCTGATCGTACTGGGCGGCGACGTGGGCAGCGGCAAGTCGGCGCTGGCGCTGGCCGTGGCGCTGCGCGTGGGGCGGCAGCGCGTGAACGGCGTGTTCTACTCCGGCGAGATGACCACGGACCGTGTGATGGAGCGCGCGCTGGCCATTGAGGGCCGCGTGCGCGTGGACGAGCTGCGGCAGGGATCGCTGGACGACCGCGCACGCTCCGCCGTGGGCGCCGCCGCCGTACGGTTGCGCGAACTGCTGCCGGCTGTTGACCGGATGCCCGCCGGGGGCATGGCAGGGCTGGCGACCGCCCTGGAGACCCGTCCCGACGTGGAGCTCGTGGTGGTGGATCCGCTGGAAGCACTGGTCACGGGCACACGGAACCGCGACGAGGAACTGGCCCAGGCCGTGGTTGCACTCAAGGCGCTGGCGCTGGAGCGGCACGTCACCATATTCACGACCTCACAACTGCCGGGGCTGGCGCCCCGGGACGACCGTCGGCCGCAACTCGATGACTTTGGCGCGCTGGGCGCGCTGAAGCACCATGCGGACGTGGTCCTGGCGCTCTACCGCGAGTCGATGTACGACCCGCACCGGGACATTGAGGGCGCGACGGAGTTGCTGGTACGCAAGAATCGGAATGGCGCCACCGGGTACATCGACCTCTATTTCTACGCCCAGTGGATGCGGTTTGAAGACATGCTAGACCCCGACCAGTAGGAGGCAGGACCATGCGTTGTCGCCGTATCCTCATGCCGCTCGCCATCGCCGCCCTCACGGGGGCCTGCGCCACCACCGCCACGCTCGGGCCGGCCGGCATTGCGCGCCTGCAGGCGGACCAGGCGGCCAACCCGCGGAGCGCGTCGGTCAACCGCGCGCTGGGCATCGCGTACTTCAAGGGCAACCAGTACCCCGAAGCCCGCGCGGCGCTGGAGAAGGCCGCCGCCATCGACCCGACGGACGGCACGACGCAGCTCTTCCTGGGCATGACCGCGGAGGCGCAGAACGACTTTGCCACCGCGCGCGCGGCGTATTCGTCGTACATCAAGCACGGGCGCACCGCGCGCGTGCGACACCAGTTGGAAGACCGGCTGGCCGCGCTGAACCAGAAGGAGCTCACCGTCGCCGCCAGGGAGCAGGTGGCCAACGAGGCCGCGCTCTCGTCCACGCCGCCCTCGCCCACCACCATTGCCGTCCTGCCATTGCAATTCACCGGCGCCGACACGACGCTCCGTCCGCTGGGTCGCGGCCTGGCCGAACTGCTCTCCACCGACCTGGCCCAGTCCACCGCGATCAAGGTGGTGGAACGGGAGCGCATGCAGGCGCTGCTGGACGAGATCCAGCTCCAGCAGTCCGGCGCCGCGGACCAGGCCACCGGCGTGCGGGCCGGGCGGATGCTGCAAGCGGGACGCATCGTAGCCGGCGGCATCACGCAACTGGGCAGCGACCTCCGCGTGGACGCGCCCATCGTGAATACCGCCACGGACCAGGTGGTGGCGTCACCAACGGACACGCGCACCCTCGACCAGCTCTTCACCCTGGAGCAGAACCTGGCGTTCAGCATTTTTGAATCGCTGGGCGTCACGCTCACCACCGCGCAGCGCGTGGCCATCGAACAGCGGCCCACCAAGTCCATGGCCGCGTTCCTGGCGTACAGCCGCGGGCTGACGTTCGAGGACGAGGGCCGGTTTGACGACGCGTCGCGGCTGTTCAATCAGGCGGTGGGCCTGGACCCCGGCTTTGCGGCCGCCGCGCAGCGGCAGCAGCAATCGCAGGCCGCGGCGCAGGGCCAGAGCGTCACGGCCGCCACCGTGGAATCCTCACTCCAGGGCAGCGGCGAGGGTCAGGTAGTGAAGGGCGCCTCGCAGGGGCGGGTGGTTGCTGACGCGACCGGTGGGCTGGCCAGCACGGCGCTCACCGCGGCGGCGAGCCTGAACCCGTCCACCGCGGGCTCGGCGATCCTGGGTGGCGGCACCACTACCACCACCGAGCCGCCACAGAAGAATCCGGCGGCCGCCGGTACCGGCGGCGGGGACGTGACCGCGAAGATCGCCGTGATCTCCATCGTCATCCACATTCCGCACCCATGAGGCCCGCGCGCATGCGTCCACTGCTCACCCTCGCGATGCTCGGCGTGGCCGCCCCGTTGGCCGCGCAGGGTTTCTGGCAGACCAGCGCGCGGCTCGGCCCGCAGATGATGTCGTACGACATCAAGGCCCCGGTCAACCAGAAGATCACCGAGTTCACCGTGCCGCTGTACGTCGCGGTGCCGGTCACCGAGCGGTTCAGCCTTGACGTGGGAACCGCGTGGGCCCACGTGCAGGTGGAATCTCCGGGAGCCGCCACCAGCACGCTGAGCGGACTCACCGACACCCAGCTCCGCGGCAACTACACCATCGGCACCGATTTCATCGTGCTCACCGCGGGCATCAACCTGCCCACCGGCCAGACGAATGCGGGGCCCGCCGAGCAGGCCGCGGCCACGCGCATTGCCAGCGACTTCCTGGTGTTCCCCATCAATGGCTTTGGTACGGGAGCCGGGGGCACCGGGGGCATCGCCGTGGCGCGGCCCCTGGGCAACTGGAACCTGGGAGTGGGCGTGGCCATGCGGCATTCGCTGGCCTACGACCCCTTCCAGGATGCCAGCGGGAACAAGCTGCACTACCAGCCGGGCGACGAGTACCGTGCGCGCGTGGGGCTGGACCATCCGTTCGGCACCGGGCGCATCACCATGGGCCTCACCTACTCCAAGTTCGGCTCGGACGAAGCGAACAGCTTTGCCTACAACACGGGCGATCGCTACATCGCGCAGGGGTCCATCAGCAACTCGGTGCGGAACGTGGACGTGACCCTGGCCGGGTGGAACCTGTTCCGGGCGTCGGGCGAGCTGGCCGATGGGTCCACCACCGGCGCTGAGAACGTGGCGAATGGCGGCCTGGCGCTGGGCTTCCACACCCCGGGCGGCACCATCATCGAGCCGAGCGTGGAGGGGCGCCTCTGGGCGCGCGACGGATCGCGCACGAGCTACATGGGGACGGTGGGGCTGCGGGCCAACTGGGACATGGGAGCGTATGCCATCACGCCCTTTGCCGGCTACACCATGGGCCAGGTGAGCGACCCCGCGGGCAATTCGACGCTGACGGGTTTCCGGGCGACGCTCGCCATCCGCCTGGGCGGGTACTGACCGCTCCGGGGTGCCGGGCTATATTGGCATTCGTCACCCCTCGGAGCACAGTTCCTTTCCACAGGCGAGTTGCAGATGGCCGGCCACAGCAAATGGAAGCAGATCAAGCACTACAAGGCCGCCGCTGACGCCAAGCGCGGCGCGCTGTTCACCAAGCTCATTCGCGAGATCACCATTGCCGCCAAGCAGGGCGGCGGCGACCCCGCGGGCAACGCCCGGCTGCGCCTGGCCATTGAGACCGCGCGCCAGAACTCCATGCCCAAGGAGAACATCGAGCGGGCGGTGAAGAAGGGCACGGGCGAACTGGAGGGCGTGGACTACCAGGAGATGACGTACGAGGGGTACGGGCCTGGTGGCGTGGCCATCATGATTGCCGCGCTCACCGACAACGCCACGCGCACGGTGGCCGACATCCGCCACACCATGTCGCGCGGCGGCGGGAACGTGGGGACACCCAACTCGGTGGCCTTCCTGTTCGATCGCAAGGCCCAATTGTCGGTGGACGCGGGCAAGTACCCGGAGGACGCGGTGCTGGAAGCCGCCATGGAGGGCGGCGCCGAGGACATGGCGCGCGATGGTGAGCATTTCGTAATAACCACGGAGCCCACCGCGTTCCACGCGGTGAACAGCGCGCTGGAGGCCCGCGGGATCGCGGTGGTGGAGGCCGAGGCGGTGGTGATGATCCCGAAGACCACGGTGAAGGTGGAGGGATCCACGGCCGAGCAGGTGCTCAAGCTGCTGGAGGCCCTGGACGACATGGACGACGTCCAGAAGGTCTGGGCCAACTTCGACATGGACGTCGCCGACATGGCGAACGCCGGATAGTGCTGGTCCTGGGTGTCGACCCCGGCACGGCGCAGACCGGCTATGGGGTTGTGCGCGGCGACGGCACCCGCCCCGCGACGCTCGTGGAATGCGGCGTGATCCGCACCAGGCCGCGCGATCCGCTGCCCGTGCGGCTGCGCGACATCTACGACGGCATTGTCGAATTGCTGGATCGCCACCACCCCGACGCCATGGCTGTGGAAGACGTGTTCTACGCGCGCAACGTGCGCACCACCATCGTGCTGGGGCACGCGCGCGGCGTGGTGCTGCTGGCGGGTGAACAGCGCACCGTGGCCATCCACGAGTTTCCGCCGGCGGAAATAAAGAAGGCCGTGGTGGGGCGCGGCGCAGCCACCAAGGAACAGGTGCAGTTCATGATCGCTCGGCTGCTGCGCCTGAAGACCGCACCCCAGCCCGCTGACGCCGCCGACGGCGTGGCCGCGGCCATGGCGTACCTGATGGGTGCGCGCGTGACGCGTATGCAGGCTATC
>DASSOG010000053.1:0-72116 GCA_035700805.1 Gemmatimonadaceae bacterium | reverse complement strand
AGCTGAGGCCCGGCGCAGCCAGCGCACTCGTGCACGTACACCGTACGGCCATGGAGTGTCCACTATTGGCCGCGATCACCGCGTTTACGCGCTGGACGGCCGAACGGGGCACGGAATCTGGTGGCTCCTGGGCCTCGGGCTCGTCAGCGCACTGGCCGGTTCGGCGGCAACTGCGCAGGCGACGCGCGGGCCGGTGATCGTGCTATCGGCGATGAGCGCTCCGACCAAATCTTTGGTTTCCCCCGCAACGTCCGCGACTGCAAGTTCGCGCGTGACCATGCCACCGCTTACACGAACTCAATACGATGCGGGCAAGCGCCGCTGGATGCGCGTCGGGGGAATCGTCGGGCTGGCAGCGGGTTGGGGAATCGTGATGCTCGCAACGAGGCACCCCAATACCATCGAGCGCGCAATGACACGAGTCTACGGGCTGATCTTCCTCGCCCCCCTTGGCGTGTTCCCCGGTGTGTTCGTGGGTGGCGCCCTCTTTCAACTCAAGTACGGACCCCGGCCCCCAACGGACCGGCTGCCCCCCCGGACATCGTGCCACCGAGATGAGGCGCCGGAGCCAAGGTTGACCGAAACTCTGGTGGCGCGGACACGCACTCTTCCCGGCTGTGACCCGCGACACGATGATTAGCGCAGCGTTCCAACTGATGTACGCGGCGCCCATGTCACAAAACAGACTATTGAAGGACACAAAACAGCACTTGTTTCGATCGTCCATCGGACGGATCTTGTCGGATGGCCTGCACCAACCAATCCTTGGGAGGAACGACCACGTGATAGGCGATGGCGGTTCACTGCGGCATCTCCCGTTCTTTGAGGAAGTCGCGGCGCACGAGGAGCACCAGGCGGAGTGGCGCGCGGCAGCGGCCGGACTGGTCACGTTGCGGCTGGTGGACGCCTGGATCGAGGGCGGACCGGAAGTCGTCGCGCCCGAGTCCATGGGCGTCACCGCCGTCCTCAAGGCCATCGACGCGATGGATGAGGGGTCGACACTCCCCGGCTTGTTGAGGGCCATCGTCCAGGCGCTCCAGGCGGCCGCACCCGGTGAAATGCGCGAGGTGTTTCCGCGAATCCTGGCGTACGGGCGCGGGCTGGAATACGAGGCAAAGTGGTTCCTGGCGCTTGACGTATACGACACGGTGGTGGCCCATGCCCACCCCATAGAAGAGCATGAGGCGGCGTCCGCGGCACATCAGCGTCGGGGCGCGTCGTTCCGGACCATCGGCCGGCATGACGACGCGCTGGCGGCCTACGCGACCGCGAGCGCTATCGCGGAAGCGGCCGGCGACATGATTGGCGTTTTGCGGGCAAAGACCGGTGCGGCAAACATAGCCGTTGCCCGAGGTGACCTACCCAAAGCGGATCGTGCATTCGAGTCTATCGCAGCGGAAGCCAGCCGACTTGGGCTGGGCGACCAACAGGCCCACGCGCTCGACAGCCGTGCGGCCGTAGCCGGTCATCGTGGGGAGTACGAACGGGCAGTTCGCTTCGCATACGAAGCACTGCAAGTATCGTCGGAAGCGGCCGAGCGTGATCGCATCCTGAACAACATCGGGACGGCATTCCATTTGCTTGGCCTCCGATCCGCTGCGCGGGATGCATTCCTGGTTCTCTCAGCAACTGCGCAGGAACAGTATGTCCGGTGGACTGCGATGCTCTCGTTGATGACGCTTGCTGCGGAGGACGGATCCGAAGTTGCATTCTGCCAGCTTCGGGGCGGCTTTCACGTCGCGGAGTTGCCGCCGGAAGTCAAGGTGGACTACTTCCTCCACCTGGGGCGCGCGTACCGGGCCCTTGAACATGACGACCTCGCAGGCATAGCCTTCGCAAAAGCGATTGAACTCTCGGAGCACTACAGACTCAACCGCCAGTTGTTCGAGGCCGAGCGCGAGCTCAGAACACCGCGGCCGATCATCCACACCGCCTCGATGCACCATCCTCAGGAAGATCTCACCTATGTCACCGACGCGATTCACGCGATTCGAGCACATGCCCTTGTAGAGTAGAGACTGATTGATGCACGAGGGGCCGGCTCACACACAAGTGAACCGGCCCCCGGAAACCACGAGTTGCTGTTACGAACGGGGCTTACGACCCGCTTGTTATGAACCCGCTGATTCCACACGTACTATCCCCAGCACCACTGCAATCCCCATCGTGCCGAGGCGCGGTCACACTCGCGCAGGCGGCCACAAAATAGGAGGCAACTGCCAGGACCAGAAAAGCGACTTTTCGACGAGACATTGGGGGCACTCCCAGAGAATGATCAGGTTGACCAGCGGGGCAAATCGACTGCCCGCCAAGCTAGGGTCGCCCTCTGGTGCGTAAACTCGCATTTTGTGACAGTATCGTGCGGATTTATGACACCCTGCTCCCTCTAAGGCGTGGACGTCGTCGCTCTCCTGCCCCCGGCCCAACTCTCTCATCTCTCCAATGTGCTCGGCTCGGCGCACACCCTGTTGCACGCCCAGGACTGGGATGCCCTCCGCGCCACGGTGCACACCCGCATTGTTGACGTCGTCGTCGCCGACCCGGTGATCGACGGACGCGTCCAGACCGAGGACCTGGCTTGGATCCGGGAGACCTACCCCTCCCTGCCCATCGTCCTCTACACGACGCTCAGCGCGGCAACCATGCAGGCCGTGATCCAGCTCGCCCGCCACGGAATCGAACACGTCGTGCTCGCTCGCTTCGACGACGAGCCCCGACGCTTCCTCGACCTCCTGGAAGGCGTGCCCGGACACGCGGTGGCCGACCTCATGCTCCGCGCCCTGCGCGAAGCGGTCGCCCGGCTCCCGGTCACGGTCAGTCGAGCCGTCGAACAGCTGTACCGCTCTCCAGGCCGCTTCCACGGGGCCCGGGAACTGGCCGAAGCCAGCGGCATGACGACCCGCGGGCTCTACCGCCACATGGCCGCTGCCGGCATGCCGTCGGTCCGCGCGCTGGTGGTCTCGGCCAGGCTGGTCCGGGCATACGGGTACCTTCGGGACCCCGGACGCTCGGTGAAGGAAATTGCAGCCAGGATCGGCTACACCAGACCCTGGCTGCTGACGAAGCAAATGCGGGAGTACACCGGGGTGGTGCCCAGCGCGGTCCGTGCGACGCTCGCCCCGGAACAATTCGTAGCGCTGCTCACAGCTCGAGTTCGCACCGAGCAGCCCAATGGGGACGGGGGGCCCTGACCGGCCTTCCTCCGACGATGGGGGATACCACCGTGCAGGGTTCACCAATACGCTTACTCGTCGTGGACGACGAGCCCGGCATCTGCCGGTCCCTGACCATCGGCTTCTCACGCCGGGGCTTCGACGTGCGCACCTCGCGCACCGGCGACGGCGCCGTCCGCCTGCTCAAGCAGGAACCGTTCGACGTCATGGTGGTGGATCTCCGACTCCCGGACATGCGCGGCGACACGGTTTACGAATTTGCCAAGTCAATCCGCCCGGAGCTGACCCAGTACACGCTGTTCATCACGGGCGACATCACGGACCGGGCAGAGCGCATCATCGAGGCCTGCCACTGTCCCCTGCTGCGCAAGCCGTTCGACCTGCACGACATCGTCAAGGCCGTCATGCAGATCCTGCCCCGTCAGGCGGGGGACGCCTCAGCCTGACGCCCGCTCCAGTTCGGTCCATCGGTCCACGGCCCGTCGCAGGTGCGGAATCACGATCGATCCGCCGACGATGAGCCCGATGGACAGGGTCTCGAACAGCTGCGCCCGGGTGACCTTCTCCTCCGCGCAGCGCACCAGGTGGTAGGTGACGCAGTCGTCGCACCGCAGCACGAGCGACGCCACCAGCCCCAGCAGCTCCTTGGTGCGCACGTCCAGCGCCCCGGCATCGTACGCCCGGCCGTCGAGCGCAAAGAACCGGTTCATCACCAGGTTGTTCTCGCCCAGGATCTCCGCATTCATCCGCTCACGGTACGCCCGGAACTCGGCCAGCGACTGCCCGTGCTCGTGGGACGCCCCACCGGCCGCCCCGCCCGATTCCGGCTTTCCCGCCCCAGGCTTGCTCACAGCTTCCACGCCCGCAGCGTCTTCAGTGCCGTTTCAATGGCAGCGCGCTGCGTGGGATCGCTGGATTCTGTCAGTAATCCCTCATACGTGCGAATGGCCTTGTCGAGCGCCAGCGGATCGTGCTCGGCGCCCGCCAGGCTGGCGGCGTTGTCCGCCAGCGCCGCCCGCGCCACCTGGTCCCTGGGGAATTTCTGCGTCACCTGCTCCCACCGCTCCGTCCGTGCGCGGGGATCGGACTCGGCCAGCGCCCACAGGTGCCAGGCGCCGCGATTGCCGGCGTCCGCCGCGATGGCCCGCGTGGCCAGGTCGCCCACCACGTCCGGCCCGCGCCCCGTGAGCCAGTACGCGTTGGCCAGGATCACCAGCGCCTGCGCATCATCCGGCGGTTCCGACACAATGCGCTCGTACGCGGGTATCACTACTTCAGGCATGTGGATGAAGGCCGCACACGCCTCCTTGAGGCGATCCGTGGGCACGGCGGCGGCCACCGCCCGGACCCGGTCGATGATGACGCCCAGGTCGTCGGTCACCTCGAATTCCTTCACGGCGGCCCGGATCTCACCGGCCGCATCCACCACTGGAGAAGCCATCCGCGAAAATTAGCCACGGCGTGCGACGCGCGCCGCCACCACCAAGGGCGCGGACCGGGCCGGAATCGGCCAAGGGTTGCGCGATCGCGCCGGAGTGCCGATACTCCATGCGTCCGCCGGCGTGACCAGTACCGTCCGTCCGGCCGATCGCGCGGCTGCCTGTCCCTCATGTGCGAGTGGATGCTGGCGGCGAGCCCGCGCCCTGCAGGACCCCGCCCGCCGGCGCGTGACGCAGCCGCGCCGCGAGCGAGACAAGTCACCGTCAGAGCAGCGCCGCACTACACCCCGGAAGGACGCACTCCACCGCGCATCGGGCCCATTTGCCCGGAGCCACGGAAGTGCATGTACCACGAGGCGCGGGGATTCCATGTGCGATCCAGGGCCAGCCCACGGCCGAATGTGGGAGTTCCAGATTCGTTGATTTCCTTGATTCCCAAACCAGTAACCGCATGACTGAACCTCGCCGCACGCCGCGCCGCGGCCGCGGACCCCGTGTGCCCCGTCCAGTGGACGAGGCCTCGGACGATCTGAACCCGTATCGGGACGCCTCCATGGACACGCCTCACGAGGCAGACGCCGGCGCCGAGCGCCCGGCCACTACCCCCGCCGCCCCCGTCGCGGCCACCCCGGCGGAACCGGACCGGACGGAGTCCGCCGATGCCGCCGACCGCCCGGCCCGTGAGCCCGCCGGCGACCCCGGATCACCACCCGCCGAAGCGGTGGCATCCAACGGCGCGACGGAACACCCGCAGTCCCGACGCGATCAGGGGTTCAACCGGCACGACCGCAGCGGCCGGCGCCACCGCCGCAATCGCGGCCGCAGCCGGGGGCGCGATCCGCGTGAGGGCAACGCCCGCGGCGAGAGCCACGAACCAGCGAACGGCGGCAATCAGGGTCCGGTGGTGCTCACCCCAGCGGGTGATGTCACGGGATGGTTCGATCCGCAGCGCGACAGTGGCTTCCTGCGGCGCGCCGAGTCGAGCTACCTCACTGAAGCGGGTGACGCGTATGTGCCCCCGCAGATGGTTCGACAGCTCGGCCTTCGCAAGAGCGACCGCGTGGATTGCGCGGTAGGCCGCGACCACCGGGGCCGGCTGACCGTGATGGAGGTGCGCAGCATCAACGGCGAGGATCCCGCCACGAGCCTCAAGCGGCCGGACTTCCAGTCGCTCACGGCTTCGTACCCCGAACGGAAGCTGTTCCTCGAGACCGGCCGCCCCGCCAAGGGCGGTCCCGAACTCACTCGCCGTGCCATTGACCTCATCGCGCCCATCGGTTTTGGCCAGCGCGCGCTGATCGTGGCTCCGGCGCGCGCCGGCAAGACGACGCTGCTCCGCGACATCACCGAGGGCGTGGTGATCAACCACCCCAAGGCCGTGCTCCTGATCCTGCTCGTGGATGAGCGCCCGGAAGAAGTGAGCGAGGCCATTTCGTGGGGCGTGGGTGAGGTGATCGCCTCCAGCTTTGACCAGCCGGCGCAGCGCCACGTGGACGTGACGGAGATGGTGCTGGAGCACGCCCGTCGCCAGGTGGAACTGGGGCGCGACGTGGTGATCGTCCTCGACTCGCTCACCCGCATGGCCCGTGCGCACAACACCGCCGAACGCGGCACTGGACGCACGCTCTCGGGCGGCCTGGATGCCACGGCCATGGCCAAGCCCAAGGCCTTCTTCGGCTCCGCCCGCAACGTGCTGGACACGGTGGGTGGCGGGTCGCTCACCATCATCGCCACGGCGCTGGTGGAGACGGGTTCGCGCATGGACGACGTGATCTTCGAGGAGTTCAAGGGCACGGGCAACTGCGAGATCAAGCTCGACCGCTCACTGGCCGAGAAGCGCATTTATCCGGCTATTGATATCGCGACCAGCGGCACGCGGCGCGAGGAGAAGTTGTTCCGTGCCGAGCAGATGGACAGCGTATTCACGCTGCGGCGCGGGCTGGCGCAGATGCCGCCCCAGGCCGCCATGGAGTGGCTCATCAAGCGCATCGCGGCTACGCCCAACAACGACGCGCTATTGGAAGGGCTGTAGGCCGGCAGGCGGCAACGATCCCGGCCGGCGTGTGGGCGTGGCCGGTCAGGCCGCGGCCGTGGCCCCGGCCGCCCGCGCGCGGGCCACGAAATACGAGCCCACCACCAGCAGGGCCGCCAGGGCCTGCGCGACGAGCGCCTGCACATTTGGAAAGACTGAAAACCAGAGTCCGGCCCAGTCAGGAATGGCGCGACTCAGCCCGTGAATCGGGGTGGTGGGCAGCCAGTGGGCGAGTTGCATCTCCTGCACCTGCTCGCCCACCATCACCAGCAGTACGCCCCCCAGCAGGATGCCGGTGACCACCAGCATGCGCCGGTACGGCAGGTGCCGCTGCAGCACGAAGGTGAGCACCGCCACGATCGCCGTGAGGGCCAGCCCCACCAGCACGCCGCGCATCACCACGCGATCACCAAGCTGCAACCGGTAGCCCTGCAGGAAGAGCACCACCTCAAACCCCTCGCGGTACAGCGAGGTGAACCCGAGCAGGGCCAGTCCCCAGAGCAGCCGGGTGCGCGTGATCGCCGCGGATGTCTCGCGCGTCCGCCCCGGCCGCACCACCCCCGCCTGCGTCATGAGCGCGCGCTTGCGCCTGGTGTGCAGCCCGATCCAGCCCGTCCAATAGACTTTGTGAAAGAACCAGTTCATTACCAGCAGCAGGACGACGATGGCCAGCAGCCCCGTCGCCGCCTGCAGGTCCAGCGCGGGAATGCTGTTGCCCAGCGCGGTCAGGATCCCCGCCGCGGCCCACCACGTGAGCATGGTCGCCACGAGGCCCACCCCGGCGCCCACCGCCACGGGCCGGCGGAACGGCTGCTCGGAACCCACCATGCTCGCCGTCACGGCGGCAAGCACGAGGATGCACTCCAGCCCTTCACGGAAGGTGAGGACGCCCACGTCCACGATCGCGACACCGGGGCTGGTGTGCGCGACCGTCGGGTCGGGAACGCCACCGGCGGTGATGGCCTGCCACACCATGACGGCGGCCACCGCGGCCACGCCAAGCCCCAGGGCAATGCGAAACCAGACGGTAGCCGCCCGGCTGGAACGGCGTACGGGCGTACCCGGCTGGTTCACGGTATTCGGTTCGCTGGCTTGGCTGGATCCCATCTGCTGGTGCCGGACTGCGCCGACGGACGGTTAAATGGCGAGGTGATTTGTCGGAATTGCAAGGTAGCGAGGGACGATCGACCACGTCAACGCTGCTACCGCGCGCCGTACTCCTCGTACAGCGTTGCCGCCGCGCGCATGCCCCGGGTGAAATTCTCCATGCTGATCCACTCGTTGGGGGCATGGGCATTCTCGCCCGGCAGGCCAAAGCCCATGAGCAGCACGGGCGCGCCCAGGATGCGGGCGAAGTCGTCCACCACCGGAATGGAGCCACCCTCGCCGGTGACCACGGGCTCGGTCTCGAACGCCGCGGCCAGCGCGCGCTGGCCGGCCTCAAACAGGGGACCACTGGGCTCGGCCCGCCACGGGCGGCCGCCGTGGAGCGTGGTGACCGTCACAGCCACGCCGGCCGGCGCCACGCGCTGGACGTGCGCGCGCAGGAGCTTCTCGATCTCGCGCGGATCCTGGTCGGGCACCAGGCGACAGCTTACCTTGGCCATGGCGCGCGAGGGCAGCACGGTCTTGGATCCTTCGGCCGTATAGCCGCTGAGCAGCCCGTTCACCTCGCATGTGGGACGCGTCCATACGCGTTCCAGTGTACTGAACCCCTTCTCACCGCCCAGCGCCGGCGCCCCGACCTCGGCGCGGTAGTGCTCGTCGTCAAAGGGCAGCGCCTTGATGTCGCGGCGCGCCTGGTCGCCCCAGTCGCGCACCTTGTCGTAGAAGCCCGGGATGGCCACGCGCCAGTCGGCGTCGTGCAGCGTGGCCAGCATGCGCGCGAGCGCCGTGGCGGGGTTGATCACCGCGCCGCCATAGATACCCGAATGCAGATCCGCCGACGGCCCCACCACGTCCACCTGGAAATACGCCAGTCCGCGCAGCGACGAGAGGATGGACGGCAGGCCGGGGGCAAACATTGAAGAATCGGAAATCACCACCCCGTCGCACCTGAGCTCGTCGCGATGCTCCTCGATGAACCCGGCCAGGTTCTCGCTGCCCACTTCCTCCTCGCCCTCGGCCAGGACGATCACATTCACCGGCAGGCGACCGCGCACCTTCAGGTGCGCCTCCACCGCCTTCATGTGCAGGAAGAGCTGGCCCTTGTCGTCCACGGAGCCGCGGCCGAACAGCTTGCCGTCGCGGATGGTGGGTTCGAATGCCGGGGAATCCCACAGCTCCAGTGGTTCGGCCGGCTGCACGTCGTAATGGCCGTAGATGAGGAGCGTGGGCGCGTCGCTTCCCGCGCCGCGCCACTCCCCCACGACAATCGGATGACCCGCGGTGGGGTGCACGGTGGCTCGCAGCCCGGCGTTGCCCAGGTTGTCCGCCACCCACTGCGCGGCGCGCGCCGTGTCGGCGTCATGCTCCGAGCGCGCGCTCACACTGGGGATGCGCAGGAAGTCGAACAGTTCGTCGCGAATGCGAGGGTCGTTGGCGACGAAGAAGGCGGCCAGATCTGAAGGAACCATGGTCCTAAGAAACAGCCCGGGGACATGGGCCCGCAAGGCGGGGCGGGCCTGGAGGCGAGAAACGGGCCGGAATCAGGTGGCTGGCCAGCGCCGGCGGGTGACCGCCGGGCGCGCCAAGTCAACTGATGGCGTGGCGGTCGCGGTGCGTGCGCGGCAGCATGGCACGCGGCCCCACGCGACGGCGGCCGCTCAGCTCGCGCAGCATCCGCCGGAAGTTCGGGTTTCCCAGCGGGTTGGCCACGCGGTAGGCGCGGCGCCACATGGTGTAGAGCAGCCGGCGCACCTCGCCCACCGTGAGCCAGCGGCGGCGTCCGTCAATGGGTTCGTAGTACATCACCAGCGGCACGACCTTGCCGGACGATCGGAGCGCCGGCTGGTAGTACGGGAAGTCCAGGGCAATGGCATGATGCCGGGAGACGAGCACGCGCAACCACGGGTTATCGGCGTGCACCTCGCCCACCACGGCACGGAGCATCGTGTCGTTCACGTCCCAGGCATCGCGCACGAAGGCCCGGACCAGGGCCCGCCGGAGCCGAGGACCCAGCCCCCGCGCCCGGGCGGCGCCGTCCACCGCGACATACCCCACGACGCCGATGTTCACATTTCCCAGATACGATCCGCTGGCCGCGCCAATGACGCGTCCGTCCCGCTCGGCCACCAGGAGGTGCCAGTTGAGGTCCGTCCAGAGCCCCTGCGCCCGTTCCCGCAGCACCTGCACCCAGGCGCGGCGAGGCATCATTTCCGACCGCGGGAAGATGCGGCGCAGCAGGCCATGCGCCGCCCGGAACGACGGATCGTCTACTGAGCGAATTTCCCGTACCCTGATCATGCGCCTCCGGGTTCAGGTCTGGGTGGGCGCCACGGCAGGCAGCGGCAGCTTGAACAGCTTCCGGGCGTTCTCGTACATGATCTGGTGCTTCTGCTCGGCGCTCATCTTCAACTGCCGCACGAATTCCACATATGATTTCATGGAACAGATGGGCCAGTCGGTCCCGTACAGCAGGTAGTTGGGCTCGCCGGCGTAGAGGATGACCTCCTCGATCTGGCGCTCCATGTAGTCCTCGAACGTCTCGGTGAATTCGCCCAGCACCAGGCCGGAGAAGTCGGCGTACACGTTCTTGTTCTTGTACACTACTTCCATGCAGTCCACCAGCCAGGGGTTCCCCAGGTGGCAGATCACGAATTTCACGTTCGGATAGTCCACCGCGACCTCGTCTACCTCGAGCGGGTGCGAGTACTTGAGCTTGCCCTTGGGACTGTAGGTGTCGCCGCTGTGGATCATGACCGGCACGTCGAATTCCTCCGCCAGGTCGTACACCACGCGCAACCGCGGGTCGTGCGGGTAGAACGGCTCGTACCCCGGGTACAGCTTCAGCCCCACGACCAGGCCATCGCGAAGGAAGTCGGCCATCTCGCGCAGGTCACGTTGCTTGTAGTTGAGGTAGCTGATGCCCGCCACCACGCTGAGGTTCTTCCACTTCTCCACGCCACGCACCACCTCGGCGGTGCTCGGGCGGTTGGGATTGACGATGTAGCTCGTCAGCACGATGGAATGGTCCACCCCCGCCTCGGACATGGCCCCCTGCAGGTGGTCCAGGCTCTCATCCAGCGAGACGGCGACCTGGTCGTGGTAGTTGTTCAGGTGGACGTGGCAGTCGATGATCATCGTTTTCCTCGTGGCGCCGCCGTGTGACGCCGGGGCGGGCGCCTCCGCCGGTCACGGGCCCCCAGGCGGGGCCGGACACGCCGCGGCGGGTCGGGTTGTTCGGAAGGGAATTTCGCGGTATACCAAGTGGACGCTGACAGCGTCTGCCGGGGCAACTTAACACATCCGGATACCCGATGACCGGGAAGGGAGCACGACGATGCGGAAATGGACACGGCGCGACGTAGTGAAGGGCGGCCTCGCGGGCGCGGGCGGATTGATGGTGCCGAAGTGGGCGGATGCCCTGGTGAATGGCGCCGCCAACACGCTCCACGAGGACCAGCAGCCACCGTTCGTCGACCTGACGCAGCATCCCCCCTTTGCCGCGGGCGCGCGCGAACGCCTGCTGCTGGACTTCGGCTGGAAGTTCCACTTCGGACACGCCTCCGACCCCGGGCTCGACTTTGGCTACGGCCGCGGCAACGATGGCGCGTTCGCCAAGACCGGCCACCTGTTCGCCCCGGCGCGCGAACGGTTCGACGCCTCCACGTGGCGCGACGTCAACCTGCCGCACGACTGGGCGGTGGAGCTGCCCTTCGTGAATGACCCGGCGCTCACCTCACACGGCTTCAAGCCCGTGGGGCGGGCGTACCCCGCCACGAGCGTCGGATGGTACCGCAAGAGTTTTGCCATACCCGCCACGGACGCGGGCCGCCGCCTGTGGCTCGAATTTGACGGCGTATATCGCAACGCCATCGTGGCCCTCAACGGCATCTACCTCACCACGGCGCTGAGCGGCTATGCGCCCTTCAGCGTGGACATCACGGATATGGTACACGTCGGCGCCGAGAACGTGCTCTGCCTCCGCGTGGACGCCACCGAGAATGAAGGCTGGTTCTATGAGGGCGCGGGCATGTACCGGCACGCCTGGCTGGTGAAGGCGGCGCCAGTGCACGTGCCACAGTGGGGCACCTTCGTGACGAGCGAGGTGCGCGGCCACGACGCGGAGGTCACGGTGCAGGTGACGGTCGCCAACGATTCCGGCGCCGATACCACGTGCCGCGTTGGCACGCGCATCGTGGATGACGCCGGCACGAGCCGCGGCACGGCGCGTTCCGGGACGGTGCGACTTCCGGCGTGGGAGAGCGCCACCGTGTCGCTGCGCACCACGGTGCACGATGCCGACCTCTGGTCCATCGAGCACCCGGCGCTGTACCGGGCCCAGGCCACCATCGAGGTGGACGGGGCCGTGGTGGATGGCACCGAGACGCCGTTCGGCATCCGCACCCTGCGCTGGGACGCGGACCGGGGGTTCTTCCTGAACGGGCAGCACGTGGAGCTGCAGGGCACCTGCAACCACCAGGACCACGCCGGGGTGGGCTCCGCACTGCCCGACCGCCTGCAGTACTATCGCATTGCGCGACTCAAGGAGATGGGGTGTAACGCCTATCGCACTTCGCACAACCCGCCCACCCCCGAGCTGCTGGATGCATGCGACCGGCTGGGCATGCTGGTGCTTGATGAAACCCGCATGTTCGCCTCGAGCCAGGAGGGCCTGAGCCAGTTTGAGCGATTGATCCGGCGCGATCGCAACCATCCGAGCGTCTTCTGCTGGTCCATTGGCAACGAGGAACCCACGCAGGCGACCGACGTGGGCGCCCGCATGGCGGCGTCCATGAAGCGCCTGGCGCGGCGCCTGGACCCGACGCGTCCCATCACCGAGGCAATGGACGACACCTGGGGGCCGGGCCTGAGCGCGGTGGTGGACGTGCAGGGGTTCAACTACGGCGACGACAAGCGCATAGACGCCTTTCGCGCGAAGTTCCCCACGAAGTGGTCCATGGGGACGGAAGTGGGAAGCACCGTTTCCACGCGCGGGATCTACGCCAACGATAAGGTGCGTGGATACGTGGAGGCCTACGACACGCAGTTCCCGCCCTGGGCCGCGACCGCCGAACACTGGTGGTCCACGTACGCCGCGCGCGCGTTCCTGGCCGGCGGGTTTGTCTGGACCGGGTTCGACTACCGCGGTGAGCCCACCCCGTACGGATGGCCGTGCATCAATTCGCATTTTGGTATCATGGATACCTGCGGCTTTGCCAAGGACAACTTCTACTACTACAAGGCCTGGTGGGGCCGCGACCCGGTGGTCCACATCCTGCCGCACTGGAACTGGCCGGGTCGCGAAGGACAGGACGTCCGGGTGTGGGTGCACGCCAACGTGGACGAGGTGGAACTGCTGCTCAACGGCACGAGCCTGGGGCGGCAGCGCGTGACACCGAATGCGCACCTGGCCTGGCAGGTGCCCTACGCGCCGGGTACCCTCGAGGCGCGTGGCTTCACCAGGGGACAGCAGGTGCTGGTGGATCGGCGCGAGACCACGGGCGCACCCTCGGCCATCACGCTGACGCCGGATCGCGCCACAATCGACGCGAACGGCGAGGACGTGTCGGTCATCGTCGTGCGCGTGGTGGATGCACAGGGACGCGTGGTGCCGGTGGCGGGAGACGAAATCGAGTTCACGGTTTCCGGGGCCGGCACGTTGATCGGGCTTGGCAATGGCGACCCCAGCGACCACACGCCGGACAAGGGCACGGTGCGACGGGCGTTCAATGGCCTGTGCATGGCCATCGTGCAATCCGGCAGGAACGCCGGGACCATCACGATCCGCGCTGCCGCCGACGGGCTCGCACCGGCGTCGGTGGACATCGCCTGCCGGAGCGCGACACTCCGGCCGTCCCTACCGTAACCGCGCCGCGCAAACCGGCCCTGACGCTTGCTACTCCCCGTCCGGCCAGGTCCCCTTCCAGCCGCGCAGGATCCAGATTCGGCGGCGGGTGGCCACGCTGCCGTCGCTGCGGGTCAGGGGCACCAGTGCCCCCCTGGTCTCGCTGCGGAAGTGCGGCGCCAGTACCGCGGCCGTGTGATGCGTTCCCGGCACCTCGTCGAGCACCAGCACCAGGTTGTCGCCCGCCTGCGCCACCTGCGGGAATCCCGGCCACAGGTCGTACTGGTTGGGGCGTCCCGACAGGTTGGTGGAGAACACAAACGGATTCCCCGGCAGGTTGAAGGCCAGCTCCGACGCATCCTGGTACCGGTCGCCGGCCACCCACACGTGACGTCCGTCGCCACCTGGCAGGCCGGTCGCCGCCACCACGCTGTCAGCCAGTTGGTCCCAGCCGGCCGAGCGCGCCACCGGATCGCGCGACGCCGGCAGCGGGAGCACCGGTGTCACGGCCTGGACATACAATATCGTGGATAGCGCACCGGCCAGGCCAATGCCCAAGGCCAGCCACCTCTTGCCGACGTGGGTCCACCCGGTGAGCGCCAGCAGGGGCACCGCCGCCACGTAGGCGAGCGCCGGCCAGTTCGCCTCCACGGGTTTGCGCAGCGCGCTCAGCGCGAAGGTGCCGAAGCACACGACCGAGACCGCGGCGAGCAGGAAGTGAAATTCCGTCTTCGGCCGCACCAGCGCCCGCCAGGTCGCGATGCCCAGCATCACGAGGATGATGGGCGAGGCGAGGCCGGCCTGTCCGCCGAGCAGGTTCAGTTCCCGGCTCACCGCCGACCCGCGCGTGGTACCCAGGCCGTGATTGAGCTGGAAGCCGAACGAGATCCACCCGTGATGCGAGTTCCAGATGAGCACCGGCAGGAACACCAGCGTGGCCGCCACACAGGCCAGGTACGGACCCGGTTCGCGCAGCCGCGCGCGGAGCTGCCGGTTGAATACCAGCGCGACCGTGATACCGACGGGGATCAGGATGGAAGTGTACTTGGACGAGAACGCGAGTCCCAGCGCGACCCCGGCCGCGATCCACCAGCCGAGTGAGGCGCGCGAACCGCGCGCGTGCTCCAGGGCCCGCACCACGGCGTACATCGCTCCCGCCGATGCCGCGAGCAACGGCACGTCCGGGGTGGCGAGCACCATCCCGGACGCTGCCAGTGGCATGGCGACAAAAATCAGCGCCGCGACGAGCCCGGCGCGGTCGCCCCCCACGCGTCGCGCGATGGCCGCCCCCGCCAGCGAGGCCAGGAAGCCCGCGACAATGACGAGCAGGCGCACCGCAAATGTGGAAACTTCAATACCAACGTGCCCGGAAACCCAGGTGCCGCCGGCAATCAGGGCCGCGATGCCCCACGGATGGTCAAAGTACCCGGCCGCCAGGTGGCGCGACCACTCCCAGTAGTACGCTTCATCGGGAAAGAGCGGGAGCAGCGTGGCGATGCCCAGCCGGACAATGGCGGCCCCGGCCACCACCGCGACGGCCAGGTCCCATTCGCGCGCGGCGCGCCGGCCGCCACCCATGGACAAATCCGTATGGCTCACGCCCTGGCCGCCCCGTCGCGCGTCCGGCGTCGGCGCCAGGTGAATCGCAAGACCACCAGCACCCAGATCCAGGCAATCCACGAAGCGCGTTCAGTGCCGGACATCGTGGTGAACATGCGCCACGCCACGAGCGGTACGGTAACGGCCAGCTGCCAGGGGCTGCCCCCCGTCTCGGCCACGCGGCGTTCCACCACCTGCGTCGCCTGGAAGCCGTGCGTCCGGATATCCGCGTCAATGGCCTCGGCCAGGTCGTCCGCGTCCATCCCGCGCCAGCCGGGCACCTGCAGCAGCGTCCAGCCGGGAGCCGTGAATCCCCAGCCATGGTTGTTGCTGCCGGAGACCAGCGCCAGGTGCAGGCTGTCGGCGGCCGCCACGATGGCCGCGCGGTTGCGGCGCGTATCGCTGAACCCGCGGATCGCGCCATCCACCACCTCAATGGCGCGGACACCGGGCGTACCCGGGCCATGTGCAGGCTTCATGTCTGCCAGCCGGCCGGGAAACGTGAAGACCACCACCGGTTCCCGTCCGGGTATCATGCTCGCGAGCGTGAGTGCCGTGTCGTCAATGTCCCGGAGGTTGACGTCGGTGAGACCCTTGTACGTGCGCTGCGCTCCCAGGATGTTCACGTGCGCCCCATCCCAGACCACCTCGAGCCCCTGCAGGATCGTGGTGCCCTGGCCTGCCTGTGATGGATTGCCGGCCAGGCCCAGCTCGGCCCCGCGCACCGTGCGGTGGTCGGTGATGTACGCCACGTCGTACCCGGCTCGCGCATGCCACTGGCGATTGGCTTCCGGGGTGAACCACGCCATGCCATCATGCGAATAACTGGTATGCGAATGGAAATCGGCAACCAGGATCACGCTGTTGAACGGCGCGTCCACCATCAGCGCGGCCATCGGACGCGGAACCAGGACGCCCACGGCGTAAAAGGCGATGAACGCCGCAAGCCCGATGAAGACGGCCAGCACCTCACGCCACCACCGGGTTCCCCGGTGCATGCCCCGCCACGCACGCCAGCCCGCGAACAGGACGACCAGCGTCACCAGGATGGCCACATGCTGCCGGACGCTCATGAGCGAGAGCGTATCGAACACTTCACATATTGGCGCCAGGAGCAGGTACGCGGCCGAGCGCACCAGGCGGACGTCGGGCACCGGCTGGAGCGAGGCGGCATTGCGGATGGGAAGCACCGCGAACCCCGCGGAGAGCGCGATCAGGGCCGTGAGCCCCACCGCCACCCAGGGGACGCGCCGGCGCCACGTGCTCCGGGCCGACTGGGCGGGCGCCGCGGCCGCGGGGTCGCGTCCGTGCGATCCGGATGCCGACGATCGGGAATGAGCAGCCATGCGGACAGGAAGGTTCAGGACAGGGCCGGCCGCTGCCGGTTAGTGTTCGAGAGAGGACTAAGGTAGTGCGAACAACCCGGAACCGCACCAATGCCCAATCGCCTGGCGGCCGAAACCAGCCCGTACCTGCTGCAGCACGCGCACAACCCCGTGGACTGGTATCCGTGGGGTGAGGAAGCGCTTACGCGCGCCAAGCGCGAGAACCGCCCGATCCTGCTCAGCATTGGCTATTCGGCGTGCCACTGGTGCCACGTAATGGAGCGCGAGTCGTTTGAGGATCCCGAGACGGCACGCCTGATGAACGAACGATTCGTGAACATCAAGGTGGACCGTGAGGAACGTCCGGACCTGGACGCGATCTACATGCGTGCGGTGCAGGCGCTGACCGGGGGCGGCGGCTGGCCCATGACCGTCGTGCTTACGCCCGCGGGCGAGCCCTTTTTTGGCGGCACGTACTTCCCGCCGGTGGACCGCCACGGCATGCCGGCATTCCGTCGCGTACTGGAGGCGGTTTCCGACGCGTACGCCGACCGGCAGGCCGACGTGCGGAGCACCGTGGAATCACTGCGCCAGGTGCTCACCGACGCGGCGCCGCGCGATACCGGTGACCGCCTGACACCGGCGGTCCTGGCTGGCGCCTACCGTCGCCTGGCCACCGAGTACGACCCACACCATGGCGGATTTGGCGGCGCCCCCAAGTTCCCGCAGGCCATGGCGCTGGAGTTCGCGCTGGTGCACTGGGCGCGCACCGGCGAGCAGCCCGCGCGCGACATGGCCCTGGATTCTTTCCGCGCCATGGCGCGTGGTGGCATCTACGACCAGGTAGGGGGCGGGTTTGCGCGATACGCCACGGACGGTGCCTGGCTGGTACCGCACTTTGAGAAGATGCTATATGACAATGCGCTGATCGCTCGGCTTGGCGTCCACTTGTGGCAGGCGACGCACGACGCGGCCGTGCGCGAGACCTGTGAAGCCACCTTCGCATGGGTCGCGCGCGAGATGACCGCGCCCGGCGGCGGCGGCTACTCGGCGCTCGACGCCGACAGCGAAGGCGAGGAGGGAAAGTTCTATGTCTGGACCAATGAAGAGATAGACGCGGTGACCGGGGAGGACGCGCCGATGGTGCGCGCGTATTTCGGCGTGGAACCCGGCGGCAACTGGGAGGGGCGTTCCATCCTGCATGTTCCTCGCGGGCTGGAGGAGGCGGCCACTGCGGCCGGAGTTCCGGCGGCCGCGATGCGCGACAGCGTGGAACGGGCGCGGGGCAAACTGCTGGCCGCGCGGGCCCAGCGCGTGCGACCCGCGCGCGACGAGAAGATCCTGGCCGCGTGGAACGGCTTGATGCTGCGGGCGCTGGCCGAGGCCGCGCGCGCCTTTGGCAGCACCAGCCTGCGGGACGCGGCCCTGGCCAACGGTGAATTCCTGTTCCGGGAACTGGTGCGTGACGGACGTGTGTCGCGCTCGTACCGGGATGGCGTGTCGCGCACGCCGGGGTTCCTGGACGACCACGCCGCCGTGGCCCTGGGTGCGCTGGCGCTCTACGACCTCACGTTCGACCGGACGTGGCTGGAGCGGGCGCGCGCGCTGGGTGCCGTCATAACTGAATACTTCTGGGATGAACGCGCCGGCGTGTTCTACGACACCGCGTCGGATCACGAGCAGTTGATCGTGCGACCGCGCGATGCCAGTGACAATGCCACGCCATCGGGCACCTCGCTGGCCGTGGAGCTCTCGCTTCGCCTGGCCGCGCTGTTCGACGACCAGGCGCATGCGGCGCGGGCTGAACGCGCGCTGGCCGGGTTGGCCGCCGAGATGGAGAGGTTTCCACTGGCGTTCGGGCACCTGCTGTGCGCGGCGGACCTGGCCGTGCACGGGGCGGTGGAACTCGCCATCGTGGGCAACCCGGAGGATGTGCGCTTCCAGGCGCTTGGTCGCGCGGCAGCAGGGGCGTTCGTACCCGCCCTGCTGCTGGCGGGTGGACAACCAGCTGAAAACGCAGATGTACCGCTACTGGCCCTGCGCGGCATGAATGCGACCGCACCGATGGCCTACTTGTGCCGAGGGTATGCCTGCGACGCGCCGGTGGGTGAACCGGAGGCGCTCGCCGCACAGTTGCGCGCCGCCTGCGGGGTCGCCACCGCCTAGCAGGGTGCGGAAGGTGCGATGGATCCTCCGATGTTGCCGATGGAGCATCGAGAGCGGGATGGTGGGAACGCGCTGGTAGCGCGCTTAGAGAAACCTGCCTCAGGCAACCAGGCGTTCGCGCTCTGACGCATGGTCTTGCGTCGGCGACAAGCCGGTGTATATCCGAACGCCATGAGTAATCGGCGTGAGCTTTACACCTGTGCTGCGTGCCACTGTTGCGACGACGTACGGGGGGGGGCGGACTGCATAAGCCCGTACTCGGGCGTCATGGCGTCATCACGCGCAGCATTGAGGGGCCACGATGAACGCCCACGGGTCTGGAGCTCCTTCCGACGGCGATCTCATTCCCGACGAAGTAGGATTTGGTATTGGTCGACGCATCCTGACCTACGGTTTGTCAATGGAGGAGCTCGACCAACTCAGACGATACGAAGCAGCGAACTACGAGTTGGTTATCGTGAACGACGTAGCATCTCTCATTGAACGGATTGCCTCCGGGGCATGCAAGTTGGCTGTTCTCGACAGCGCGAGCCTGAGCGATTCCGCGATGCGGGAATGCGCGACGGCCGCGCACCTTCGTGGGCTCCCGCTTCTTCTGGTGATCCGGCTCACGCAACGCGCGGCTCGCCACGTCCTGACCTGTGCCGCCACGCAATTGTCGCTTGCCGTTGCGGTAAGAGGAATCGACTCGATTGAACGGGGCGTGGAGACACTCGTTGACAACAAACGGCCAACAGACGCACTGCTTCAGATTGCCCAGCGACTTCCAGCGGCGTGGGCCCAGCCGAACCGGGGGCTGGCAACAGAGGCGGCCCTTGTGGGTCGGCGAGTCTGCTCCGTGCCGGAGTGGGCGGTGATGCGGAAGACTTCTGTGCGGACACTGGAGCGGCAGATTTCGAGGGCATTCCGGGTGACCCCAACGCGTCTACTGGCGTGGATGTTGTTCCTGCACACGGCATGGCGGATTGATGAGTTGGGATGGTCGCCGAAACGGGCGGCCACCGAGAGTGGCGCGAGCTCGCCGTACGAACTCAGGAGACGATTCCAGCGAACGGTGCCAGCGAACAGTGCCTTGCCGCTGAGACACTTGTCCTTTCCAGATGCATGCGACGCATTTGCGGGTTTCTTGGGATGACAGCGTCGGTAGCTTATCGGAAGTGGCGTTTCTCAGCTGATTTGGCGCGAATCGCCGTAACTTGGCGCGTTTCGGCTCTTCCCGGTGGCCAGGATAGGGACGACCTTGCAAGCCGGGAGGTTTGACGAATGGCGGCAGGCTGTGTTCGCAAACCAGGACTCACTGGGCCTGAAGTCATGGGGCGCATATGCAGCGGGGGCTGGCATCGCCGATACCAGCGCCATCGTTGCGTGCGCTCGAAGTTCCGCGTCGGTCGGAGTCATCCAGGCCGGTCTGCAGTTCGGATCAAGCATTGGCCTCACGGGCACCCCAACCGTGATCATCAACGGTTGGCGGTTTCCATCGCCGCCCCAACCGGGGCCGCTGAAGGCCGCCATCGAGGCGGAGTTGGCGGGCCATCGCCCTCCGGGTGCCCAGGCTGGCAGTGGCTGACTTGCCGAAACCAACTTGGGAGCTCACTGGTAGACTTGGCTGGGCTCTGTTCTACGGCTTGACCCTTGGTATTCCGGTGCCGCGGCGCCGGTAGCGGGGCACATGAATGCAGCGATGTCGCTGGTGGACCTTACTCCTGTTCGCCTTGCCGACCATCGCCCACACCCAGACCGTGCGTGGCCGGGTGGTGGACCTTGCCGGCAAGCCAATTTCGCTGGCGCAGGTGTACCTGGTGCCCGCGGGGCCGACAGCCACCACCGACTTCGACGGCGCGTTCGCCCTGACGGGGATAAGAACCGGTATCGACACCCTCGTGACCCGCCGCCTCGGTTTCCACCCAGACACGCTCGCCCTGCAGGTTCCACCTCAAGGCAAAGCGCTGACCATTCGGCTGACCCGTGCCCCCACCGAGTTGCAACCCGTCACCGCCAGCGCGCTGCATCAAGATCTGCCGCGCCTCTTTGACCGCATGCAGCGGCACATCGGGGCCGTGGCATTCGGGGATGAGTTGCGCAAGAAGTATCCTCACACGGACGTTGAAGATGTCATCAAGTTTGAATGGAAGCTTCGGCGTAAAGCGGAAGGACCGCCCTATTGCGGCCAACCGGGATATTTCCTCGACGGAGTCTGGTTGGACCTCGTCCCTCTAAAACCGCTGTCGGATTATGTACGCCTGCGGGATGTCGCGGCCATTGAGGTGTTTCGGTCTCCGGAACTGGTGAATGAACCATTCATCCACCATCTGCCTGGCGCGTGCGCACCAGTCATCCTGATCTGGACGAAGGGCTTCAAGCAGCATCCGTGGGGTGGGTAGGCCCAGCCGCCCGCTCCGTCAGCCTCCGTAGCGGACCACCTCCTGTTTTTCAGTGACCCCTTAGTACACCACCGTCCGGAACACGAAAGTCGTATCAACCACGAAGAATGACCGATTGAGGCCGCTGGGGTCGAACGCGATGTAACGTGGCCCCGCGCGGAGCACCAGGTACGGCATCCCGTTCAGCGAGAAGTGCGCGCCCTCCCGGATGGCGGCCGCTACGCGCGCGCAGACGGCGTCGTCCTGCTCGACGCGGACGGCGCCCGAGTCTACGCCAGCCAGCCCCAGCCTCAGCGCCAGGTGCTGCTGGTCGGCGCCGGGGGAGGATACTATTTCCTTGATGGCCGCGATCCGCAGCCATCCGCCGTCCGTCGCATCGGCGCAGCCCGCCGAGCGCTCCGCCACCGTCGGGAGCGCCGCCGGGGGATCAACCCCGCGGATGGCCAGCGCCTGCGCACTCCGCACCCCCGGCATCTGGCGGAGGGCCGCCGCCATCGCGTCCAGTTCAGGCGCGGTCCCGGCGCCGCGCAGGCGGATCAGATAGTAGCCGTCGTCGCCACCGTCGCCGTGGTCCCCGCCCACCACCACCCCGCACACGCCGTCCACGGCGGCCTGCCGCAGCTCACGCGAGGCGCCGGCCTCAAAGCTGGCCGCCAGCAGGTTGCGGATGTAGCGAACGCCAGGCTGCGAGCCTACGTCCACCGTGCCCAGGGAGTCCAGCACCGCCTCGGCCACCGTATCGGGCGCGAGCGCCGGCACGAAGCCGCGCGCGACGCAGGACGGGCGCGGCATCCGCACCGGCTGCTGCGCGTGGAGCGCGCCCGCGCCCAGCGCGAGCAATACGACGGCGAGGCTACCCTTCCACACGATAGCCCGCCTTCCAGACCGTGAGGATGTGGGCCGGCTGCGAGGGATTGTCCTCGAGCTTGCGGCGCAGCTCGGCCACATGAATATCCACCGTCCTGGTCATCACGTCGGCGCTGTACCCCCAGACTTCCTTCAGCAGGTCACCGCGCGACACCACCGCCCCATGCCGCTTGACCAGCGCCACCAGCAGGTCGTACTCCTTGGGCGTGAGCGCCACCGGCTCCCCACCGCGGGTGACCGTGTGCGCGGCGGTGTTGATCTCCACCGCGCCAAAGCGTTCCACGGGCCCTGGCCGCCGGCCGCCGGCCGCCTGACGCGCCCGCCGGAGCAGGGCGCCCACGCGCGCCAGCAGTTCCATCACGCCGCACGGCTTCGTGACATAGTCGTCGGCTCCCAGGCGAAAGCCCCGGAGCTTGTCCGCTTCCTCCCCGCGCGCCGTGAGGATGAGCACCGGCATGTCCAATGACAGTTCACGCATGGCCCGCAGCACGGCGTACCCGTCCATGCCAGGAAGCATGAGGTCGAGGATCACCAGGTGCGGCGCCCAGTCACGGGCGCGCGTGAGCCCCTGCTCGCCGTCGACGGCGATGTCGGCCTCGTACCCCTCGATCTCCAGGCCCGTGCGCAGGCCGTAGGCCAGGTCGGGGTTGTCTTCGATGATGAGGATGCGGCTCATGCAGGAGTCTCCACCGAAAGCTCGACGTCGCTCGCGGGCACGGTGAACGAGACCCGGACACCCCCGCTGCGGGACGGCTCCATGTTACACCGTCCGCCATGCATTTCCACCAGTTCCCGGACGACGGACAACCCGATGCCGCTGCCGCCGGTGCCGCGCTCGGCGTCGCGGGACAGCCGGGTGTAGGGCTCCCAGACGCGCTCGCGGTCGGCGGCCGAGACGCCCGGACCTTCGTCATCGATCCACACGCGCACCCAGTCGTGGTCCCGCGTGCTCCCCACGGTGATCGTCTGGCCCTCGGGTCCGTACTTGGCGGCGTTGTCCAGCAGGTTCAGCACCACCTGGCGCAGCGCGTTGGGATCCACCAGGGCCACGAGCCCCAGCTCCAGCTCCGCGCGCAGTGTCATGCGGCGCGAGCGGGCCAGCGGCGCGAATAGTTCCAGCGCCTCGCGAAGCTCCCGTTCCAGGTCGGTCGGCACAGGCGCAACGCGATTCTGGCGTCGCTCGCTGCGGGAAAAGCTGAGCACATTCTCCACCAGGTAGGTGAGCCGGCGCGCCTCCTGGTCGATGATGGCCGCCGACCGAATGCGCTCTTCATCGGTGCGAAGCTTGCCCATGTGCAGCAGTTCGGAGAACCACCGGATCTGCGCGAGCGGGGTACGCAGTTCGTGGCTCACCCCTGACACGAAATCCGTGCGCAGCCGCGCCAGCTCCTGCTCGCGGCGCAACTGGATCAGGGCGATGGCCAGCAGGATGGCCATGAGGACCAGCAGCGCCAGCAGCATCGGCAGGCGCGACGGCGGGAGCCCGCCCACCACCAGCCGTTCCGCCACGTCCGGACGCAACGCCACGCGCAGCGCCAGCCGGCCGAAGTTGGCGTCCAGCGTGTCGGTGGTGCTGAAGGTGAGGTCATATTGCCCCGGCGTCCCGTAGAGCGGATCGCCGCGGGCGTCGTTCACCGACAGCGACAGCACCGAGTCGAGCGGCAGGTTGCCCACCAGCGACGGAGGCAGCAGGGTGCCGCGTTCGTACACGGCGCGGAAGGCCGGCACGAGGAAGGGCAGCGGCGGCGTCTCGTACCCATACACCACCAGGGGCCTGCCATCCATGCTGCGCGACACCAGGAACACCAGCAGCCGCGGGTGCAGGTCCAGGCCGCCCAGGAGCATCACATATGCATCATTGGTAATAAGCACGCGCATGGCGGGTTGCGGCCGTGACCCTCCATACGCGTTCTGGCGCATCTCGTCCGACGGCGGCATGGTCCGCACATACGACACGATCGTATCGCGCGCCCACCGCAGCTCGACCGGCGACGCGCTGGTGGACGTGGTGCGCAGGGGCCCATCCGGCCAGTCGAAGCGGAAATAGTACCGGACGCTGTCCAGGCATCCGCACCAGCCGGCGTAGTCGCGCGCCATGTCCTCCACCGCCGCCGGGGTGACCGCCGATTCCGCGATCCGCTTGGGATCCACGCGCATGGCCGGGTGCGAGAGCGACGGCACCATGGTGGCCAGCAACTGGCTCTTCACCTGCTGCTCAAACTGCCAGTCGGCAAACGACGCGTAGTCCCGCAGCGTGCGCTCGGCCGACAGCCGATGCCCCCGCGCCGCCACCGCCGCCTGGTACACCAGCACGGCCGTGACCGCGAGCGCGAGTCCGAGGACGACCACCGTTCCAATGAGGCGCGAGGAGCGCTGAGGCGACATGATGCCTCAAATGATACCCGGGAGCCAAGGGGCAGCCAGTGTGGGGGCGGCGACTTACCAAAGACTTACAGCGGATCCCTGCCGCGGCTCCCGGCCCGTGGCGCTTGACTGGCGGTGGCAAACCGTCAAACTCCACACATGACCTCCATGATGCCGTCCTTTGTCCGGGGCATGTTCAACGGGGTGATCCATGACACCCTGCTCTTTCCGTACCCCGACCCGCTGGAACGCCGGGACCCCACCGAGGCGCACCGAGTGCGCACGCTCATCTCCCGACTCCGGGAGATCGAGCGCGACCTGGTGGACTCCCAGGCCATCGACGAACAGGAGCTGGTGCCGGAACCGGTGATCCAGGCCCTGGCCGACGGCGGGCTGCTGGGACTCACCATACCCGAGGAGTTCGAGGGCCAGGGGCTTTCACCGGCGGGCTACGCGCGCGTGATCGGCGAGGTGTCGCGCATTGACGCCAGCATCGCCGTGCTCGTGGGGGTCCACTGCGGGCTCGGGTCCAAGGCCATCGTGCTCTACGGGTCGCCCGCGCAGAAGCAGCGCTACCTGCCCATGCTCGCGCGGGGCAAGACCCTGGCCGCCTACGCGCTCACCGAGCCGGAAACCGGCTCGGATGCGCAGCACATCAGGTCGCGCGCCGAACGCGGTGCCGATGGCGCATCATGGATCCTGAATGGACACAAGCAGTGGATCGGGAACGGGCATCGGGCCGGGGTGATCGTGACGTTCGTGCAGACCCCGGTGGAACGCCACGGCGGGCAGGTGCAGCGGCCCACGGCGTTCATCATCCGCCCCGACATGCCGGGCTTCAAGGTGATGAGCACGGTGCGCAAGCTGGGCATTCGCGGCTCCACGCAGGCCGAGCTCGTGTACACCAACCTCGCGGTCCCCGACGACCACGTGCTGGGCACGGTCGGCAAGGGGTTTGCCGTGGCCGTGCATGTGCTGAACGGCGGGCGCCTGTCGCTGGCCGCGGGCTGCACGGCCGGCGCCAAGCACATCCTGGGCCACATGACCACGTTCGCCGAGGGCCGCGTGCAGTTCGGGCAGCCGATTGCCGACTTTGAGATCACGCAGCGCAAGCTGGCGCAGCTCGCGGCCGATGCCTACGCGGCCGACTCGATGCTCGGCCTCCTGGCCGACATGGCGGGACGGCCGACCAGCGATTCCGCGCTGGAAGCCGCGTGCTGCAAGGTGTTTGCCAGCGAACTGCTCTGGCGGGCGTCGGATGAGATGGTGCAGGTAGCGGGTGGGCGCGGCTTTGTGAAGCCGTATCCGTATGAGCGGATGCTGCGCGACGCCCGCATCAACCGGATTTTCGAGGGCACGAATGAGATCCTGCGGCTGTTCATCGCGCTCAACGGCATCCAGGGGCCGGCGGGCAAGCTGCGGGAACTTGCCGCGGCACTCAAGCATCCCTTGCGGAACCTAGGCCTGGTGAGCGGATTCGCCGCGTCGCGCCTCAGGAGCCGGCTGGGCGCGTCCAGCACGTTCGACGCGACGCTGCATCCCCGCATCGAGGGGCACAAGCGTTATCTTGAACGACATGTGCAGCAGCTTGGCGAAGGCACCCAGCGGCTGCTCCAGGTGTACAAGGAACACATCGTGGACCGGCAGCAGGAGCTGGAGCGGCTGGCCAACATGGCGGTGGACTTGTTCGCCACCGCGGCGGTGCTGGCCAGGACGCAGCGGTTGATCGAGGAACGCGGAATCGCGGCCTGCGCGCACGAAGTGGACCTGTGCGACCTGTTCGTGGTTGACGCGGGGCACCGGTTCCGGGCGGCCCGCGAGTCGCTGCAGTCGTTGCAGGATGAGACGCGGCGCGTGGTGGCGAGGTCCATAAGAGATGGAGGCGGCTACGCCGTGGACGACGCGCTGCTGGATTACCCCATCCCATCGGAGTGACATGCGACATATCTATGACATCTCGGTGCCGGTACAATCCGGCGGCGTGGTCTACCCGGGGAATCCGCCCATCCAGTTCTCGCTGGCGTCGGCGGTGGCCAAGGGCGCGACGTCCAACGTGTCGCTGCTCAGCATGGGATCGCACACGGGCACCCACGTGGACGCGCCGCGCCACTTCTTTGACGACGGCGCCAGCGTGGACACGCTGCCCCTGGACGTACTGATGGGCCCGGCGCAGCTCATTGCCATGGACCCGGGCCTCATGGCGGTCTCGGCGGAGCAGCTCCAGGCGCACGACCTGACCCATGTCACGCGTTTGCTCATCCGGACCAGGAATTCCGGGTTCATTCGTGAAACGGAATTCCACCGGGACTTCACGTACCTGGCGCCGGATGGCGCGCAGTACCTGGTGGATCATGGCGTGAAGCTCGTTGGCGTGGATTATCTCTCCGTCGAGCAGTTCCGCTCGGGGCATCACCGCACGCACCGCACCCTCCTGGAGCATGGCGTGGTGATCGTGGAGGGCCTGGACCTGGGCGAGCCGCCGCCGGGCACGTACGAATTCCGCTGCCTGCCGCTGCGCCTCACGGGGCTGGATGGCGCGCCGGCCCGCGCGGTGCTGCTCGCGTCTTGAGGTTTCGCAGCCTCTTTCTCCTGAACGGGATTATTGAACAATGCAAATGGCCATGATCGGGCTGGGCCGGATGGGCGGCAACATGGTGGAGCGGCTGGTCAAGGATGGACACACCGTGGTGGTGTACGATCCGAGCGCGGAAGCGATGAAGCGCGTCACCAGGCCCGGGGTGACGCCGGCCAGGGACCTGACCGACCTGTGCGGCAAGCTGACCGCCCCGCGGGTGGTGTGGGTCATGGTGCCGGCCGGGGATCCCGTAGACCAGACCATCGCGCAGCTCACGCCGCACCTGGCCAAGGGCGACGTGATCATCGACGGCGGCAACTCGAACTTCAAGGATTCCATGCGTCTTGGAGCCACGCTGGCCAGGCAGGGCGTCGAGTTCATCGACGCCGGGACAAGCGGTGGCGTGTGGGGACTGGAGAACGGGTACTGCCTCATGGTGGGCGGGTCCAAGGCGGCCGTGAAGTTGTGTACGCCCATCTTCAAGACGCTCGCGCCCCCTGATGGATTTGCCCATGTGGGGCCGATCGGCGCTGGCCACTACGTGAAGATGGTCCACAACGGCATCGAGTACGGGCTGTTGCAGGCATACGCGGAAGGCTATGAGGTGCTGCACGCCTCGAAGTTGTTCCCGGACCTGGACCTGGCGCAGATCGCCGAGCTCTGGCAACACGCCAGTGTCGTGCGCTCGTGGCTCAACGAGCTGGCCCGGGACGCCTTCGTCCAGGATGGATCACTCTCCAGCATCCGCGGCTGGGTGGCCGATTCGGGCGAGGGCCGGTGGACGGTGAACGAGGCCATGGACCTGGACGTGCCGACCCCAGTCATCACACTGTCGCTGCTCATGCGCTTTCGCTCACGCCAGGAGGACAGTTTCTCGGCCAAGGTCATTGCGGCGCTGCGCAACCAGTTTGGCGGCCACGCGGTGAAGTCCGAATGACCGCCAGGCCGGCCCATGTAACCGCGCGTACCAGCCAGATGCTCCGCGCCATCGGCCCCAACCGCCGGGTGGCCGACCCGTGCACCATGGTGGTGATGGGCGCCACCGGCGACCTGTCGCATCGCAAGTTGATCCCGGCCCTGTACCAGATGGCCAAGGACGGCCTGCTGCCCGAGCCATTCCAGTTCCTGGGGGTTGGCCGCACTGAATACACCGATGAGCAATTTCGCCAGGACATGCGCTCGGCGCTGGCGGAGTCCGACGAGATCGACGGGCTGGACGAGGAGGTCTGGAAGCGGCTGAGCGGCCAGGTGCATCATGTCGCGGGCGACTTCAACGATCCAAAGACCTATGCCCTGATCGCGGAACGCCTGGACGCCATGGAGCAGCCGCTGGACGAGGCCAACCGCAATCGGCTGTTCTACCTGGCCGTGCCGCCGAGCATCTTCGAACCCATCGCGCGCAACCTTTCCGAGAGTGGCCTGGCCCCCAAGGTGACTGGTGCCGCCCAGCGGCCATGGCGGCGCGTGGTGATTGAGAAGCCGTTCGGCCACGACCTGGCCACCGCCCAGCAGTTGAACCGCCTGGTGCTCGAACTCTTCAACGAATGCCAGCTCTTTCGCATTGACCACTACCTGGGCAAGGAGACGGTCCAGAGCATCCTGGTATTCCGATTTGCCAATGCCATCTTTGAACCGCTGTGGAACCGGCAGTCCGTGGCGCATGTGCAGATCACCGTGGCCGAGACCGTGGGCGTGGAGCGGCGCGGGGCGTACTACGAAGAAGCCGGCGTCATCCGGGACATGTTCCAGAACCACCTGATGCAGTTGCTGGCGCTCACCTGCATGGAGCCACCGGTGACCATGAGCGCCGATGCCGTGCGCGACGAGAAGGTGAAGGTGCTGCGATCCATTCGCGCCATGGGGCCTGCCGAACTGGAGAGCTCCGTGGTGGGCGCGCAGTACCGGGCCGGCATCTCGGGCGGGGAGAAGGTGAAGGGCTATCGCGACGAACCGAACGTGGCCCCGGATTCCACCACGCCCACCTACGCGGCCATGCGGCTGTACCTGGACAACTGGCGGTGGAAGGGGGTGCCCTTCTTCCTCCGCTCGGGCAAGCGGCTGGCGGAACGCGTGTCGGAGGTGGCCGTGCAGTTCCGGGAGCCACCGCACCTGATGTTCGGCAGCGAAACACGCAAGTTGCTGGCGCCCAATACCCTCGTGCTGCGCATCCAGCCGGACGAGGGCGTCTCGCTCTCGTTCCAGGTGAAGACGCCCGGCGCGGTGTACCAGCTTTCCCGGCAGGAGGAAGTGGCGCTCGTGGCCATGGATTTTGCATACGCTGATGCCTTCGGCGACATCAACCCGCCGGCGTATGAGACTCTGCTGCTGGACATCATGCTGGGGGATGCCACGCTGTTCACCCGCAGCGACGAGGTGGAGGCGGCCTGGCGCGTGGTGGATCCCGTGCTCGATTACTGGCGGACACACCCGCCCATTCGCATGGAGGGGTACGAATCGGGATCGTGGGGCCCGGCATCAGCCCACCAGCTCATCGCGCAGAACGGGTTTGCCTGGCGCGTCCCCGGATCGGACGACGGCTAGCGCGTTGCCGGAGAGGTGGGTGTTGAGAAAACACCAATGGAGGGACGGGGCCTCCCTTGCTACCGGCTGCCTCCCCCGCCACCACCCCCTCGACGGTCACGCCCCCGCTGGAAGGGCGCCTCACCCCGCAGCGTCATGCTCGCCTTGAGCGTGTCGCCCCACGTCATGGTCACACGCGCGGTGATGATCCGGTCCAGGAGCGGGAAATCCCGCTTCAGGTACGCATTCCCCTCGTGGGCAATCAGCCGCTGCGACGGTCCCTTGCCCCGCGGCGGCCCGTCGCCGTACCCGCTGTACAGCGAATCCAGCACCGGCATGCCGTCGGTCACCTCCGCCACGGGCGGGAATCCGAAGCCATTGAGCGTGTCGAGCCTGGCGTTGTCGGCGTAGTTGACATAGAGCTGCGTGTCACGCGAGCGCGGGCCACCTCGCGCGAACGCGATCCGGCCGCGGGTGTTGCTCACCACCACGGGGTCGTCCGCGATGGAGCGGCCGCGCCATACCGAGTCGAGGACTGGTGCCCCGCTGATACCCCACTGGGCCACATAGCCCTTCACCACCCGGAAGAAATACGTGTCGTCATAGTATCCGTGGGACACCAGGAAGTAGAACCGATCCGCCCCGTGTGGTGACCAGTCCCGGTGCGCCATGGCGGTGAACGGCCCTTTCGTGGTCTGGAATACCACGCGGAAGCTGTCCGGCGCCGGCGTCATCAGCTCCTCGGGGGTGGGCGAGAGGAGCGGCGATCGGTGCGAACACGCCACGATCACGGCGCCCAGCAGGATGAAGGCGAGGGTGGCAGGACGTCGGGTCAAAGTGTGCGCTCAGCGAGGAAGAGTGGGAATGTCGGCATGACAGGCGTGGTAGCGGAGACGGCTACCGCAGCGCCTCGAAGTCAATGAACCCTTCCATGGGATCGGTGTGCACCAGGCGCAGGCGGATCTTGTCGCCAACATCCAGCCCTTTCTGACCCTTCACCACCATGCCCTCGGCGGGCGGATGAAACAGGCGCGCAAAGGTGCCGTGTTCCGAGATGCCGGTGACGATGCCGTCGAACACTTCGCCAATGCGGTGCGCCAGCAGCAGGGCGGCGGCCACCTTGCGCATGGTGCGCTCCACCTTGTTGGCGGCGTCCTCACGCTCACTGCAGTGCGCGGCCAGCGCCGCGAGTTCGTCGTTGGAGTAGGGTGCCTCCACGCCAGCCAGCACCGCCTTGACGGCCCGTTGCGCGATGAGGTCGGCGTACCGCCGGTTCGGCGCCGTGGCATGCGTGTAGTCGTGCACCGCCAGCCCGAAATGGATACCCGGATCGCGCCCCGGCAGGTCCAGCGCATACTCGCCCTTGCCCAGCAGCTTGATCACGGACAACGACAGGTCGGGAAAGCGCAGTGGGTCGGCGGCACGACGCACCTTGAGGAACCCGGCCAGCGCGCGGGAATCGGGCGTGGCCGGCAGGGTCACTTTATACTCCTTGGCCAGATCCACAATCCGGCTCCAGCGCCTGGGCTCGCGCACCACGCGCCGGATCCCCGAGCGACCCTTGGACTCGAGGAACGTGGCCACCGCAATGTTGGACGCGACCATGAAATCCTCGATGAGATCGCGCGCCTTGCTCTTGCGGGCAATCGCGAGATCCACCACGCGGCCATCCTTGGCCACCGGCGTCGCCTCGATCGTGTCGAACTCCAGCGCGCCATTGCGCTCGCGCTGCTCCTTGAGCCGCTGCGCCGCCTCGGACTGCATGCGCACCTGATCCTGCTGCACCGCGTTGCCCGCCAGGCGGGTTGGCGCCTCATCCCCATCCAGCCACGCGCCCACGTCATCGTACGCGAGCTTGGCCTGGTTGCGGATCACCGCGCGAAACACGTCGTGATGCGCCACGTCCCCGTTGGCGTCCACGACGGTCTCGATCACCATCGCCACGCGATCCTCGTTCTCGTTCAGGGAGGTGAGGCCCGTGGACAGCTTTTCGGGGAGCATGGGAAACACACGCACGCCGGTGTACACGGACGTCGAATTCGTTTGGGCGTGCGCGTCCAGCGGTGAGCCCTTGGGCACCAGCACGTCGACATCCGCCACCGCAACCAGCAGGCGGATCTGGCCATCCGGAAGGCGTTCCGCCACCTCGGCCTGGTCCAGGTCGCGTGATTCCTGGTTGTCGATGGACGACCAGGGCAGGTGGCGCAAGTCGCGCAGGTCCGGGGTCGGGGCAGCCGGCCCCGCCATCGCGCTGAGCTGCGCCATGGCCGCTTCGGGAAATACGGGTTCAAACCCGTTCCGTGCCACGATCCGGCGAGCCGCGGCGTCGAGGTCAAAATTCCCGGGCACGCCGTGCCGCGGTTCCTGGCGGGAACCACCGTGCTGGTGGCTGGGCGATGGAATGGGTTGATCGTTCACTCAAACTCCAGGGCAGAGTCCATGGCCGGCGGCGAGTGCGTGATGGCACCCACCGAGATCCAGTCCACACCGGTCTCGGCAATCTCACGCACCGTGGAGAGCGTCACCCCACCGCTGGCCTCCACCGTGGCCCGGCCGGCCACGAGTTGTACGCATTCACGCATGATCGGCGTCGGCATGTTGTCGAGCATGATGACGTCGGCTCCAGCACTCACCGCCTGTTCCACCTGCTCGCGACGCTCGCATTCCACTTCTATGCGCGTACCGGCCGGCGCGAGCTCGCGCGCCCGACGCACCGCCATGGCAATGTTGCCGTCCAGCGCCGCCAGGTGGTTGTCCTTGATCAGCACCGCGTCGGAAAGATCGAGGCGGTGATTGACGCCCCCGCCCATGCGCACCGCATACTTCTCGAGCGCGCGCCAGCCCGGTGTCGTCTTGCGGGTGTCCAGGATGCGAGCCCTGGTCCCACGCACCGCCTCCACATATCGCGACGTGAGCGTGGCCACGCCGGAGAGGCGCTGCAGGAAATTCAGCGCCACGCGCTCGGCGGCCAGCATGGGCCGCGCGTGTCCCGTGATGAAGAGGATCGACGTGCCCGCATTCACGACGCTGCCATCTTCGGCGTCAATCCGGATCGCCCCCCGGGCATCCAGCAGGCGAAAGGCCTCCACCGCCAGTGGCACACCAGCCAGGACGCCCGCTTGCCTGGCCACCAGCGCCGCCCGCGCCCTGCGCTCACCGCGCACCAGCGCAATGCTCGTGACGTCGTTGAATGCCGCGTCCTCCTCGAGCGCGGCCCGCACCAGCGCCGTGAGCGCGGGCCCCTCCAGAGAGCTACTCACCCGGATCGCCCTGCGGAGCCAGCGCCGGGGTGCCGCCAATGGACACCATGCGCTCGATGGCTCGTCGCGCGCGGCGCGCAATGTCGGGAGGCACCGTGATGTGGTGCTCGTGGCGCCGCAGCGAGTTCAGCACCATGGGCAGCGTGGTCACTTTCATGTACGCGCATGCCGCCTGCGGATTGGCCGGGTAGAACTTCCGGTCGGGATACTGCCGGCGCAGCCGATGCAGGATGCCCACTTCGGTGGCCACCACGAATTCATCCGCTGTTGACTGCCCCGGACGCCGCATCATGCCCTCGGTGGAAAGCACCTGCATGCCGTCGCGATCCACATCGCCCGCCGAAATCGCCTCGAGCACCGAGGTGGTGCACCCGCATTCCGGATGCACCAGGAACTCCGCGCCCGGGTGCGCCGCGCGCTGCGCGGCAATGTTCGCGGGGTCAATGCCCGCGTGCACGTGGCACTCCCCCATCCACACATGGATGTTCTGGCGCCCGGTGATTCGACGCACGTGCGCGCCGAGGAACATGTCCGGCAGGAACAGGACCTCGCGGTCGGCCGGAATCGCGTTCACCACATCCACGGCGTTCCCGGAAGTGCAGCAGTAGTCGCTCTCCGCCTTCACTTCGGCCGTGGTGTTCACGTACGAGACCACCGCGGCCCCCGGATGCTCCCGCTTCCAGGCGCGCACCTGCCCGGCGTCAATCGTGGCCGCCAGTGAACACCCTGCCGCCAGGTTGGGCAGCAGCACCTGCCTGGTGGGCGACAGGATGGCCGCCGTCTCGGCCATGAAGTGCACACCGCAGAACACGATGGTCCCGGCGTCGGTGCTGGCCGCCTCGCGCGAGAGGCCCAGTGAGTCGCCCACATAGTCCGCAACCTCCTGGACCTCGGGGCGCTGATAGTTGTGGGCCAGGATGACGGCGTTCCGGCGCCTGGCCAGCGCGCGGATCTCGTCGTGCAATTCGACGAAGGCGGGGTCGCGGACGGGAAGCTGGGTGCCAGACATACCGGTGATATTAGTGCCCGTGAGGCGCCGGTGTTCCGGCGCCAGGAAATCAACTGGCCGCGGCATCCTTGCGGTACCCTGCGGCGGGCCGCGATTCTTCAGTCCATGCGAAAGCTGCTCCTCCTCGTGGGCGTGCTGCTCATCGTCCACGTGGCGTTCCTGTTCGTGCACCCCGCTGACGCGGCCACGGCCGCCCTGGATCCCCACGCCGTCAACGTCGGCATCGTGTTCGACGTGGGTGGCCGGGGCGACAAGTCGTTCAACGATGCGGCGTACGTCGGCGGCACGAGGGCCGAGAAGGAGCTGGGCGTCCACGTGCGGTTCATCGAACCCGGTGACGGGTCCGACCGCGAGGCGGGCCTGCGCATGCTCGCCGCGGAGGGCATGAAACTGGTGATCGGCATCGGCTTCATCTTCACCGATGACCTCAACCAGTTGGCCCAGGAGTACCCGAACACGGATTTCGCGGGCGTGGACTATTCGGTGGCCACCGACAGCGCCGGGCGCCCGGTGCAGCCTCCTCCCAACCTGGCGGCGCTCAAGTTCCGCGAGGAGCAGGGCTCATTCCTGGTGGGCGCGCTGGCCGCGATGGTGGGCCACTCCAGGAAGGTCGGGTTCGTGGGCGGCATGAACTCGCCCCTCATCCAGAAGTTCGAAGCCGGCTACACGGCGGGGGTGAAGTACGTCTGTCCCGACTGTGAGGTGATTGCCCAGTACGCCGGCGTCACGCCGGAGGCATTCCGCAATCCGGGCAAGGGCAAGGAGCTGGCGCTGTCACAGTACCAGCGCGGGGTGAACGTGATCTTCCACGCCTCGGGCTCCACGGGGCTTGGTGTCTTCGAGGCGGCTCGGCAGATGGACAAGCTGGCCATCGGCGTGGACGCCGACCAGTACGCCGAGGCCCCGGGGCACGTGCTCACCTCCATGGTGAAGGGCGTGGATGTCGCCGTGTTCAACATCATCAAGCGAGTGAAGGACGGCACGTTCAAGGGGGGCATCTATTCGTTCGGGCTCGCCGACCACGGTGTATATTATGTTTATGATGAGCACAACAAGGCGCTCATTCCGGATTCAGTAAAAATCCGGCTCGACTCGCTGCAAGCCGCCATCATTGCCGGTCGGATCAAGGTACCGACCACCATCCAATGACGGTCGCCCCAGGCCTGCCCGCCGACGCCGCCCCGGCCGTCATCCGCCTGACCGGGGTCAACAAGTCCTTTGGCCCGGTACACGCCAACCGCGGGGCGTCGCTCACGGTGGCCCCGGGCGAGATCCACGCCCTCGTGGGGGAGAACGGCGCCGGCAAGTCCACGCTGATGCGCGTGTTGAGCGGCATGTACCAACTGGACGAGGGCACCATCGAGGTGAACGGGCGCGACGTGACGGGGTGGAACACCGCGCAGGCCATCGCGGCCGGCGTGGGAATGGTGCATCAGCATTTCATGCTGGTCCCCACGCTCACCGTGGCGGAGAACATCGTGCTCGGTCGCGAGCTGACGCGCCGAGGGCAGCTCGACCGCCGCCGCGCCGAGCAGGCCGTGTCAGAACTGTGCGTCCGCACCGGCCTGGTGGTGGCGCCGGATCGCCTGGTTGGCGACCTCTCGGTGGGTGAGGCCCAGCGGGTGGAGATCCTCAAGACGCTCTATCGCGGCGCGCGGATCCTGATCCTGGATGAGCCGACCGCCGTGCTCTCGCCGCCGGAGGTGGACGAACTCTGGCAGGTGCTGGCCCGCATGCGCGACGACGGCGGAACCGTGGTGCTCATCACCCACAAGCTGGACGAGGTGATGGAGATCTCGAACACGGTGACCGTGATGCGCCATGGCGAGACCGTGGGCCGAGTGGCCACGAGCCAGACATCGCCCGCCGAGCTGGCGCGGATGATGGTGGGACGGGATGTCAACCTGGCTGGCAGCGCGGCGCCGGCGTCCATGCCCGCCGCGCGTGCCGACCACCGCCATGCGCTCGAAGTGCGGGAACTCACCGTGCCCGACTCCCGTCGGACCCGCGCAGTGGACGCCGTGAGCTTCACCATCGCGCCGGGTGAGATCCTGGGCATCGCCGGCGTGGAGGGCAACGGCCAGACGGAGCTCGTAGAGGCACTGGCAGGGCTCCGCAGGGCATCGTCGGGCGCCATCCTGCTCGACGCGCGCGACATCACGCACCTCTCGGTGCGCGCCCGCGGCGACGCCGGGCTGTCCCATGTGCCGGAAGACCGGCAGGCCCGTGGACTGATCCTCGACTATTCCATTGCGCATAACCTGGTGCTGGGGCAGCAGCATCGCTTCTCCCGCCACGGCACGCTGGACGAAGCCCGCATCGCGCGCAACGCCGCCGATCAGATCGCGCGCTTTGACATCCGCCCCACCGACGGCTCGGTGCCGGCTCGCACCCTTTCCGGTGGCAACCAACAGAAAATCGTGATAGCCCGCGAGCTTGGGCGCGACTTCAAGGTGCTGCTCGCCGCGCAGCCCACGCGCGGCGTGGACGTGGGGGCCATCGAGTTCATCCACGCGCAGCTCCGCGCCGCCCGCGCGGCCGGCAAGGCGGTGCTGCTCGTGTCGGCCGACCTCACGGAGGTGCTGGCGCTCGCGGACCGGATTGCCGTGATGTATGGCGGCCGCTTTGTTGCCCTGCTGCCGCGGGCCGCGGCAAACGAGGAAGTGCTGGGCGCCTACATGACCGGCGCGTCGGGAAAAGCCGCGTGAGCGCGCCCGCCGCCCTTCCGTCCACGGGTGATCGCGTGAGGTCGCCATGGCGCACCCAACTCGAAGAGGCGCTCCTCCCGGCGGTGGTGGCACTGCTCATTGCCCTCATCGTGGGCGACGTGCTGATCGTGGCGTACGGCCAGTCACCAGGCGCCGTGTACCGGTTGCTGCTGGAAGGCACCTGGGGAAATGCGTATGGGCTGGGTCAGGTGCTGTACAAGACCACCACGCTCACCTTCACCGGACTGGCCGTGGCCATCGGGTTGCAGGCCGGCCTGTTCAACATTGGCGCCGAGAGCCAGTTGGCCGCGGGAGGCTTCGCCGCGGCGGTGGTGGGGACGCTGCTGCCCCCGGGGCTTCCGTCGCTGGTGGTGCTGCCGCTGTTCATCGTGGCGGCCGCGGCAGGCGGTGGCTTGCTGGGAGGCGCGGCCGGCGTGCTGAAGTCCAGGTGGGGTGCGCATGAAGTGATCACCACGATCATGCTCAACTTCATCGGGCTCGCGCTGCTGAACTACCTCACCATCGCGCATTTCAAGGTATTCGACACGCTGCACACGGCGGAGATCCGCAGCGGCGCCGTCGCTCGGCTATCCGCGCTCTTCCCCGCATTCCACGGCTCGGCGGCCAACTTCGTGCTGCTCCTGGCCCTCGTCACGGTGGCCGCGGCGTGGTGGTACCTGTTCCGCTCGCGCGCCGGGTTTGAGCTTCGTGCGGTGGGCCTGCAGCCGGCGGCCGCCGAGTATGGCGGGGTGAGCGTGTCGGGCGTGTGGTGGCGGGCCATGCTGATCTCCGGCGCCGTGGCCGGCGTGGGCGGGCTGAACTTCGTGCTGGGATACAAGCACTACTATGAGGATGGGTTCGCGGGCGGCGCCGGGTTCCTGGGCATCGCCGTTGCCATCGTGGGCCGCAACAATCCCATTGGCGTGGTGCTCGCCGCGCTGCTGTTCGGCACACTTTCGCAGGGCGGGCTGGCGGTGAACGCGCTCGTGCCCAAGCAGATGGTGGACGTCCTCCAGGCCGTGGTGATCATCGCAGTGGTCACGTCGGTGCCCGAGGTCCGCCGACTGCTGCGGAGCGCGCGCCGTGGAGGGCGAGGCTCATGATGACGCTCGCGTTCCTGACACAGACCGTGCGCATTGCCATGCCCTACCTGTTTGCATCGGCGGGCGGCGTGCTGTCGGAGCGGTCCGGACTCATCGGGCTCGCGCTCGAGGGGTACATGCTGGCCGGCGCCTTCTGCGCGGCGCTGGGCAGCTACTACTCCGGCAGCCCTTGGGTGGGGCTGCTGGCCGGTGTGGGCGGGGGCGCCCTCCTCGCGCTGCTCTACGCGCTCTGCTCCGTGCGATACAAGGCCGACCAGGTGGTGGTGGGCGTGGCCATCAACCTGCTCGCGGTGGGGCTCACGCGGTTCTTCCTGCGCTTCACCTTTGGCAGTTCCTCCAACTCGCCGCGCATCCCGGGGTTCCATGTCACGGAAAGCACCACCGGGCTGCTGGCCCTCGTCCAGAATCCGCTGGTCTGGATGGGCGCGGCGGCCATTCCGGTGGTGGCGTGGCTGTTGTATCGCACGCCGTTCGGGCTGCGCGTGCGGGCCGTCGGCGAGCAGCCGGACGCGGCGCGGTCGGTGGGAGTGCATGTGGCGCGGGTGCGGTGGATTGCCGTCGCCCTGTCAGGCGCCATTGCCGGAATCGGCGGGGCGTACCTGGCGCTGGACCAGCACCAGTTTACCGACCAGATGACCGCCGGGCGCGGCTTCATCGCGCTGGCGGCCATCATTTTTGGTCGGTGGGATCCCGCGCGAATCGGGTTCGCGTGCCTGCTCTTTGCGGCGGCGGAGACCTTCCAGATCCGCCTGCAGGGAGTGCCGTTCATCCCGCCACAATTCGTGGAAATGATCCCGTACCTGCTGACCATCGTGGCGCTGGCTGGCGTAGTGGGCCGGTCGGTGCCACCGGCAGCCCTGGGTCACACCGAGGAGTAACCGGCTGGGTCCTGCCCGGCCGACGATATCCCGGTAGGTTTCACCGGCGCCGCCATTCACCATACCGGCGCGCCGCCGGATCCCGACCCGTCCCGATCGCACCTGCCACTCACCCGCGCATCGCCTTGCCCGACACGCCACCCAATTCATCCGGCTCCCACGGCGGCACGCCACTGGCCAAGCTGGCCGTGCTGATGGTCACGGCGTTCATCGACATGGTGGGGTTGCTGATGATTGTGCCGCTGCTGCCGTTCTACACGGAACGGCTGGGTGGCAGCGGACTGGCGGTGGGTCTGCTGGTGTCAGCGTATGCCGTGGCCCAGCTCATCAGCGCCCCGTACTGGGGGCGGGTGTCCGACCGGTACGGGCGACGCCCGGCGCTGCTGATCGGGCTCGGCGCTTCAGCTATTGCATATATCATATTCGGCTTCGCCGATTCCCTCTGGCTGCTCTTCCTCTCGCGCATCGTGCAGGGGGCCGGCGGCGGGACCGTCAGCGTCATCCAGGCCTACGTGGCCGATGCCACGGCGCCCAAGGACCGCGCCAAGAGCCTGGGGTGGCTGTCCGCCTCCACCAACGTCGGCGTAGCCATCGGGCCCGTGCTGGGCTCGCTGACCCTGGGGGCCGGCACCGCCGCCCCCGGCCTGGCCGCCGCGGCGCTGTGCGTCCTGAACATCGGGTTCGCCATGAAGTACCTCACCGAATCGCGCGACATGAACGAGGCCCGCACGCAACTGCAGGTCAAGGGCCGGCTCAAGCAGGCGATCCGGCGCGTGGTGTCGCACGCGGGCGAACCCGCGTCGCGGCTGATCCTCATCTATTCCGCCGCGATGGGCGCATTCCAGGGAGTGACGGCCATCCTGGCGCTCTACCTGGCGGCGCGGTTCGGCGTGACTGCCAGGACCATCGGATACTTCTTCATGTATATCGGGGTCATCTCCGTGCTCACGCGGGCGGTGGTCCTCGGGAAGGCCGTGGACCGGTACGGGGAGCTGCGCCTGTCCCGGGTGGGCGCGGTGCTGCTGGCCATAGGCCTCGCCATGATGCCGTTCACCGACCGGATCGCCCACATGAGCCTCACTCAGTCCATGTTCAGCCCGGACGTGGCACGGCTGCTCCCGTACCTCCCGCTGGCCATCGCGGTGGCCCTGGTGCCCATCGGCACCGCCTTCACCTTCCCGTGCGTAACTGCCATGCTCTCGCAGGTGACGCCGAGCAATGAGCGCGGGCTGTATATGGGCGTGCAACAGACGTTTGGTGGCGTGGCACGCGTCATCTTCCCCACGCTCGCCGGCTGGCTGTTCGACCGCGTGATCGAGCTGCCCTTCCTGGTATCGGCGGCGCTGGCGCTCGTCACCCTGTTACTGAGTGCGGGACTGCAGGCGCATGTGGGGGAGCGGCGTCCCAACGCCGAAGCCACGAGCGGATAGGATCCGAGTGTCACCCTGCGCCGCCGTGGTGGAGTCGGAACGCGGTCCTACGCCTTCTCCTGCCCCGGCTCGTTGGCCAGCACCGTCTTCGCAATCTCCACCATCGGCACCGAGCGGTCCTGGCTGGTGCGCTGCAGGATGCGATACGCCTCCTTCTCCGACAGCCCGGTGCGTCGCATGAGCGCCCCCTTCGCGCGCTCGATGGCCTTCCGATTCTCCAGCGCCTCCCGCGCGCTGGCCGCATCCTTGCGGGCCGACGACAGCTCCCGGGCCCGCGTGGCTGCCAGGCGAATGGTGGAATCCAGCACCCGCGGCGGCGCCGGCTTGGGCAGGAAGGCAATCGCGGCGGTGGACGTCACGTCGTGGTCGCTGAGCGTGAGCGCCTCATCCCCGCTGAAGAGCACCACGGCCACCCCGGGCGCCACGGCCGTGATGGCCTCGGCCGCCTCGATCCCGGAACCGTCCGGCATGTGCACATCGAGCAGCACCACGTCCGGCAACAACGACACCGCACGCTCCTGCGCCTCATGCCCCGTCCCGGCTTCCGCCACCACGGTATGGCCCAGGCCGGTCAACAACTCGACCAGCAACGCCCGCGCCGCGTTGTCGTCTTCCGCTACAAGGATCCGGATCGACGGGTTGTTTTCAGTCATTGCGACAAAGATATTGCCGCCGATGGTCAGGGCGCCAGATTGGACCCGGCAGGCAAGGCCACCTGCTTGAGCAGGTCGGACGTTCTGACCGGCTTCCGCAACAGGAAGTCGATAGGCCCCATGTTCCCCCTCGGCTCCCACCCGGTCACCACCCCGACCCGGAGCTTCGGCCATCGGCCCCGCGCGTGCCTCACCAGGTCCCACCCGCTGCCATCCGGCAGCCCGATATCGGTGACCAGCACGTCGTACGGGGGTTCCTCCCCATCGCCCAGGCGCGCCGTGGCATCCGCCACGGTCGCCACGGTATCCACGCCGTGGCCGTCACTCTCCAGCAGTGCCTGCATGAACTCGCGACTCTCCGCGTGGTCTTCCACCAGCAGCACGCGCCGCGGCACATGCTGGGCGGGCGGCGGTGCCTCGGGCGTGGTGGCCACGTCGTGCCCCAAGGGAAACACGAGCCGCACGGTCGTGCCCGCCCCTTCCACCGACTCAATCTCGGCCCGCCCACGATGCCGCCTGGCAATCCCGTACACCTCGGCCAGTCCAAGGCCAGTTCCGGCGCTTCCCTTCGTAGTGAAGAACGGCTCGAAGGCCCGCTCCCGTACTTCCTCGGACATACCATTTCCGGTGTCCCGCACTTCGAGCGTCACTTCCTCACCCGACACACGCGCCACGAGCCCGAGCGTGCCACCCCCCTGCATGGCGTCCAGTGCGTTCTGCACCAGGTTGAGCAACGCCTCGCGGATCTCGCCGGGCACGCCGCGGATTTTCGCGCCCGGTGCGAGCGTCCGCTCCAACTGCACCGGACCACCCCGCGTGCGCTCCGCCCAGAGCGGACGCGTCATGGCCACCACCTCGTCCGTGACCACGGCCAGGTCAATCATCTCGTAGCGCTCGCCAGCCATCGGCTCCTGGCGGATGAATCGTCCAACGCGCGCCGCGGTGGCCGCCCCGGTCTCCGCCGCCTTCGCAATGCGTACGGCGTAGTCGCGCACGGCGGCAGGATCCTCGGCGTGCATCTCCAGCAGGTAGGCCGCCGCCATGATGGGGTTGAGCGCGTTGTTCACGTCGTGCATCACGCCGGCCGCCAGTTGTCCCACCGCCGCCAGCCGCCGCTCCCGCGCGCGGCCTTCCTGCAGCGCCAGCAGCTCCTGCGTGCGCTCCTGCACCATGCGCTCCAGCCGTTCGGCTTCGGTGGACACCCGCTCATACAGCTCCGCCGTACGGAGCGCCTCCGCCTCGAGCTGCTGCTGCAACTGCGTGCGAAACGTCACGTCACGCTCCACGGTCACCGCCCCACGGATGCGTCCCCGCTCATCGTAGAGCGGATTGGCGTTCACGTCGATGATCATGGATGCGTCGGGCCCGCGGCGCACTTCAAGGCGTTCCCCCCGCACGGCCTCGCCGCGCAGCGCGCGCGCCGTGGGGTGCTCGTGCACGAACAGGCTCGTGCCATCAAGCGCGCGCGGCCGGTCGAGCTGCCAGAGCTCGCGCAGCGTAGTGGGCGTGTCGGGCGCGTGGTCCAACTGCGCCTGCGTGTTCGTGCGCCGGGTATTGCCCTCAGCGTCCACCACACGCACCGAATCGGGGATGACGTCAAAGATCGCCTCAAGCTGGGCGATGCTCCGGGCCAGGTCCTGGCGCAGCTCCTCCCGCTCGGTGATGTCCGTACCCGCCACGATCAACCCCTGTGCGCCTGCCTCCCCCATGATCGGGACAAACGTGACCTCCACCAGCCGCTGCCCCGCGGGATGCTGGAACTCCACCGGAAACCCGACGATGGGCGTGCCCAGCCCGGCGGTCTCAACCTGCTCAGTGAAATCGGCATGAGCGTTTGGAAATGCGTCGTACACCGAGCGACCGAGTGCGTCGTCCGGCGAAAGGCCGGTCAGCTCGTAATAGCGCGGATTGGCGCTCGCCAGCTCCAGCTTCGCGTCGAACAGCGCCACCGCGTGCCCGATCGCCTCGAACAGCGCCTCGAAGCGGTCGGTAGGCAAATGGCCAGGGGTCGGTGGTGGATCGGGAGTCATGGGTGCTGCGGTCCAGCCAGGACGGGGGTGTCGCGCGTGGCAATGAGCCGAGCTCCCCGCTGGTAGGTGAAGAACGCATAGCCCCACTCCACCAGCACGCTCGCGCGGTTGCGAAAGCCGGCCAGGTACATGATATGGATGAAGAGCCACATCCACCACGCCAGCCACCCCGAAACGTGCAGCTTGCCAAAGCGCGCCACGGCCCGGTAGCGCCCGATCGTAGCCAGGTCGCCCTTGTCAAAGTACCGGAACGGCCGCGTGGGCTGACCCGCGATCAGTCGTTTCACATTGGCCGCGGCGGCTGGGCCGCTCTGGATGGCCGCGGGCGCCACGCTGGGCACCGGCTTGCCATCGTACAGCATCACCGCCTGGTCACCGGCCACAAACACCTCGGGGTGCCCCGGAATCGACAAGTCGGGCTGGACGATCACTCGGCCCGCGCGATCCAGCGGCACGCCCAGCGACTGGCCAAGCGGCGACGCCTGATTGCCCGCCGCCCAGATGATGGTTGCGGTCTCGATGCGTTCCCCACCGGCTTCCACCACGCCACGGGCGACGTGCGTAACGCGAGTACCGGTGCGCACCTCCACGCCCAGCTCGGCCAGCGCTTCCTGCGCCTTGCGCGAGAGACGCGCTGGATAAGCCGGCAGGATGCGCGGACCGCCTTCCAGCAGGATCACGCGCGCCGCCCGCGCATCGATGCGCCGAAAATCCGGGGCCAGCGCGCGACGTGCGAGCGTGGGCAGCATCCCGGCCATCTCCACGCCGGTCGGGCCACCACCGATCACCACGAAGGTCAGCTCCCGTCGCCGCTCGTCCGGATCTGACGTCACCTCCGCGCGTTCGAACGCGAGCAGCACGCGTTGCCGGATGCGGATGGCGTCCTCGATGCTCTTGAGTCCCGGCGCCGCCGTCTCCCATTCCGGGTGGTCAAAGTATGAGTGCCGCGCGCCCGCGCCCAGGATCAGGTAGTCGTACGGTACGGTGAGCCGCCCCCCGTCCGCCACGACCACACGCCGGTCCACGTCGATGCGCTCCACGTCAGCCATCAGCACTTCCGTATTCGCCTGCTTGCGCAGGAGCCAGCGAATGGGCGCCGTGATGTCGGTGGTGGGCAGCGTGGCGGTGGCGGCCTGGTAGAGCAGCGGCTGGAACAAGTGATGGTTGCTGCGGTCCAGCAGCGTCACGCGCACCGCGGCATGCGCCAGCGCGCGCGCCGCATACAGGCCGGCGAACCCCCCGCCGACAATCACGATGCGCGGGCGCTCAAGCATCAGGCCATCCTCGTCTCCGCCCATCGCGCGCCCGTCGTGATGATCAGCACCAGTACGATGAGCAGCACACTGTACGCGGCCGCCGTGCCAAACGACAGTCCACGCAGTTGCGACAGGATCTCGATGGAGATAGGCCGATTATTGTGCGTGAACAGGACGATGCTGGCCACGAACTCGCCCACGGCCGTCACCGACGCCAGCATGGCCCCCGCCACCAGCCCTGGCCGCGCCGCGGGAAGCACCACCCGCCGCATGGTCAGCCACCAGGAAGCGCCCAGCCCTCGCGCGGCATCCTCGACGGTCCCATCCATCTGCCGCAACGAACCCTCAATGGCATTGGTCACGATCGGGATATTACGGATAAAATATGCGAGCGGCAGGATCCAGAAGGTGCCCACCAGCAGCACTCGCGCGGACACGATGGAATTGCGGTCGAACGTGGCAGCCAGCCCCAGCGCGATGGCCGTGGCCGGGATGGCCCACGGCAGGTTCACCAGCAGTCCCAGCAGCTTCCGCCCCGGCGCCCGTGTGAGCACCAGCAGGTACGCGGCAGCCACGCCGAATATCACGTTGGCTGCCGTGGCAATGCCCGCCATGCTGACGCTGTTGCGGATGGGGCGCCACAGGTCGGGGTCAGTGGCCAGGCGGCGAAAGTTGTCCAGCGTGTACTGGGGCGGCAGCACCTGCGTGGTCCACGTTCCATCCCGCGCAAAGGCCACCAGCACCACCATCGCGTGCGGCAGGATCAGGAAGATGACGGCCGCCCCTGCCAGCACCGGCGCGGCACGTCGCCAGAACGCCGAGCGCACCACCGTCCGCGTCGTGCGTCCCTTGCCGGACACGGAATATTCCCGCCGCCGCTCGACCCAGCGCATTACGAGCAGGGCCACCACGGCCGTGAGCGCCAGCATGGAAGTTTCCACATACGCGAGCCCCATGGAACCGTTCAGCTTCGAGACCAGGATCTGCGTGCTCAGCACCCGTGTTCCGCCGCCAAAGATGTAGGGCGCGGAGAAGCTGCCCAGCGCGCTCATGAACACCAGCAGCATGGATCCTATGATGGCCGGGGTGAGCAGCGGCAACGTGACGCGCCGCAGGCGCATGGCGCGCGAGGCACCCAGCCCCTCGGCCGCCTCGTCCAGCGAGGTGTCATAGCGCTCCAGCCCCGCCGAGACGAACAGGAAGACGTACACGTACATCGTGTAGGCATGCACGAACACGATGGCCCAGACGCCATTCAGCGACCATGGTGCGCGCCGGAGCCCCAGCAGGTGCTGCACGGCCCGCGTCACTACGCCACTTTCGCCATAGAGGAACAGGAAGGCGATCACGCCCACCAGCGGTGGCAGCGCGGCGGGCAACACGGCAAAGGCGCTCATCAGCCGACGGCCGCGGAATTCGAATCGCGTGAGCAGGAACGCCAGCGGCACGCCAATGGCCAGCGATGCCACCACCGAAGCCACCGCGATGACGATCGTGTTGACCAGCGCCTCATGGTCCGCCGGGCTGTGGAAGAACGCCCGCCAGTCCGCCAGGCCGCGGGCAAAGCTGCCCACCACCACCGAGACGTTGGGGTAGACGACGCTCCAGGCCAGGATCGCCAGCACGACAATGGCGAGACCTGTGAAGCGTTTTCTCATGCGGTCGGCGTGGCTGAGACCAGGGCCAGCGGGCGCGGCTGCAATTCCACGCCCACCGCCTCGCCCTCGGAAAAGCGGCCTTGCTCCGATCGCACCTCCAGCGGGTCCGCGCGTCCGGCCATCTCACCAATACGATAGATGTAATGGTCCCCGGCGTATCGACGGGTCTGCACCGTGCCCTTCCACGCACCCGTTCCCGAGGGAGCAACCAGCGTCAACGATTCCGGGCGCAGCACCGCCACGTGGGGCCGGTCGCCATGCACGGAGCCAAGCGGCGCGTGCTGCTGGACGGTTCCGATGGTCACCGTCACGCGCTCGCCGTCCGCGGCCAGCGTCGCCGGGGCAAAGGCGCCGCGCCCCACGAATCGCGCCACCGCATGCGACACCGGGGACCGGTACAGGTCTTCCGGTGCGCCCGTCTGTTCCAGCCGCCCGTTGCTGAGCATCGCCACGCGATCGGCAATGGCAAAGGCGTCCTCCTGGTCGTGGGTCACGAACACCACGGTGATGTGCAGGCGCCGGAGCATCTGGCGCAGTTCATCGCGCGTGGTCTGGCGCAGCATCGGGTCCAGGTTGGAGAGCGGCTCGTCCAGCAGCAGCACGGGAGGCTCGATGATGAGCGCGCGCGCGAGGGCCACGCGCTGTTGCTCGCCGCCGGACAGCCCCTGCACTCCTCGCTTTCCATAGCCCTCCAGGCCCACGCTGGCCAGCGCCTGGCGCGCCCGTTCGAGCCGTTCCGCCTTTGGCGTGCGACGGGCCTCCAGTCCAAAGGCCACGTTCTCCTGCACATTCATGTGCGGAAAGAGCGCGTAGTGCTGGAAGACCATGCCAAATCCACGATGCCGTGGCGGCAGGCGCGTGATCTCGCGTTCGCCGCCATCGGGGGCCACCAGCGCAATCCGCCCGCCATCGGGCGGCTCGTAGCCGGCAATCATGCGCAACGTGGTGGTCTTGCCAGACCCGGACGCGCCGATCAGCGCCAGGAGCTCGCCCGCGTGCACCTCGAGCGAGAGGTCTTCCACCCCGCGACCAGATCCCTCATACCGCCGAGATACCCCAGTCAGGCGCAGCCCGCTGGGGTCGCTCACCGGCCGCGCCTGCTGTTGCGGATGTTGGCGTCCCAGTACCGCATCCATGTGTCCGTGCTGTCGGCCAGCATCTGCCGGTCCAGGTCCATCGGGCGGATCTGGGTGCGGGCCTCGCGAATCCAGTCGGGCAGCGAATCGGAGGGAATGTCGGTGCGTACCGGCATCCGCATGAACTGCCTGGCGGCCTCCAGCAGGGCGGACTCGCTGGTCACGAACTCGTAGTACTCGCGCGCCAGCTCGGGATGCTTCGTGCCCTTCACCACCGCAATGGCGTCCACCAGCTCGGGCGTTCCGCTCTTCGGAATCACGTACCCGATGGGAAACTGGCCGTGCCGCTTGAGCATGGCGATGTCTGGCATGTCCCAGAGACTGATGAGCCCCTCCTGCCGTCCTAGCTTCTGGTAGAGCAGCGTGGGGTTCAGGGCGTACTCACTCGTCTGGCCGTCCAGCCGAGCCAGCCACTCCCAGCCCTGCGCGGCCGATCCGGTTTCACGAATGGACCGCGCGATGATGGCGCTGAAGATGGCGCGCATGGATCCGGATGCCACGGGATCCCGGATGATCACCTCGCCCTTCCACTTGGGGGCGAGCACATCGTCCCAGTCCTGCGGCGCGTCGGCCGGCTTGATCGCGTCGGTGTTGTAGGCGATCACCTCGGGCGTCAGGTACGTGCCGTACCAGAGGTCGTGCGGGTCGTGCGCGTCGGCCGGCACGTCCTTTGCCCAGCTCGGCACGTAGGGTTCCAGCAGCCCCTCCTTTGCGGCCTTGGCAAAGATCTCCGAGGGCGCCCCGAACCAGACGTCGGCCTGCGGATTCGCCTTTTCCGAGCGCAGCCGGTCCAGGACGGTCTGCGAACCCATGTCCACCCACTGCACGTCCACATCGGGATGCGCGGCCTCGAAGGCGTGCTCATAGAACGCCAGCAGGTCCTTGCCATGCGGGGAATACACCACGAGCGGCGTACGCGAGTCGCGCGTGCACGCGCCCAGCAGCAGCGCGGCACCCAGCAGCGCCAGCGCGCGTACGCTCACCGCCCGCTCCCATTGGACCCGCCGGCCGCGCTGGGGCGCGCCGACAGGATGTTGATGAACAACCGGGCCGCCCCCGGGTTACCGGCCGGCAACTGCCGGAAGAACGCCAGCGTCACGTACACGAACACTCCCTTGCCCACTGGCGCTATGAGGATTCCCGCATCGTTCGGCGGTTCATCCGGGTCGTGCATGGACAGGATGGCATGATAGCGCTTGTCGTACGTCCGCGGCATGTAGGTGGAGCGCTCCTGCACCCACCCGTCAAAGTCCGCGGCCGTGATCCGGTTCGGGGTGTTCAGCAGCGGCGAAGCCGGATCCAGGATGGTCACCGGCGCATCTTCCTCGGTCACGCGATCTGCCGGACGCGCAAGCGTAATCGGATACGGCAGGATGCCCGGCTGGGCCATCCCGTACTGGCCATACTGCTCCACGAGCGTGCCACCGTTCCGGGCATACCGCAGCAGGCGGGCATTGTGCTCGCGCAGTGCCGGGTTCGCATCAAAGGCGCGGGGACCCACCACCACCGCCTGGTAATGTGACAGGTCGGCCGTGCCAAGCGCCTCGGGCGCAATGACGGTCACCTTGAGCCCCAGTTGCTCGAGCATGGGCGCCACGTTGTCGCCCACACCCGGGATGTACGCGATGCTCATGCCGTCCGCGTAGCGCACGTCCACCGCCTGCACTTCGACCTGCGCGGCACGGTAATAGCGTTGTGCGCGGATGTGCGGATAATCCACCGTGACAAAGCCCTGCCGATACGTGCTGCCATTGCTCGTTGCCGTGGCGCTTATGCGGTGCACCCCGGCCGCCAGCGTCCCACGCAAGCGGAACTGGAGCGTCACCTCGGCGCCCGGATCCAGGGTCAGCGTCCGCGTCGTGCTGTCCGCCTTGAGGCCGGCTGGCAACGCCAGCGAGACCGTCACCCGCCGCTGGTCAGACGCATCGGAACGCACGGTGACCCGCTCCACGCGGTCCAGTGGCGCACCGGCCCGCGCGTACTCCAGCTCACGCGCCATCACCAGGGTGATGGGTGGAACGAACGCGATGGGATGGTCCACCTCCCCGCTGGCCGGATCTGCAAAACGATGGACGATTGGCGAGGCGTCCACCGTGAACGTCGTGCCGGCGATCTCCAGCCCGACGTTCACGCCCGAACTCTCCACGCGGTCCGCGCCCTCCAGCAACTGGGGCACGGGGGTCCCGCGCGTGTCCCCGGCGGCACGCAACCGGAACATGTCGCCCGCCAACGGATACTTCAGCCACCAGGGCATCGACGGTTCGCCCTCGGCGTGCAGCTCATATTCCTGTTCTGCCATGGCACCCGGCACCACGGCCTGCGGCGTGGAGGCGCCATCGCGACCGGTGAATCGCACGGGAACACGCCCATGATTGACCACGTCAATTGTCACCGGCATGCTGTCGCCAAGTGCCACCAGGTCGCGCGGAGCGGTGGCCAGCACCTGCACGCCCGCGGCCAGCAGCAGCGCCGCCCGCGCGCGGCGGGCCTGCTCATCCATGGTGGTCGCAAAGTCGCCCATGGCACCCGCGCAGACCGGCACCGGCATCGACGCCCGGTCGCACGCCGCCGCGCCAGTCCGGGCCCGCTGCACCAGCGCCAGGTAGTGCGCAATTGCCGGCACCATCGCGGACGGATCCACCAGGCTCAGCGCGCGCCCAATGGCCGCGTGCGCCGCGTCCAGCGAATCCACCGCCGCGCGAGCGGACGCGGGTAATGCCAATTCGCGAAAGCGGGCAAAGCTCGTGTCCATGCCCGGGAAGAGCGTTGAATCATTTCCGCTGTCGGCGGGCGCGCGCGCGACTTCCAGGCGTACATAGTCCAGCCCGGCCACCAGTGGCGCCACATTCCCCTGCCCCTGCGACCGGTGCTGCGAGCGACTCTCAGCCGCGATGGCCGCATAGGTGCGCCCGCGAAGCACGTCGTAGGCGCCGACGTCGAACGCCACGGCGCCCGGCGTGGCGCCGCCCCCGCCTTGGAACCGCCGCGCCGACCGATAGAACACGAGCGGCGTCCAGGCCCCGAGGCCGTTGGTGGCGGCGCGCGGCATGCGCACCGTGTCGCCCGCCAGGTCAAAGGCCTCACGCGACAGGATGCCCGCCACCTGATGGTGCCCGTGCCCGTCACGCGGCGTGCCCGACCAGACCGAGATGACCACCTGCGGCCGGAAGGCGCGGATGACGCTCACCATGTCGCGCAGGATGGAGTCGCGCGGCCAGTGCTTGAAAGTCTCGGCCGCCGTCTTGGAAAACCCGAAGTCGTAGGCGCGGGTGAAGTACTGGCGGCCACCGTCCACGCGACGGGCGGCCAGCAACTCTTCCGTGCGGATCATGCCGAGCAGCGGGCCCAGCTCGTTGCCAATGAGGTTCTGGCCGCCGTCGCCGCGCGTGAGGGAGAGGTACGCCGTCTCGATGTGAAGTCCGCGGGCCAGGTACGCAATCAGACGGGTGTCTTCGTCATCCGGATGCGCGCCGATCATCAGGACGCGCGTGGAAACGCCGAGCCCTTCCACGGCCTCGCCCAGCGCGGTGGCGCCGCGCCCCTGCGCCATCAGGGTGTGCGGCCCAGCCATGAGGATTGCAGCGAGGATCAGTACACGAATTCGCACGCGACGCTCACCGGGTGGTGGGAGTGGTCACTCGGGGCGCGCGCGCGCGGCGCACACCCCTACGGTTACACCTTCACGGCCTTCCGGCGCGACGCCCCGGCGGGCAGCGGAGCCAGTACGTCGGCTACGATGCGCGCCTGTTCATCGTGGTACATGAATACGTACCCCACGGCGGGACTGGCGCGTTCCGCGCGTCCCACGTACCGCACCGGCAGCTGCGTGCCGGTAGAGGCGCGCAGCCGGGGTGAAACATACGTCCAGGCTCCCATGTTACGCGGTTCTTCCTGCGCCCACACCACGTCCTCGACGTTCGGGTAGGCATCCACCGTCGCCGCAATCGCGTCGTGCGGCCACGGGGCCAGCTCCTCCACCCGAACCAGTGCCACGTCGTCCCGCGCCCCCGCCTTGGTCCGGGCGTCGAGGATATCATAGTAGATCTTGCCGGAGCAGAACACCAGCCGCCGTACGCGCTGACGGTTCGCGCTCGTGGCGGGATCATCAATCACCGCCTGGAACGCGCCCTTGCTCAGGTCTTCCAGCTTCGAATTGGCCGCGGCCAGCCGCAGCAGCGACTTGGGCTGCATGAGCACCAGCGGCCGCCGCACCGTCCGCATCGCCTGGCGGCGCAGCGCATGGAAATACTGGGCCGGCGTGGAGAGGTAGGCCACCGTCATGTTCTCCTCGGCGGTGAGCTGCAGGTAGCGCTCCAGCCGCGCGCTCGAGTGCTCAGGACCCTGTCCTTCGTAGCCGTGCGGCAGCAGCAGCACCAGCCCCGACTCCTGCCCCCACTTGGAGTAGCCGGCCGCGAGGAACAGGTCCACGATCGGCTGCGCCACGTTGGCAAAGTCGCCGTACTGCGCCTCCCAGAGCACCAGGTCCCGGGACGCCGCCACGCTGAAGCCGTACTCGAAGCCCAGCACTCCCAGTTCCGACAGCGGACTATTGTAAACCCGGAATGGCGCCTTGCCATGGCGCAGGTGGGCCAGCGGCACGAGCGTCTCGCCGGTCTTCACGTCGTGGAGCACGGCCTGCCGGTGCGAGAACGTCCCGCGCTCGGAGTCCTGCCCGCTCAGGCGCACGGCGATGCCGTCCTCGATCAGCGAGCCAAATGCCAGCGCCTCGGCGTGACCCCAGTCGATGGCGCCGGTGTGCAGGCCCTCCTTCCGACGGGCCAGCGTGCGCTTCAGCGTGGGATGCGCCGAGAACCCCTCGGGCCAGGTGAGCAGCTCTTCATTGATGGCCCCCAGCCGCTCGCCGGTCACTCGTGTCTCGGGCTCCGACGGCCGCGAAGTCCGCGCTTCCGCCGGCTGTTGCGCCCCCGCGCCCACGCGGGCCTTCACCTGCTTGAAGATCTCGCCCAGCTCGTCAGCCACCGCCTTGCTCATGGCCTCCGCCTCGGCCTCGGTCACCACGCGCTCCCGTACCAGCCGCGCCGCCCAGACGGCCCGCGCCGTGGGATGCGCCTTGATGAGGTCGTACATGGCCGGCTGCGTGAACGCCGGCTGGTCGGCCTCGTTGTGGCCGAATCGCCGGTAACCCACCAGGTCAATCAGGAAATCTTTATGGAACTGTTCCCGGTACATGATGCCCAGCCGCACCGCATGAATGCACGCCTCGATGTCGTCGGCGCTCACGTGGACAATCGGGATCTCAAAGCCCTTGGCCAGGTCGCTGGCGTAGTGCGTGGAGCGCGCGTCCACGGGATCGGTGGTGAACCCGAGCTGGTTGTTCGTGATGATGTGGAAGGTGCCGCCCACCCGGTAGCCCCGGAGCAGCGCCAGGTTGAACGTCTCCGCCACCACGCCCTCGCCCGTGAACGCCGAGTCCCCGTGGACGCAGATGGGCAGCACCGAACTCTCATCGCGTTCGTGCAGGTCCTGTGGGTTCCGCTGCAGCGCGCGCGTAGCTCCCATCATCACCGGGTTCACCAGCTCCAGGTGGCTGGGGTTCGGCACCAGCTCCAGCGTCACGTCGGTATCGCCGACGCGATGCGACCCCGTATATCCGATGTGGTATTTCACGTCGCCCGACCGGTCAGGATCGGTCGTCACGCGCTCCCCGGCAAAGATGGCCAGCAACTCCGCGGCTGGCTTGCCCATGACGTGCCGCAGCACGTTGAGCCGCCCGCGGTGCGCCATGCCCACCACCACGGTCCGCGCGCCACCCCGCACCCCACCGGCGATCGCCTCGTCGATCATGGGCACCAGCGCATCCACGCCCTCAATGGAGAACCGCTTGGCGTTCACGAACGCCAGCCCCAGGAAGTGCTCAAACCCCTCCACCTGCGACAGGCGCTGCAACAGCCCGCGCTTCTCGTCCGCGGTGAGCGGCGCGCTGAACGTGCCGCGCTCAATCTGCTCGCGCAGCCAGAGCCGTTCACGCTCGTCGCTCAGGTGGACAAACTCGTACGCCAGCCCGGCCTGGTACCAGCCACGCCGCTTTGCCACCGCGTCGGCCGCCGTGCCACCGGGCTCGCCGAGGGCCGCGCCCGGCACATCGTGCAAGTCGGCCTCGGTGATGCCGTGGTATTCCGGCGTCAACTCCGCCGCGCCAATTGGCGCCGCGCCCAGCGGGTCAATGGGGACCGCGAAGTGTCCGTAGCGCCGGATGGCGGCCACCAGCGCCGCGGCCCCCGCCGCCTTGCGGAGCACATCCACGCCGTAGCCACCCCCCGCCTCGGCGGCGGTGCCGGCACCGCCGGTCAGCGACTCCGCAAATCGAAAGTACTGGCGCCAGGACTCATCCACCGACGCCGGATCACGCCGATATGTCTCGTACATCTCGGCGATGTATCCATCATTGAATGCGCTGGAAACTGGAAGCCCGCTCATGGATACGGAATCTAATCGGCTGCTCCAGCCCCTTGCGGGCTCGCACGCCCCGTTCGCACCGGTGTATCGGCGGGTAAAATGAAGGTGAACGTCGACCCCCTGCCAGGCGCCGATTCCACCTCCACCCGGCCGCCCAGCAGCAACGCCAGCCGGTGCGAGATGTAGAGACCCAGACCCGTCCCGCCGTACCGGCGGGTCAGCCCCGTTTCCACCTGGACAAATGGCTCAAAGAGGCGTGCCAGGTCCGCTGCGGCAATCCCGATCCCGGTATCCCGCACCGCGAACCGCACCTCGCGCGCCGAGCGCGATACCACCAGCCGGACCTCGCCCTGCTCGGTAAACTTCACGGCGTTCGCCGCCAGGTTCACCAGCACCTGCCGGGCCTTGTCCACGTCCGTGGTCAACCGGATGGGCTGCGCGGAAGCCTCGCAGGTCACCACCACCTGCTTTCGGCGGGCCGCCGGCTCCACTACGGCCGCCGCCGCCGCCAGCAGGTCGCCGGCCAGGAAGTCCGTGGGCCGCACCTCCGCGTGCCCCGCCTCCAGGCTGGTGTACGCCAGCACCTCCTCGATCAGGGACGACAAGTGCTCCGTCACCGCCTGCATGCGATCCAGGATATCCACCTGTGCATCGGAGAGCGCCCCGATCACTCGGTCGCGAAGCAGCTCCTCGTACCCGATGAGCGCGGTGAGCGGCGTGCGCAGTTCGTGGGAGATGGTGGCCAGGAATCGGCCCTTCGCGGCGTCCCCGGCCTGCGCCTGCTCAAACAGCTGCTCCTTCCACAACGCCAGGGCGGCGTGGTCCGCCATCACGCGCAACCGCTGCGTCTCGCGGGCAGTGAACGGAATGCTCTGCGCGTCACGCATCACCGCCAGGGTGCCCAGCACCTGGTCATGGGCGATGAGCGGCGCCATGAGCATCGGGCCTACATGCGGCTCGCGAAAAAACTCAGCTCGCGGGCTTCCGGAGCCGCCGAAATCCTCCAGGCCCACCACGTCGCGCCGCGCGATGGCATCCGCAACCAACGAGCCGCCCAGCGGGAACTTCAATCCATCCACCTGCCGCGCGACCCCCGCCGACGCCACGATCTCGGCGTCCGTGTCGGTGGTGCGCAGCACGGCGGCCCCGTGTCCCCGGCAGAGCGCGGCCGCCGACTCGCACAGCACGGCCAGCAGCTCCCGCACGTCCGCCACCTCGGACATCTTCCGGGCCACGGCGCGCAACGACTCGTTTTCCTCGCTGCGCTCCTCGAGCGCCTGGTCCCGGACCGTGCGCAGCGTGGCAAAGGCCCGCGACACCACGATCACCAGCGACCGCGTGCGATCGCGCGCCACACGCACACCGTACACACGCAATTCCCCACCCACGTCGTGTTCGAGGTCGAACCGGCGCGTCACCCCGTCCACGGCGGTGTCGCGTATCATCGTCGTCCCCGATTCCACCTGGAACACGGGGTGCAGGGCCCAGAAGTCGGCGCCGACGGCGGTGGCGCGCGGCACCCCGAGGATCCGTTCCCACGACGCATTCAGGTAGCGCGTACGCCAGTCCCCGCCCACCACCGCCACCGCGTCACCCAGCGCATCCATCGCCGCCAGCGCATCCATGGCCTCGCCGGACGAGCCTGGTACTTCGTCCGCTGCATGCGCTGGAGTTCGCCGGGGCTCAACGGGTGGTTGCACGCACGAACTCTCGCCTGACACGGCGCCGGCCGTCAAGCGCCCGTCACTGACGCCCCAGCCGGTGGATCGGCCATCAGGTGGAATTCCGCACCCACCGCCACCTCGCCTTCCACCAGCACGCGCGCATACACGCGACTCCACCCCGGATGGACCTTGTGCGAGATGCGCGAGAATCGTTGCTCGATGAAGAACGGCCGCAGGTTGTCGCATGGCGTCGTGAAGCCGGTGACCTCCGCCTCCACGGTGCCCACGCGGAATCGCGCCCCCGCCTGCATCGCCGCCCAATTGACCCCGCGGAGCGTGAGGTTCTCCCCCGCGTCGCCCGCCCGGATGGGGTGCCCCTCGGCCCGGAGCGCCTCGATCAGCTCGGCAGCCCACACGCACAGCGCGCGATCGGGGCCGCCATGACTCCGCAGGTCACGCTGCCGGTCACCCACCATCCCGGCCGCGGTCACGCGTGCCTTCGGGACGGCTCGTTTCGGCACCCCGCCATCGGAGATGTTGAGTGATTCTACATAGGCTTTCATCAGAAGTAGATCCTGGCTGGTGCTGACGCCTGCGCCGACGGCACGGTGCCCACTTCCGCCTGCACCGGAATGCCGCCGTTTCGTGTGCGGAGCGCGGGCTCGAGCGCCAGCCGCAACTGGGCGCTCAGCTTCGCGTCCGGTGAGTACATCGCCACGCGCCATCCCGCCGCGCGACGGCGCAGGATGTTTCCAAATTGCGCATACAGGTTGCGCACCTCGTGACGATCACCCACCCGCACGCCATACGGTGGGTTGCATGCCACCAGGCCGGAGTCCCCGGCCGGCACCGGCATGTCGGACACCGCACACACCACGAATTCCACGTCACCGGCCACGCCCGCGCGCTCCGCGTTCGCCCGCGCGGCCTCTATGGCACCGGCATCGCGATCGGACCCGGCAATACGGACGGGACTCCCCGCCAGGATGCCCCCGCGCGCGCGTTCCAGAAGCCCCGCGAACGCGGCCCGCGGAAACCCGGGCCAGTCCAGGCAGGCAAACTGCCGGTGGAGCCCGGGCGGGATGCGCCGCGCCACCAGCGCCGCCTCAATGGGAATGGTGCCCGACCCACAGAAGGGGTCCACCAGCGGAACCTCGCCACGCCACCCCGCAACCCCCAGCAACGCCGCCGCCAGCGTCTCACGCAGCGGCGCCCTGGCCACCGCCTGTCGGTACCCCCGCCGGTGCAGGAGTGCCCCGGAACTATCCACGCTCACCGTGCAGACGTCGTGCGCCATGCGCACAAGGATGAGCTGTTCGCGCGCGGCGTCCCCGTCATCGTCGTCCGGCCCCGGTTCGTGCGCGGCGAATACGCTGGACGCCCCCAGCCGATGTTCGATGGACTCGGCTATCCGCTGCGCCACCGCGTCGGAGTGATAGAGCCGCGACTTCCGGCAGGTCACGTGAAACCGCACGGCACTGCCAGGGGTGAGGTACCGCTCCCATGCAATGCGACGCGCGTGGCGTTCCAGTTCATAGAAGGTGCGGGCGCGGAAGTTCGCGGCTCTCACCACCACGCGACTGGCCGTGCGCAGCCACAGGTTCGCGCGGCACAGCGACTCGGCATCGCCCTGCCACTCCACGCCACCCTCCACGACGGTGGGCGACTCACCCAGGTCGCGAAGCTCGGCGGCCACCAGCGGTTCAAGCCCGGGTGCGGCCACCGCGAAGCAGTCGTACAGGCTAGGCGCTGCGCTGGAGGGCGGACTCGGCGGCACGGGAGCTCGGGGTGGCAGAAGGGGCGCGCCGTGCGGTCCAGCGGGCCACCACGCGGTAGGCCAGCAAAGCGACAAACACGGCCAGGTACACGAGCGGGAAGAAGGTGTCCTTCTTCACCGCCCAAAGGTAGTGGACCGTGCCCCCGATGGCGACGAGATAGACCGCCTGATGCAGCCGACGCCACCGCCGCCCCCCGAGCCAGCGCATGGCTCGGTTGGTGGACGTAAGCGCCAGTGGCAACAGCAGGAGGAAGCTGGCCATGCCCACCAGGATGTATTTGTGCTTCACGATCTCGCCGCCCATCAGCCCCCAGGCAAAGAACCAGTCCACTCCCACCCACATGGACAGGTGAACACACGCATAGAAAAACGTGAATAGCCCGAACATGCGGCGGTACCGGGCCAGGAATCCCAGGCGAAAGAGCTGCCGCGCCGGCGTCACCGCCAGCGTGATGGCCAGGAAGCGCAGCGTCCAGAGGCCCGTGAAGATTTCGGCTTCTTCAATCGGGTTGACGCCCAGCCCTTCGGGGTGGACGGCACGCCACGCGAGGTCGGCGGCCGGCAGCAGGCAGGCCGCGAATACCACCGGCTTGAGCCAGCGCTGGCGCGCGAGCGTCTGGGACAGGGTCAGAAGTACTTCCTCAAGTCCATCCCGGCATACATGGACGCCACCTGGTCGCCGTAGCCGTTGAACATCAGCGTCGGACGCCGGCGGAACTCGCCGATCCGCCGCTCCACGGATTGCGTCCACCGCGGGTGATCCACCTGCGGGTTCACGTTGGCGTAAAAGCCGTACTCGCTGGGCGCGGCCAGCGCCCAGGTGGTCATCGGCATCTGCGCCACGAACTCGATCTTCACGATGGACTTGATGCCCTTGAATCCGTATTTCCACGGGATCACCAGACGCACGGGCGCGCCGTCCTGGTTGGGCAACGGCTTGCCGTAGATGCCGGTGACCAGGAGCGTCAGCGGATGCATGGCTTCGTCCATGCGCAAGCCTTCTACATAAGGCCACTCCAGCACGGACCGGCGCTGACCCGGCATCTGCTTCGGGTCATAGAGCGTCGTGAACTTCACGTACTTGGCTCCGGGCTCCGGCTCAAACTGCTTCAGGACCTCACCCAGCACATAACCATTCCATGGAATGACCATGGACCACGCCTCTACGCAGCGCATCCGGTAGACCCGATCGACATGCGTCGCCGGCTTCAGCAGGTCGCCCAGCGCGAGATGGCCCGGCTTCCGGCACAGGCCGCTTACCTCCACGGACCAGGGCGCAGTCCGGAAATCCTGCGCGTTGGCCTTGGGGTCGGACTTATCGGTGCCAAACTCGTAGAAGTTGTTATACGACGTGATCTGGTCCCAGGTATTGAGCTTGTCCGGGGGCGGCGTGTCCGGGCCGCCCGCACCGCGGAGCAGCCGCGGCACCAGCGCCCCGCCCGCCGCCAGCACCCCCACGCCGCCGGCAACCTTCAGGAACGAGCGACGATTCAGGTAGTCGCGCTCGGGGGTGATCTCGGAAGACGGGATGTCGTCGGGCTGGCGGATGTGCATCAGGGCGCCTCGCAGTGGAGTCGGATCGCTACCGCAAGATACCGATCCAGGCCGCGATTGGTCCATTCCAGGGCCGCCACACTCTCGCCCTTGAACCCTGCCCCCGCGGTGGCTCCGCACTTTTGACAGAGGACGGGCAAGCAGCCTGCCGAGTGAGACAACGGCGATCCGGGCTCGGTGCCACTCTGGCCGTTTGGGCGCGGCATGTCCCCTGCACCATCTGGCGGGCGAGCCGCGGACCGTCGCTCATGGCGGCCCCGGGACACTTCAACTTCAATCGAGGAAGACTCTGGAGGAACACCATGATGATCGCCACTCGTCCCCTCTCCACTTCGCTGGACCGCATGCAGTCGCTCAACCGTGCGCTCGATCGCGAGTTCTTCTCGGCGTGGGACATGCCGACCGGCCGAGTCTGGATGCCGGCGCTCGACGTCACGGAGTCCAAGGACGCGTACCTGGTGACCATTGAGCTGCCTGGCGTAGCGCCCAAGGACGTGGAAGTCTCGTTCGAGCAGAACGTGCTGACCGTGCGTGGCAGCAAGACCTCCACGCTGGAGTCGGCCAAGGACAACGAGCTGCGCGTGTACGCCAACGAGCGGGTCACCGGCAGTTTCGAGCGCTCCATCCGCATGCCGGAGTTCGTTGACGGCGAGCACATCAGTGCCAGCTCGGTGAACGGCGTCCTGGAGATCAGGATTCCGAAGGCGCAGGCCGCTCAGCCGCGGAAGATCGAGGTCCACACGGAAGTGGCTGCGGCCTGACGGGCCAGCCATTCGGCTGGGTGCTGGCGTCACCCGGTCGAGCCTGAAAATCGGGTCGGGATTGGCCAAAATATGCGGGCATCCCGGCCCGATTTCTCGTCTCTTGATTATTTCATACGTACGTATTAGTCATACGGACGTATGACTTCATCCACCGACGACACTCACGGCCGACTCCTGCGAACCGCCTCCAGGCTCTTCACCCAAAAGGGCTACGATGCGGTCTCCGTCCGGGAAATCACCGCCGCCGCCCACGTGAACCTCGGCGCAGTCTCCTACCACTTCGGCTCCAAACAGGCGCTGTACCACGCCGCCATCGAATCGATGGCCGGCCCGCTTGGCACCCTGGTCGCAGCCATCGCCAATTCCGGACAGCCACCCGTCCAGCAGGTTGAGGCAATCGTCCGGGGCATCATGGCACACCTCCTGGAGAACCCGGGCGCCCCCGTCATCCTGCTCCGCGAAATCGCCGACGACCGCCCACTCCCGCCACCCATCGCCAAGCTCCTGCGCCAGAACCTCAGCGCACTGACCACCATCCTCGCCGCGGGTCAGCGGGACGGCAGCTTCCGCCAGGGCGACCCGCGGCTGCTCGCCATGACCGTGATGTCGCAGCCCTTCTTCGTGCGCGCGGCACGCCGGATCATCCAGACCGCCGTCAACATCGATCCCGGTGCTCCAGACCAGGAGGCGCGGATCACGGATCACGTGGTGGAGGGCGTGCTTCGCTCCATTGCCCGCACCCCGGAGGTCGGCCCATGATCACTGCCCTCTTGCTCGCCGTCGCCATGCAGGTGCCGGCGCAGGACTCAACCTCCCTCACGCTCACGGCGTTCGTGACGCGCGCGCTCAACACGCATCCGTCCGTCGCCTCCGCACGAGCCCTCAACGACCGCGCCCTCGCCGACTTGAACCAGGCCCGCGCGCATCGCCTGCCCTCGCTCAGCGTCCAGGGTGCATTCAACCAGTTCGACCAGCCGATGGTCGTCGCGCCGCTGCACGGGCTCGACTTCAACAATCCGCCGCTGTTCGACCGCACCCTGTACCAGGCGGGCATCGCCATGAACTGGACGGTGCTCGACTTTGGCCGACGCACTGCACAGGTGAATGCCACGCGCGCGCTCCAGCGCGCGGCTGGGGACGCTGTCGCGGCAAGCGAGCAGGACCTGATCGCCTCCACGGTGCACGCCTATCTGGCCGTCTGTGTGGCGCAACTGGAACTGACGGCGCAGGACCAGCTCCTGAAGGCCCTGCAGTCGGCGGCCGACCGGACCGGACAACTGGAGGCGCAGGGCAAGGCCGCTCACGTGGACGTCCTTCGCATGTCCGCTGCCGTGCAGCGCGCCCGTGCCGACCGCATCAGCGCGGCCTCCCAGCTCGAACTCGCCGAACGACGCCTGGCACGCCTTACGGATACTCCAATGGCCGACATCCTCCAGGCAGGGGTGCCGGCCGTCGCCCTGACGCCGGCCGCGGCGACCTTCGATTCCACTGGCCTGGCCCCCGACGCCCTGACCGCGCAGGCAATGGACGCCAGCAGCGAGCTTCGTCAGGTGGAGCAGCGCGCCCAGGCCGCCAAGTTCGGCGTGGACGCGGCGCGCGCCACCTGGCTCCCGTCGGTGCAACTGCAAGGCGGCTACATCGATCGCGGCTCCAGCCTGGGCAACTACGGCGCCGAGTGGCAGGTGGGAGTGGCACTGGCCTATCCCCTGTATACCGGCGGGGGACGCGGAAACGCCGTCCGCAGCGCCGAGGCCAGTCAGCACGCCGCTGCCCAGCAGGTGCGCGCCGCCCGCATGACCGTGGAACAGCAGTTGGACCAGGCGACCGCCGCGCTCCGGGATGCGCGGGCACGCGTGTCGGCCCTGCGCAGTGCCACTGCGGCCTCAGAAGAAGTGGCGCGCATCCAGGACCTGGCGCTCAACGTCGGCACCGTGGTGCAGACGGACTACCTCGACGCGCAAGCCAAGCTGATGGCCGCGCACGTCGCGCAATCCCAGGCGGAGTACGCCGAAGTCGCGGCCCGCGTGGACCTCGCTCGCATTCTTGGCGAGCTGTCGGTTGACTGGCTCGCTCACAACCTTGGGCCGAACCCATGAACAAGTCCCGTGTGCTCCCGATCATCGGCGTGCTGGCCATCGTCGGCGCCGCCAGTTGGTTCCTTGCCGCGCGCAATGCATCGGCGGCCAATACCATGTGGTCCGGCACGGTGGAAGCCACCGACGCGGACCTCGGCTTTGCGGTGCCGGGGCGCATTGCCACCGTGCTGCCACACGAGGGCGACCGCGTGAAGGCCGGCGACACGCTCGCGCTGCTGGACCGGACCGAGCTGGCGGCTCGGCGGGCGCAGGCGACCGCCGCGCTCGCGGCGGCGCGCGCGGGGCTGGCCGAGTTGCAACGCGGTGCCCGTCCGGAGGAGCTGGCGCAGGCCCGCGTGGCCGACAGCACCGCCGCCGCGCGCCTGACAAACGCACAGCGCGACCTGGACCGTGTCACGAAACTGTTTGATGGCGGCGCGGTCTCGCGCGAGACGCTGGACAAGGCCCGCCTGGCACTCGACGTCGCGCATGGCGCAAAGACGCATGCGGAAGAGCAGTTGCGGCTGGTGCAGGCCGGCCCCCGTACCGAACGCATCGATGCCCAGCGCGCCGTGGTGCAGCAGGCCCAGGCGGCGCTGAATCAGGCAGCCGCCAGCATGGACAATGGCGTGATCGTCGCACCGTTTGACGGAGTAGTAGCGGTACGTGATCGCGAGCCGGGGGAGACCGTAAGCGCCGGAATGCCGGTGGTGACGCTCATGCAGCTCAGCGACCGCTGGGTGCGGATCTACGTGCGCGAGGATCGCATTGGCGCGGTGAAGCTGGGCCAGCGCGCGTCGATCAGCACGGACACATATCCCGACAGCAGCTACCCCGGCACCGTGTCGTACATCGCCAGCCAGGCGGAGTTCACGCCGCGCAACGTCCAGACCACCGAGGAGCGCGTGACCCTGGTGTACGCCGTGAAAGTGCGCATCACTGGAGACTCGGGAAACAACCTCAAGCCTGGCATGCCAGCGGATGTGAAGCTCGGGGGCAACGGCCAGTGACCGCCGAGCCGCCGGCCATCTCGCTGCACGATCTCCGCCGGACATTCGGGAGCGTGGTGGCGGTGGACGGCCTGTCCTTCGACGTTGGCCGCGGAGAGCTCTTCGGACTGGTCGGTCCCGATGGGGCCGGCAAGACCACCACGCTGCGCATGCTGGCCGGCGTGCTCCGTCCGTCCGGCGGCGATGCGACCCTGCGCGGCGTGAGCGTGGCGCGCGATCCCGAGGGAGTGAAGCACCACATCGCGTATATGTCGCAGCGATTTGGTTTGTACACCGACCTCACGGTGCGCGAGAACATTGATTTCTATGCGGACCTGTATCGAGTGCCCACTGGTGAGCGCGCGGTTCGATTAAGGCGCCTGTATGAATTTTCCGGCCTTGGCGGTTTTGAGGGCCGACTCGCGGGCCAGCTCTCCGGTGGCATGAAGCAGAAGCTCGGGCTGTGCTGCGCGCTGATTCACCAGCCCGAGATCCTGCTGCTGGATGAACCGACCTTTGGCGTGGACCCCATCTCACGCCGCGATCTCTGGCTCATTCTCCACGAAATGGTGGCGCAGGGCGTGACGGTTCTCGTATCCACGGCGTACATGGATGAGGCGGAGCGGTGCGATCATGTAGCACTGCTGGACCACGGCCGCATTGTCGCGCTCGACGCACCCGCGGCTCTCCAGCAGGCGCTGGCGAGCCACATGCTCGAATTCGGGACGTCCGACGCGCGGAAGGCCGTTCAGGTGCTGCGCGGGATGCCCGCGGTCCACCACGCAGCCCTCTTCGGCGACAGCATCCACCTGTCGCTGGAGGACAGGGCGCGCGACTGGCCTGGCGTGGCGTCCCAGCTGGCTGCCGGCGGTATCGAAGTGCACGACGTCCAGGACCTGGAGCCGTCGCTGGAGGATGTCTTCATCCAGCGCGTATCGGAAACGCCAACGGACGCGGTGCCGGCGTGACCCCACCAACAGAATTCACCAATCGTAATAGTCGTCTTGCCGCGCAGGCGCTGCCTTCACGTGGTGACACGGGCGCCGGCCTTGCCGTGGATGTCCACGGCCTGACGCGCACCTTCGGCGAATTCACGGCGGTGGACCAGGTCTCGTTCCAGGTGCCCACGGGCGAGATCTTCGGTTTCCTTGGCCCCAACGGCGCCGGCAAGACCACTACCATCAAGATGTTGACCGGGTTGCTGGCTCCGAGCGCCGGCGAGGGACGCGTGGCCGGCTTCGACCTGCGAACCGACGCTGAACAGATCAAGCGGCGCATTGGCTACATGTCGCAACTGTTCTCGCTCTACGGCGACCTGACCGTGGACGAGAACATCGAGTTCTTTGCCGGCCTCTACGAGGTGACCGGGTCCCGCCTCGAAGAACGCCGGGCGTGGGTACTGCGCATGGCCGGCCTCACCGACAAGCGTCAGCACATCACCGCCGAGCTGCCGCTGGGCTGGAAGCAGCGACTGGCCCTGGGCTGCGCCGTGCTGCACGAACCGCCCATCCTGTTCCTGGACGAACCCACCTCCGGCGTGGACCCCATTTCGCGCCGCAGCTTCTGGGACCTCATATATGACCTGGCGGAACGCGGCACCACCATCTTCGTCAGCACGCACTACATGGAAGAGGCCGAGTACTGCCACCGGCTGGCACTGATGAATCGGGGGCGGCTCATCGCGCTCGATCGCCCGGCCGCGCTGCGCCAGGCCATGCGCGAGCCGATCCTGGAGCTGATCGTGGACGACGGTCCAGCCGTCGTGCAGGCGCTGCAGCAGGCGCCCGGCGTGCTCGAGGCCGGAATGTTCGGCCGCGCGGTGCATATCGTGGTGAAGGATGAAGCCGAGGCACGACGCGACGTACCGCGCCTCCTGGAGCAGTCCGGCCTGCGCTGCTCGCGCATGATCGCCGTGCCCCCGTCCCTGGAAGACGTCTTCGTCTCGCTGGTGCGCGCTGCCGGCGGCTCGGTGGAGGGCTGACGCGTGCGCTTCAGCCTGCAGCGCCTGCTCGCAATCGCCCGCAAGGAGATGCTCCAGTTGCGTCGCGATCGTCGCAGCCTTGCGATGGCCTTCGTGGTGCCCGCCGCGATGATCGTGTTCTTCGGCTACATCATCAGCTTCGACCTGCGCGACGTCCCGCTTGCCGTGCTGGATCAGGACAACTCGATGCAGAGCCGGGCGCTGGTGTCGGCCTTCGAGGCGGCGGGACGGTTCGAGGTCACCGGGTACCTCGCGAGCGAGGCCGGGATCGCCCCGCTGATGGATCGGGCGGCGGTCCGCATGGTGCTGGTGATCCCGCCCGGATTCCAGCGCAACCTCGTCTCGCGCAAGCCGGCGCCCGTGCAGGCCATCGTGGATGGGGCCGACGCCAACACGGCGGCCATCGCCATCAACTACGCCCAGGCCATCGCCGCCGCATTTTCGTCGCGCGTGGTGCTTGGCGCCACGAACATCCCACCGCCGGTGGCGGTGGAGAGCCGAGCCTGGTACAACGAAGCGCTGGTCAGCGTGAACATGATCGTGCCGGGGCTCGTGGCGGTGATCATGATGATCATCGGCGCCATGCTCACCTCGCTCACCGTGGCGCGCGAGTGGGAACGCGGCACCATGGAACAGCTCACGGCCACTCCCGTGCTGCGCCTGGAGGTGATCGCGGGCAAGCTGCTGCCGTACCTGGGGATCGGCTTCATTGACGTAACCGCGGCCGTGCTCATTGGCGTGTTCCTGTTCCGCGTGCCCTTCCGCGGAAGCGTGCCGCTGCTGGCCGCCATGGCCGTGCTCTTCCTGGTAGGGTCGCTTGGGCTCGGCATCTTCATCAGCGCCGCATTGCGTTCGCAGCTCCTCGCCACGCAGGTGGCGATGATCGTCACCTACCTGCCCTCGCTGCTGCTCTCGGGGCTGATCTTTGACATCGCCGCCATGCCGAAGGCCCTCCAGTGGATTTCCCTCGCGGTGCCGGCGCGCTACTTCGTGGTGGTGCTGCGCGGGGTGTTCCTGAAAGGTGTAGGGGTGGAAGTGCTCTGGGTGCAGGGGCTGGCGATGGTGGTGTATGCCGTCGTGGGCGTGGGGCTGGCGGCGCGCGCGTTCCGCAAGGAAATCGCATGAGTGCCCTCCTCAATTGGCACCGCGTGCGCGAGCTGTTGCGCAAGGAGTTCCGGCAGATGTTCCGCGATCCGCGCGCACGGCGCCTGCTGTTCGTGGCGCCCATCGTGCAACTCATAATCTTTGGGTACGCGGTGAACACCGACGTCCGCAATGCGCGATTGATGGTGCTGGACCGGGACAACTCCGCCCAGTCCCGCGCGCTCGTGGACGCGATGACCTCTTCCGGCTATTTCGTGGTCGCGGCGCATGCCGAACGAACGTCGGAGCTCGTGCGCGCCCTGGATCATGGCGACGCCTTGGCCACGCTGGAGATTCCCCGCAAGTTCGCCGCCGACCTGTCAGCCGGCCGGCCGACGAGCGTGCAGTTCCTGGTGGACGGCACCACGGCGAATACCGCCAACGTCCTGCTGGGCTACGCCGGGCGGATCATCTCGCAGTGGGGCGCGGCGCACAGTTCAGGGCGCGGACCAGGAAGTGGGGGAACCGCCTCCGGGCGCGCGCCGCCGGGGAACGTCGCAGGATCCGCGAGTCCCACACGTCCTGGCGTGGATTTTCGCGCGCGTGCGTGGTACAACCCCGGGCTCGTGAGCCGAGTGTACAACGTGCCTGCCGTGATCGGGACCATCGTGCTCATGATGACGTTGCTGCTGACGTCGCTGGCGGTGGTACGCGAGCGCGAGCTCGGCACCCTTGAGCAGTTGATGGTGAGCCCCCTCAAGCCACTGGAACTGGTCATCGGGAAGACCGTGCCACCGGTGTTCGTGGCCTTCGTGGACCTTATCCTCGTCACGGTGATCTCGCTCCTCTGGTTCCACATTCCATTTCGTGGAAGCGCGCTCTTCCTGCCCGCGGCCAGCCTGGTGTTCATCCTCAGCGGCCTCGGGGTGGGGCTGTTCATCTCCACCATATCGGCCACGCAGCAGGAAGCGTTCATGTCCATGTTCTTCTTCTTCCTGCCGGCCATCCTGCTGTCGGGGTTCCTGTTCCCCATCGCGAACATGCCCGAGTCGCTGCAGTACCTCACCTACCTGAACCCACTCCGCTACTTCCTGGAGATCGTGCGCGGCGTATTCCTGCGCGGCGCGGGCTGGCAGATCCTGTGGCCGCAGGTGCTGGTGCTGTTCCTGATCGGAGTCGGGGTGCTGGGCGCGGCGACGCAGCGATTCAGGAAGACGGCACGGTGACCGGCTGAACGATGGACACCACGGCTCACGCCAGGGCGCTGATCGCCCTCAGTACAACCCCCGGATCCACCCCCCATCCGCCGCCACGGACTGCCCTGTGATGTAGCTCGCCCGCTCCGACACGAGAAACGCGGCCAGCGCGCCGAACTCCCGGGGCTCGCCAATGCGCCCCATGGGGATCTGCGCCTCGGTTCGCGCGCCAACCTCCGCCACCGAAACCCCCTCCCGCTCCGCCGTCGCGGCGTGCAACCGCTCCACCCGCTCGGTGCGCGTGAAGCCCGGTAGGATGCAGTTCACGGTCACGCCGTCCCGTGCGACCTCCGTGGCCAGTGTGCGCGCAAAGCCTGTGATCCCGGCCCGCAGCGCATTGGACAGCATCAGGCCATCCACCGGCTGCTTGACGGTGATGGACGTCACGTTGAGCACTCGACCCCATTGCCGTTTTCTCATATCTGGCAGCACCTGACGCGTCATCTCCACGGTGGCCCGCAGGAGACTGTCCACCTGCTGCTGCCAGAGTTCCCACGGCAAGTTTTCGAAGGGCCCGCTGGGCGGGCCACCGGTGTTGTTCACCAGGATGTCCACCTGGCCGAACTCGCGCCTGGCCGCCTCCACCACGGACTCAATGCCGGTCGTGGTCGCCAGGTCTGCGGCTACGGCGTGGACCTTCCCCCCGGTCTCGGCGACGATCGCCCGACGCGCGCGCTCCAGCCGTTCGGCGCCGCGCGCGCAAATCACCACGTTCGCACCTTCAGCGGCCAACTCGTGCGCCGTGGCGTACCCCAGGCCGCTGCTGGCGGCACACACGATGGCCGAGCGACCCTTGAGTCCCAGATCCATCGTCAGCGCCGCAGGTAGGCGTCGGTCTTGTCCAGCCAGTCCTCACGCGGCGGGCTGAAGATGTCCACGTCCAAGGTGTCCTTGAGCGCTTCCGCCTTGTGCCACACGTTGGATGGGATGTGCAGCACCTCGCCCGCGCGAACGACAACCTCCTCCTTTTCGTCCTCCCCGATCCAGAACCGAAGCGCCCCTTCCAGGATGTAGGTGAACTGCTCGTTGTCGTGCCGGTGCCGGGGCACCACACACCCTTCCTTGAGGTACACGTGCGCCAGCATCATGCGCTCGCCCGTAATGAGCCGGCGGTCGAGCATGGGCGAGACGGTCTCGCGGGGCATTTCGTCCCAGCGGTGAAAGCTCACGGACTTTGGGGAAGTTGACATTTCACGATACGAAAAAGGTGAACGAATGAACCCTACAACCACAAATGGCACCGCACACGGGGCGGGGATCCGCGAAGGCATACCCGCGTGGCCGCCGCCGAGCGCGTGACAGACTCCGTGCCCGCGCCACGCTAAAGAGGCATCTCGCGACACGGCAGCGCCAGTGGCCGAGGGCAGGAGGCCCCGTACCTGGACTCCCGTTCCCTGCCCGCCCCACGCTTGACGTCATCTCCGCCGCCCCGTTTTATCTCCCGCATGACCCAACCCGCCGCCGCCCGTACCGCGTAGCACCACCCACCGATACCGGACACCACATGGCTGCGCCGTCGCCAGCGCCCGCGAACCATCCACGCGGCATCCCGGATGAGTCAACGCTCGACGCGCTGCTCTCCGAGCCACGCGCCGCCACCGTCGCGGCCCTCGCGCGTTGTCCAGGTGACGTGATCGTCCTCGGCGCGGGCGGCAAGATGGGACCCACGCTGGCGCGCATGACCCTGGCCGCCGCTCGGCAGGCGGACGGCGCGCGCGTCCGCCGGGTGATCGCGGTCTCGCGTTTCACGTCGGCGGACGCCGAACGTTCGCTGCAGGAGGCCGGAGTCCACACCGTCCAGTGCAACCTGCTGGACCCCGCCCGGGTCGCTGAGCTGCCTGATGCGCCCAACGTGATCTTCATGGCAGGCCAGAAATTCGGGACGCACGACACGCCCGATCGCACCTGGATGATGAACGCCGTTGTGCCCGCAATCTGTGCACGCCGCTACGCCGGCTCACGCGTCGTGGTGTTCTCCACCGGCAATGTCTACCCGCTCACGCCCGCGGACGGCGATGGCTCCCGCGAAACCGACGCGCCCGCTCCGGTGGGCGAGTACGCCTGGTCGTGCCTGGCGCGCGAACGCATCTTCGAGCACGCCGCTGCCACGGGCACGCGCGTGGCTGTCATGCGCCTCAACTACGCCGTCGCCCTCCGCTACGGCGTGCTGACCGACCTGGCGTTGCGCGTCTGGCACGGTGAGCCGATCTCCCTGGCCATGGCCCGGGTAAACGTCATCTGGCAGGGCGACGCCAACCGCGCCGCGCTCGAGCTGCTGCCACACGCCGGCTCCCCCGCGTTCGTATTGAACGTCACGGGTCGCGAGGCCCTCTCTGTAAGAGAAGTTGCATTGGCGCTGGGCCGGCGGCTGGATCGCGAACCTCGGTTTGCCGGCACCGAAGCTACCGACGCCTTGCTCAGCAACTCGGACCGCATGGCGCGGACCCTCGGCGCGCCCGAGGTACCCACCGACACCATGCTCGACTGGGTGGCCGACTGGGTACGCGCCGGCAGGCCGCTGCTTGGCAAGCCAACACATTTCGACGTCCGCGACGGAGCGTTCTGATGGACGAACTGCGCGCCCGCCTAAGGGAGGGACAGGTCATCCCCGCGCACCCCCTGGCGCTTACGCCGCGCCGCACGCTCGACGAGCGGCACCAGCGCGCCCTGACCCGTTATTACGTGGACGCCGGGGCCGGTGGACTCGCCGTGGGGGTGCACACCACCCAGTTTGCCATTCGCGAACATGGATTGTACCGCCCCGTGCTGGAGCTGGCCGCCGAGTCCGCCAGGGCGTGGGCGCCGCCCAGCCGACGCCTCGCGCTCGTGGCCGGCGTCACTGGGTCCACGAAAGCAGCATGCGCCGAGGCGAACGTGGCGCGCACGCTGGGATATGACCTGGCGCTGGTGAGCCTGGCCGGACTGGACCATCTGGACGACCGCGCGCTCGTGCGGCACTGCCGCGCGGTCTCGGAGGTACTTCCGCTCTTTGCGTTCTACCTGCAACCCGCTGTTGGCGGGCGCGTACTGTCACCCGCGTTCTGGCGCGATCTCTGCGAGCTGCCCGGCCTGTGGGCCGTGAAGGTGGCGCCGTTCAATCGCTATGCCACGCTCGACGTCGTGCACGCCATCCTGGAATCGGGGCGCGACGACGTGGCGCTCTACACCGGCAATGACGACAACATCATCGCCGACCTGATGACGCCAGTGCCGGTCGCAGTGGGCGGCACCGTGGCCACCCGCTGGATGGATGGCGGCCTGCTCGGCCACTGGGCCGTGTGGACCAGGCGAGCGGTGGACCTCCTGGCGGCCGTCAAGACGGTTCGCACCACGCGCCAAGTGCCAGCTTCGCTGCTGGCCCTTGGCGCCACCCTCACCGCCGCCAACGGCGTGATCTTTGATGCGTCTCACGCCTTTGCAGGATGCATTCCGGGCATCCACGAAGTGCTGCGCACGCAGGGCCTGATGCGCGGTGTCTGGTGCCTGGATCCGCGTGAAGTCCTCTCGCCCGGCCAGCGGCGGGCCATTGCGCATCTGCGGGCCGCGCATCCCGAGCTGACCGACGACGCGTTTGTGCAGGAGAACCGGGACCGCTGGCTCAGTTAGCGGCCAGCAGCTCCGCGGTCCAGGCGTCGCCCGCCCGCCGCTCAAACCCGGTGCGCCAGTCTTCGGCCAGAATGACGCTGGTGTCGAAGACTGGAGTATCGGCGGTCACATCCCCGCGCGCCGCGGCCGCCGAAAATTCCTTGCGAGTGGCGACACGGACCGTCGCGTCGGGTGCGCGGTAAAAGACGCGGCCACCGGCCAGCACCTGGGTGCCGGCCGACGCACCAATCTCCCGGAGCGTGCGGAACAGGCCATCAATGGAACAGCCGGACGCCTGTTCAGCCGTGGGGTCGATACCGACGACGAGGAACCGGTCATGCCGCCATTCGCGGGCCGATCGCAGCGGGGCACCGTGGGCATTCCAGCGCGTCAGGTATGCGTCCACTGCGGCCAGTACTGGCGCGGCCTGTTCGCCGGCCAGGGGCTGCTCACAGGCAAACACCCACACACGGGACGTGGCCGGCAGTTCGGAGAAGTTGATGAGCGGCATATGGAGAGGTGGTGATGGCGATTGTGGACAAATTAACCGCTGAGCCCGTCGTAGAGCGACAGGGAATGCCGCCGGCGCAATCGCCAAGGGACGACTTCCGCCCTAGTTTCCTGCCGGCGGCAGCCTGTCCACCGGACGGACGGCCGCGGAGTCCCGTCGACCGGAGGATCGTGATGAAGCTGCGCCGTCGCCGCAGGCGTGCGCGGAATGCATTCACCCTGGTGGAGGTCATTGTCGCACTGCTCGTCCTGGGCATGGCGCTCCTTGGCCTCGCCCTGTTCGTGTCCAACATGGCGCATGCCGGAACCGACGCCAGGACGCTGGGCACGGCCAATGAGTTGGCGACTGATCGAATCGAGACCATCAAGAGCGCGCTGTCCTATGCGAGCCTCGACACGCGCTATGCAGGCACCGAGGCCTCCGTTCCCGGATATCCCGGCTATGTGCGCAAGACCATTATCCGGCATGTGGGCGGAGGCGTGAGCGACAGCGTGGACTACCGCATCGTGACGGTGCTCGTGTCCAATCCGGCCATGCCGGACACTGTGCGGAAGACCACGATCATTGCGGCCTTCTGACGTGACCATCAGTTCCGGGCGGCCGCGCCAGGGGTTCACCCTGCTGGAGCTGCTGGTGTCGCTGTTCATCATGATGATCATCGTGGCCATCGCGGTGCAGACGTTCCGGCAAAGCTCGTCGCTTTTGGCCAAGCAGTCGGGAAGCCTCGAGGCGCTGGCCAACGCGCGCTTCGGCCTCACCAGCATCGACCGCGACCTGCGCGTGGCAGGCACCGGCGCCACGCCCGCCCAGCCAATCCTGGTGCAGGCGTCGAACACGGCCATCACCTTCAATGTGGACCTGATCTCCCGCGCGGCGGCCGACCCGTTTGCGGTGTACCACGACGCCAGCGCCGACAGCAGCGCGACATCGGCGATGCTCGCCAGCAATGCCATCACGCTTCCCAACTCGTCGTTCACCTACCCCGACAGCTCGTACCATCAGGCAAGTGGACTGCTGGGCGGCGCTGAGACAATCTCGTATTACCTGTCCAAGGATTCCACGAGCACACTCAGCACCGAATACATCCTGTTCAGGCGCGTGAACGCCACGACGCCTCGCGCGGTGGCCCGCGGCATCAAGTATTCGCCAGGCGACACCGTATTCCAGTACTTTCGGGTCACGGCCGCCGATACGCTGGCACCCGTGCCCAACGCCTCCCTGCCCACCTACCATTATGCCGCTGCCCACGGCTCACCGGGCGATACTGGGAGCTATGCGCTCATTGACAGCATCCGCGCCGTGCGCGTGACGCTCAAGGCCGTGTACCACGACCCGCGCGGTGGCGACGTGCTCCGCCCACTGGTGACGACGATCAACCTGTTGAACGCGGGGCTCGATCCGCGCAGCAGTTGCGGCCAGGAGCCATCGCCGGTCACACCCACCACCACCACATCGCTGGCCGGTGCCACGTCGCCCTGGGTGAAGGTCAGCTGGCTGCCCTCCGCCGACGACGGGGCCGGCGAGAACGACATCTATCGGTACATCATCTACCGACGCCCGAGTTCCGCCACCACATTCACCCAACCGTACAGCGCGGTGCCCGCAGGCGCCTCCAGCTATTCCTTCACTGATAACGCCGTAACGCACGGGGACGCGTGGGTGTACGGTGTGGCCTCGCAGGATTGCACACCAGCCACCTCGTCGGTGACCGCCACCGGTACGGTGATCGTGCCATGAACGGACTGCGTACCCGGCCCACCGCAAGCGGACTACCCCGCCGCGCCGCCACGTCACGCAACGGCTTTGCCCTCGGCGTCGCGTTGATCTTCACCCTGGTCATCGGGGCGCTGGCTACCGCCGCCATCATCCTGTCGTCCAACGCGTCGTTGCTGGCCAAGGCCACGGAACACCAGCGCGACCTCACGTACGCCGCCGAGTCCGGACTGCAA